>NZ_RWJX01000126.1 GCF_004123805.1 Cellulomonas endophytica | reverse complement strand
GGGGGTTCGAATCCCCCATCCTCCGCCGGACCGAAGGGCCCGTCACCTGCGACAGCGCAGGAGACGGGCCCTTCGTCGTGCTTCATGGGGGCGGGAGAGAGCCTCCGCCAGGGACGTGGGTAGCAGTCTTGGTAGCAGTTCTGTCCCTGCGACCTTCGCTCGCAGCCGATCGCCTCGGGAGGATGGTCGATCTACTCAAGGACCAGGAGCGAGGGGCGAGGGCATCTAGCGCGCCGACCCCTCCGCGACGCCCTCTCCCCAGAGCGCGGTCGTCATCCGGCGGCTCGCCTCTTCGGCCAGTTCGGGGACCACGTGCTGGTAGCGCGTCGTCATCGCTGGCGACGTCCAGCCGAACATGCCCATGACAACGCGCTGGTCAACGCCCTGTACCAGCAGGAGGGTCGCAGCGGTGTGGCGGGCGTCGTGCAGGCGGGCGGGCCGGACGCCGACGCGCTCGAGGAACTCCGTCCAGTGGACAGAGTGGTCCCGCGGCGCGACCGGACGGCCGACGGTGTTCGTGAACACGAGCCCACTGTCGTGCCACACGGAGCCGGCGTGGATCTGGGCCTCGCGCTGTGCCTGACGGTGGCGGCGCAGGGCGCGGACGAGCGGCTCGGGTAGCGGCAGGGTGCGACGGGACTGCTTGGTCTTCAGCTCGGAGAGGACCAGGCCACCGTCCTTGCGCTGGGGGCACTTCGCGGCGGACTCCTCGCAGTCGATGGGACTCACGCAGCCGTGCCGCCAGTTCCGGCGCTCGAGCTGCTTCCTCACGTGCAGCCGGCCCGCGTCGAGCTCGACGTCCTTCCACGACAGCCCGAGGACTTCGCCCCGTCGGAGGCCGAGCGAGATCGCGAGCATGAACGCGACACCGTTGCGCTCATCTTCGGCGGCGGCAAGGAGCCGGCGTGCCTCCGCGACGGTGAGGGGTTCGATCTCGGGTGGGTCGTACCGCGGCGTGTGCGCGAGCGTCACGGGATTGCGCACTATCCTGCGTCGACGCAGCGCGTCGTTGAGGGCCTTGTTGAGTGTGCGGCGGACGTGGTGGACGCTGCCCGGCGCCAGGCCCTTGGCCGCGAGCTCGGTGTAGAGGTGCTCGATGTGCTCGGGTTCCAGGGCGAGCAGCCGGTGCTTCCCGATGGCGGGGACGATGTGGGTGTCCACGTCGACGCGGTAGCCGGAGAGCGTGCTGGGTCGCACCCGAAGAGCGGTGGCGACCAGCCAGTCACGTAGCCAGTCCTCGAGCCGCGGCGACCGTCCCGCGGGCACGGCACTCGCCTCGGCTCGTTGCTGCTCGAGCAGGCGGACCTTGCGAGTGACGTCGGCCCGCGTGGGTGCCGTCCGCTTGCGCCGGTCCACAGACCCGTCGGGGCGGATGCCCATCGTGACGAAGCCGACCCACCGCCCGTCGGCTGTCTGGAAGATCGACGAGCGCATGTTGCCGGCACGTCGGCCCATGGTCGGGCTCAGCTCTGATGGCTGGCCGCCGTCGCGCGGCAGCGCTCGACGAAGGCGAGGAGGCCGTCAGCGGGGATCCGGCGCAGCCGCCCGATGTGGACGGACTCGATCTCGCCGGTGCGCACGAGCTGGTAGAGCGAGGTGCGACCGATGGAGAGGCGGTCGGCCGCCTCCGTCATCGTCAGCATGAGTCGCGGGGTGTGGGTCAGGTCGTCGACTGCCATGGTGGTGCTCCTCCTCCTGGGTGGGGTTTCTCGTGCTGGTCATCGACCCGCCATGCGGACATCAGGCGCCGGCGGGACCGGGGGTGTCCAGGGACGTCCCGTCATCTGTGGACGGGAGCCGGGGTAGGGCTGCTGGGGACAAGCGGGCACAGGGACGTCCGGGTGGTGCTTGGCCCACGTCTCGGTCGCCGAGAGGTCAGCGCGGGTGGTCGCGAGGATCTGGGCGACGACCTCGACCGGCCCACGTGTCTCGGGCGACGACGCACCCAGGCACTCTGATTCACCGAATTGTTGAGCCACGTGGAGGTGGTTGCTGGTCCGGCCGCGCGTCATCGCCACGTACAGGTCCTCGCGTGCCATGCCAGGAGTGGCGACGGTGTGGGACTCCTCGACCGTCGCGCCCTGCGTGCGGGCGGTGGTGATCGCGTAGCCCAGCTCGACGTGGGCCCGGACGTAGCGACGAGGGACGCGCACTCCGACCGCACCGGCCACTGCTCGGAGCGTCATGGACCCGTCCCGGTGCGTGGCGGTGACGTCCCAGAGGGCGCCGTTCCGCACGTACCCGTCACTGGTCACGAGGCGGCGGTCGTTGCGGCGGGTGATGACCCTGTCCCCGGTGCCGCCGATCGACCCATCCGCCAGGGTGAGGCCCTCGGCGGCCACATCACCGGACAGCACGCGTCGGGCGCGGGTACGCGCGTTCAGCTCGCCGACCGTCCTGGAGTCTGCGGCCTGGAGGAGCGCACTGCGCCCGCCTACTTCCGCTTCCAGAGCGGCGTCGACCGCTGCGTCGATGGCCTCGTCGTATGTCCCGCCGGTGATCCGGTCGTGGATCAGGTAGTCCCGAAGCCCTTCGGGGTTGCCGTGTCGCAGGTCGAGCGAGGCTCGCGCTTCCCAGGGGTGCCGGAACCGCCACAGGGACCGGAGTTCGGCGGTGGGTCCTCGTCGGACGAGCATCCCGAAGGCGCCGCCGGCGCCGACCGCACCGCGCTGCAGCTCGTCGCCGACGAGCAGCAGCTTGCCGCCGGCCAGGCTGGTCTGCTGCAACAGGGCGACGAGGGTGGGGGTGTCGGCCAAGGACGCCTCGTCGACGATCACGAGCTGCCCCGGTCCCAAAGACCACCGCGAGTTCGTGGACGCATGGAAGTGCGGTGACCGCGAGTGCTCGCCGGCACCCACCGTCTCGTAGAGCCACTTGGCCGTGGTCTCGCAGCGGATGCCGAGGGCCTGCTCGAGCACGTGTGCTGCGGCGGCGGAGGGTGCCAGGCCGAGGACGGGCACGCCTGCCGCCTCGTGGATCCGGGCCAGGGCCGCGAGCGATCGGGTCTTGCCACTGCCTGCAGGTCCGACGAGCACGTCCAGGCGGCGGTCCGACTCGACGATGCGGACGACGGCCGTGGCCTGGTCGGGGGCGAGATCGTGGAGGTAGGCCTGATCCCCGCTGAGGGTCTTCGCAGCGGGCCCGCGAAGCCATCCCAGACGAGCGGCGTGCTCCAGGGTGCGTTCTGCCTCCAGTAGCTCAGCCGAGGTGTAGGCAGACTCCCCGACGCGCCGCGACTCGGGTGACCGGGTGTCGTCCAGGTGCACGCACCGCGCCTGCGCCTCCCGGACGACCTCCCCCGTGAGCCGGTTGCGATCCGCGGGTGACGCCATCCGCAACAGCGCGGAAGCGCGCGTCACCGAGGCGGCGAGGTTCCAGGTGGACCACACCGAGCGCCGGGAGGCCACGTCCTCGATCGCCTGCGTCACGAGCGCCTCTCGGACCTCTAGCCCGACGTCGTGTGCGTGCAGTGGTCGCCCGTACCCGCCCTGGAGGGCCCGCGCCGCCAGGTCGGCCGGCTCCTGCCCGGTCAGCACGCGGGCACGGTTGCGCCACTCCTCGAGGAGCTCCCCGAGGGATCGGACGACTTTCGCCGGCCGCGTCTGCCGGGTCAGGCGCTGGCGTGCACGAGTGGTCTCGGTCCGCGACGGTGACCGCCCGTGCGACTCGCGGAATTGCGCTGCCCAGTCCGTTTCGGCGGCGTGGATCTCCTGCGAGCGGGACGAGAAGTGCGCGAGCAGGGCGTCGTCCGTGCCGCGGAGCTCGAACGCCTCGTTGCGGCGCTCACCTCGGGACCGGCGCTCCCACTCGACCGGAAGCCGTCGCGCCACCTCGTCGGCCAGCAGCGCGTCGTAGAGCTCCGAGACGGTGACGACGGCGGCGTGCATCGTCCTTCCGTCCAAGGAGCGCCACGCCCGGTCGTGCCCCTGCACCTTGTTGGCGACGACGACGTGGGTGTGCAGGTTCGGATCGCCGGCACGCGTGTCCCAGTGGTCGAAGGCCGTCGCGACCATCCCGCGCGTCGTGACCTGTCGCGTCCCGCCCGCGCCGACCCTGGTGCGGATTACCGAGCGCTCGACGAACTCCAGCGCTGCGGCCAGCGCGGCGGAGTGAGCGTCGTAGATCTGCTGCCGCGTGCGGCTGTCACCCAGCGCCCAGAGCACGGACACGGACTTCGGCGCTGTGAACGTCAGGTCGTAGCCGCACACCACCGCGCGACCTCGTGCCCGCTGGCTCGCGTAGTCGCCGCCGAGAGGCAGTCCGGTGAATGGGTCGACGCCGTCTCGAAAGAGCGCCTTCATCGCCTCGGCCTCGACCGCCACGCCGGGGAGAGGGGCACCTCTGCCCTGGTCCAGGCACTTCAGGCCCTGCCCGAGCCAACGCCCTGCTGGGTTCCCGGACTGGGCGTAGTACTCACCGAGCGATCCGCCCGCTGGCAGACGCGCGTCACCGGCCGCGACCTGTCGTGTCAGGTACGCGTACCCGTCCCCCGAGGTGAGCTTGTGCAACGACAGCACGGCGGAGCACCCACTGACCAGAGGCACGCGCGGCCTCCCGTACAGGCACTGTGCGCACGGCGAGCCGTATCACGACCGGACGATCGTCCGATCGCTCGCGCGAGCCGCGGCACCCGCCGCCGGACGTCCCCGTCCTGCCTCCCTGTGCGCCGCGCTTCTGGCCTTCTACGTGCGGGCCCGGGTGTGACGGGCTTCCCCGACCCCTCCCGTCGCACACCGTGCAAGAAGAGTCGACGTCCAGGGCCTTCGGCAGGACACACCGCGCTAGCTCCTGTTGACGCGGCTGCCGTCGGTCGTGCTGGCCAGTCGGGCGGGTTGGCCAGGGCGGCTAGATGTAGTGCCCACGGACGTTGTTGACATGAGGGAGGACCTCCGGGCGAAGTGA
>NZ_RWJX01000125.1 GCF_004123805.1 Cellulomonas endophytica | reverse complement strand
TGCCGGCCCCGACCGGGCCCGCACCGCCGGGCGCCACCGCACACGGACGTACGCCCGCCGACGAGCGGGCGGGAAGGCAAGGACATGAGCCCGTCCCCCAAGCTGAAGCTCATCGACCGGGTCTCGGCGATCAACTGGAACCGCGTCGAGGACGAGAAGGACGCGGAGGTCTGGGACCGGCTCGTCGGCAACTTCTGGCTGCCCGAGAAGGTCCCGGTCTCCAACGACATCCAGTCGTGGGCCACGCTCACGCCCGCCGAGAAGACGATGACGACCCGCGTCTTCACGGGCCTGACGCTGCTCGACACGATCCAGGGCACCGTCGGCGCCGTCTCGCTCATCCCGGACGCGATCACGCCGCACGAGGAGGCCGTCTACACGAACATCGCGTTCATGGAGTCGGTCCACGCGAAGTCGTACTCGTCGATCTTCTCCACCCTCATCTCCACGCGGGAGATCGACGACGCCTTCCGCTGGTCGGAGGAGAACCCCAACCTGCAGCGCAAGGCCGAGATCGTCCTGAGCTACTACCGGGGCGACGAGCCGCTGAAGCGCAAGGTCGCCTCGACGATGCTCGAGTCGTTCCTCTTCTACTCCGGCTTCTACGCGCCCATGTACTGGGCGAGCCGCGCCAAGCTCACGAACACGGCCGACCTCATCCGCCTCATCATCCGCGACGAGGCCGTGCACGGGTACTACATCGGCTACAAGTACCAGAAGGGCCTGGAGCAGCTCACGGCGCCCGAGCGCCAGGAGCTGAAGGACTACACCTTCGACCTGCTCTTCGAGCTGTACGACAACGAGGCCGAGTACACCCAGGACCTCTACGACGAGCTCGGCCTCACCGAGGACGTCAAGAAGTTCCTGCGGTACAACGCCAACAAGGCGCTCATGAACCTCGGCTACGAGGCGCTCTTCCCGCGCGACGAGACGGACGTGAACCCCTCGATCCTGTCGGCGCTGTCGCCGAACGCCGACGAGAACCACGACTTCTTCTCCGGCTCGGGCTCCTCGTACGTCATCGGCAAGGCCGTCAACACCGAGGACGACGACTGGGACTTCTGATCCCGGGGTGATGCCCCCGCTCGTCCCGGGCACGCCCCGGGCGGGTGCGCACGACGGCCGGTCGCGGGTCCACCGCGGCCGGCCGTCCGCGTCCGTGCGGTCGTCGACGCCGGTGCGGCCGTCGGCGCAGCCGCCGGGGCCGGGGCGCCCTACGACGCCGGTCGGGTCGGCGACGCCGGTGCGCCCGAGGACGCCGGTGCGCCCGAGGACGCCGGTGCGCCCGAGGACGCGGCGGGGCCGTCCGTCCCGGGCCGCGGCGCGGGGACGGCGACGACGCGGGCGGGGGCGGTCTCGACGCGGTCGCGGCCGGCGGCCTTCGCCGCGTAGAGGGCGGCGTCGGTGCGGGCGAGCAGGCGCTCGGGGGCCTCGGCCACGCCCGTCGCCCCGGCGCCGACGCTGGCCGTGACGCCGGCAGCGGCCCCCTCGTGGGCCACCGCCGCGCGCAGGCGCTCGGCGACCGCGCGGGCCGCGTCGAGGTCGTGGTCGGGCAGCAGGACGGCGAACTCGTCCCCGCCGAGCCGGCCGGCGGTGCCCCCGTCGCCGGCGGCCTGCCGCACGGCCGCGCCGACCCGGACGAGCAGCGCGTCGCCGGCGGCGTGCCCCGCCGAGTCGTTGACCGCCTTGAAGTTGTCGAGGTCGAGCAGGAGCAGGCCGAGGGGCCGACCGGTGCCGGCGTCCGCCACGGCGGTCGCGAGCGCCTCGTGGAAGGGGCGCCGGACCAGGCAGCCCGTGAGGTCGTCGTGCTGCGCGCGGTGCGCCACCTCGCGCAGGTGCGCGTAGCGCGAGCCGGACGCCCACACGGCGATCGCCACGGCGCCGACGGCGGCGAGCAGGTTCTCCGCGCCGCCGCCGGTGGCGAACAGCTCGCGCGGCGGGGTCCCCGCCAGGAGCGTCAGGTGCAGGGCGACGACCGGCAGGCCCGCCAGGGCGGTCCACAGCGGCGGGTACGCCGACGCCGCGTGGGCGAGGAGCACGTACCAGTAGAGGACGAGCGGGCTCGTCAGACCGCCGTCCTCCCAGACGAACCAGCCGACCGCGCACTCGCCCGCGATCTCCCAGGCGGTGAAGAACAGCCAGCCGTGGCGGTGGCGGACGAGCCGGTCGACCGGGACGAGCAGCAGCGCCGGCGTGAGGACGGGGACGACCACGAGGACGACGAGCTCCGCGGTGCCGACGGACCCGGGGCGGGCGAGGACGCGCAGCAGCACGCCCAGCGCGACGAGCGCCGTCAGCACGACGCCCATGCGCGTGTGGCGGCGCCAGAAGAGGGTCCACTCCGGGCCCCAGGCCAGCTGCACGCCCCACCCATCGGCAGGCGGCGCCCCCGGGCGAGGAGCGGCGTCCGGGACCACCCGTGCGCGCGGCGCCGGGACGTGGCGAGGGTGCGGGGGGCACGGGCGGTCGCGCGCCCGGGGCCGTGCCCGAGGAAGGCTCGCCTTACCTCAGCAGCGCGCTGACCTGCGCCTTCGTCCTCCACATGCCTGGCGTCGGGGTCCCGACGGGGCTACCGTCGACGTGCCGGCCCGTCCGGGTCGGCCGTCGGACCCCCGGTCCGAGACCGTCCGAGGTCGGGAGAGACGCATGACCACGCTGATGGACCTGCCCGAGGTCTCCGAGTGCTCGGTGGCCGGGTGCTCCTACAACACGCACGACCACTGCCACGCGGCCGCCGTGACGATCACCGGCAGCCAGTGCGGCACGTTCATCCCGCTCGGCGTCAAGGGCGGCCTGGACAAGGTCGTCACCCACGTCGGCGCCTGCCAGCGGGCCGAGTGCCGGCACAACGTGTCGCTGGAGTGCACCGCGGCCTCCGTGCGCGTCGGGGCGGGGGCCACGTCGGCCGACTGCCTCACCTACGCCCCGCGCTGACCCGCGGCTCCCGTCGACGGCTCTCACCCCTCCGGGTGGGGGCTGTCGGCGTGCGGGGACCCGGTGAGGGGTCGGCGGCGGAGCGGCGGGCGGATCAGCGCCGCGTGTGCGCGGCGAGGGCGCGGACGGCCAGGTCGTGCGTCTCGGGCAGCGCGACCGTCCACACCCGCGGCGGCACGCGGACGGTGACCTCGGCGTCGAGGCCGGCGCACATGTGCGTGACGCGCTCGTGCGCCCGCGCGACCCGCTCCTCGAGCCCGTCGACCTCGTCGAGCACCGCGAACAGGCCGTTGCCGAGCGTCGCCATGGGGTGGCCGTAGCCGTACACCTGGCTGAGGGCGTCGCCGACGACGGCCGACCGGGCCATCCGCGCGAAGGGCGGCAGGTCGCCGGCGGCCACGTCGACGAGGACGAGCACGTGCGTGCCGGGCACGGGGCGTCCGGACCGGAGACCCGCGAGGTAGGTCTCCTCGAGCCGGACGGCGAGGTACTCCTGCCGCGGCAGGCCCGTCTCGGGGTCCGTGGAGGCGCCGACGGCGAGGGCGTCCGCCTGGGCGTCGGACCAGGCGACGCAGAAGGAGCGGACCACCTCCGCCGGGGGCGCGCCCTGCGCGGCCTCCTCGTACAGGCACGCGAGGTCGTCGAGCGCCTCGCCGATGCCGACGCCGTCGTAGCCGCGGGCCCGGCCCAGGTCGGCGGCGGCCGGCGCGGCCCCGTTGCCGAGCGTGACGGCCTCCGCGAGGGCATCGACTTCCGGCCGGGACCAATCCGCGACCCGCAGCCACACCGAACCCAGGGCACGCTGACGCCAGCGGTCGCGCAGGAGGCGCGCGGCTGCGCCCTCGGCGCTCGTGGTCGTCACGGGGAAGAGAGTGCGACGTCGGGAGGTCATGACGCCACTCCGTGGACCGGTCATGACGCCGGATGGTGGATTTCACCCGCCGGTGGTCGCGGCATTCCGCCGTGTCGGCACACTATGGGACGCTGTACGCGAACTGGGGGGGCATGTGGAGGGCTTGGAGCTCGACGGCGTCCTGAGCGACGCCGAGCTCATCGCTGCGACGCGCTCGGGCGACGCAGCGGCCTTCGGCGTGCTCTACGAGCGCCACGGCGGCGCGGCCTGGGTGGTCGCCCGCCAGTACACGCGGTCGGACGCGGACGCCGACGACGTCACCTCCGAGGCGTTCTCCGCGGTGCTGTCCGCCCTGCGCAACGGCGGCGGCCCCGACGCCGCATTCCGGGCCTACCTCTTCACCTGCGTGCGCAACGCGGCCGCGGGCCGGCACCGCGCCGTCCAGCGCACGGCGCCGACGGACGACACCGCGGTCCTCGAGGCCGCAGCCCCGTCCGCGCCGGCCGCCGACGAGCCCACCGTGCTCGGCGCCGAGCGGACCATGGTCGCGCGCGCCTTCCGCTCCCTCCCCGAGCGCTGGCAGGCCGTCCTGTGGCACACGGAGGTCGAGGGCCAGGCCCCGGCCCAGGTCGCGCCGCTGCTCGGCCTGTCCGCGAACGGCGTCGCCGCCCTGGCGTACCGCGCCCGCGAGGGCCTGCGCCAGGCGTACCTCCAGGAGCACCTGCAGGGCGACCTGCCCGACGGCTGCCGGGTGGTCGCGGGCAAGCTCGGCCCCTTCGTCCGCAACGGCCTCGGCCGCCGCGAGAACACGACCGTCGAGGCGCACCTCGAGGGCTGCGACCGCTGCCGCGCGCTCGTCTTCGAGCTGTCCGACGTCAGCCACGGCATGCGTGCCGTCATCGCCCCGCTCGTGCTGGGCGCGGTGGGTCTCGGCGCGCTCGCGCACGCGCTGCCCGTGGGGGGCGGCGTCGCGGCGGGCGTCGCGGTCCTGGCCGGCACGTCCGGTGGCGCCGCGATGGCGGCCGGCGGCACGGCGGCGGCGGCTGCGGCGAAGTTCGGCGGCTCGGCCGCCGTGGGCCTCGGCGGTGCCACCACGGCCGGCACGGGCGCCGCGGGTGCCGCGGGTGCCGTCGCCGCCGGTACGGCAGGCGCCGGG
>NZ_RWJX01000124.1 GCF_004123805.1 Cellulomonas endophytica | reverse complement strand
CCCTGGCAGGCCAACCTGCTGCAGATGGTCGTCTTCGTCTCGTTCCTGTGGGAGCTCGTCGTCGTGCTCGTCGTCGTGCTCGTCGTCGTGCTCGTCGTCGGACGGGCCCACCGGGGGCGGCGGCGAGGACAGGGCGACGGCCGCCGCGTCCTCGAGCAGAACGGTGCCGCGGGGGCCGCGGACCGTGCGGCCGTCGAGCAGGGGCACGGGCAGGCCGGCCAGCCCCTCCAGCACCCCGGGCAGGTCGGCGTGCGGCGCGAGGGCGGCGTAGAGCGCACGCCAGGCGGGCGGCGGGCGGTCGCCGAGGCCGTCGACGACCTCGCCGACGGCGAGCGCCTCGACCCCCAGGGCGCGCGCCGCCGCGCCCCGGCCCGCCGGCACCACGACGAGCGAGCCCCCCGCCGGCCCGGCGAGCGCCGCGACGACCTCGGGCACCTGTCCGAGCGGCCCCTCGAGGACCGTGGCGTGCGCCGGCGCCAGGGGCCGCGGCCCGCCGCCCGTGCCGGCGGGCGGGAGCAGGGGCGTCCGGGACAGGTGCTCGAGGGCGGCGGCGTGCAGGGCGGCGTCGAGGGCGCCCGCGGCCAGGCCGAGCGGGGCGAGGGCGAGCGCGCCCGCCACGTCCCCGGGTCGGGGCCCGTCCCCGGCGAGATCCGCGGCGAGATCCGCGGCGAGCGCCGCGACCGTCGCGCCGACGTGGTCGGCGAGGGCGTCCGCGAGCGGCCCCGCGACCACGTGGCGGCGGCTCGGCTCGAGCGGGAAGGTCGCCACGACGAGGCACGGCAGGGTGCAGGGCTCCTCCGTGGGCGTGGGGGCGTGCAGCACCGGCGCCCACCGGCGACCGTCGGCCCCGTCGTCGGCCCCGTCGTCGGCCCCGTCGCCGGGCGCGGGGGTGCGGGGGACGGCGCAGGTGACGGACCAGCCGTCGCGCTCGCGCTCCTCGACGGGCCGGTCGGCGAGCAGGCGGGGGCTGAGCCGGCCCGTGCGCCGGACGGAGCGCCACCGGCGGCCGACGTCAGACAGCTCGCGCACGCCGTCCGGCGTCTCGACGCGCACGGTGCCGAGGGCGGGCAGCGCCAGCAGGAGGGCGTCGTCCACCTCGGCGAGCGCCGCCAGGACGGTCCGCTCGGCGGCCGCGTCCCGCAGGCCGACGACGACCGCCGTGGTGGACCCGGCGGGACGTCGCGGCAGCGCGTCGTCGGCCGACGGGTCCGGCCCGTCGGCGGCCAGCGGGTAGGGCAGGCGCAGGACGGGCAGGGCGTCCCCGCGGCGGTCGAGGACGTCCGCCAGGCCGGGATGGGCGTCCGCGGCCGCGGCGAGCTCGGCCCGGGCGCGCCGCAGCGAGAAGGCGACGCCGCCCGTGGTGGACAGGACGCGCACCTCGTCGGAGACGGCGCGCACCGCCGCGAACCCGACCCCGAACCGGCCGACCACCGGACCGGACGGGGCGGGCGTCCCGTCGCCGGTCCCCGGCCCCTCGCCCGGACCCCCGCCGCTCTTCGTCGAGGCGCGCAGGGTGGCCAGGGCGGCGACGCCCGCGGCGTCGAGCGGGGCGCCCGTGTTCGCGGCCGTGAACCAGGACCGCCCCCCGCGCCGCTCGAGCCGCAGCAGGAGCCTCCCCGGCCCGGCACCGGCGCGGGCCGCGGCGTCGGCGGCGTTCTGCGCGAGCTCGACGACGACGCGGTCGCGCAGGCCGCCGCGGGCGTGGTCCTCCTCGTGGTTCGCGTCCTCGCGCAGGCGGGCCGGGGAGGCGCGCCACGCGTCCACGACGGCACGGCGGAGGGCGGCGGTCCCGAAGGGGTCGTCGCTCACCCGCCGCTCACCGGCGGCTCACGCGTCGGCGTCCCCCGGCACGTCCCCCGCCGCGCCCGCGGGCGCGTCGACCGGCCCGTCGACCGGCACGTCGACCGGCCCGTCGACCGGCACGTCGACCGGCACGTCGACCGGCACCGTGGCGGGCCGCTCGACGAGCTCCACCCGGTTCTCGTCGATGAGCGGGTCCGGCGCGGGCCAGTCGGTCGGGACGGGGTCGACGTCGGTCTCGGAGTGGGCGCCGCAGCCGTGGTCGAGGCTCACGACGCGGCCGTCGTCCGGCGACCACTCGTTCGCGCACACGCCGAACAGCGTGCCGAGGGCGCCCTGCAGGGGAACGAGGAAGCCGCAGCTCGCGCAGGCCGCCGCCGCGGCGACCGCGGCCGGCGTGGTGGGGCCGCGGGACCCGCGGTACCAGCGGGTGGCGGCCTCGTCGCGGCCGCGCGGGGACAGCACGCGGGCCCGGGCGAGCGCCAGCTCGTCGATGGCGACCTCGTCGAGCTCGGGGTCCCCGGACGGGGTCCAGCCGGGCTCGAGGCGGGGGTCGTCGGGCCGGAAGGGCAGCACGTCGCCGGGGCCGACGTCGCCGGGGCGCAGGCGCTCCGACCACGGCAGCCACGCCGGCGCCAGGACCGCGTCGGGGCCCGGCAGGAGGACGGACTCGCAGACGGTCGTCGTCCGGCCGCGCGGCACGCGCGCCAGGGTGACCGTGTACTCCCAGCCGCGGTAGCCCGGGGCGAGGCAGGCGAAGCGGTGCGAGACGAGGCGCTCGGCGTCGACGACCGTGCCGAGGTGCTCGCCGACGTGCCCCGGCTCCTCCGCGGTCTCGAGCGCCGCGGCCCGCGCCTGCTCGACGGCCCCGACGAGGACGGCCTCCTTGACCGGCACCTCAGGCCTCGAGGTCGTCGGCGACGGCGCGCAGGAGCGTGGCGTACTGCGCCGCGCGCGTCTTCTCGGGGTAGCGGCCGCGGCGCAGGTCGTTGCCGATCCGGTCGAGCACCTTGATGAGGTCCTCGACGATGACGGCCATGTCCTCCGCGGGCTTGCGCGTCGCGCGCACCACCGACGGCAGGGGGTCCAGGAGCGTCACGGACAGCGCCGACGGCCCGCGCCGGCCGTCCGCGACGCCGAAGTCGACCTTCGCGCCCGGCTTGGGCGCCGTGACGCCCGCGGGCAGCGCGGAGGCGTGCAGGAACACCTCGCCGCCGTCGTCGCTGGCGATGAACCCGAAGCCCCGCTCGGTGTCGAACCACTTGACCTTGCCCGTGGGCACCGCACACCTCTCGATGAGTGCTCGTCGGCCGCCGGCCCCGCCGGCGCCCGAGGGTCGGCCCGTCGGCCGACGCCCCAGGCTACCTGGCCGCGCCCGTCAGGCCGACGCGGCGACCGGCCGGGCGACGGAGCTGCCGAGGTGGTCCCCCGCGGGACCGCCCTCGCCCGTCGCCAGGAGCTCGTGGGCGTGCGCCAGGGCGGCCAGGTAGGCCGAGGACACGCCGAGCGCGGTGAAGCGCGGGTCGGCCGGCACCGGCGCCTCCCCGCCCTCCGCGACGAGGTAGGCGTCGAGGGCGTCGCACGCGGCCCGGACGTCGGGGCCCGGCTCGCCGTGGCCGAAGACCTCCTCGACCTGCTCCCGCGTCTGGCCGAGGAGCTCGGAGACGAGCCGGACGACCTCCTCCGTCGCCGCCGTCCGCGCGTCCTGCGGCACGAGCCGCTCGGCCGCGGTCACCCGCGCGAGGCAGCGCAGGGCCAGGTCGTCGTCGCCGTGGCCGGTGCCCGCGACGAGCTCGAGCACGAGCATGGAGCGCAGCCGCGCGTGGCCGAGCAGCACCACGGCCTGGTGCAGCGTGCGCACCCGGCGGCGCGCCCCCGCGGCGGAGTTGCATGCGCGCAGGACCTTGAGCGAGATCGCGGGGTCGGCGGCGACGAGGTCGGCGATGCGGGCCCAGCCCGCCGAGGGGTCGGCCAGCTGGGCGAGCAGGCGCAGGGCGGTCGTCGAGCTGTGGCTCAGCGAGGAGCGCTCGACGACGGACGGCCGCCGCAGGTGGTAGCCCTGGAAGAGGTCGAAGCCGGCGGCGGTGGCGAGCGCGAGGTCCTCGGCGGTCTCGATGCGCTCGGCGACGAGCTGCACGGGGCGGCCGCAGCTCATCCGCAGCCAGGCCACCATGGCGGGCAGGCCCTCCGGGGGGCAGTCGCGCAGGTCGACCTTGACCACGTCCGCCAGGGGCAGCAGCACCGCCCGCCGGTCGCCCGGCACCACGTCGTCGAGCGCGATGCGGAAGCCCTCGTCGCGCAGCGCCTCGATGCCGGCGCGGACGTCCTCGTCGGGCTCCACCCGCTCCAGCACCTCGAGCACCGTGTTCTCGGGGTCCAGCGGCACGGGCAGCTCGCCCGTGAGGAAGCGGCGGGGCAGGTTGACGAACAGGGGGGCGTCGCCCGCGAGCACGTGCGGGTCGAACTCCGTCGTGACGGCCGACAGGACGCGGGCCGTGGCCATGTCGTCGTCGAAGCCCTCCCCGGCCGTGAGCGCGCCCGGCGCGGGCCGGAACAGCAGCTCCTGGGCCGCGACGCGTCCCGCCCGGTCGTAGAGGGGCTGGACCGCGACGCACACGACCTGGGCCGCCGACGGCAGGGCGGCGACGATGCGCTCGTGCACGGTGCCCTCCTCGCCCTCGCGGGACGCAGCCGCGTCCAGGGTGGTCAGTCGGCCGGACGCCGCTGAGATGTAGCGGAGCGAGTCCTGCGTCACCCGGGCGGGTGCGTCGGGCGTCCGGCTCGTATCGTGGCGCGGATGGCCACGTACCTGGAGCACCTGCGCGCACGGGACGACGACGCGCTCGTCGCGCTCCTGCGCGCGCGCCCGGACCTGGCCTCCCCCTCGCCGGTCACCCTCGTGAGCCTCGCCGCCCGCGCGACGGGGCGGACCGGGCTGGAGCGGGCCCTCTCCGAGGCGGACGCCACCGTGCTCGCGGTCCTCGAGGCGGTCGTCGTGCTCACCGCGGGGACCGACCCCGCCGGGCCGCCACCCCCCGCCCCGTCCCTGGCGACCCTCGACCGCGTGCTCGGGGTCGACCACCTGCCGGCCGACGAGGGGCGCGCCGCCCGCGCCCGCGTGCGCTCCGCCGTGGCCGCCGCCGCCGTCCGGGGGCTGCTCGACGTCGACGCCGCCGACGGGACGCCCGCGGCCCCGCCGGCCGCCCGGGACGGCGGCGGGGCGACCGACGCCGCGGACGTGCTGCTGCACCCCGTGCCGGGGCTCGCGGACGCCCTCGGGCCCTACCCGGCCGGGCTCGCCCCGGGTGCGGCCC
>NZ_RWJX01000123.1 GCF_004123805.1 Cellulomonas endophytica | reverse complement strand
CGCCCCCGCCGGCGGGCGGGCCGGCGCCGGGCCGGGTGCGGCCGCGGCCGTCATGCGCTCCTCACGCGCCCACGCTACGTCGGGCGGGGGCCGCCCGCCGACGCGCGCGTCGCGCCCGCCGACGCGGGCGTCCCGCCGGCGCAGGGTCCCCGGGCGCAGCACGGGGCGCGTCCCGCCACCCCCTCGCGGGACGCGCCCCGGCGTCCGGTCGCGCGGGCCGGTCGCCGGGGGTCCCCGGCGTCCGGCCCGCGCCGGTGGTCAGCTGCCGCCGCCCACGTTCTCGTAGGCCCGCATCGCCGCCTCCTGGGCGTCGGCGAGCGCCTCCTCCGAGGTCTTGTCCCCCAGCAGCGCCGCGGTGATGGCGTTGTTCAGCTCGTTCTGGATGTCCTGCCCCGCGGGCGAGGCGCCGAACGTCTGGCCGAAGCCCACCACGTCGTAGAAGGTGCCGATGACCTGGTCGAAGTTCGCGTTGCCGCTCTCGCCCACGTACTCGGCGCGGATGGCCTCGTCGGCCGCCGGCGAGCCCGTGAAGAGCCCGGTGTTGATGCCGCCGTTCTCCTCGAGGGTGGCCGCACGGGCGGCGCCGGCCGCCATCCAGGCGTCCTGCGAGGTCAGGTTGAGCATCCACGCGCAGGCCGCGTCGGGGTTCTCCGCCCCGGCGGGGATGACGAACGCCGTCCCCGAGGCCACGGAGAAGGGGTTGCCCTCCGCGTCCTTGAAGGGCACCGCCTCGATCTGGATCTGGTCCGCGTACGGGCCCAGCACGTTCGGGTACCACTGGGCGTTGACCTGCGCGCCCACCTGGTCCGCGACGAACTGGTTGTTGTCGCCGAAGGTGTCGAAGGAGTCCGTGAAGCTCTTCACCTTCGCGAAGCCGCCCTGGGCGTCCGTGATCTGCTTGAGGTAGTCCAGCGCCTCGACGTTGGCCGGGTCGTCGAGCGTCGGCATGCCGGCGTCGTCCGTGAGGCTGCCGCCCATCCCGAGCACCCAGAGGCCGCCCTGGCCGGTCGCCACGGGGTCGAACCCGAGGGTCGTCGGGACGCCGCCGCTCTCCTTGTACATCCTCGTGACCGCCTCCAGCAGCACCTCCGGCTGGGAGGTGTCGATCTGCTCGTTCGTCACGCCCGCGGCGTCCATGACCCGCTTGTTCAGGAGGATCGCCGGCGGCTGGTAGAACTGCGGCACCGCCCAGACCTGGTCCTCGTAGGTCACGTCGTCCACCACGGACGGGTAGTACTGCTCCCGCGGGTCGACGTCGCGGGCGGTGTAGCAGTCGTCCAGCGGCACGATGAGGTCCTGCGCCGCGTAGGTGATGACGTAGCGCCGGTCCATCTGCACGACGTCCGGCACGTCCCCCGACGCGATGCGCGTCGTGAACTTCTGGGCGTCGAAGGCGGTGGCGTCGAGCGTGATCTCCACGTCGGCGAGCTGCTCCTCGGCGTGGTCGAGGCGGGACTGGCCGACGTCGTCGGCGTTCTCGAACCCCCAGGCGGCCAGCGCGCCCGTGGGGTCGGCGTCGGTGAACTCCGCCCCGCCCCCACCACCGCCGCCCGTCCCGCCCGAGCCGCCGTCGTCACCCCCGCCGCAGCCGGCGAGCACGAGCGCGGACACCGGCAGCAGCACGGCCGCCGCACGGACCCTTCTCCTCATCGCGGTTCCCCTCCACGTCGGGCGCCGGCACCGTCGCCGCCGCGCACGAGTCCGCCGACGTCGCCGTCGGCCCGTGAGCAGGCTGGAAACCTTCCCACCCCAGCGACGCTAACGCGGGCCCGGCGGGGGGACAAGCGGCAGCGGGTCACGGGTCGGTCACGCCGCTGGGGACGGCATTCGCCCTTCCACGGCGCCCCGGCCGCGGGCTAGCGTGGTGTGGCAACGATGCCAGAGCGACAGGGTGGAGCGGACCCGGGGGCCGCCCACCGGGGGAGGGCGGCGCCGTGCGCCTGCGCCAGGTGCTCCTGCTCGGGCACACCCACCACGACGTGGGCTACACCCACAGTCCTCGCGTCGTCGACCGGGCGCACGCCGACGCCGTCGGGCGGGTGCTCGACCTCGTCGAGAGGGACCGCCGCGACGGTCCCGACGCGTTCCGGTGGACGTTCGAGGTGAGCCGTCCCGTGCTGCGGCACCTGGCCCTGCGGGGTCCGGAGGGTGCCGCACGGCTCGCGGACGCCGCCCGGCGCGGCCGCGTGTCCGTGACGGGCGGCTACCTCAACAGCACGACCCTGCCCTCGGCGGCCGAGCTCGACGAGGCCTACGCCCGCGTGGCGACCCTGCGGTCCGCGGGGCTGCCCGTGCGGACCGTCCAGCACGGCGACGTCAACGGCCTGCCCTGGGGCACGGTCGAGGCGATGCGGCGCGCGGGCCTGGGGCGGCTGCTGCTCGCGCTCAACCCCGACCACGGCCGGCCGCCCCTGCCGCAGCCCTCCGGGTTCTGGTGGGAGGGCGTCTCGGGCGAGCGCGTGCTCGTGTGGCTGTCCACCCACTACGGCGTCGGCGAGGAGTGGGGGCTCGTCGACGGGGACGTGGTGGCCGCGGAGGCCCGGGTCGCCGCGTTCGTGGCGCGGCTCGAGGCGCGCGAGGACCTGCCCGTCGACACCGCGGTCGTGCACGCGGGCAACGACAACCGGTGGCCGACCGACCGCTTCACCGCCGTGGTGCGGCACTGGAACGCCCGGCACCCGGGGCTGCCCATGCGCACCGCCACCGTCGACGAGGTGCTGGACGTCCTGGAGCCCCAGCTCCGCGCGGCCGGCGACGCGGTCCCCGTGCTGCGCGGGGAGTGGTCGGACTGGTGGGCGCACGGCCACGGCTCCACGGCGCCGGAGCTGGCGACCTACCGGGAGGCGCGGGCCTTCCGCGGCGCGGCCGGGGCGGCGCTCGGCCTGGCCCGGCTGCGGGGCGGGGGCGACCCGGTCGCGGCGGAGGTCGTCGGCTACCGGCGGGGCCCGTACCGGCTCCGCGCCGCCGCCGAGGTCGAGGGCGACCTCACGCGGGTCGGCGAGCTGTTCGGGCTCGTCGCGGAGCACACCTGGGGCTCGTGGGAGTCGTTCTCCCGGCCGCGGTCCGGGCTGAGCCGCTCGGCCTGGAACGCGAAGGCCGGGTACGCCTACGAGGCGTGGGACCTCGCCCGGGACCTCGCCGTCGAGGGCATGGTGCGGCTGCTGGCGTCGGCGGACCCGGCGGACCCGGTGGACCCGGTGGCCCCGGAGGCCCCGGTGGAGCACCCCGCGGGGGCGCCCGTGCTCGTCGTCGTCAACCCCGCGGAGCGGGAGCGGACGGCGCCGGTCGAGGCGGAGGTGGACGGTCGTCGGCGGGTCCGGGCCGTGGTGACGGTGCCCGCCTTCGGGGTGGCGGTGCTGCCCGTGCCCCGTGACCCCGGGCCACCCGTGCGCCGCCGCACGCTGGAGCACGGGGCGTGGCGCGTCGTCGTCGACCCCGCGGCGGGCGGCGTGGTGTCCCTGCGGCACCGGCCCTCGGGGCGCGAGCTCGTCGACCAGCGCTCCCCGGTGGGGCTCGGCGCCGTCGTCGTGGAGACGGTCGACCCGGCCGGGCGGCACCCCTACCCGGCCGACCCGAAGCGGTTCCGGCCCGAGGACCCGGGGCCGGCGTTCGTCCGCCGTGCGGCCTCCGGCAGTGAGGAGCCGCGCGTGGCGGTGGGCGACGGCTGGGCGGAGGTCCGGTGGACCCAGTCCGTCCCCGGGCTGCCCGACGCACAGGGGCGGCTCGTCGTGCACGAGGGGACCGACCTCGTCGACGTCGAGGTCGACCTCGTCAAGCCCGCCGTGCTCGGCCCCGAGAGCGTGCACGTGGCGTTCCCGTTCGCCGTCGCGCGGCCGACGTTCCTCGTCGAGACCGCCGGCGCGGTCTTCGCGGCCGACGCGGAGCAGCTCCCCGACACCTGCCGGGACTGGTACTCGGTCCAGCACGCGGTGGGTGTCCTCGACGACGACGACGACGAGGGCGGCGGCGGCGTGCTGTGGGGCACCGCGGACGTGCCGCTGGTGCAGCTCGGCCGGCTGCGGACGGGCGAGTGGGCGCGTGCCCTCGACGCGACGCCCGGGCACCTGTTCTCGTGGGTCGCGAACAACCTGCACTTCACGAACTTCCAGGCGAGCCAGGACGCGACCGGGCGCTACCGGTGGCGGCTGGCGCCCGTGGTGGCGGGCCTGGACCGCGCCGCCGTCGCCGCCTTCGGGCGCGACCTCGGCCTGCCCCTGCAGGCGCGCGGGGTGGCCGACCCGCGGGTCCTCGTCGGCCCCGGCCCCCTGCTCGTCGGCGCGTCGGGCCTGCGCGTGGACCCGCCCGACGCGGTGCTGGCCGAGCTGGCGCCGACGGGGGACGACGGCGTGCGGCTGCGCCTGCGCAACCCGGCCGGGGTGCCCGCCGACGCCGTGGTGACGTGGCACGGGCCGGGGGCCGTCGACGGCACGGGACCGGTGCACCTCGGCCCGCACGGCGTCGCCGACCTGCACCTGCGCCGGGCGGACGGCCGTCGCTCCGCCCCGTAGGGTCGGGGCGACCGCCGCGCACCCGGCCCGGCGGTGCGGGGCGAGGGGGGACGCGTGGGGCTGCTCTACCTGTCCGCCCTGCTGGTGTCGATCGCCGGGCAGGTCGTGCTCGACCGCCGCTGGGGGCTGTTCTTCTGGCGCGACGCGCGCCGGGCGGCCGTGACGCTCGTGACCGGCGTGGCGTTCTTCCTCCTGTGGGACGCGGCCGGCATCGGCCTGGGCATCTTCTTCCGGGGCGTCACCGACCTCATGACGGGGGTGCTGCTGGGGCCGGAGCTGCCCCTGGAGGAGGTCTTCTTCCTCGTGCTGCTCTGCTACGTCACGATGAACGTCCACGGGCTCGCGCTCGCCCGGTGGCCCGGGCGGGGCGCGGACCGGGACGGGCGCGCGGACGGGCGCACGGGCGCGGGGGCGGCGCGGTGACGTACCACCTGCTCAACGCCGTGTTCCTCGCCGGGGTCGTCCTCGTCGTGCTGCTCGCGGAGCGCTCGCGGCGGCGGCGCGGCCGGCGGCACCCCGTCCGCGCGACCGCGGTGACCCTCGTCGTCCTCCTCCTGCTCACCGCCGTGTTCGACAACGTGCTCGTCGGGCTCTCGATCGTCGACTACGACCCCGCGCGGATCTCGGGCGTGCTGGTCGGCGTCGCGCCCGTGGAGGACTTCGCCTACGCGGTCGCCGCGGTCCTCCTGCTCCCGGCGGTGTGGGAGCTGGTGGGGGCGCCGGGACGGGGCACGGGAGCGGACTAGGTCCCGGACGTGCCGGAGGCCTCCGGGGGACCCGGGTCGGCCGGCGTCGCGGGGTCGACGACCCCGACGGACGCCGTCCGCTCGGCGGGGGTGAGGTCGGCGCCGTCCGCGGCGTCGGTGCCCCTCCCGGCGCCGCCCGCCGCGCCCCCGCCGCCGGCGCGGCCCGCCCCGTCGGCCCGCGC
>NZ_RWJX01000122.1 GCF_004123805.1 Cellulomonas endophytica | reverse complement strand
ACGCCGCCGCGCGCGCCCGCCGCGCCGCCGCCGCCCGCCGTCGCGGGGTCCTCGCCGGGGCGCTCCTGGCCCTCACGGTCGTCGGCTGGGCGCTCGCCGTCGCGCTGCCGGCCGTCCCCCTCGTCGCCGGGGTGGTCCCGACCGTCCTGCTCGCCGCCGTCCTCGTGCTCGGCCGTCGTGCGGTCGTCGCCGGCCGCGCCGCCGAGGCCGCCTGGCAGGCCCGGCTCGCGACCGTCGCGCCCCACCCGGCGGGCACCCCCGCCCGCCCCGTCCCGGCGCGCGCCGGCCGGGCCGGACGCGCCGTGCATCCCTCCGACGGCAGCACCGAGGTCTTCGCGCGCGTCGAGGACGTCGCGTCCGGTCCTGCAGGCGTGGTGGAGGCCCGGTCCGACGACAGGACCGGCGAGACCGCCACCGCCACCGCCACCGCCACCGCCACCGCCACCGAGGACACCGCCCCGGCGCCGGACGCGCGACCGCTCGCCGACCCCGCCGCGGCAGCCGCCCCGACGTCCGACGAGCCGGCCGAACCGGCCGCCGAGAGGGCTCCCCGGGCCGACGGCGGCTGGTCGCCCGTGCCCGTGCCGCGCCCGACGTACACGCTGAAGGCGCCGGCGCCCCGCCGCGAGCCCGCCCCGCTCACCGCGCCGACGGCGTCGGTCCCCGCGGGGTCCTCCGCCCCGACGGTCGAGCCCGCCGTGGTCACGACGGGCAGCATCGACCTCGACGCGGTCCTCGCACGCCGCCGTGCCGCAGGCCAGTAGCGGTGCAGCACCGGCGCGACCGCCCCGCGATTTCGGGGCACGGCCGTCCCGGTGCTATCGTTGCTCCCGCTTCGAGGGGCTGTGGCGCAGTTGGTAGCGCGTCTCGTTCGCAATGAGAAGGTCAGGGGTTCGAATCCCCTCAGCTCCACCCCGGACAGAGCGGGGCACCGTCGGACAGTGCCCCGCTCTCGTCGTCCCCGGGCCATCGGCACGACCGCGTCGACGCCCCGCGCCACCGCACGCACACGGAGGGGCCCGACCGTCGGCCGGGCCCCTCCGTCGTACCGGGGGACCGGGAGTCCCTCGTCGTGCACCCCGCGAGAGCGGGGGCGAGGCCGCGGAGGCGCCTAGCTCACGCCGGCGGGGACCGCGGCGGGCACGCGGGCCGGGCGGCCCGGGAGGCGGAACAGCGCGTCGACGAGCAGGCTGCGGTGCCGGGCCCACGTGAGGGCGAGCCCCACGCCGAGCGCCACCACGACGGTGACCCCGTAGACGACCCACCCGTTCGTCACGCCGGCCGCGCGGAGGTCCCAGGCGCAGGCCCACAGCACCGTGAAGTGGGTGACGTAGAAGACGAGCGAGTCGCGCCCGACGTAGGCCAGCGCCGCGCCGACCCGGCCGAGCCGCACGGTGGGCAGGACGACGACGGCCAGCACCACCGCCGCCAGGGGGGCGGCGAGGAAGAGGGGGCTGTACTGCACCTCCACGCCGAGGCCGCTCGCGACCGCGCCGGCGACCGCGACGAGGGCGGCGGCCGGGACGAGCCACCGGCGGCGGGCGTCGAGGGCGAGACGGTCGCGGTGGCGGACGTAGAGGTCGCCGGCGAGGAAGAACACGAAGAGGAAGCAGAACCGGGAGAACCGGAAGGCGTCGGGGCCGAAGGCGCCGAGGACGCCGACCGCCAGGCCCACCCAGGCCGGGATCCGCCACAGGCGCATGAGCCAGGCCGCGACGTAGTAGGCGAGGAGGAACCACAGGAACCACAGGTACGTCGGAGGCAGGTACGCCACGGCGAGGACGTTCCCCACGGTCAGCTGGGCCGACACGGCGAGGAAGACCAGCGACCAGAGCAGGTAGGGCCAGGCGATGGCCCGCAGCTTGCCCGCGAAGAAGACCGGCGTCGGCTTCGACAGGGAGCGCGCCAGGAGCATCCCCGAGAGGAACATCAGCAGGGGCATCCGGAAGGGCGCGAACAGCGCCATCGTCGTCCAGACGGCGTCCGGCATCTCCGGCACGAAGCGCTCGTCGACGGTCTGGGCGTGGAAGAGGACGACGAGGACGATCGCCAGCCCCCGGAGCTCGTCCATCCATGCCATGCGTGCCTGTGCCACGTGTCCCCCTGCGGGTCTCGCCGTCAGAGGGGCGGGTGCTCGTGCCCCCCACCGTCCTGGTGGTGCGGCGGCACTGTACCGAGGACCTTTTGCCCGTTTTGTCCCGTCCGGCTGTGACGTCCGCCATGGTCGGACGTCCGACCGGTCGTCCCGCCATACTGTCCGGCAGGCTCGAGCACCGGGCCGCCCGACGACAGGAGGATCCGACGTGATCACCGGCTTCAAGGACTTCATCCTGCGCGGCAACGTCGTCGACCTCGCGGTCGCCGTCGTCATCGGGGCGGCCTTCGCCGCCGTGGTGACGGCGCTCGTCGACGGCTTCCTGAACCCGCTCATCGCGGCGCTCTTCGGGTCGCCCGACCTCAGCCAGGCCATGACGTTCACCGTCAACGGCGCGCAGTTCTCGATCGGGCTCATCCTCGGGGCGATCATCAACTTCCTCCTCGTGGCCGCGGCGATCTACTTCGTCGTCGTCGTGCCGATGAACCACCTCGCCGCGCGCCGCAAGGCCGGCGCCGAGCCCGAGCCCGAGGCCCCCGCGGAGGACGTCCTCCTGCTCCAGGAGATCCGCGACCTGCTGGCGGAGCGCCGCACCCTCTGACGGCCGGACGACGACCCCGCGCCGGCGCCTCGGGGCCCGGTGCGGGGTCGTCGTGCGTCCGCCGGGGGACGGGGGCCGCCGGCACGGACGGCACCGCGCCCGGGCGGCTGTGAGGATGGGGGCGGACCCTCCGCCGCACCGGCCCCCCGCCGGGCGTACCTGCGGGTCCGCCGGTGCGAGGAGAGGACACGGACAGTGACGGTGCAGCTGGGGTACAAGGCGTCGGCGGAGCAGTTCGGGGCGCGGGAGCTCGTCGAGCTGGGGGTGGCGGCCGAGCGGCACGGCATGGACTCCGCGGTGGTGTCCGACCACTTCCAGCCCTGGCGCCACACGGGCGGCCACGCGCCGTTCTCGCTGGCGTGGCTGGCGGCCGTGGGGGAGCGCACCTCGACGATCACGCTGGGCACGTCCGTCATGACGCCGCACTACCGCTACAACCCGGCCGTCATGGCGCAGGCCTTCGGCACGCTGGGCGTCCTGCACCCGGGACGCATCATGCTCGGCGTCGGCACGGGCGAGGCCCTCAACGAGATCGCCACGGGCTACCAGGGCGCCGGCGAGCAGACGTGGCCGGAGTTCAAGGAGCGGTTCGCCCGCCTCCGCGAGGCCGTGGCGCTCATGCGGGCGCTGTGGGCGGGGGACCGCGTGTCGTTCGACGGCGAGTACTACTCGACCCACGACGCGTCCGTCTACGACAAGCCCGAGGGCGGCGTGCCCGTGTACATCGCGGCGGGCGGTCCGGTCGTGGCGAAGTACGTCGGGCGCGCGGGCGACGGGTTCATCTGCACGTCCGGCAAGGGCATGGAGCTCTACACGGACAAGCTGCTGCCCGCGCTCGCGGAGGGGGCCGAGGCCGCCGGCCGCGACGTGGCGGGCATCGACCGCATGATCGAGATCAAGCTCTCCTACGACCCGGACCCCGAGCTCGCCCGGGAGAACACGCGGTTCTGGGCGCCGCTGTCCCTCACCCCGGAGCAGAAGCACTCGCTCACGGACCCGGTGGCCATGGAGAGGGCGGCGGACGCGCTGCCCCTCGAGCAGGTGACGAAGCGGTGGATCGTCTCCTCCGACCCCGAGGAGACGGCCGAGCTCGTGCGGCCCTACGTGGAGGCCGGCTTCACGCACCTCGTCTTCCACGCACCGGGCCAGGACCAGGAGCGCTTCCTCGGGGCGTTCGAGAAGGACCTCGCGCCCCGGCTCCGCGCGCTCGGGTGACGCGAGGGGGCCCCGTCGTCCACCTGCGGGGCGGACGACGGGGCCCGGACGCGCCAGGACCCCGTCGCATCCCGAGGGGCGACGGGGTCCTGGAGGCGGCCGTCCCGTGGGGCGGCCGGGTGGGGGCGCGGTGCGCCCCCGGCTCAGCGGGTGACGCTGCGGCGGCCGCCGCGCCCGGCGACGATGGCGACGCCGATGGCGGCGAGCACGACCTGGATCGCGAACTCGATCCAGTCGAAGCCGTTCGTGTCGGCGATCCCCGCGGCCCGTGCGATGAACGTGCCGATGAGGGCGGCGACGATCCCGATGACGATGGTCAGCACGATCGAGATGTGCTGCTTGCCGCGCACGAGGAGGCGACCGAGCGCCCCGACGATGGCGCCGACGATGATGGCACTGATGATTCCGGTGATCATGGTTGTTGCCTCCTGGTCGTCCAGCCTGACTCGTTCGGACCTGACGAGAACTCGACATTAGGGGCGGACCTCGCACTTCGCGCGTCGAGTGGCGCCGCGGAGGCCCTCACGGCCGTCCGGAGGGCGAGGACCACCCGGAGGAGGGACGTGGACGGCCGTCAGGGGCCGCCGACGTCTAGGGTGCCGTCCGGGGGCAGGTGCCGGTGGCGCGAGCGCGCCCCGGGTGGGTCGCCCGACCGGGCGGCCACGGCACGGGGAGGTGCGTGGTGAGCGAGGCGGTGCCGGTGGTCCCCCGGCCGGTGCGGGAGGCGCCCGGCGAGGGCGTGTTCGCGCTGTCCAACGCGGTCCGGGTGGCGGTCGCCGACGACCCCGCCCTCGTCGGCGCCGGGACGGTGTGGGCGGACGCGCTGTCGCGCCAGGGCGGCGGGGACGTCGGCCTCGTCGTCGGCACGGACCGCGGCGACGGCGTCGTCCAGCTCGTGCTCGACGAGGCCCTGCCCGCCGACGGCGCCTACCGGCTCGTCGTCGCCCCCCGGCGGGTCACGGTGACCGCGGGCTCCACGGACGGGCTGGCCCCCGCGCTCGCGACGGTCCGGCAGCGCCTGCGCCGCGGCCCGGGCGGCGTGGCGGAGCTGCCCGTCGGCGAGGTGGAGGACGCCCCGCACCACGGGTGGCGCGGCCTGGAGGTGCGCGGGCCCTGGTCGGCGCTGGGCCTGCGCTCCCTGTGCCTCCTCGTCGACGTGCTCGCCCTCTACAAGCTCGACGTCCTCGGGCTGCCGCTGCGGGGCCCGGAGGGCTGGCGGCTGCGGCTGCGCGGCACCGACGCCCCGGCCGGCGCGCTCGGCCCCGGGGAGTGGACGTCGCTGGTGGCCTACGCCGACGTGCGCGGCGTCGCGGTGGTCCCGGGGCTCGTCGTCCCGGCCGGCCCGGAGGGGCCCCGGCGCCCGGCCGACGCGCTCGGCGCGGTCCTGGCCGAGCTCGTGCCGATGAGCCCCGCGGCCTTCGTGCACCTGCGCGCGGCCGGGACCGGCGCCGACCCGGCGGGGGGCGCCGCGGCCCGTGTGGCGGAGGCCGCGACCGCGGTCGTGTCCGCCGGCCGCCTGCCGCTCGTGGCCCCCCAGCCGGTGGGCACGGGGCTGCCCGAGGGGACGCTCCTCCTGCTGGACACGCTCACCGCGGGCCAGGACGCCCGGGCCGCGGCGGTCGCGGCGGCCCGCGAGGGCACCGGCGTGGTGCTGGGGCGCGGGCCGGCGCCGGCCGCCGGTGGCG
>NZ_RWJX01000121.1 GCF_004123805.1 Cellulomonas endophytica | reverse complement strand
CGCCGGCGCCCCCGTCGCGGGCGCCGCCCCGGCCCCCGCCGGCCGCGTGCCGCGCCGCAGCGGCCGCGACGGGCCCTCGCGCCTCGTCGTGACGGAGGGGCCGCTGCGCGGGACCACGCTGCCGCTCGGCGCGTCCGCGGTCCTCGTCGGCCGGGCCCCCAGCTGCACCCTCGTCCTCGACGACGACTACTCCTCCTCCCGCCACGCGCGCGTCTTCCCGCACGAGGGCGGCTGGTGGGTCGAGGACCTCGGCTCGACGAACGGCACGTGGGTCGACGAGCAGCGGATCACGGAGCCCGTCCCCCTGCGCACGGGCGTCGCGGTGCGGGTCGGCCAGAGCGTCCTCGAGCTGCAGAGGTAGCCCGTGGCCGTCGCCCTGCGCTACGCCGCCCGCTCCGACGTGGGCCTCGTGCGCGCCAACAACCAGGACTCCGCCTACGCGGGGCCGCACCTGCTCGTCGTCGCCGACGGCATGGGCGGCCACGCGGGCGGCGACGTGGCCTCCTCCGTCGCGGTCGCCGCGATGGCCCCGCTCGACGACGAGGCGCACGGGCCGGACGACGCGCTCGACGAGCTCGAGGACGCCCTCGACGTGGCGCGCGAGGAGATCATCGCCCGCTCCGACGCCGACCCGACGCTCTCGGGCATGGGCACGACGGTGACCGCCATCCTGCGCGCGGGCAACAAGCTCGCGATGCTGCACCTGGGGGACTCGCGCGGCTACCTCCTGCGCGACGGCGTCCTCACCCAGGTCACGGCCGACCACACCTACGTGCAGCACCTCGTCGACACGGGCCGCATCACGCCGGAGGAGGCCGAGACCCACCCCCAGCGCTCCGTCGTCATGCGGGTGCTCGGGGACTTCGACGCCGACACCACCCCCGACCTGTCCGTCCGCGAGGCCCGCCCCGGCGACCGCTGGCTCCTGTGCTCCGACGGCCTGTCGGGCTTCGTCAGCGCCGAGACCCTCGCGGAGACGCTCGCCACCGAGCACGACGTGGACGCCTGCGCCGACCGGCTCGTGCAGCTCGCGCTGCGCGCCGGCGGCGGGGACAACGTCACCGTCGTCGTCGCCGACGTCGTCGACCTCGACGCCGTGCCGGACGGGGGCGCCCCCTCGCAGCGCTCGGCCGTCGTCGGGGCGGCCGCCACGCACCGCGACGTGCCGACGACCGCGAGCGCGAGCCCCGCCGCCCGCGCCGCGGCGCTCGCCGCCCAGGCCACGCCCCGCCCCGAGGCGACGGCGCCGGGCGGGGCCGGCGCGGACGACGAGGCGTCCCCGCGCCGACGGCTGCGCACGGTGCTCGTGACGGTGGTGGCGCTCGTGCTGCTCGCGGGCGCCGGCCTCGCGGCGTACGCGTGGACGCAGACCCAGTACTACGTCGGCGCCCTCGACGACCGGGTCGCCGTGTTCCGGGGCCTGCCGGGGACGCTGGGTCCGTTCACCCTGTCCACCGCGGTGGAGCGCTCCGACGTGCGGCTCGACGACCTGCCCGTGTACCAGCAGGACGTGGTGACGGCCACGATCGAGACGGCGTCGCTCGCCGCAGCGCGCGACCTCCTCGCCGCGCTGGAGGAGCAGGCGGCGGCGCTCGAGGAGGCCGAGGCCGAGGCCCGCACGCGGCCGACCGCCACCCCGACCCCGTCGGCGCTCCCGACGGCCGGCACGGACGCGCCCGGCACCGACCCCGGCACCGACCCCGGCACCGACCCCGGCACCGGTCCCGGGCTCCCCGGCGGCCCGACCCCCGCGCCCCCGGCGCCGGAGGGCTGAGCCGTGGCGACCGTCGAGACGCACCGGGTCCGCGCGGGCCGCTGGACCGAGCTGGGCCTGCTCGTGCTGTCGCTCGCCCTGGGGATCGGGGCCTACGCCCTCGTCGGCCTCGGCACCGCGCAGGAGGTCCCGGCGAACTGGCTCGGCCACGCGGGCGTGCTCACGGGGCTCGCGCTCGCCGTGCACCTCGTGCTGCGGTGGCGCGCGCCGTGGGCGGACCCCGTGATCCTGCCCGTGGCGGTCGCGCTCAACGGCGTCGGCCTGGCGATGATCCACCGCATCGACCTCGCGCGGCAGACCCGGGGCGTCGAGTCGGCGTTCGCCGGGCGCCAGCTCATGTGGACGGCGGTCTCCGTGGCGCTCGCCCTCGCGGTCCTCGTGCTCCTGCGCGACCACCGCACCCTGCGCCGCTACACCTACGTCGCGATGCTGGCCGGGCTCGCCCTGCTCGTGCTGCCGCTCGTGCCCGTCATCGGGCAGACGATCAACGGCGCCCGGATCTGGGTGCGCGTGGGCGGGGTCGGGATGCAGCCGGCGGAGTTCGGCAAGATCGCGCTCGCCGTGTTCTTCGCGGGGTACCTCGTCAGCAACCGCGACACCCTCGCGCTGGCCGGGCGCCGGGTCCTCGGCCTCCAGCTCCCCCGCGCGCGCGACCTCGGCCCGATCCTCGTCGTGTGGGGCGCCTCGCTGGCCGTGCTCGTCCTCGAGCGCGACCTCGGCACCTCGCTGCTCTTCTTCGGGATGTTCGTCGCGATGCTCTACCTCGCGACCGAGCGGGTGAGCTGGGTCGTCCTCGGCCTCGCGCTGTTCGCGGGCGGCGCCGCCCTCGCCGCGGCCACCTTCGGGCACGTCGCCGCCCGGTTCGACGTGTGGCTGCACGCGCTCGACGACGACGTCTACCGCCGCTCGCCCGGCGGCTCGGGGCAGCTCGTGCAGGGCCTGTGGGGCATGGCCAGCGGCGGGCTCTTCGGCACGGGCTGGGGCGAGGGGCGCCCGGACCTCGTCCCCTACGCCGAGTCCGACTTCATCGTCGCCTCGCTCGGCGAGGAGCTCGGCCTCACGGGGCTCATGGCGATCCTGTCGCTCTACCTCGTGCTCGTGCAGCGCGGCCTGCGCACCGCCCTCGGCGTCCGCGACGGGTTCGGCAAGCTGCTCGCCGGCGGCCTGGCGTTCGTCGTCGCCGTGCAGTGCTTCGTCGTCGTGGGCGGGGTCACCCGGCTCATCCCCCTCACCGGCCTCACCACCCCCTTCCTCGCCTACGGCGGCTCGTCCCTCGTCGCGAACTGGGTGGTCGTCGCGCTCCTGCTGCGGATCTCCGACGAGGCGCGGCGGCCGGCCCCGGTGGTCCGCACGACGACCCCGGGCGGCGGCACGGCGGGCCTCGCCACCCCGGCGGCCGGCGTCGAGATCCTCGGCGGCGGACGGCCGGCGCGGGCCGGCGACGAGGGCGACGACCAGCCCACCGAGGTCGTGCGGGGGGTGCCGCGGTGAACACGCCCCTGCGCCGCCTGGCGACCGTCGTCCTCGTGATGTTCCTGGCCCTGCTCGGGTCCGTCACGACCGTGCAGTACCTCCAGGCCGGGTCGCTCAACAACGACCCGCGCAACGTCCGCACGCTCTACCGGGAGTTCGGCAACGCGCGCGGCTCCATCGTCGTGGCCGGGGAGGCCGTGGCCTCCTCGACGCCGGTCGACGACGCCTTCGGCTACCAGCGCGTCTACGCCGACGGGCCGCTGTGGTCGGCCGTCACGGGCTTCTACTCCATCGCCAACGGCGCCGGGTGGGGGCTGGAGGACACGGCCGACGACGTCCTGACGGGCCGCTCGGACCGCCTCTTCTTCAGCCGCCTGCGCGACGTGCTCACCGGGCGCAGCCCCGAGGGGGCGACCGTCGAGACCACGCTCGACCCCGCCGCCCAGCGGGCCGCCCGCGACGCCCTCGGCGGGCAGCGGGGGGCCGTCGTCGCCCTCGACCCCCGCACCGGCGCCGTGCTGGCCCTCGTCTCCACCCCCGGCTACGACCCGAACGCGCTCGC
Organism: Cellulomonas endophytica; assembly: GCF_004123805.1. Classification (GTDB taxonomy): domain Bacteria; phylum Actinomycetota; class Actinomycetes; order Actinomycetales; family Cellulomonadaceae; genus Cellulomonas; species Cellulomonas endophytica. The sequence goes on along the minus strand of NZ_RWJX01000121.1, from coordinate 1,906 downwards.
CGTGCACGACACCGCCGCGGCGTCGGCGGCCTTCTCCGAGCTGCTCGCGGCCGAGGGCAACCCCCTGCGCTCGAAGGCGAGCCAGGAGCTCTACCCGCCCGGCTCCACCTTCAAGCTCGTCACGGCGGCGGCGGCGCTCGAGAGCGGCCGCTACACCGCGGGCAGCACGCTGCCGGCCCCGACGGAGCTCCCGCTCCCGCAGAGCACCCGCACCCTGGGCAACTTCGGGGGCGGCGGCTGCGGCGCGGACCCCGTCTCGCTGGCCGAGGCGCTGCGGGTCTCGTGCAACACCGCCTTCGCGAGCCTGGGGATCGACCTCGGCGCCGACGCGCTGCGCGCCCAGGCCGAGGCGTTCGGCTTCGGCACCACCGTGGAGGACCTGCTGCCCAGCACCGCGACGAGCGCCTTCCCCGAGGCACCGGACGGCGCGCAGACCGCCCTGGCCGCGATCGGCCAGGGCGACGTCACGGCCACCCCGCTGCAGATGGCGATGGTCGCCGCGGCGATCGCGAACGGCGGGACCCTCATGCGCCCGTACCTCGTCGACACCGTCCGGGCCGCCGACCTGTCCGTCGTGTCGACCACGGAGCCCGACGTGCTGGCCGAGCCCGTGTCCGAGGAGACGGCCGCCACCCTCACGCAGATGATGCTCGGCGTCGTCGAGAGCGGCAGCGGCACCGCGGCGCGGATCGGCGGGGTCGCGGTCGCGGGCAAGACGGGCACGGCGCAGACGACCGCGGACGTCGCCCCCCACGCCTGGTTCACGGCGTTCGCGCCGGCCGAGGACCCGCAGGTCGCCGTCGCGGTCCTCGTCGAGAACGGCGGCGACCTCGGCTCCGACGCCACGGGCGGGCGCGTGGCCGCCCCCGTGGCGCGGGCCGTCCTCGAGGCGGTGCTGGCGCCGTGAGGGCCGCGGAGGGCACGGTGCTCGGCGGCCGCTACCGGCTCGACCGGCCGATCGCGACGGGCGGCATGGGCGAGGTGTGGGCCGGCACGGACCTCTCGCTCGAGCGGCCCGTGGCGGTCAAGGTGCTGCGCGAGGAGTTCGCGGGCGACCCGACCTTCCTCGCGCGCTTCCAGGCGGAGGCGCGCAACTCCGCCGACCTGCGGCACGCGGCCATCGCCCAGATGTTCGACTACGGCGAGCAGGAGGGGTCCGCGTACCTCGTGCAGGAGCTCGTCGACGGGGAGCCGCTGAGCGAGGTCCTCGAGCGGGAGCCCGTGCTGCCGCCGGAGCGGCTCGTGCCGATCCTCGTGCAGTCGGCGCGCGGGCTCGACGCCGCGCACCGCGCCGGCGTGGTCCACCGCGACGTGAAGCCGGGCAACATCCTCGTCACGGGCGACGGCACGGTGAAGATCACCGACTTCGGCGTCTCCCGCGCCGCCGGGCAGCAGACGATGACGGCGACGGGCATGGTCATGGGCACCGCGCAGTACCTCTCCCCGGAGCAGGCCGTGGGGCGGCCCGCGACGCCCCTGTCCGACCTGTACGCGCTCGGCGTGGTCGCCTACGAGGCGCTGGCGGGCCGGCGGCCGTTCACGGGCCCGACGACGGTGGACATCGCCGTCGCGCACGTGAACTCCCCCGTGCCGCCGCTGCCCCCCGCCGTGCCGGTGGCGCTGGCGGCGCTCGTGCTGCGCCTGCTGGCCAAGGACCCGGCGGCGCGGCCGGGCTCGGGCGCCGAGCTCGCCGCCCTCCTCGAGGCCGCCGGGCGCAGCCTGACGACGACCCGCACGCCCGTGTGGCCGCGCACCGGTGCGGGCGGTGCGCTCCCGCCGTCGTACCCCCCGCGGACGCCCGCGACGTCACCGCCGGCCGGTGCCCCCGGCGCCGGTGCCCCCGGGGCCGGCACGACGGGGGCCGGGACCGCACCGCCGCCCGGCCGCTCGACGGAGGCGCGCGCGG
>NZ_RWJX01000120.1 GCF_004123805.1 Cellulomonas endophytica | reverse complement strand
GCGGTGCCGGTCGTCCGGCGGGTGGCGGCGGCCCTGTCGCCGGGGGCTGGGGCGGGCCCTCGCGCGGCGCCGCGGCCCGGGCCGCCGGCAGGCGCGGCGGTCGCCCGGGAGGCCCCGTGCTGCCCGAGATCGACGTGCACGACCCGGACGGCACGCGCCTGCAGAAGGTGCTCGCGGCGGCCGGCCTGGGCTCGCGGCGCGCCTGCGAGGACCTCATCGCCTCCGGCCGCGTGACCGTCGACGGCAGCACGGTCACCGAGCTCGGCGTGCGCGTCGACCCCCGCACCGCCGTCATCCACCTCGACGGCATGCGCGTGGTGCTCGACGACTCGCTCGTCACCCTCGCGGTCAACAAGCCGAAGGGCGTCGTCTCGACGATGCACGACCCGGAGGGCCGCCCGTCCCTGGCGAGCCTCGTGCCTGACCGCGAGGAGCGCCTGTTCCACGTGGGCCGGCTCGACGCGGAGACGGAGGGCCTCATCCTCCTGACGAACGACGGCGAGCTCGCCAACCGCCTCGCGCACCCCTCGCACGGCGTCCCCAAGACGTACCTCGCCGACGTCCAGGGCCGCGTGCAGCCGGCGACGCTCGCGCGCCTGCAGGCGGGCGTCGAGCTCGAGGACGGGCCCGTGACGGTCGACCACGCGCGCGTGGTGCAGCAGACGCCGAACGCCACCCTCGTCGAGCTCGTCCTCCACGAGGGCCGCAACCGCGTCGTGCGGCGGGTCCTCGAGGAGGTCGGCCACCCCGTGCAGCGGCTCGTGCGCACGCAGGTCGGCCCCATCCGGCTCGGCGACCTGCGTCCGGGGCGCTCGCGCGTCCTCGGCAAGGTGGAGGTGGGGTCCCTCATGGCGTCGGTGGGGATGTGAGCACCCCGACCGCCGCCCTGCCCGCCCCGGGCACGACCGGCCCCGTCCGGGTCGTCGGCACGGGGCTGCTCGGCACGTCCGTGGGCCTCGGCCTGCGCCGGCTCGGCGTCGACGTGGTGCTGCACGACCCGTCCCGCACGGCCCTGGCCCTGGCGCGCGACGTCGGCGCGGGGCGGCCGGCGGAGGCCGGCGACGGGCCGCCGGCGCTCGTCGTCGTCGCCGCGCCGCCGGACGTGACGGCGCGCGTCGTCGTCGAGGAGCTGGCCGCGCACCCGGACGCCGTGGTCACCGACGTCGCGTCCGTCAAGGGGCACGTCCTCGACGAGCTGCGCCTCGCCGGGGCGGACCTGTCCCGGTACGTCGGGTCGCACCCCATGGCCGGGCGCGAGCGCTCGGGCCCGTCGGCGGCGGTCCCGGAGCTCTTCCTCGGGCGCCCGTGGGTCCTCGTCGGCAGCGGCACGACGACGCCCGCGGCGCTGGCCGCGGTGCGGGCGCTGGCGGTGGACCTCGGTGCGGTGCCCGTCGTCATGGACGCCGACGAGCACGACGCCGCGGTGGCGGTCGTCTCCCACGTGCCGCAGGTCGCCGCGAGCCTCGTCGCCGCGCGCCTGCAGGAGGCCGACGAGCGCGCGCTGGCGCTGGCCGGGCAGGGGCTGCGGGACGTCACGCGCATCGCGGCCTCCGACCCCGCCCTGTGGACCTCGATCCTCGCGGCGAACTCGGCCGCGGTCCGCGCGGTCCTGGCCGACCTGCGCACGGACCTCGACGGCGTCATCGCCGCGCTCGACGCCGCCACGGCGGCGACCGGCCCCGAGACCGTCGAGCTCGGCGCGCTCGCCGTGCTGGCCCGGACCGTCGCCGCCGGGAACGCCGGCGTGGCGCGGGTGCCGGGCAAGCACGGCGGCGCGGCGCGGCCCTACGCCCTCGTCGCGGTCCTCGTCCCCGACGTGCCGGGGCAGCTGGCCCGCCTGCTCACCGACGTGGGCGAGGCGGGCGTCAACCTCGAGGACCTCACCCTCGAGCACGCCGCCGGCCGCCCGGTCGGGATGGCGGTCATCGCGGTGCTGCCGGGCAGCGCCGCGCACCTGGAGGCGGAGCTGACGGCCCGCGGATGGAGGTTGGTCCGATGAGCACCCCGACCGGCAGCGGGTCGAGCCCGACGAGCTCCCCGACGAGCACGAGCGGCCTCGTCGTGGCCGTCGACGGGCCGTCCGGCTCCGGCAAGTCCAGCGTCTCGCGGGCGGTGGCCCGGTCGCTGGGCCTGGCCTACCTCGACACGGGTGCGATGTACCGCGCGGCGACGTGGTGGTGCGTCCACGAGGGCGTCCCGCTGACGGACCGCGAGGCCGTCGCGGCCGCGGTCGTCGCTCTGCCCCTGGACCAGGGCCTGGACCCGGACGCGCCGCACGTCGTCGTCGGGGGCACCGACGTCACCGCGGCGATCCGCGACACGGCGGTCTCGGCCGCGGTGAGCGCCGTCGCGACGAACCTCGCCGCCCGCGCCGAGCTCGGGCGGCGGCAGCGCGCCGTCATCGCGGCGGAGCGCACGGGCGGCTGGTCCGGCGGGCGCGGCGTGGTCGCGGAGGGGCGGGACATCACGACCGCGATCGCCCCGGACGCGCCCGTGCGCGTGCTGCTCACCGCCTCGGAGGAGGCCCGCCTGCGCCGGCGGTCGCTCGAGGTCCACGGCACGGACGACGCCGCGGCCGTGGCGGCCACGCGCGACCAGGTCGTGCGGCGCGACGCCGACGACTCCACCGTCGTGCAGTTCAGGGTGGCGGCCGACGGCGTGGTCACGCTGGACAGCTCCGACCTGGACTTCGACGAGACGGTGGCGGCCCTCCTGGCCGTCGTCGAGCGCCGCGGCGCCCCGGCGTGAGCCCCGACGTCCCCGGGGCCGCCGCACCGGCGACGCCCCCGCCGCCGCTCGCCTGGGGTCCGGTGTGGGCCGGGTGGATCGGCCGCGCCATCGCCCAGGGCCTGTGGGCCACGCGCGTCGTCGGGCGCGAGCACGTCCCGACGAGCGGCCCCGTCGTCCTGGCGGCCAACCACACCGGGCTGGCCGACGCGCCGCTCTTCGTCGGGCTGTCGCCCCGGCCGCTGCACATCCTCACGAAGCGGGAGATGTTCGCCGGGCCGATGGGACCGGTCCTGCGCGCGGCCGGCCAGATCCCGGTGGACCGCCGCAACGGGCGACCCGCGCTGGCGACCGCGCTCGGCGTGCTGCGGCGCGGCGGCGCGGTCGGCGTCTTCCCCGAGGGGACGCGCGGGCGCGGCGCGGTCGAGAGCGCCCGCGCGGGCGTCGCGTGGCTCGCGGTGCACGGGGAGGCGCCCGTGGTGCCCGTGGCGATGCTGGGCACCCGGCGCACGGGGGAGGGACCCAACCGGCTCCCGGGCCCGCGCCGCCGCCTGCACCTGGAGTTCGGCCCGCCCGTCGACGGGCGGCGCCGGCCGGGGGAGACGTCGCGCGACGCCGTCGGGCGGGTCGCGCTCGAGGTCCGCGAGCGGCTCGCGACCCTCGTCGTGGAGGCCGGGGAGCGGACGGGGCTGGGCCTGCCGGAGGACGAGCGCGCCTGACCCGCGCGGCGCGGCCGGCCCGGCGCCGCCGGCGGGCGGTGCACCCGTCGTCCCCGGTCCGCGGGTCGTCCCGGGCGCCCGTCGGTGCCACGGGACCGGCGGGCCGCCGCGACGGGGGAGAATGGGCGCATGAGCGACCAGGACCCGACCGCGACCGAGGCCGTCGACGACACCGCGCCCGAGGGCGTCGACAGCATCGAGCCCGGCACCGCGACCGAGGCCGTCGACGAGGAGGCCCGTGAGCGGGCGCTGCGCGCGGGGCTCGTCGAGTACGACCTCGACGACGAGGACCTCGCCCTCCTCGAGGGCGGCGCCGACGGCGAGGAGGGGGCCGTCCCGGCCGCCCCGCTGCCGGTGCTCGCGGTCGTCGGCCGCCCCAACGTGGGCAAGTCGACCCTGGTGAACCGCATCCTCGGGCGCCGCGAGGCCGTCGTGCAGGACGTCCCCGGCGTCACCCGCGACCGCGTGAGCTACCCCGCGGACTGGGCGGGCCGCCCCTTCACGCTCGTCGACACCGGCGGCTGGGAGGTCGACGTCGCCGGGATCGACGCGCGCGTCGCCGAGCAGGCGGAGATCGCGATCAGGCTGGCCGACGCGGTGATCCTCGTCGTGGACGCCACCGTCGGGGCGACCGACACCGACGAGCGGGTCGTGCGCCTGCTGCGGCGGGCCGGCAAGCCCGTCGTGCTCGCCGCGAACAAGGTCGACGGCCCCCGCGGCGAGCTCGACGCCGCCGAGCTGTGGTCGCTGGGCCTGGGCGAGCCGCACCCCGTCTCCGCGCTGCACGGCCGCGGCACGGGGGACCTGCTCGACGCCGCCCTGGACGCCCTCCCCGAGAAGAGCGCGCACGGGCGCGCCCCGGTCTCGGGGCCCCGGCGCGTCGCGCTCGTCGGGCGGCCCAACGTCGGCAAGTCCTCCCTGCTCAACAAGGTGCTGGGCAGCGAGCGGGTCGTCGTCGACGCCACGGCGGGCACGACGCGCGACCCCGTGGACGAGCTCGTCGAGCTCAAGGGCGTGCCGTACGTCTTCGTCGACACGGCCGGCATCCGGCGGCGGGTGCACCAGACGTCGGGCGCCGACTTCTACGCCTCCCTGCGCACGCAGGCCGCCATCGAGAAGGCCGAGGTCGCCGTCGTCCTCGTCGACGCCTCCCAGCCGTTGACGGAGCAGGACACCCGCGTCATCTCGCAGGTCGTCGACGCCGGGCGCGCGCTGGTGCTGGCCTACAACAAGTGGGACCTCATGGACGAGGACCGCCGGCCGTACCTCGAGCGCGAGATCGAGCAGGACCTCGTCCAGGTGCAGTGGGCGCCGCGCGTGAACCTCTCCGCCCGCACGGGGTGGCACGCCGAGCGCCTCGTGCCGGCGCTGGAGCGCTCGCTGGCCTCGTGGGACCTGCGCATCCCGACGGGCAAGCTCAACTCCTTCCTCGGGGAGCTCGTCGCGGCGCACCCGCACCCGCTGCGCGGCGGCAAGCAGCCGCGCATCCTCTTCGCCACGCAGGCCTCGACGCGCCCCCCGCGCTTCGTCGTCTTCGCGACGGGCTTCCTCGAGCCGCAGTACCGGCGCTTCATCGAGCGCCGCCTGCGCGAGACGTTCGGCTTCGAGGGCTCGCCGATCCAGATCTCCGTCCGGGTGCGGGAGAAGCGGAAGCGCTGACGCCGTGGACCGGTGCCCCTGCCTGTCCGGCCTGCGCCTCGAGGAGTGCTGCGGGCCGCTGCTGGCGGGCGCGCCGGCGCCGACGGCCGAGCGCCTCATGCGCTCCCGGTTCACCGCGTTCGCGCGGGGCGACCTCGCGCACCTCGTCCGCACCTGGGACCCGCGCACGCGGCCGGAGGACCTGGCGCTCGACCCCGACGTCCGGTGGTACCGGCTGGACGTGCGGCGCACGTGGGCGGGCGGGGAGCGGGACGACGAGGGGGTCGTCGAGTTCGCCGCGCACCACCGCTGGGCCCCCGGTCGGCGTCCGGAGGGTGCGCCGCGCGGCGGGGTGCTGCACGAGGTGAGCCGGTTCCGACGGGACGACGGGCGCTGGCTGTACGTCGCGGCGCTCGACGGCCCCCCGCCGGCGGGCGGTGCGGGACCGCGGTGGCCGTGACGGACGTCGGGACCGCGGGGTGACCGGCACGGGCGCCGACGCCGGGACGGGGGGCGGGGCCGCGCCCGACGAGCGGCTCGTCGCGGTCGCGCGCGAGCTCTACGGCCGTCCGCGGGCCGAGTTCACCGTGGCGCGGACGGCGGCGGCGCGGGCCTTGAGGGCGGAGGGCGCGAAGGAGGTGTCGGCGGCGGTGGGGCGGCTGCGGGCGCCCTCGGCGGCGGCCTGGGCCGTGGACCTCCTCGTCCGGCGGCGGCCCGACGAGGTGCGGGAGCTGCTCGGGCTGGGCCGGGGGCTGCGGGCGGCGCAGGCCGCGCTCGCCGGCCCCGAGCTGCGCGAGCTCGTCGCGACGCAGCACCGGCTGCTGGCGGCGGTGCGGGAGGGGCTCGTCGCCGACGTGCGCGAGGCCGGGACGTCGCTGTCCGACGCGCTCGCGCACGAGGCCGAGGAGACCGTCCGCGCCGCCATGGGGGACGCCGGCGCCGCGGCGGCCCTGCTCACGGGACTGCTCGTGCGGACGCTCGAGGGCTCCGGGCTGACGGCGGTCGACGTCGAGGGGGCGGTCGCGGTGCCGGGCGCACCGCCGCTGCTCGACGTGCCGGGCGCGACCGAGGCGGCCGACGCGGCCGAGCCGCCGGCGGCTCCCTCCCCGGCGACCGGGTCGACCGGGGGCGCGGAGCCCCCGGGGCGCGACGAGCCTCCCGCGCCCGGCGCCACGCGCCCGGGCGGACGGAGGCGAGCCGGACGGGACGACGCCGCACGGCACGGGTCCGCGCGCGGGCCGCAGGAGCAGGCCGAGCACGGGCGTGCGGAGCGGGAGCGGGCGGAGCGGGAGCGGGCGGAGCGGGAGCGGGCGGAGCAGGAGCGGGCCGAGCGGGAGCGCGCGGAGCAGGATCGGGCCGAGCGGGAGGCGGAGCAGCGGCGCCGGCGCGAGCGGGAGCGGGCGCTTGGGGAGGAGTCCGCGGCGGCGGAGGCCGCCGAGGCGGCGTCGCGGGCGCGGGCGGACGCCGACGGCGCGGTCGCGGAGGCGCGGGAGCGGCTCGACGCGGCCGCCGCCGAGGTCGCGACCCTGGCCCGCCGGCTGGACGCGGCACGGGCCGCGGAG
>NZ_RWJX01000012.1 GCF_004123805.1 Cellulomonas endophytica | reverse complement strand
GCGCCCAGAAGGAGCCGTAGGCCCAGCCGAAGGCGGTGCGGACCGTCTCCAGCGCCACCCGCAGCGCGGTGGCCTCGTCCTTCGCCTCGCCCACCTGCGTCACGACGGTGGTCACGGCCTCGCGGTCGTCGAGCGTCTCCTGCAGTGCCGTGGCGGTGAGGGCCTGGCGGCGGGCGAGCGTGGCGATGCGGGAGATCGCGCGCCACTTCTCGTCGTCGAACCGGGGCAGGTCGTGGTCGCTGTAGAACTCCATGACCCCGACGAGGTCGCCCTCGTCCATCATGGGCACCGCGGCGCCGGCGACCATCCCGGCCTGGGTGGCGGCCTGCCAGCGCAGGCAGCCCGAGCGCGCGGCGCTCACGTCTCCCGTGACGAGGACGGGCTCGCGGCGGCGCGCGGCCTGGCCCACGAGCCCGGCGTCGGGCTGCAGCCGGGTGGCCCCGCCGACGGCGCTGCGCAGCCGGTCGCCCAGCCGCCCGGTCTCGTAGGCGAGCTCGAGCTGTCCGTCGGGCGCGGGCACCCAGCGGGCGCCGTAGGTGAGGCCGAGGGTCTCGACGAGGGCGTCGGTGAGCTTGACGCGCGCGTCCTGCGCGTCCGCGACCCCGCCCTCGAAGGCCAGGAGCACCCGCTCCAGAGCCTCCACATCCCGCGGGACGGGCAGCACGTGACGCGAAGACGCCCGAGCAGAAGTACGACGGAAGCCCATCACTGTCCTTATCGTCCGTGCCCAACCATTCCGGTCAAGCCGTCCGCTTCTCATCGGCAGGACGTCCTTGATCACTGAGCGGCTGTGCCCACCGGCGCGAGCCCAACCAACCCTGGCGCCACCACGCCGCCATAACCCTGCCCCTCGCGACAGCCATAGCTAGGCCGAGCACCTCCCACCCGCTTGGTTGGCAACGGGCCAGAACGGCCCGTCGCGCCGAGACCAGGGGAGCTCGGTGGCGAGTCGTGGACGTGGCCGGGCACGATAACGGGGTGATGACCGCCTTTGCTGGTGCGACAGCTTCGCACTACCGGCGCTAGGCCGCGACATCCCCGCTGCGTTGCTAGACGGGCTGATCGAGCATGCGGGAACCACCCGCGATGCGGTGGCTCTGGACGTCGGGGCCGGTACAGAGTGACCCCGCAACGACTCGAGCGCGCCTGGTACTTTCGCGCTCCGCAGGCGCGGACGCGCAGAGAGTCGTCGCGCGGCCTTGAACTGCTCAGGACAGGGCCCAACACTACAATGATTATTACCGGAGGTCGTACAAACCGCCGACTCCCTCGACGCTGCCGTGAATACCGACGAAGATGGCGATCGCGTCGGACGTCCAGGTAACCCTGTCGGCTTCGTCCGGCGGGAACCACTTCGCCAATCCTTCGACGCCATCGGCGACAGCTTCGGTAGTGATGGTCAGGTGCCAGTGCTCGACAGTACGAGCGCCGGCCCGGATCGATATTGCTCCCACTCGAACGAACTCCACGTAGAGGGCGGGAGCATTCGGCACTGAGGCCACCACGCCAAGATCGTTGCCGTACGTCTCAAAATAATGTGCGATCAAACCTCCTAGTTGCCCGATTCCTTGAGGGTTGTCGCGGGCATAGCCCAGGAACACGGCGGGCACGTCAGACAAGGCGCACGGCATCCAGAACTTCACACCCCGCCTCAACGCTTTCGTAGGACTGGCGCCGTAGGATCGGGGATAGGTGCGTCTCCCACGGGGCGAGCGGCCGAAGATTCCCATCGTCGCCTCCTAAAGTGAAAACGTCTGATTGTGCCTTGCACTGCCTAGCTCGTAATGCACGATGACGGTAGGCACACCTTGCCCAGGCCCACCCTCAACTATGAGGGAGACAGCCTCGCCGCGCGTGAGACACCGCGGCATGACCTCCCGGACATCGAGCCGCATGACACCCCTCACCGTGTTGATTGAGGTTATGGTGAGTGGCGTCTCGCTTGCGTTCGTAAGCAAGAAGCTGCGTAGGCCGGAAGCGGTGAGTTGAAGCGCGCTGGCAATACCTCCGTGGTAGTGAACCCCGCCAACCGACCCGTGGTTGATACTTATCGACGCATTCGTGGCCCCCGTGCCGATAGCCACCTGAGACAGAATTTGACCTGCGCACCGCAGTACCTCAGGGTCCTCGTCGAGTCCCAGTTCGTGAAACCTGCGTGCAACGCCGCGCGCAACCTCCTCGGTCGGCTCAGCCTCGAAACGGTCGAGCCACACTTCACTAGCCCGTGCATTCGTCGACCGATTGACCAGCGTGCTTCTGAGTCGCCGCCAGCCAGCCTTCGCAGCTCCCGTGAGTGCGTCGCCTGCGAGGTTAGCGGCGACCGCCAGCAGAACGCTCTCGAGGACTCCCATTCGCTCAGTATCACACTACCCGGCTGGCCCTGGTCGTTACTTAGGAGTATCAGTAACGTCCTTGGGATGAGGTCCTGAACACGGCGCTCGAAGCCACGCTTGGTGTCTGCAACTTGGAGGTTGAGGCAGGGTCGCGTCCTCGCGAAGGAAAGGCGGAAGTGGCGGGCCTTCCGGGAACCGGGCGGCAGGAGGACCGGCGGCTGATCACCGAGATCTCAGCCCTGTGTCATAACGTGCGTTCTCGGCGCTCGACGTTCTGGCGCAGAGATGGAGAGTCGACTTCGCCGGCCGCTCGAGCCTGTTGACTGCGTCAACGCGACGCACGCATCGACCGTGGCACGAGCCGACAGCCCTGAGTCGAGAAACAGGTCACGGCGTCGGAGCCGGCCCTCGAGTCTTCGCCGGGCAGGTTCGATTCCCGAGCCTCGTCCTACTGGTGCCCTGCGCCACAGGTACTCGTGCGTCTCAATGCGAGTGCGGTCTTCGTACCATGGCGGGCGCTGCTGTGGTGATGACGATGCATCGGCTCAGCGCGGGTGCGGGGTACCAGTACTTGCTGCGGCACATCGCGACCGCGGACGGTGCGCGAACCGCGGGCGCGTCGTTGGCGACGTACTACCTAGAGTCGGGCAATCCGCCGGGCCGTTGGTGGGGTGCAGGCCTTGCGAGCCTGGGCGCGGCTGCCGGCGTGGCGGGTGCTCCTCGCCTGACTGCTGGAGCGCTGGTCGATGAGCAGGGGATGGAGCGCCTGTTCGCGCGCGGTGCTGATCCGGTGACAGGCTGGTCGATGGGGCGGCCGTTCCAGCAGTCCTTGCCGCTGTCCGACCGGGTGTCGTTGGCCGCAGCGAGACTGCCTGCGGGCATGAGCGTGGAGGCGCGTAGCACGGCGCTCGAAAGCATTCTGCATCGCGAGCAATCGCGGGTGATGCCGCACTCGGTCGCCGGCTTCGACCTGTCCTTCACCGTGTTGAAGTCGGTGGCGACTCTGTGGGCGGTCGGCGACCGCGATGTGCAGGTCGCGGTCCTAGACGCGCACCGTGCGGCGGTTGAGCAGGCTATGACGCTGCTGGAGGACCGTGTACTGCTGACGCGGACTGGGCACGGTGGTTGCCGGCAGGAGCGCACGCGCGGTTCGGTGGCGGCCGCCTTCGATCACTGGGACTCCCGAGCAGGGGATCCGAACCTGCACACCCACGTGGTGCTGTCCAACAAGGTGCAGGGCCTAGACGGGGCGTGGCGGTCGGTCGATTCGAGAGCGTTGCATCACGCGGTGGTGACGGTGTCGCAGGTGTACGACGCGTTGCTGGTGGACGAGGTCAGCCGTCGGCTGCCGGTCCGATGGGGGTGGCGGGGTCGAGGTGCTCGACGTTCTCCAGCGTTCGAGATCGACGGCATGGAGGACGGCCTGCTGCGCGTCTTCTCGGCGCGCTCGTCGCAGATCGATGCCGCGATGACGGAGTCGGTGGCGCGTTTCGCGGCTGAGCGGGGTCGTCTGCCGGACCGGGTGGAGGTGACGCGGATGCGGCAGGTCGCAACTCGCGCGACTCGTCCGCCGAAGAAGGTGCTGCCGCTGCGAGAGCTGGTGCAGCGGTGGCGCGAGCGCGCCAGCCAGGTCACCGGGGCTTCCCCGGAGGAGCTCACGGCGCGGGCCATTCACCAGTCGCGGGTAGACGCGGTGACGGCGGACGGCGTCGGCGCGGAGGTGATCGCCCAGTTCGCCGAGCTGGTGCAGGAGCAGGTGCGGACGCGACGCGCGACGTGGACGCGGTGGAACGTCCTGGCCGAGGCGGCCCGCGTCAGCGTGCCTTTGACAATGCGCAGCCCGGCGGACCGGGTGGTGTTGCTGGATCGCATCGCCGACGCGGTCCTGGTCAAGTGCATCAGTGTGGAGGCGCCGGCCGTCTTGATCGCCGCGGGCCGGTCCAGCCGCCCTGAGGGCGGATCAGTGTTCGACCGTCCCGCCGAGGATCGCTTTACCGACATGACGATCCTTGATGCCGAGCGGAGCCTGTTGGCCGCCGTCACCGACACCACCGCGCCGACTGCCGCAGCGGCACCAGCGGAGGCGTGCGAGGGCGGCAGCGCGGAGTTGGCACCGGATCAGGCTGCCGCTGTCTGCGTGATCGCTTCCTCTGCACGGCGTCTGGAGGTGTTGGTCGGGCCTGCAGGGTCGGGGAAGACCACCACCCTGCTCGCCGTGCGCAGGGCCTGGGAGGCCGAGTACGGGCCGGGCTCGCTGATCGGGTTGGCTCCGTCCGCCTCCGCAGCCGCCACCCTCGCCGGCGCACTGGGCGTGGCGTGTGAGAACACCTCCAAGTGGATCTACGAGTCCAGCGGCGCCGGTGCCCACGCACGCGCCGCCCTGAGCCGGCGCCTGCGCGAGCTCGACGAGAGCGCCGATCCGGTGTCCGAGCCCGAGCAGGCCCGACACCTGGCCTGGGCGCGGCGGGCCGTTGCTGAGCAGGACCAGGCGTGGCGGTTGCGGACTGGGCAGTTGGTCGTGGTCGACGAGGCGTCCTTGGCCGGGACGCTGACCCTGGCCGAGCTCACCCGCCAAGCAACAGCGGTCGGTGCGAAGGTGCTGCTGGTCGGCGACCATGCTCAGCTGACGGCCGTCGATGCCGGGGGTGCGTTCGGGCTACTCGCCACCCGCAACGCCGGGCCCGTCCTGAACTCCCTGTGGCGGTTCGTGCACCCGTGGGAGGCGCAGGCCACGCTCGGACTGCGGGAGGGGAACCCGCGCGTGCTCGAGGTGTACGACGAGCACGACCGCATCCGCTCCGGTGCGCCGGAGGCGATGCTCGAGGCCGCCTACACCGCCTGGGCCGCCGACACCGACGCCGGCCGCTCCACGGTCCTGATCGCACCTGACGCCAAGACCGTCGCCGCGCTCAACCAGCGGGCGCACAACGACCGCGTCACTGAGGGCCTGGTCAGCCAGACGCGGGCCGTCACCACTTCGGACGGGGTCGTCATCGGGGTCGGGGACCGCGTGCTGACCCGTCAGAACGACCGCCGGCTGCGCGTCACTGACGAGCGCGGTCACGGGTTTGTGCGCAACGGTGACCTGTGGGACGTCATCGCCGCCACCGATGACGGGGCGATGACGCTGCGCCGGGTCACCGCCGGCGCCGATCACGCGGACGCGGCAGGAGCCCCATCATCGCAAAGTGGGGTGACGGTGGTCGTGCCGGCCGCGTACGTACGCGAGCACGTGGACCTGGGGTACGCGGTGACGACGCACCGGGCGCAGGGCGTCACCGTCGCTCGGGCGCACGCGGTGGCGCATCCGGGGATGACGCGGGAGAACTTGTACGTCGCCCTCACCCGCGGCCGGCACGCCAACCACGTCTATGTCGCCCTGGAGGAGGTCGATGCCGACTGCGACCCCCCCGCCCTGCACGCCACACAGGATGCCTTCGCCGTCCTGGAAGCCATCCTGGCCACCAGCGGTGCCGAGCGGTCCGCGACGCAGACCATCGCCGACCGGCTCGACTACGCGGAGTCATTGGCCCGGCTGCGTCCAATCGAGCAGACCCTGCTGGCCGATGCCTCTGCTGCCCGGTGGACTGAGGCCTTGACCGACGCCGGGATGAGCGAGCAGCAGCTGGGGGCGGTGCGGCTGTCCCCGGACGTGGGCCGGCTCTTCGCGACCCTGGACCGGCTGGCGACCGTCAACCCCGACACCGCTACCACCGTGGCAGGCATGATGCGGGAGCTGGACTGCGAGCAGGAGGACCCCGTACCTGCGTTGACCGCGGCGGCCATGCACCTGCTGCACCGCACCGGAGAGGACCCCCGCGACATCCCGACCGCACCAGCAGACGCCTTCCTCGACCAGGCCGGCGCAGACATGCTCGGCCAGGTGCGGAACTTGATCAGCGCGCGCACCGCCGCGGTGACGCAGGCCGCGCTGGCGGGGTCGCCCCCCTGGGTGCAGCAATACGGCGCCGAGCCGACTGACCTCACCGACCGGCAGGCATGGCTCGGCGCGATCAGTGCTGAGGCGGCCCAGCGCGACGAGCGTCCGAACTCCTCCGCCTACTCGTGGCTGACGCCCCAACCGGCAGGGCCGACGGTCGCGGGGGTGGGTGCTCGATGAGGCAGCAGTTGCCTGTCCTGGCGCCGGGGTGGCGGGAGCTGGACTACCCGGTCGCGCAGCCGACGGCGCTGGCCGTGCCGTTCGTCTGGTCCGCCCTCAACCCGGTGGCCGAGCAGGAGGCGGTGCGGGAGCTGGTGACGTGGGTGGGGTGGCTGGCGGGGCGGTACCGGCTGGACCACCGTGTCGTGCCGGACTGCTGGCCTGCCCACCCTGAGCTGGTCGAGGAGCTGTCCGCGCTGCACCTGGCCTGGCTCGGGGCGTTCGCTCGCACCTCCGCCGCCGATGCCCCGCTGGGGTGGCACGAGCGCTTCGCCCACACCAGCGCACGCCTGTCGGAGTGGACCGCGCGGACCGGTTGCCGCCCCGGCGCCCACCGCGACCGCTAGCACTCGACGCAGCGCGTCCTCGGGCTTGCGGAGTGCCGGCGGCTGTGGACGACGGCGGGCAGGAGGGAACTTGCACGGGGCAGGGTGCGGGTCATGTCGGTGTACGCGCTGCTGCTGGGCGGTCCCGCCCATGGAGAGGTCCGCACCGCGGCAGCGACGACGACGTCTCGGAGACGGTGTGTCTGCCGCGCGGTCTCGCTGTGGTAGGGCGGGACGCGCGGTACGACTGGTACGACCGCGCTCCGAACACCGGTTACGGCAGCGAGGTCGAGAGCATCTGGTCCCTCGTACACCGATTGTCGCCGAGCATGCGGTGAACCGGGCAGCGGCGGCGTCGACGCGCTGCGGTGTGCCGCGGCGGGCTCCTCATTCGGGACGAGGCGCCGGGGCTCGGCGCGAGGGGTCGGTGTTCGGGCCCGTGCCTGGACCGTGCGGTGCTATTCGCAGGCGACGCCGTCCTGGTCGCGGTCGAGCTTGGTGGAGTAGCCCGGCTGCCCGGCGTACAGGGGTGCGGCGCCGGCGGCGCGGACCGCGTCGCAGTTGGCGTACACCACGACCGCCGGAGCCGGCTCCGGTGCGGTAGGTGCCGGGGCCGGTGCCGGTGCGGCAGGGGCTGCCGGGGAGGGTGCGACCGGTGCCGGAGCTTCGGGTGCGGGATCGGCCACCACGATTGGCGCTGGCTCGGGCTCAGCGGCGGCAGCCGGGGCCGGGGCGGGGGGCAGGGTGGTGCCGTCGGGCAGGGTCTGGTCGGGGCAGGTCGCCAGGATGGCGGCCATGGCGGCGCGTTCGGCGTCGGTGACCCAGAGCCCGTAGGTGTACTTCACGGCGATCTGCCGCGCGACGTACTGGCAGCGGTAGCTCTTGTTCGGGGGCAGCCAGGTGGCGGCGTCGCCGTCGCCCTTCTGCGTGTTCAGCGGCCCGGACACGGCGAGCAGGTTCAGCGGGTCGTTCCCGAACTGCTGCTTCGTGCTCGTGTCCCAGGTCTGGGCGCCCTTCTGCCAGGCGTCGGACAGGGCCACGACGTGATCGATCTGCACGTCGTTGGAGGTGTTCGCGCCGTGGGTGAAGGCGATCGTGGTGCCGGAGTAGGGGTCGGCCAGGGTCCCGGTCAGCACGACGCAGTCGCCGGTCCCGGCCTCGAGGGTGGCGGTGGTGAGGTCGCGGCGCAGGATGT
Source organism: Cellulomonas endophytica (assembly GCF_004123805.1). Taxonomy (GTDB): domain Bacteria; phylum Actinomycetota; class Actinomycetes; order Actinomycetales; family Cellulomonadaceae; genus Cellulomonas; species Cellulomonas endophytica. The sequence goes on along the minus strand of NZ_RWJX01000012.1, from coordinate 69,752 downwards.
CGTTGCGGGTGTCGCAGCCGTTGCGGTCCAGGTCGACGGCCCGGTACCCGAACTGGTCGCGGTCGTACCCGGTGGTCGGCGCCCGGCCCTTGACCTCGAGCAGGCCGAGCGCCCTCAGCGCGCCCTGCCCGGCCGCGCTGGCGACGGTGGCGTCGGCATCCACGGCCGGGGCGACCTCCGGCGCGGGCAGCGCGGCCGCGGCGGCGGCGTTCAGCTCGTCCGCGTCGGGGTCAGCGACCTCCTCCGCCGTCGGCGACGGCACAGGGACGGGGGTGGTGCTGGTCGTCGGTGCGGCCACCGCCGTGGGGTCGCTGCCCGGGTTTGGTGGTGCGGCCAGGGCGCCGCCGGCGAGGAGCAGGACCAGGGCGCCGCCGGTCAGGGCGAGCGAGGCGCGTCGTCCGTGGCGGCGCAGCGGCCGGCGCACCAGCAGCTGTACCAGCGCGGTGACGGCGGTGGCCAGGCCGAGCAGGACCAGCAGGTTCCCGATCCCGGACAGCGCCACCAGCAGCAGGACCAGCGCCGCGAGCCCGGCACCGAGCAGCCGCAGCACCAACCCCGGGGAGCCGGGCCGGGACGGCGTCGGCGTGGAGGTGGCCCGGGCGGGCGGTGGTGGCGGCGGGTAGGAGGCAGTCACGGCGTTTCCTTTGATGGTGGTGCGAGCGCGCCCACCGTAGGCGCCGCCTGTGACACGACCCGGGCCTGTTGTCCGCATTTCACCCTCGTCGGATCGACGCGCAGTGTGGTCGGGCATCGGCAGGGCCAGTGACCAGGTCCTCAGTCCTAAATCCCCTTCCGCCGCGCCTCGAGCGTCCGGGAGGCAGCGAGCGGACCGTTTAGGGGAGGCGTTGGCCGGCGCAGACTGGAGTGGACCAGCCGAGGTAGCCGGTGCCGGTGCGGGAGTAGAGGGTGTCGAGCTGGGCGAGCGTGACGAGGTAGACGCCGCCGTGGTTCCCGGTGGCGTGGTCGTAGAACTCGTTGGTGGTGACCTGGGTCTTGGCCGGGTCGCAGCCGGGGTCGGCGTGCACGACGACGGAGACGTGTCCGGCGGGTCGCCCGGTGTCGAAGAAGACGAAGGAACCGAGTGGTGGGCAGGGGTTGGCGGGGTGGGCGTGTCCGTCGGCTCTCATGGTGGCCCAGTGGGTGGCGGCGGTGGGGTAGCCGGAGGTGGCGTAGCCCCAGGCGCGGCATGCGAGCCGGTCGCACAGCCCGGCCCATCCGGAGGTGGCGCCGACGTAGGACAGGGCGGTCTGCACGGCCCGGGTGACTTCGTCCGGTGCCCCGACCGGCACCGGCACCCCCGGACCGCTGGTGCCGAGCCCGGGCACGCACCCGCTGCTGGGTGTGGGCGCTGGCGGCGACGGTGTCGGTGTCGGCGCGGGCAGGTCTTGGGGTTCGACCTGGTCTCCGGTGGGTGCGGCCCACTGCGCGGTGCGCTCGTTGACGGTGACGATGAAGCGGGCCGTGATGGCGGGGATGGTGGGGTAGGTGCGCAGGCGGGATTCGCCGGCGTTGTGGGCGATGATCAGCGCGTCCAGCTCCGGGATCGAGGCGGCGGCCCAGTCGGGGTGCTGCTGGCGGATGCGCCGGACCCCGTCGAGTCGGTCGCAGAGGTAGGTGCCGGCGGTGGTGGCGTGGAGGTCGCCGTCTTTGACGTCCCAGGTGCCGTTGCGGTTCAGGTCGGCGGACCAGGGGTGCCCGTAGGCGCCGGCCCAGACGGAGGCGTTGAGCTGGAACAGGCCCCAAGTGCCGCCGTTGCGGTCCTCGGCGTGGGCGTCCGGCCGGAACCCGGACTCCTGCGCCATGATTGCGGCGATCCACGCCTCGGGCAGGTCCGGGCATGCGGCCTTGGTCGCCGCGACCCACGCTCGAGCATGAGCGGGGACGGGTGCGGTGTCGGTGAGGTAGCTGCCGCTGGCGGCGGTGGTCAGGCAGGCGGTGGCGGTGGTGCCGACGGACAGGGCGGTCAGGACGGCCAGGACGGGCACGCAGAGGGCTCCGAGCGCGGCCAGGGTGCTCTTGATCATCGGCCCTCCTCTCGGGTTGCGAGGGCTTCGTGCTCGAGCTGGGTGCGGTGCGCGACGAGGTCGGCTGCGTCAGGTCGGGTAGTCCAGGGGTGCAGGTCGATGACGGCTGGGCGGGTCTGGCGTAGGAGCAGGACGCCGGTGCCGAAGGGCAGGGTCCGCAGGTGCGAGGCCGGTAGCACGGGCACGGTCCGCAGGGAGGTGGAGGTGGACCGGTCGCCGCCGGCGCCGGTGCTGCGGGTGGTGGTGGTCTCGTCGATCTCGCCGAGGAGGCGGGCGACGTCGTCCAGGTCGCGGTATTTGGCCAGGCCGCCCAGGACGAGCTTGACGGTGGCGGCGTCCCAGATCGCGTCGGCTTGGTGTTCGCCCCAGCGGGCGCGGGCCTGGGCCAGGGATTGCAGGACGGCCAGTGTGGTGATGCCGGTGCCGCCGCCTTCGGCCATGAGGGAGGGCAGGGAGGGCAGGGGGGTGAGGTTGGCGATCTCGTCCAGCGCGAGCAGCAGGGGCGGGTCGAGACGGTTGCCGGGGGAGCGTGCCGCGAGGGCGCGGGCGGTCTCGGTGATGTCTTCGACGAACGCGGCCAGCAGTGGTGCGCAGGAGGCGGAGGTGACCGCTGCGGCCAGCAGGTAGAGCGTCCCGGATTGGGCGAGGAAGGTGGTGGGGTCGAACTCGTGGCCGGGGGCGGGGTCGACGGCGGTCAGGACGTCGGGGTCGGCCAGGGCGGCGAGGGCTTGGCGTACGCCGAGCCAGATGGAGTCGCGGGTGCGGGGGTCGGAGTGGATGGTCGCCTCGAGGGCGTCGGCCCACCCGTCGGCGGAGGGGGTGCGGTTCAGGACAGTGACGGCGTCGGTGGCCAGGACGGGGTTGAGGGACCACCGGTACAGGTCGAGGGGGCCGCGTCCGTCCAGGGCGGCGGCGTGCAGCAGGCACCGCAGCGCGGTTTCGGTTTGCCCGGCCCAGAAGTCGGCGTCGGAGACGGTGCGCCCGAACCCGGCGCCGGCGGCCAGGCCGCGGGCGCGGACCAGGGCGGTGCGGGGTTGCTCGCAGCCGCGGACGGGGGACCAGGCCAGGCCGTGGGGGAGTCCGGCCAGGCGTTGGGGGTCGAAGATCGCGACTGGTCCGCGTCGTTGCCGGTGCGCGAGGGTCAGGGTGAGGGTGTCGGGGCGGGTGGAGGTGGTCACGACGGGGCCGGGGGCGTCCAGGACCCAGGGGATGACCAGGTGCAGGCCCTTGCCCATGCGTGGTGGCCCGACCAGGAGGGCGGAGTCTTCGACGGTGCACCACAGGTCCCGCCCGCGCAGCTGCCCCAACCGGTACCCGACCTCCTCGGGTGCGGTCGTGGCGGTCGTGGAGGGGCGGACGATGGCCGCTTTGCGGCGCAGGGCCGGTGTGCCGGCGGCGGCGTGGATTTCGTGGGGGGTGGCCATGCCGGGCAGGGAGCGGATGGCGTCCAGGCGCCGGTCCCCGGTGCGCCGCCCCCGCCGCCACACCCACATAGCCGCCACCACCAAGACGGCCGTGACGCATAGGACTAGGAGCGTCGCGGCCCAGTAGGCGACCGGGCCGGGCAGTTGCTCCGGGTGCGGCCACGCCAGGGCCGGCGCTTGAGGGTGGGCGAGGGCGCGCAAGGCGTCCACGGGTGTGCCTTGCGGTGTGGGGTTCCCGGTGAGGGTGGCGGCGGTGGCGGCGCCGGCCCACAGCAGGCACCCGACCGCGAACAGTGCCCCGCCGCCCTGCAAGGCCAGGGTGGTCAGGTCCAGGCCGCCGGCCTGGGGCGGTCGCGGCGCGCGTGGGGTGCTCACCGGAGGACGGCTTCGCGGGCGTTGAGCCGGACGACCGGCGCCACGGTCGCGACGTTGGCAGCGGGGGCGGCCGGCTGGAGGGCGGTGGCGGTGATGCGCAGGGCGGTGGTGAGGGTGTGGCCGAGGTCGGTCAGGTCGATAACGTGGACGCCGGGGTTGGCTGCGGCGGTGGCCCAGGCGGTGGAGCCGCGTTCGGTCATGGCGCGCAGCTGGTCCCCGGCGACGGCCCGGATCAGGGTGGTGGTGCTCTGCCACCGTCCCTGCTCAACGGCGGCCAGCACCTGCGCCGTGCTCGGTGCCGGAAGCCGGTGGTGGGTGGTGGTGCGTAGCGCCCATGCGACGGTGAGGGGGTCGACCGGTTCGTGGCGGTCGGCCAGGTCCAGGATCGTGGCGTAGACGGCCCGCCACCCGGGGTGCGCGATCCGCTGCGGCGTCCACCAGGCGGTGACCCGGGGCAGGTCGGGGGGTCGGTCGAGCAGGGCGCCGAGCAGGGCCGCGACGTGCTCGCTCTCCAGGGCGGTGTCGCGGGTGGGGTGGGCGCGCAGGTACTTGTCCGCCCCTAGCCGCGCCGCCAGCACCGCCACCGGCTCCTGCGAAGGTTGGGGTCGGGGGTGTCGGCCGGTGAGCTCGGACAGCTGCGAGCGGTGGGCGACGGCGTCCAGCCCCGCGTCGACGACGTCGCACACCGCGGTCATGGGGCGGGGGTGCTGCTCGAGCGCGGACTGTAGCGCGGCGGCTTCGAGCAGAACGCCCAGCCCGGTGATCTCCCGGCGCATGCCGGTGTCGGCGACCATCCGCGCGTACGCCAGCCCGTGCTGGGAGTGGGGGAGCACGTGGATGGCGTCCGCGATTGCGGTCAGGTGCTGGTGTGCCGTGCCGCCGCGCTCGATCAGCGCGGCCCCAATCGTGCCCGTGTCGATCGGGGTACCGGCGGTGTGGCGCTCGAGCAGGACGGTGTAGGCGCCGGCGTGCCATGCGTCGCAGAAGTCTGAGGCTCGTAACCAGCGCCGCACCTGCGCCAGGGCCGCCGGGTGCAGGATCAGCGCACCGATCGTGGAGCGTTCGGCCAGGCGCAGCACCTCGTCCATCACGCCCCACCCCCGCCGCTGTCGGTCGCGAGCCCGTCGAGAGCGGGGTCCGGAATGGTGTCGCGCATGGCGGTGTCGGTGTCGACGAGGGCGAGCTCGGCCGGGTGCAGGCGGTGGTGCACGACGTGGGTGCGGCCGGGCAGCTTCCACAGCCCGGTCCCGCGCGGCAGCACCGCGACCAGGTCCCGCTCCGGTCCAGTCAGCCCCAAGGCAGTGGCAGTGGCGGTGACCTGGTCGCTCTCCTGCCGGTACACCACCCGCGTCGAGCAGTCCGCCAGCAGCCCCTCGGCCAGGGCGCGGGTGGCCGAGCCGGTGGGGCCGACGGCGTCCAGATCGGACAGGCGGTGCAGGATCAGCAGGTGCGCGGCGCCGTAGGCGCGGGCCAGCTTCCACTGCCCCTGCATCCGCCGCAGCAGCGCCGGTTGAGCCAGGACCCGCCAGGCCTCGTCGTAGATCACCCACCGCTTGCCCACCGACCCGACCAGGGCGGCCTCGACCCAGGCGGCACCGACGGTCATGGCCACGGTGAGGGCTTCGTCGTGCGAGCCGAGCGCGGACAGGTCCAGCACCACCATCACTGCACCGGCCGGGATGGGGTGGGTGGTGGGGGCGTCGAACATGCCGGTCAGGTCCCCCCGGACCAGGCGCCGCAGCGCGTGCCCCAGGTCCCGCCCATCCGCCGCCCGTTCCCCAACCGGAACCCCGTCGGCCGATGCGAGGGTCGAATCGGGGGTGGTGAGGGCGTCGACGACATGCCCCAGCACCGGCACCGAGTGGGCGGCCACGGTGGTGGTGAGGGCGGCGTCGAGGGCGGCGTGCTCGGCCGGCGTCAGGCCGCGGTGCAGCAGGACCGAGGCGATCGCCGCAACCAGCTGCGCCCGCCCCGCCACCGCCGCCCCCGTCGACGAGGGGGCACCGGTAGCAGGCAGGGCGGCTGCCGTGGGCAGGTCGAGGGGATTCAGGCGGGTGGAGTGGCCGGGGCCAAGACGGACGACAATCCCGCCGACGGCCGCGGCCAGAGGGGCCCATTCGCCCTTGGGGTCGCCAGGCACGAACACCGACCGACCCGCCGCGATCGAGCGGAAGGCCAAGGACTTGGCCAAGGTGGACTTGCCGTGCCCAATCACCCCAGCGAGCGCGACGTTCGGGTTGGTGAGGGCACCGGTGGCGTACAGGGCCCAGGGGTCGAAACAGAACACCTCCCCGGTCAACGCGTCCGTCCCCACCGGCACCCCCTCGGTCTGCGCGGGGGGTGCCAGGAACGGGTAGGCGCCGGCCAAGGTCGCCGAGGACGCCCGATGGGCGGGCAGCCGCAGCGCCGGCCCGGCGAGGTACCGCCCGGGCCGGGTGCGGAACGGGGTCGAGGCGGTCACAGGACACCCCGGGCCAGGGGCAGGGCGGCCGCGGCATGGGCCAGTCCTTGCTGCCCGACCAGGCGCCGCAGCTCGCACATCGACGCCGCAGCCGCCGTCTGCGCGGCCGCGCACCGGGCAGCCAGGACCTCCTCGGTCGGGGCAGTAAGAGTGAGCAGGCCGGTGAAGCGCAGGTCGCCGTGTCCGGCGACGAGCTCGGCCTCCCGCTGCGCCAGATCCGCCACCTCCGCCGTGACCGAGGCGTCCTCGATCTGCCCCCACCGTTGCCGCTGAACCGCGTCGGCGGCGTGCTCGGCCTTGGCACGGCGGATGTCCCGCAGGGCACGGCCGGTGGGAATGGGTTCGACGATCAGCGACCACGACCGGCCCGGCTCCTCACCCAGCAGCAGCGGCTGCAAGAACGCGGCATGCACCGCGGCCCGGGGCCACTCGGCGACCCAGAACGTCGCGTGCACCGCCCCCTCCGTCCGCAGGGCGCTCCACGTCTCGGCCACGCCCGTCGGCGCGACGTCCTCCAGCCGGGCCGCCTGAACCGATGGGTCGTACCCCGCGGCCACGACGGCGGCCAGAGCCGGCGCGTCCAGCCACGCACCCGGCTGCAGCCCGGCAGCGGACAGGGCGTCGGTGACGCCGGTTAGCTGCTGCCCGGAGGCCTCGACCCGCAGTGCCCGGTTGCGGGCGCGGGGCGGGCGCAGGGCGACGGCCAGCAGGTGCTCGCGCCGCACCGAGTCGGTGAACGCCGTGTCGAGCAGGTCGGCCAGAACGGCGGCCGGACCGGTCGTCGTGTGCTGGCGCCACCACGCCCGCGCCGGCGCCAACCCCCCGGACCTCGAACGGACCAGCAGTTGAGCTCGGGCCACTCCGGGCTGCCGACACAAGCCACCCAGCACCCGGTCCCAGCCCTGCACCGCCTGCACCTGCTCAATCGGCGACGCCAGCACGAACCCGGCCGGCTCCAGCGCCAGCACCGCCGTCCACGTCCCCGCCGCCCGATCGACCACCAGCACCGCCTTCAGAGCTGGGCAGGGCTGAACCTCGAGCCGTCCCAACCCCGGCAGGACGAGGCGCGCAGGGGTGCGGTCGCGCACGGAGGTGACAGCCGTGGTGGCGCCGGTCAGGCGCCGCACCGACCACGTCGCCAGCAGCGGCACCCACGCCACTACCGGGCGGCCCCGCACGCTGCCGAGCCCCGCGACCAGCAGCGTCAGCCACACGGGCGCTCCCACCGCCAGACCTGTCGGGCCGGCGGTGTAGACCCCGGTGACCGCGACGACGAGTCCGGTCGCGACCAGGACCAGCTGGGCCGGGTGCAGCCCGAGCAGGACTCCGCCGTGCTGTAGCCGCCCGAACTGCGCCGACACCACCGGCTCTACCCTGCCCGCCGGCGCGCTCACGAGGAGCCACCAGGACGAGCCGGCCGCGCGGGTGGCGTGCTGACGGCTACGGCCGGCCGAGGCGGGGCAGTGGCGCCGGCGGGGGGAGGCTTCAGCTTGCTGCCGGCGCCAGCGAGGACCTGGGACATGACGGCTTGCTGCGCCGCGTAGCGCACCGTCGTGGCCGCGCTCCTTGCGGTGCGGTTGATCGGGTTCGCCGCGACGGCACCGGTCATGATCGCGGCGGCCTCGACCCCGGACCAGTGCACGAACTTGAACGTCAGCCACGGCGCCCACACCGCGATCGCCAGCAGCAGCACCCCCACCAGCACGTCCGACAACGCCCCGACCGCTGTATCGGCGCTACCCGGGGCAGCAGGTCCGGTGTCGGTCGTGGCGGGGGAGACGCGGGTGAAGGCGGAGGCGCCGACGACGAAGACCACGACGACGACGAGCTTGCAGAACACCAACGCCGCCACGACCTCGATCCACCGGCGCGTCCAGGCCCGGGTGGCGTCCCACGCGGACCCCGCGAACGCGATCGGCGCGAACACCGCCACCACGAGCAGGGCTGCCTTGCGGAAGAGCAGCACCCCCCACAGCAGCAAGAACCCGACCTGCAGCACGAACCCCAGCAGCAGCTGCAACGCCGGCGACACCGACGTCAACGCGCCGAAGGCGAAGAACTGCGCCGCCGCCGCCGCGACCGTCATGCCGGCGCGGGCGGCGATGAACTCGCAGATCCCGTCCACCGCGACCAGGGCCAGCTGCGTCACGGCCTGCGCGAGTGCGCAACCGAGCGTCGCCTTCGCCACACCGACGAGTGCCCTGGCCAGGCCGCCGGGCTCGCGCCGCAGGACCGAGGTGAACACCTGCACCACGAACAGCCCGACTAGTACCGGCAACGCCACCGCCGTCAGCACCGACACGTTCGCCCGGAACCATCCCACCGACAGGTCCACCGTCGTGGTCGCATCCAATGCGGCCAGGGCCAACTGACCGAGCTGAGCGGCGCCCGTCAAGAACGCCGACCCCAGACCGGACAGCACGTAGTCCGACGCCGCGCCCTGGACACCGGTCAGCGCGTCGCAGGCCAACCCGATCGGGCCGACGCACGGATCGATCGCGGAGACGGACATGCGCTCAGATCCGCGAGCCCATAGTGGAAAAGAACGCCACGATCGCATTCGCTCCACCGATCAGCAGCGCCCCACCGGCCGCGATCAGCACCCCGTTCTTCCCATTGGAGGACGCGGCGTAGTTGCCCTGCCGCGAGGCCAGCGCCCACACGATCACCGAGACCACCAGCCCCGCGACGCAGGCCACCAGCCCCCACGTCAATAGCGCGCCGACCACCTCACGCACAACCGCCAGACCCGGGAGGCCCGACTGGTTCGACGTCACCCCCGGGTCCTCCGCCAAGGATCGACCTGTTGGGACTGAACCGAGGAACGTGACCACGAGCGGTGCCTCTCCGGAGAGCGGGCTCACCTGACGCGAACCCCAATACCGCCGTGTGGCACCACTAACGCGTAAGACGGCCGGGCTAGCGGGTAGGCCAACTCGACGAGAGACGCCAAGTCGCTACTGAGCGCCGACAGCCTTGGGGTAGCCCAGATCTCGCTGCTGAACCAGCCGCGCGGCGCGGGTAGCCATGGACTTGCGGTACAACGCAATCGCTCCACTTGTGCATGCGCAGCGCGACGGATCGGCTGGAGCACGGTCGTTCTGAAGGATGGCATGCCCACGGGCGAACAGTCCGTTCGCTAGGGTTTTAAACGCCATTCCGTGTAGATGGCGTCGATCCTCATCGCTTTAGATCATGCCTACTGACTCGCGTCGCAATCTTTGAGCACGATCCTCGCTTTGGACGATCAAGCTTCCGGATGGATCTCGACGGGCTCCCCTCCGGTCGACACGGTCGCCGGGCCGGCTGCCTGCACCGTTTCGTCAGTCAGACCGAAATCATCGACGAGCACCGAGCGCATACCTGTTGGCTGATACGCAGCGTCTGCCATGCGCGCTATGACTCGGTTCCGAAACCCTTCGTAATCGGCTTTGCCGCCAAGCGTGCGGCTTACGAACAATTTGATGATGCGCCTACCTGGAAACTCTGCGTTCCAGCGATCCTCGTCCACAGCGCTCTGCAATTTTTCACGCTCCGCGTCCGCAATCTGTTGCAAATAGGCAGTATCGCCAATCCTCTTGCTTGCTGCGTCTAGACGCTCGAGCGTTGCTGTGACGGAGGGTCGCAAACGGTCCACTGAGTTGGCGCCGCGCTTCTCCGCGCCGATAGTTACGCACCCGCGCAATTCGCTGTCGATCGCCGCTATCAAACGCGCGCTGACAAGTTCTGTTATAAGTTCGCGAGCGCAGTCTTTGAGCACACTTTCTGCTTCCTCAGGGGTCATCGTGGACTTGAGCTGAGTTGCACGGACCTCCGCGGCGATGAAAAGAGGTTCCAATAGGTAATTTTCGATATGGTAGCGATCCCAAGTTCGGAGCCGGGTCACCGCACGTTGCTGTTCCGTGGCTCTCGCGCCCGAATCCCTATCGGTGACGGCGAAAAAGGACGTGTCCAGAGCGCCCGCTTGAGCGGCCTTGTCGAGCACTTCGTAGAGATCGCTGACTCGACGCTTGCCGCCTCCACTAACGAAATTAGCCATCTTTGCAACGCTGGGGAAAAGTCTTCTAGTCATCTCGACGTCGAAATCAGTGTCTCCTCCACCCTCGAAGAGCACCACTTTCCCGCGCGGACGATAATATGCGAGGTCCCCGATGAGATCCAGGAGTACTCGTTCGATGGCGTCACTGCTGTTGACGGGCTGCGCCTGGTTCTCCGGAACTTCTTGTAGTGTCGCTGGCTGGAGGTGTATTACCGAGTATGCGGGCTCCAGCGCAACTCGGCGTAGAATGGCGTCGGAATGCGTGACCAGCCACATCTGATTGTTGCCCGGTTGAACTAGGTTCCTGTGATAAAACTCTGCGAGTCCGTACAGGAGCGCAGGATTAAGGTGCAGTTCGGGCTCGTCCATCAAGATTATTGAGCGCGCGAGGGCGGCAGAACGAAGCCGCAGATAGCCGTAGACGATCTCCTTCTCGCCGGCACTCAGCTCGTTGATATCGTGAATCTCGCCAGATCGGAGTCGTACCGGATATTCAAGGAACCCGTCCGGGGTCGCGACGACGCCTAGGTAGGTCTTGTCGGGGAAGAAGGTCGAGAACAGATCTTTCATTGTGGCATCTAGGGGCGAAGCCGCAGACTCTCCGACCGCCTGTCCTCGGATTAGTGCGCGTACGTAACTATTCGCAAGTTCGCTTTTTACATTGCCAAGCTTCGCTTGCCAATTCACCACTCCTTGACCGGCGCGTGGGTCTTGTCTGGCAGGCTCGCCGACATGAACGCCGCTTAAGGTCTCGCGGGCATAGGCGCGTGTCGCACCGAAATATTCGATAGTGCCGACATGCTCGGGCCTGTAGGTTCGGAAAAGCAATTGTATAATCGGATCGCTTACGATACTTGGAGGCTCGCCGATACGCTGCGAGAGGCCGGTCGCGTACTGCCTTGTGTCGGTGCCTTCGAAGGCAAGCGTACCGAGGTGCTCCGCTACGCGAGCCTCGACGATCGGAACGAACTGCGGAAACTGGATCGCTAGGGCCTGCGGGGGCTGCCCGTAATACTCAGGATTCGTGAAGACCTCCTGCCAAACGCGCGCGGCTAGGAGGTCCTTGGCGTTCTGGCGTAGGTATTCAACTTCGGTGTCTTCCACCTCCAAGACTGCTTCGATCGTGAAGGGTTCAGTTGGATCTCGGTAGAGTGAGCGATCACCATGGCGAGAGTCCGGAGCGATCTGCAGTTCGCCGAGCCACAGCTGCAGGTCTTGAGCAGTTGAACTGCCGACCCGCACTTTCAATAAACGAATGGCATCCAGGATGCAACTCTTTCCTGACCCATTCGGACCGGCGATGACGACCATCGGGCCGAGGTCGCTGATTTCGAAGTGTCTGATCGCTTTGAAGTTCGTAATCTTTAGTGACGTTATCTTCACGAGCGGCATCCTCCGGCCATGGCGTGGTACGGGCACGGTACTGGAAGAGCGCACGGCAGGCTAGGGGAAGCAACATCTTCTCGGTCGACCCCCTGGAGAGCACGAGTGAGCGCGATCCGGGCGCACTCTCTACCGGAGTGCAGGAGGCGAGGAATGTCATGTTTCTGAATAGAGGTCGGCTGAACGTTCGGCGAAGCGCGTCGAGAGCGCCTTGATCTCATCGGGCCGACCGATCTTGGTGCTTGCTTCCAGAGCGTCGACTTGGAGCTGGTCGTTGTAGGGCTCTGCGAGGAGGCCGTGAGTGGCGGCGGTGAGGGCACCGTGATGGTCGCCGGTATGGGTGCGGGTAGTGGCGAGGACGTGGGCGACGTCGGCTATGGCAGCGGTGATAGTTGCGATGTCGTGGTCGGCCCAGGCATAGGCGGTAGGGGAGATGCCGCGAAAGGGCCGGTCGCGCACGAGGTCGAGTGCCGCTGAAAGGCGCTGCTCGAGCGTGTCGCGGTCGGTGTCGTGCCTGAGGGCGTCGAGGGTGAGGGTTTGGAACTGTGCCCAGTCGGTGGCGACGTGAGGTCCGAGGCGGTAGAGGCCGTCGGGTCCCAGCAGCGGGAGGATGTTTTCGCCGAGTCGTTGCCGTGCCCGGTACAGCAGGGCGTTGCGGGTGGCGGTCTCGACGCGTCGTCCGTTCCAGAGGGCTTCGTCGAGGTCGGGGCCGGTGGCGGGGCCGTGCAGGGCCAGGTAGGTCAGCAGCTCCAGGGTGCGGGGGCTCAGCGGCGGTGTGGGCTGGGCCAGGCCGTCCACGGTGATGGGGCCCAGGATGTTGATGCGCACCGTGCCGGCGCCGCTGCGGTCCAGTTCTTGAGTGTTGGTTTCGGCCGCGAGCTGGTCGTGAATGGCTGCTAGGTCGGTCGCGAGGTCAACCACGTCGTCTCGGACGGCTGGCTCGGCTGTCGCCGGTGTGGCCGCTTGCAGTGCTTCCAGGACGCGGAGGGCGTCGTCGAGAGTGAGTTGCTGGACGGTGACCGTGAGGTTCAGCGGTTGCAGCTGCCCGCTGCCGTCGCCTTGAACGTCGAGAGTCCAGGCGTCCTGTGCTGCGGCGCGGGTGAGGAGGGTGGCGCCGCTCCACGGAGGGCAGGGGGTCGTGCTGTCGTGGACGTGCAGGACGGGGATCCAGGTGTCTTCCAGGACGCGGTCGGAGCGGGCTTGCAGGACGTCGTCGAGCTGGCCGTCGCGCAGCAGTTTCGCGACGGCGGCTAGGTGGGTGGCGAGGCGGTCGTCAGGGTGGCGATCGGCGTGGACTCGGCCCGGGTCGAAGGTGGCGGCGAAGTCGGTGAAGCGGCTGTCGGTGATCAGGGCGGTGCGCCGGACCAGGGGTGAGGTCGCCAGTTCGGCGACCAGGGCGCGCAGGGCGTTGTCGGCGGCGGTGGGGTCTCCGGTGAGGGTGAGGGTTCCGGCGGCTTCGAGGTTCAGCAGCAGGGTGCCCTGGGCGGTGTGGCCGAGGGTGACCAGGGCGGGGTAGGGGTCGCACCCGGACGGGTCGATGGGCAGCTGGTCGGCGAGCAGGTCACCGGTCGTTGCGGTCCATGTTCTGGGGCCGGCGGGGGTGAACGGGGGCAGGGGGTCGGCCTCGTCCTCGACCAGGTGCAGCGTGAGGTCGTGCGGGGTGAGGGTGAGGGCGCCCAGCCGAGGAAGGTCCCGTTGGTCCGCGAAGCAGCGGGTCTCCAGGCGTCGTAGCACCTGCCCCAGGTCCGGCCCGGACACGTTCGGCTCGGTCGCCGCACGCAGGGCGTGTTCGGCGGTCGCGGCGGGGGAGGCCGGGGCGGGTAGGGCGATGCGGTGGCCGGGGCGGCGGGTGTGCTGTTGCCGGTGGCGTCGCCGGGTGAGCTCGGTGGCCAGCCCGGCGGCGGCCAGCCCGGTCAGTCCCAGGACGAACAGGCCGTGCGGCGGTACCGGCGCGGCTTCGTCCTGCTCCGGTGCCGTGAAGGCCTCCTGCGGAGGCGCCGGCGGGGGCCCGGGTGCTGCCTCTCGCTGTAGCGGCGGCGCGACGTAGGTGCTCGTCTTAGGTGCACTGTCAGTTGTGGCAGCGGGCGAGGGGTTCGGCGCGTCTGTAGGAGGTGGCGCGTCCGCGGCGGTAGCGGGGAGCGCGCCAGGGGCAGGTGTCGCTGTCGCCTCGGTGCCGGCTGCGGGTGGGAGGGCGATGGTCCAGCCGGGGTGGATGAGGTCAGGGTCGGTCAGCGTGGCGCCGTCGGATTGAGATTGCCCGGCGTTGGCGGTGTAGAGGTCGGGGTAGCGGCTGGCGTCGCCGAGGTACTCCTCGGCGAGCTCAGACAGCGTGTCGCCTGGTTCCACGGTGACCCCAGCAAGTCTGCTGTCGCTGTCCGGACCGAGGTCCGCGGCAGGCGTGGGGCGGGGGAGGTCGGTGGCGTCGGGAGGCAGTTGCAGGGTCCAGCCGGGGTAGAGCCAGTCGGCGTCGGTGAGGGTGCGGCCGTCGGGTTGGGGTCGGGTGAGGTTGAGGTCGCGGATCTGGGTGTAGCGGGTGCCGTCGCCGAGGTGTCGTTCGGCCAGGCTCCACAGGCTGTCTCCGCGCTGCACCACCACGGCCGGCCCGCCCGCTGAGGCCCTCGATGCCACGGCCGTCGTGAGCGTTGGGTCGTCGTCGCGCGAGGCCGTTGGCGGCATGCCGACTACAGCGGAGTCGGGCACTGCGGCGACCAGGACTGCCTCGAGGGCGGCCCGGGCGGCGGGGGCGGCGTGTGCCGGAGCGGCGGTGGGCAGGACGGTGAGCAGGATTCCGGCGGTGGCGAGCAGGGTGCTGGTGGCGTGCTGGAGCCCGCTGAGCAGGGGGAGGGGTGGGACGGTGGCGCGGCGTGCGCGGGCAAGGAGCTCGGCGAGCACGCACGCGGTGAACAGCGCCCAGGCAATAGCGATCGTGGCGGCGAGGGCCACGAGCAGGAGGGTGCCGTCGTCGGGGGCCATCAGCAGGTCCCGCGCTGCTGCCCAGGACGACGGCACGCGCGTGGGCCACCACAGCTCTCGGGTGGCGGACAGGCCGGCGGGGATGCCTGCGACGAAGGCCAGCAGGGTGGCGGTGGCGGCCACTCCGCGCAGCACGTCACCGGCGCTGACGTCCCGTCGAGCCGGTCGACGGGTCGGTCTGGTCGTGGGTCGGGGAGTGGTGGTGGTCATGGTGTCCCTCCCGGCAGGGCGTGGACCAGGACTGCGTGGGCGGTGCTGGTCGCGGACAGCTCGCGGATCCCGATGAGCGCGAGAAAGACGGTGGGCGCGGTGTCGGTGACCGTGACTGACAGGCGTGTGCCGTCTCCGGTGATGGCGACGGTGCCGCTGGTGCCGGCGGCGGTCAGGTAGGCGCTGGCTGCGCGCACGGCGGCGGCCGGGTTGACGGTGACGTCTCCGCTGGCGGCGGTGGGGCGGTCGACGGCTTGCCCGCCGGCGCGGGCGGCCTCGCCGGCCAGCGTGTGCGCGGACTGAGTGGCGCGCAGCAGGGTGCCGCCATCGACGACGAGGCCGATGAGCACCATCAACCCGAAGGTGGCGATCACGACGAACACCGACACCGACCCCTCCTCCCGCCCTCCACGTCGCCCGAGGCGTGCACGCACGTGGGTGGTCATGGCCGGCTCCGGTAGGCGTCGACCGGGGAGGAGGCGGTGGCGGAGAGGGTGCGGGTGCCGGGTAGCCCGGGCACGGCCAGGTCCGCAATCGTGACGGTGCACGACACGGCCACCGTCACGGTGCCAGGTGTGCCGACGGGACCGGCGATGGTCCGGGTGTCGATCGTGGAGGCGTCGCCGGTGCACGGGCTGCCGCGTAGTTCGCGGGTGAGGGCGGTCTGGGCGGCGGTGCGGGCGGCGTCGGGCGTGCGGGCCAGGGAGGCCTCGCGGGCGGCGGTGCGGGTGGCGTGCTCAAGCGTGGACGAGGCCACCTGGAAGCGTCCGGCCAGGACCAACGCGGCCAGCAGGACCAGCAGCGCGGGGGCCAGGATCGCCAGCTCCAGCGAGGCGGACCCGCGCTCGTCCCGCCACCGCGGGCGCACGCGAAGTCTCGGGGCCGCGGTGGTGCTCACGGGGCACCGCTCGTGGTGAAGGATTCTCGGGGTCCTTCGGCGCTCTGGGTGATTGGCAGGCCCGTGGTGCCGGGCAGCACGGGGAGGGCACGCCCGGTCACCTGCACCCGCACCTGCCCTGTGGCAGGGGTTGTCACGGTGATCTCGACGTCGGTGAGGGTGCCGTTGCCGACCTGGGCGGCGAACGTGGCCGCGTCGGTGAGGCCGGCGTCGGCGGTGGCGGTGTAGGCGCGGGCGGCGGCCAGGCCCTCGTGGGCGGCAGCCAGGGCGATGCTGCGCGCGTGGAACCACAGCCCGTACTGCACCAGCGCCGTCACCAGCAGCAGCAGGACCGGGAACAGGATCACCAGCTCCAGACTCGCCGACCCCTCCTGCGAGCCCCAACGAGGGCGGCGTGCCGGCGTGGGTCCGCGCGCGGTCGCACCGACGGTCCGCACTGAGGTGCTCTTGGTGCTTGTGGTGAGGCCGGGCATGGTCAGGTGATCTGGTCGACGCGGCGCTGGACGGCGGCGGTGATGGCCAGGACCAGGACGGTGGCGACGGCGATCAGGCCCAGGGCGATGATCACCATCTCCAGCGTCGCCAGCCCGGCCTCGTGGTGGTGCCCGCCCAAGCGGCTGCGCAGGCGGGTGCGGACGGTGGTGCGGGCGCGGGTGGTGTAGTCGTGCAGGAACGTCAGCAGGACGAGCGTGTTCATGACCGAAGCCCCTCTGGTCGTCGTGTTCAGGTCGGTGCTCTGCCGTGTGGGTGGTGTGGCGTCCTCTAGGTGCCGAGGATGCGGACGAAGGCGGGGTAGCCGAGCAGGGCCATGAAGCACAGCCCGAGCAGGGACACGGGGACGACCATGTGCTCGGAGGCGGCGTTGGCGGTGGCCGTGGCCTGCGTGAGCAGCTGGGTGCGCAGGGACGCGGCGCGGGCGCGCAAGGTGGTGTAGATCGCGGCGCCGTCGTGCCCCGCGACGGCGACGATGTCGGCCAGGTCCCCCAACTCGACGACCCCGGTCTGGGTGCTCAGGTCGCGCAGGCCGTCCCAGGAGGGGCGCCCGGACAGCTCGGCCCGCAGAAGGGCGTCGGCGATGCGGGCGAAGGGTGGGGTGGTGGCGATGGCAGCGGCGCGGTCCAGGGCTTCGCTCACGCCGGCGTCGGCGATGCGTTCCATCGCGACCAGCTCCAGGTAGGTGCAGGTGGCGTACCGGGTGGCAGTGCGGGCCGCGGCCGAGTCCCGCCGCACCTGCAGATCCGGCACCCAGAACAGCATCCCGGCCAGGACCAGGGACGCTACGGCGGGGACCGCGAAGGGCAGCTGTATCCCGGCGAGGAGAAGCAGGGCGCTCAGGAGGGTCGGAAAGGCCAGGCCGACGCCGGCCAGGGTGAGCTTCTTCGCGGCCAAGTCCAGCGGGGTCAGCCCGAGGATCCGCAGGTCCGTCCTGAAACGGGCCAGCCCAAACGCGTCTACGACCGGTGGCAGCGCCCGCGCGTGAACCGCGGCGCCCCGTTTCGGGGGTCGTGCGGCGGTGGGGTGGCTGAGGTCGCTAGGAAGCAACCGGTCCAGGGTGGCGCGCAGGTCGGGTGCGGCGGGCCAGAGCCCGGCGGCGGTGACCGTCAGCCCGGTGCCCACCAGCGCGCCGGCGGCCACGACCGGCCACACGCCGCTCACGACCGCCCCCTGAGGAACGCGAGCCGACCCCGTCGTGCGGAGGCGGGGGTCAGGAAGCGCTGGTCAGGGGTGGCCAAGGTCAGGTGACGGATCCACAGCAGGCACCCGGTGAACCCGGCCGCGATGGCGGCCAGGACGAGCTGGCCGGCCCCGGTGCCGTAGGGGGCCAGGTAGGTGCCGTTGAGCATCAGGGCGCCGGCGACCAGCAGGGTGATGAGCGTGACCGCGCGGGCGGTGGTGCGCGGCTTGGCCCGTTCGGCCTCGATCCGCCGCCGAGCGGCCACGTCCTCCGCGACCGCGGCGGCCACCGAGGTCAGGGCCCGGGCCAGTCCCGGACCGCGGCGGCGTGCGGCCAGCAACAGGGCGGCGGTCACGAAGTCCCCGGCCGGGTCGTCCAAGTCGTCGGCGAACGCGCGCAGCGCCGCCTCGGTCGACCACCGCGCGGCCAACCGGGCGGTGAGCGCGTCGACAGCGGGACGGATCGGAGCGGGCGAGGTGCGGGCGGTCGTGGTCAGGGCCTGCTCGAGCCCAGTGCCGGTGGACAGCACGTCGGCCAGGCGCCGGGTCCACTCCTCGATCGCCTCGATACGGTCGATCCGCCCCGCCGCGACCCTGCCCGTCCCCAGCAGCACCGGCAGCCCGACCACAGCGGCGGCGACCGCCAGCCCGGCGACCGGCCAGGACGTGAGCGCCCAGGCAAGGACGCCGGCTGCGGCGGCGGCGGCCCACCGCCACCGTTCCCAGCCAGAGGACGGCAGGGCGGTGCCGCGGCGGCGCCACCACGACGGGGCGTCGACGGGAGGTACTGCGGTGCGAAGTAGCCCGGCGACCGTGAGCAGGATCCCGCCGACGAGGGCGGCGCCGGTCAAGGCGGCCAAGGCACTCTTCATGGGGTCACGTCCCAGAGGCCGTCGCGGTGGTCCAGCAGCCGCGGATCGAACCCGGCCCGGACCAGCTGAGCCAGGCACGCCGGCTGGTGCGCCGGCACCGCCCGCCCGTCCGACGCCCTCGGGGTGAACACCGTCGTTGTGGCGGGGCGGTTGGCTTCGCCGAGGCCGTTGATCTCCACGACCTGGGAGACGAAGCGGTCGCGGCGCCCGCCGGTGGGGGTGTGGTCGTCGAGGGTGAGGTGGACCAGCAGGTCCACGGATCCGGCCAGGAGTCGGTAGGCGAAGGTGTCGGTCATCGCGATGCCCGCGGACAGGCACAGGGTGACGATGCGGTCGATGGCGTGGGCGGCGGTGCGGGCGTGCATCGTGCACAAGGACCCGTCACCGGTGGACATCGCCTCCAGCATCGGGATGATCTCCGGGCCGCGGACCTCCCCGACGATGATGCGGCGCAGGTTCATCCGCAGGGCGTCGGTCACCAGCTGGGTGAGGGTGATCTGTCCGACGGGGCGTCCGTGCCCGTCCAACTCCGCGGAGCCCTCGCGGGCCTCCATCGCCACGACCCGGGGGTGGCGGTCGGGCAGGTCGTGCAGGTGCAGCTCGTACTCCTTCTCGATGGTCGCGAACCGTTCCATTGGGTCGAACTGCCCGGCCAGGGCCCGGATGAGGGTGGTCTTGCCGGCGTTCTGCAGGCCGGTGACGATCACGTTCTTGCCCGCCCGCACCGCCGCCCCCAAGAACGCCTCCAGGACGGGGTCGAGGGTCCCCAGCCGGGTCAGGTCGGCCAGGGTGATCGTGCGGGTGCGGTGGCGGCGGATCACCACGTGCGGGCGAGGGGTGGTCCAGGCCATCGCGGCCAGGCGGGACCCGTCGTCCAGGCGCAGGTGCAGCGCCGGGTGCGCGGAGGAGAACGTGCGCTCGGCAGTGCCGGTGCGCGCGGCCAGCAGCTGCAGCGTCTCGATGAGCTCGGCGTCGGAGTCGGCGACGGGTGGGTGGCGGCGGTCGGTGCCGTCGGCGTAGGAGACCCACACCTGGTCGCAGCCGTCGACCTCGATGTTCTCCACCGACGGGTCGTCCACCAGCGGTTGCAGCCGGCCCAGCCCGAACAGTGCGGCCATGACCGCCTGCCCGGTGGCGATCTCGGTCTCCACCGACCACGGCACCGCCCCGGTGCGGGCTTGGTCGCGGGCACGGTCGGCTAGCTCGCCCTGCACCAGGGCCCGCGCGAGCTCGCGTCGCCCGGCGGCGGACTCCACCGGAGAGGCCTGCAACCGGTGCGCGAGCCGCTCGGCGACCACCTGCCGGATCTGCCGCACCACCCCCAGATCGACCTCGCCCGCGCCCACGCCCTCCGGCGTCACGAGCGGCACCCGCGTCGGGGTCACGGCCGGGGTCACCGCGGGGGTCGCGGGACGGACGTCGAGGTAGGTCATGACCGCGCTCCGGCCGGCGTGGGTGCCCAGACTTCGATCCGGCGGGCCAGTGCTGTCGCCGAGCGCAGCAGCGCCGACCGGTCCGCCCACCGTCCGTGCACGGTGCCCGTGGCCAGGTCGCGGGCGGTGCGCGCGTCGTGCGCGATCGGCACGACCGCGGTCAGTCCCATCGCAGCAGCAATGGTGTCGGCACCGGTTCCGGTGGTTCCGACGAGGACGCCGACGGGTGCGGCCCGGCCGGGGCGCAGCCCGATCAGGGCGCGGGCGGCCGCCGTGGCATGCAGCTGCGCTGGCACGTCCGGGGTGAACACGACGGCGACGACGTCGGCGGCGGATAGGAGTGCGGTGGGCTCGTGCCGGTGCCCCAGCCGGCCCGCATCGACCACCACGTCCACGCCCCGGTCGGACAGGTCCTGCAGCGCCGCCCCCAGCCCCGGCCACATCTCGCTCAGCGACCGCGACTGGCGCGTGTCCGAGGCTCCCGGCAGCACCATCCGGGCCGCGTCTTCGTCGAGCGCGACCGAGGCATGCACCACCGCCTCCGCGGTGATCTGGCCGCGACCCATGACCAGGGACAGCAACCCCAGGTCCTCGACCGGTGTGGCGAGCAGCGGCCCGGCGGTCAGGTCAGACCCAGCCGGATCCGCATCCACGAGCAGCACCCGTCGTCCGGCCCGTGCTGCCGCCCACGCCCGCACGAGGGCCAGGGCGGTCGTGGTCACCCCCGGGGCGCCGTGCGCAGAGCACAGCACCAGCACCACCATCAGTCCCCACCCCCGACGGGCAGGACCGCGACCGCGAACCGGCCCGTGGCCGCCCGCACCGCCAGCTCCGGCCCCTGCCCGGTGGCGACGTCGACGACACGGGTGCCGTTCACGTCCGGCTCACCGACGCGCACCACGACCACCTCGAACGACGCCGGTGTCCCGGCCGGGACGTCCGCGCCCTGGGGTGGGGCGTCCACGACCAACAGCACGTCGCCGGGGCTCAACCCGATCGCGGGCATTCTGTCGGCGGTCAGCGGCAGCGGCACTAGCGTCTGGCCCGCGGCCAGCAGCCGGTCGGGGGCGACCTGCCCAGGCGTCAGGAGCGCGCCCGCCGTCAGGGGAACGGTCGTGTACTGGCCCAGCAACCCCTCGAGCTCGGACCCGGGGACGGTGGCCACCGCCGGGTCGACCGACACCGGCGTCGTGGTCAGGTCGGCCACCGTCAGTTGCACGCCCATCGGTACGTCGCGGGCCAGCAGCACCACGGCAGTCCGGTCAGACGCAGATGCCACCAGCCACATCGCAGCCAACGCGCCGAAGCCGGCCAACGCGATCCCCGCCAGGACCACCGCAGGCCGGCGACGCCCCCGCGGCGCGACGCGCACCGACGGACGCAACTCACCATTCACCGCCGCCCGCGCCGGAGCGGGCGCTGCTGAGTCGGTCCTCGTCGCGGCCATGCGACACCCCCTCACATCCCCACCCGCACGGGCGGGGTCACCTGGTGATCAGCACCTGCACCTCACCGACCCGCACCGACGACGACGCCGTGCGAGTTACCTCGATCGATCCCGACTGCCCACCACCGGACCAGGTCACCGCCCACGTCGTGGTCGCCGTCACCGGCCACGCATCACCGGGCTGCCCAGCCGAGGACTGCTCGTACACGTGCTGGCACGTCGAAACCACCAGACCCACCGCGTACGGGGTCCCAGGCCCGGTGCACGTCTCGGTAGCGCCGTCACCGGTGTCCCACACGATCAGTCGGGCCTGCGCCGTTGCCGTCACCGACAGCCCCGGCACCGAAGCGGTCGCCGTGACCGGACCCCACGTGGAGGGGGAGACCTCGGTCCACAACCACACCGGGATCCCCACCGTGCCCAACGCGTCGCCCTCGATCGACATCCGGATCGCCGCACCAGCCAGACCCAGCTGCTCCACGGCACGGTCCGCCAACTGCCGTGGGGTGATGACCGGGGCCCCGTACCCAGGAGGTGGAGCAGGCAACCACACCCACCCACCATTGGATCCCGGGATCCGGTTCAGGCACGTAATCACGTAGATCGCGCCGTCGGGATAGTGTCCCTCCCACTCCACGCCGTCGGGTGGCTGAGGATTGCGAAGACGGTAGTAGCAATCGTCAGCGGAGTTAAACCATCCGAACGCCTCGCTGTAGCAAGCCATCACCTCGCCGGTGCCGCTGACAGTGCAGACCGGCGCTGCATCACCGCCACCGGAGACCGGAGCCGCCGGCGGCTTTTCCGCGCCAGTTCCGGGGACGCCGGGAGTCTCGACCGTCACGGTGCACGTGGGTAGACGTGGCGGGCAGCTGACAGGCGCGGCGTAAGCAGGTGCCGCGAAGAGCGCCGAGAAGGCGACTGCGGCAAGGACAGCCATGCCGCGAGAGCATCTGTTCAGCACGGCTGATCTCGCTGAATGACAGAGGTCCGAATGAGCCAACGGTCCTCAGGCTTGAAAGCAGTCGAGACGGTCACGAGCCGAGCCGGTTGGTCTGGGGCCGCAGCGCTCTCGCCGGTGGCGACAAACACGGGCTGCCAATTGGTGGAGTCGACGCAGTCGGTGATCGTGGCGGAGGCCGCGCCTTCTAGGATGATGTCTGACACAACCGGCGTCAGCTCCGGCTGGCCCTGCATGGCGATGCCCGAGCGCCGCAGCTCTAGGAGCGTCGATTGCGTGTCCGTCAACGCCGTGTCGTCGGAGAACCGCTGCAGGTTGGGGTCCTGATCCTTCGACGGGTCGCCGAACGTGACGACGGTTGCGTCCCAGAAGCCGCGGTACGCCTCGAGGATCTCGGTCTCGGCCTGCTGCACGGCCGGGTCGATGGTTGGGGTCGGCGACGGGCTCGGGGGAGCAGACGTCGCTGTCGCCGCTGGGATGGTCGAGGTAGCGGTGGGCTCGGGGTCGCTGCTGGTGCACCCGGCCAGCACTGCCAGGGCGGCGGTGATCGCGACCAGGGTGAGCGTGCGTTGCTGGCTCATCGGCAGACACCTGCCTTCGCGTCCCCGCGGATCGCGCCTCCATCGGCGTGCCCGATCTGTCGCCATTGCACACCTCCTCGGACCGCGCGTGAAGACGTCCATGTGGCCGGAACCGGACGAGCGGCCGGTCCACCGGTCCTCTGTAGACCGCGGCGAACGGAACACGCAGGGCTGCGCCTCCAACTTGTGGAGGACGCTCAGCCGACCGCGGCCTGTGGACGTCCCGCGGAAGCGTTGCCGGCGGCGGTGCGGGTCGCGGTCAGGGCGGGGGAGCGCATGGACCGGATGCGGGTGCTACGCAGTGCCTCGCGCAGGTCCGGGGCCAGGACCGCTTGGGGCCCCTCCATCGCCACCCGGGACAGCAGGCCTGCCCAGCTCTCAGTGCCCACCAGGACGACGACGAGGCGGCGCGCCTGCCATGGGGGCAGGCCCATCTGCACGGCCATCAGCCGCCACCCGGTCACGTGGGTGCGCGGGTCTGGCTTGGCGTCGGGCCGCAGCGCCACGTTGGTGACGATGCGTTCGGCCTCCTCGACCGCCCAGCCTGCGGTGACGAGACCGGCGATGGCTGCGGCGGTGATCTCGCGGGCCGAGAGCAGCGGGTCCTCCTGGGTGGTGGCCGGTTCCCACCCGCCCTCGCGCAGGTCCTCCAGGGACACCAGCAGCGCCTGCTGGCCGTGCTGACGGGCCAGGGCCCACACCTTGCGCTCGTGCGCCCCGTACCGGGCCGACATCAGCTCACCCAAGATCGCGCGGCGCGCGACCTGCCACAGCACTCCCCAGGGGGACCCCGCGCGGCGGATGGTGGGCCGGCACAGCGCCAGCCAGCACGCCTGCCACGCCGAGGCCTCCGCCTGCCCGGCCGCCGCGCCCCGCAACCCGATCCGCAGCACCAGCGGCCGGATCACCACGTCCCGGGCGTAGGACAGCACCCGTGTCGCGACCGGCCCGTCCCACCCCTGCTCGTCGATCACTGTAAGCGCCTCGAGCAGCTCCTCACGCTTCATCCACCGACCACCGGTCGGGTCGAAGTCGGTACTCATCACAGCCTCCTGGTGTCGGGAACACCACGCACGCTTCTCAGCACCGATAGACACAGCAGTGACGAGGCCAAGCCGAGGCAATGACGACAGCGCCGTCAGCGGTTTGTCATGGCACGCCCGGGCCGACGTCGACGGCCCCCAGTCGCAACCGTGCTGTTACGCGGGGGAGGGCATCCGCAGGTGAACGGCCGCTCGTCATCGTCGTCATGGGTGCACGAGGCCCACCTCCAGGACGGCGGTTCGAATCGCCCTCAGGTGCGCGGGATGGGCCGGCAGTCAACAGGTACGCGGCTCCGGGATGCGATGACGAACCAGTGACGGGTGAGGCTCGGTGGGTTATAGGCGAGCGGAGCCGCAGGTCGTCACTGCTGCGTCTATGGGCCTCCTTCACCGTGGTGCTTGCACGGACGTCACCCTGCCGTTCGAGGACACCCGGAGGTGGACCATGCAGGACCAGCACGCAGTCGTAGCGAGCCACGACGAGTTCTTGTCGGTCGCGGAACTTGCCGCCGAACTCCATGTGACGGAGCGCTTCATCCGCCGACTCATCGCCGACGGCGAGCTAGAGGCCGTGCGTATCGGCAGTCGGCTGGTACGGGTACGGCGTTCCGCCGTCGACCACCTGCTGCACCCGCTGGCGATGCCCGCCGCACCTGGCGCCTAGCGGTGGAGGAGCGAAGTCGACCGGAGGGACCACCACCGGCTCGGTTGGCGCGGGGCTAGCAGAGGTCGAGCTCGCTAGCGCCTTGACCCGTCGAACCGTCACACCTCGTGGGGGTGCGGCAGCAGAACCTGGCAACTTCCCACTCAGGTGCACGCTCGCATCGTGAGATGAACGCAGATGAATCTCCACTGCGATGCGTATGCGATGCAAGTTTGCGTTGCTGCAGGTCAACACGGTGCCCCGAGTGGGATTCGAACCCACACTGGATCGGGTTTGAGCCGAACGCCTCTGCCGGTTGGGCTATCGGGGCCGCCGGTCACGATAGCGGGGGTGGGGCGAGGGACGAGCCTCGGCGCCGGCGTGCTCCGGGGCGTCGGTGCGGCCGTGGCACCGGCCGGACGGGCGTGGCGAAGCGCACGGGGTCCCGCCGACGCGGGCCGGCGGGCGGCGGCACTACGATGTCCGGCGTGAGCAGCGAGAAGAACCCCGACGCGGAGATCGACGTCACCGGCATCCGTCCCAGCGCCTCGAGCGGCACGCCCCAGGCGCGTCCGGCACGTCGGGCGGTCGTGGCGGAGGACGAGGCCCTCATCCGCATGGACGTCGTCGAGACGCTCCGCGAGGCCGGGTTCGACGTCGTCGGCGAGGCCGGGGACGGCGAGCAGGCCGTGGCCCTCGCGACGGAGCTCAAGCCCGACGTCGTCGTCATGGACGTCAAGATGCCGAACCTCGACGGGATCTCGGCCGCCGAGCGCATCGGCAAGGCGCACCTCGCGCCGGTCGTGCTGCTCACGGCGTTCTCGCAGACGGAGCTGGTCGAGCGGGCGCGCGACGCCGGCGCGATGGCCTACGTCGTCAAGCCGTTCAGCCCGGCCGACCTGCTGCCGGCCGTCGAGATCGCCATCTCGCGCTACGCGCAGATCACGGCGCTGGAGTCCGAGGTCGCGAACCTGGCGGACCGCTTCGAGACCCGCAAGCGCGTGGACCGCGCCAAGGGCCTCCTCATGACGAAGATGGGGCTGACGGAGCCGGAGTCGTTCCGCTGGATCCAGAAGACCTCCATGGACCGTCGCCTGACGATGCGTGAGGTCGCCGACGCCGTCATCGACCAGGTGGGCGGCGCCTCCTGACCACCCGGTGACCCCTGGGGGTCACCGGACCGGGTGAAACTTCGCAGATCGACGCGAGGCGGCGCCCGGCAGCCCTGGCGGGTCACACCACGCCGGGGACATGATGCGAGGACGGTTGCCGTCGCCGGGGGCGGACGCGGCACCTCTCCTCTCTCGTTCTCGTGCTCACACGGAGGTGCTCGGTGCGTGCTGCCGCCCTGGTCCTGCCCGCCGCCCCGGAGGACCTGGACGACCTCGTCGAGCTGAGCCTCGCCGGTCGTGGCGAGGTCGCCGCGGGGGTGCAGGTCTGCACGTCGGACCCCGAGCGGCTGCGCACCCAGCTCGCCACGCTCCTCGGGGCCCCCGGCAGCCGGGTGCTCGTCGCACGGCTCGACGACCGCGTGACGGGGATGCTGCTGGCCCGGGTCGTCGGGCCCACGGTCTTCTCGGACGCGGTCAACCTCGAGGTCGAGGCCCTGTACGTCCGCAGCGAGGCCCGGCGCCGGGGGGTGGGCCGCGCGCTGCTCACCGCGACGGCGGAGATCGCCGCCGCGGAGGGGGCCTCCGACATCTACTGCGTGCCGATGCCGGGCGCCCGGAGCATGCAGCGCTTCCTCGCCCGGCTGGGGTTCAGCCCGGCCGCCGCGCACCGCGTGGTGAGCACGGCGGCGCTGCAGCGCCGGCTCACGCAGGACGGCCACGCCGCCCCGCGGCGCAGCGCGAAGGTGCGGGAGGTCCTGGAGGCCCGGCGTCAGGCGCGCGCCGCCAGGAGCATGCAGGTCAACCTGCCGGTCGCCACCCTGCGCCCCGACCCGTCGACGACGATCACCTCGTAGGTCGCCAGCGTCCCGCCGCGGTGCAGCGGGGTAGCGGTGCCGGTCACGACGCCGGCGGCCGCCGACCGGTGGTGGGTGACGGACAGCTCGATCCCGACGGCGCGACGGTCGGGCCCGGCGTGGGCCTGCGCCGCGTAGGAGCCGAGCGTCTCGACGAGGACCGCGGTGGCGCCCCCGTGCAGCAGCCCGAACGGCTGGGTGTTCCCGACGACGGGCATCGTGGCCACCGTGCGCTCGGGCGAGACCTCGACGAGGCGCAGGCCCATGCGCCCCATGAGGGTGCCCGGGTCGAAGGCGCCCGCGCGGTCGGTGCCGGGGACGGCGGGCGGCGCGGCCGGGTCCGTGTCGGTCATGGCGGATAGGTTGCACCCGTGACTGACGCACAGCCCGGCACCCGTGCGGCGGGTCGCCTCCTGCTCATCGACGGGCACTCCATGGCGTACCGGGCGTTCTTCGCCCTGCCCGTGGAGAACTTCGCCACCTCGTCGGGGCAGCCGACCAACGCCGTCTTCGGCTTCACCTCCATGCTCGCCAACCTCCTGCGCGACGAGGAGCCCACCCACGTGGCCGTCGCGTTCGACGCGGGCCGCACGACCTTCCGCACCGAGGCGTACACGGAGTACAAGGGCACGCGGAACGCCACGCCCGAGCCCTTCAAGGGCCAGGTGGCCGTCATCGAGCGGCTGCTCGAGACGATGCACATCCCCGTCCTGAAGAAGGCGGGGGTCGAGGCGGACGACGTCCTGGCGACGCTGGCGGCGCAGGCGGAGACGGCCGGCATGCAGGTGCTCGTCTGCACGGGGGACCGCGACGCGTTCCAGCTCGTCCGCCCCGACGTGACCGTGCTCTACCCCGTGCGCGGGGTGTCCGAGCTCAGCCGGATGACGCCCGAGGCCGTGCAGACCAAGTACGGCGTGCCGCCCGAGCGCTACCCCGACCTCGCGGCCCTCGTCGGGGAGACGAGCGACAACCTGCCCGGGGTGCCGGGCGTCGGCCCGAAGACCGCTGCGAAGTGGATCACGGAGCACGACGGGCTCGAGGGCGTCCTCGCCGCGGCCGGCTCCATCAAGGGCAAGGCGGGGGAGTCCCTGCGCGCGCACGTCGAGCAGGTGGCCCTCAACCGCCGGCTCAACCGGCTCCTCGTCGACGTGGAGCTGCCCCTGGGCCCGGAGGACCTGGCGGCGCGGCCGTGGGACCGGCAGGCGCTGCACACGCTGCTCGACGAGCTCGAGTTCCGGGCCCTGCGCGACCGTCTCTTCGCCATGCTCCCCGAGGAGGGGGACGCGGCGGTCGAGGCGACGGCGGCGGCGCTCGACCTCGTCGAGATCGGGGCGGGCGGGCTCGCGGCCTGGCTCGAGGAGCGCGCCGAGGAGCTGCTGGGGCTCGACGTGCGGGGCAGCGGCTCGCCGGCGGGCGGGGACGCGTGGGGCGTCGCCGTGGCGGACGGCGAGGGCCGGGCGGTCGCCTTCGACCTCACCGCGATGGACCCCGCCGACGAGGCCGCGCTGACGTCCTGGCTGGCCGACCCCGACCGGCGCAAGGCCGTCCACGGCGCGAAGGCCGCCTGGCACGCGCTGGCCGGTCGGGGCGTCACCCTCGCCGGGGTGGCGTTCGACACCGAGCTCGCCGCCTACCTGTGCCAGCCCGACCGCCGGGCGTACGACCTGCCCGACCTCGCGGTAGGCTACCTGCGCCGCGAGCTCAGCGCGCAGGATGACTCCGCGGCGCAGGGCTCGCTCGACCTCGAGCTCGACGGCGCCGGCGAGGGGCGCCGCGCGGCCGTGCGCGCCTCCGCGGTGCGCGACCTCGTCGACGTGCTGGAGGCGGAGCTGGCCGACCGCGCCTCGACGTCGCTGCTCGCGGAGGTGGAGCTGCCGCTCGTCGACGTCCTCGCGCGCCTGGAGCGCACGGGCGTGGCGGTCGACGCCGAGCTGCTCGACGGTCTCGAGCGGTCCTTCGACGGCAACGTGCAGGACGCGGCGGCCGAGGCCTACGCCGTCATCGGGCGGGAGGTGAACCTGGGGTCGCCGAAGCAGCTCCAGGAGGTCCTCTTCGACCAGCTCGACATGCCCCGGACGAAGCGCAACAAGACGGGGTACACGACCGACGCGGCCGCCCTGACCGACCTCTTCGCGCGGACCCAGCACCCGTTCCTCGAGCACCTGCTGGCGCACCGCGACGCGATCCGGCTGCGCCAGGTCGTCGAGGGGCTGCGCCGCTCCGTCGCCGACGACGGCCGGATCCACACGACGTTCCAGCAGACGATCGCGGCGACGGGCCGGCTCTCCTCGACCGACCCCAACCTGCAGAACATCCCCATCCGGACCGAGGCGGGACGGCAGATCCGCCGGGCCTTCGTCGTCGGGGCGGGGTACGAGACGCTGCTGACGGCCGACTACTCCCAGATCGAGATGCGGATCATGGCGCACCTGTCCGGGGACGAGGGGCTCATCGAGGCCTTCCGTTCCGGGGAGGACCTGCACTCCTACGTCGGCTCGCGCGTCTTCGGCGTGCCGACGACGGAGGTCACGCCGGCAATGCGCTCGAAGATCAAGGCGATGAGCTACGGGCTGGCGTACGGGCTGTCGTCGTACGGGCTCTCGCAGCAGCTCACGATCGAGGTGGGCGAGGCGTCGGCCCTCATGAAGGACTACTTCTCGAGGTTCGGCGGCGTGCGCGACTACCTCACGGGGGTCGTGGCGCAGGCGCGCACGCTGGGCTACACGGCCACGCTCCTCGGTCGCCGGCGCTACCTGCCGGACCTCACGAGCGACAACCGCGTCCGGCGGGAGGCCGCCGAGCGGATGGCGCTCAACGCCCCGATCCAGGGCAGCGCGGCGGACCTCATCAAGCTCGCGATGCTCGGCGTCGACGCGGAGCTCACCCGCCAGGGGCTGACCTCGCGGCTGCTGCTCCAGATCCACGACGAGCTCGTCGTGGAGGTGGCGCCGGGGGAGCGCGACGCCGTCGAGGCGCTCGTGCGGGACCAGATGGCGGGGGCGGGACGCTCGCTGCCGGACGGACCGCTCGACGTGCCGCTCGACGTCTCCGTCGGCACGGGCGACAGCTGGCACGCCGCCGGGCACTGACCGCACGCACCCGGCCGGGGCGTCAGGCCGGGCGCCGGGTGCAGAGGATCGCGGTGCCGGGCAGGGAGGCGCGCCCCGGGCCCCAGCCGCCCCAGACGTGGTCGTTCCCGGCGGGCCACTCCGGCTCGACGACCGCCTCGAGCACGAGGCCGGCCGCCACGACGTCCCGGACGTGGTCGCCCAGGGTGCGGTGGTACTCGGCGTAGAGCACGTCCCCGGCGGCGTTCGTCTCGACGTACGGCCGGCGGTCGAAGTACGAGCGGCTCACGGTGAGACCGCCGGGGCCGGGGTCGTCGGGGAAGGCCCACCGCACCGGGTGCGTCACCGAGAAGACCCAGCGTCCGCCGGGCCGCAGGACGCGCGCGGCCTCGGCGTGCACGCGCGCCGCGTCCGGCACGAAGGGGATGGCGCCGTAGCTCGTGAAGACGGCGTCCAGGCCGCCGTCGGGGAAGGGCAGCGCCCGGGCGTCCGCCTGCACGAGGGGCGTGCGCACGCCCGCGGCCGCGTCGAGACGCGCGCCGGCGGCCAGCATGCCGGCGGACACGTCCGAGGCGACGGCGTCCACCCCCTGCCGGCGCAGCCACCGGCTGCACTGGGCGGCGCCGGCGCCGACCTCGAGGACGCGCCGGCCGCGCAGGTCCTCCAGGGGCCCGAGCAGGTGGGCGTCGCCCTCCCGCAGCCCCTCCGGGCACCACAGGAAGTCCGCCGGGCCGAGGTACCCCCCGTGCTCGGCGAGGTACTCGTCGGCGTTCGAGTCCCACCAGCGGCGGGCCGCGGCCCCGCCGGCCACGGGGTCCACGTGCCGGTAGCCCGCGTCCGCCAGCCGGTCGTCGCTCCTGTCCACGGGCCCAGTGTGCCGGGCACGGCCCCGTCGCCGGCGGCCGGCGGCGCGGGGCGCACCGGACGCAGGTCCTGCGCGAGCCGTCCCGACCCTCGCTACGGTGGTGCACGGGCCGATCGGCCCAGGTCAGGCACCTGCGGGTCCCGGCCGACCACGACCCGAAGGGTGCCCCACGTGCGCGTCGGACTGCTCACCGGGGGCGGCGACGTCCCCGGCCTCAACGCGGCGATCCGCGCGGTCGTCAAGCGCGGCGAGGGACGCCACGGCCACTCGGTCATCGGCTTCCGCAACGGCTGGCGCGGGGTCGTCGACGGGGACGTCATGCCGCTGGGCCGTCCGCACATCCGCAACATGCTGGCCGTCGGCGGCACGCTCCTCGGCACCGCCCGGTACCACCCGCACGCCGACGACGGCGGCCTCGACGCCGTGCTGGCCACCCTCGAGCAGGAGCGCATCGACGCGCTCATCTGCATCGGGGGCGACGGGACCCTGCACGCCGCGAGCAAGGTCGCCGAGGCCGGCGTCCGGATCGTGGCGATCCCCAAGACGATCGACAACGACGTCTGGGGCACCGACCGCTCCATCGGCTTCGACACCGCGGTGACGATCGCGACGGAGGCGATCGACCGCGTCCACACCACCGCGGAGAGCCACAACCGCGTGATGATCGTCGAGGTCATGGGCCGCCACGCCGGGTGGATCGCCGTGACGGCGGGCATCGCGGGCGGAGCCGAGCTGACCCTCGTGCCCGAGGCGCCCTTCGACATCGACCGCGTCGAGCGCTACCTCAAGCACCGCCACCGGGCGCACGCGAGCTTCTCCATCGTCGTCGTGGCCGAGGGCGCCGTGCCGGCGGAGGGCTCGTCGATGTCGTACGAGACCGAGGTCGGGCGGTTCGGCGAGATCGTCGCCGGCGCCGTCGGCGAGCGGCTGAAGACGGAGATCGAGCGGCGCACGGGCTTCGACACCCGCGTGACGGTGCTCGGCCACGTGCAGCGCGGCGGCATCCCCACGGCCGCGGACCGGATCCTCGGCTCGCGCTTCGGCGTCGCCGCCATCGACGCCGTGACGGAGGGCCGCACCGGCGTGATGACGGCGCTGCGCGGCGAGGCCGTGGAGCTCGTGCCGCTGGAGGAGGTGGCCGGCCGGGTCAAGCACGTGCCGGACGAGCTCATCCGGGTGGCCGACTCCCTCGCCTGAGGGCGGGGACGCGCCTCCGGGCCCGGCCCTCCGCCGACGGCACGGCGGCCGGCGGGCCGACGCTTTGACCCCCTCGTCACGGGGCGGATAGACTCCCCGGCGGTGTCGCGCGCCCTCGTCCGGGTGGCGCCGTCCCGTGGAGGCCCGGGTGCTCGTCGCCCGCCCCGCAGGACGGTGGTCCCGGAGGTCCGGCGACGACCACAGTCCGGTCGGGGCCCTGGCCCCGTCCTCCCGGAGGTCCTGCCCGAGCGCTCGGGCACGCCCCCGTCGTGCCGCCGGGTCCTCCGGGGGCGCGAGCCGTCCGCTTCCGCACGATCATCTGTCCGCATCGGAGCCCACTACTACATGAGCATCTCCACCCCCGCGAAGCCCGCCGTCCAGCAGGTCGCGGTCAACGACATCGGTTCGGCCGAGGACCTCCTCGCCGCGATCGACGCCACCATCAAGTACTTCAACGATGGCGACATCGTCGAGGGCACCATCGTCAAGGTCGACCGCGACGAGGTCCTGCTCGACATCGGCTACAAGACCGAGGGCGTCATCCCCTCCCGTGAGCTGTCCATCAAGCACGACGTGGACCCCGGTGAGGTCGTCAAGGTCGGTGACGCGGTCGAGGCCCTCGTCCTCCAGAAGGAGGACAAGGAAGGCCGGCTGATCCTGTCGAAGAAGCGCGCCCAGTACGAGCGCGCCTGGGGCACGATCGAGAAGATCAAGGAGGAGGACGGCGTCGTCACCGGCACCGTCATCGAGGTGGTCAAGGGTGGCCTCATCCTCGACATCGGCCTCCGCGGCTTCCTCCCCGCGTCCCTCGTCGAGATGCGTCGTGTGCGCGACCTCCAGCCGTACGTCGGCAAGGAGATCGAGGCGAAGATCATCGAGCTCGACAAGAACCGCAACAACGTCGTCCTCTCGCGCCGCGCCTGGCTCGAGCAGACGCAGTCCGAGGTCCGCTCCACCTTCCTGCAGACGCTGCAGAAGGGCCAGGTGCGCCCCGGCGTCGTCTCCTCGATCGTCAACTTCGGTGCGTTCGTGGACCTCGGCGGCGTCGACGGCCTCGTGCACGTCTCCGAGCTGTCCTGGAAGCACATCGACCACCCCTCCGAGGTCGTCGAGGTCGGCCAGGAGGTCACCGTCGAGGTGCTCGACGTCGACTTCGACCGCGAGCGGGTCTCGCTGTCGCTCAAGGCGACGCAGGAGGACCCGTGGCAGGCGTTCGCCCGGACGCACGCCATCGGCCAGGTCGTCCCCGGCAAGGTCACGAAGCTCGTCCCCTTCGGCGCCTTCGTGCGCGTCGAGGACGGCATCGAGGGCCTCGTCCACATCTCGGAGCTGGCCGTGCGCCACGTCGAGGTGCCGGAGCAGGTCGTCCAGGTCGGCGACGACGTCTTCGTCAAGGTCATCGACATCGACCTGGAGCGCCGCCGCATCTCGCTGTCGCTCAAGCAGGCGAACGAGGGCTTCGACCCCGCCTCGGAGGACTTCGACCCCGCGCTCTACGGCATGGCCGCGGAGTACGACGAGGCCGGCAACTACAAGTACCCCGAGGGCTTCGACCCGACGACGAACGAGTGGCTCGAGGGCTTCGAGACGCAGCGTGAGGCGTGGGAGGCGGAGTACGCCAAGGCGCACGCCCGCTGGGAGGCGCACCGCAAGCAGGTGTCCGAGGCGGCCCAGGCCGACGCGGACGCGGCGAACGGCGTCGGCGTGAGCGTCACGTCGTCGTCCACCTCGTCCTCGTCGTCCTCCGAGCCGGTCCCGACGACCTACTCGTCGGCGTCGGAGGAGGTCACGGGCACGCTGGCCTCCGACGAGGCCCTCGCCGCCCTGCGCGAGAAGCTCACGAGCAACTGACGCGCTGAGCAGCGGCGGCGTCCCCACGGGGCGCCGCCGGCACGACGGGCCGGTCCACCCCGCACGGGGAGGGCCGGCCCGTCGCCGTCCCGGGGACGACCGGGGCGGGGACGGCCGGGCGGCCGAGGCGCGGCCCGGGCTCCCGCCGGCGGCCCGTCCGGGGCAGGATGGCGGGGTGCAGCGCATCGGACTGACCGGGGGCATCGCGGCGGGCAAGTCCGTCGCCGCCCGTCGCCTCGCCGAGCTCGGGGCGGTGGTCGTCGACGCCGACCTGCTGGCGCGGGAGGTGGTCGCGCCCGGGACGCTCGGGCTCGAGCAGGTCGTGGAGGCGTTCGGCCCGGACGTGCTGACGGCGGACGGGGAGCTCGACCGGCCCGCCCTGGGCGCGCGCGTCTTCGCCGACGACGAGGCCCGGGCCCGGCTCGAGGCGGTCGTGCACCCCGCCGTCCGGCGCCGGGCCGCCGAGCTCGAGGCGGCCGCCGCCGCGGCGGACCCGGGCGCGGTGGTCGTGCACGACATCCCGCTCCTCGTCGAGACCGGCCGGGCCGGGACGTTCGCCCTCGTCGTCGTCGTGCACGCGCCCGCGGACGTCCGCGTGGAGCGCCTCGTCCGGGGGCGCGGCCTCGACCCCGCCGCCGCCGCGGCCCGCGTCGCCGCCCAGGCGGACGACGAGACGCGCCTCGCGGCGGCGGACGTCGTGCTCGACGGCACGGGGTCGGAGGCGGACCTGCGGGCCCAGGTCGACGCGCTGTGGGCGCGGCTCGTCGCGGAGCGGGACGCCGAGGCGGCCGCCGACGCGGTCCAGCACGACGCCCGGCACCCCGGGACGGGCGCGTGAGCCCCGGCGCCGGGGGTGACGCGGCGGGCGGCGGGGCCGGCGGCCCGGCGGGCGTGGCCCGGGCACCCGCGGGCGGCGCCCCGGTGCTCCTGACGGCGTTCGAACCCTTCGACGGGCAGGCGGTGAACGCCTCGGCGGCAGCCGTCGCCGTCGTCGCCCGCGACTGGGACGGCCCCGTCCCTCTGCGGACGGCGACCCTGCCCGTCTCCTTCGCCCGCGGCCCGGCCGCCCTGGCACGGCTCGTCGAGGCGGTCGTGCCGGTGCTCGTCGTCTGCGTCGGCGAGGCCGGAGGCCGGTCGGCGGTGGGTCTCGAGCGCGTGGCGGTGAACCTCGTCGACGCCCGGATCCCCGACGCCGACGGCGTGCAGCCCGTCGACGGGCCGGCGGACCCCGACGGGCCGGCGGCGCGGTTCAGCTCGCTGCCGGTGAAGGCCTGCGTCGCGGCGGCGCGGGACACCGGTGCGCCCGCGGAGCTGTCCCTGACGGCGGGCACGTACGTGTGCAACGCGGTGGCCTACGCCCTCGCCGGGCTGCTCGAGGTGCGGCCGGGGGTGCGTGGGGGCTTCGTCCACGTGCCGCGCCTGCCGCAGCAGGTCGCCGCGGGGGAGCCGGCCCTCGACGCCGAGGTGGCGGGGCGGGCGCTGGCCGCCGTCCTGCGGACGGCCCTGGCCCGCGCGGGGGACGACCTGCGGTCCGAGGGCACCCTCGCCTGAGTCCCCGTCGGGGGCGGGGCGGGGCGGGGCGGTCCGTGTCGGTGGGCCGTCGTACGGTACGGGCATGCGCCCAGTGACCGATCTGCAGCGGACGGTGGCCCCGTTCACGGTGGAGTCGGAGTACACCCCCTCCGGCGACCAGCCCACCGCCATCGCCGACCTCACCCGCCGCCTCAACGCCGGGGAGAAGGACGTGGTCCTCCTCGGGGCCACCGGCACCGGCAAGTCGGCGACGACGGCCTGGCTCATCGAGCAGGTGCAGCGGCCGACCCTCGTCATGGCCCCGAACAAGACCCTCGCGGCGCAGCTCGCCACGGAGTTCCGCGAGCTGCTGCCGAACAACGCCGTCGAGTACTTCGTCTCGTACTACGACTACTACCAGCCCGAGGCGTACATCGCGCAGACGGACACGTACATCGAGAAGGACTCCTCCATCAACGAGGAGGTCGAGCGCCTGCGCCACTCCGCCACCAGCTCGCTGCTGACGCGTCGCGACGTCATCGTGGTCGCGACGGTGAGCTGCATCTACGGTCTGGGCACGCCGCAGGAGTACGTCGACCGGATGGTCACGCTGACCGTGGGGGACGTGCTGGACCGCGACCTGCTGCTGCGGCAGTTCGTCACCATGCAGTACACCCGCAACGACGTGGCGTTCACCCGCGGGACGTTCCGCGTCCGGGGGGACACGGTGGAGATCATCCCCGTGTACGAGGAGCTGGCGATCCGCATCGAGATGTTCGGCGACGAGATCGAGTCCATCCAGACGCTCCACCCGCTGACGGGCGAGGTGGTGCGCGAGGAGCAGCAGATCCACGTCTTCCCGGCGACGCACTACGTCGCCGGCCCCGAGCGCATGGAGCGCGCGATCGGCGGGATCGAGATCGAGCTCGAGGAGCGCCTCGCCGACCTCGAGCGCCAGGGCAAGCTCCTGGAGGCGCAGCGGCTGCGCATGCGGACGACGTACGACATCGAGATGATGCGCCAGATCGGGTCGTGCTCGGGGATCGAGAACTACTCGCGGCACATCGACGGCCGCACCCCGGGCTCCGCCCCGAACACGCTCATCGACTACTTCCCCGAGGACTTCCTCCTCGTCATCGACGAGTCCCACGTCACGGTGCCTCAGATCGGCGCGATGTACGAGGGCGACCGCTCGCGCAAGCGGGCCCTCGTCGATCACGGGTTCCGGCTGCCGAGCGCGATCGACAACCGTCCGCTGCGGTGGGAGGAGTTCGTCGAGCGCATCGGGCAGACCGTCTACCTGTCGGCCACGCCCGGCTCGTACGAGCTGTCCCAGTCGGACGGCGTCGTCGAGCAGATCATCCGGCCGACGGGGCTCGTCGACCCGCACGTGGTCGTGAAGCCGACGAAGGGCCAGATCGACGACCTGCTCGGCGAGATCCACGAGCGCGTCGCGAAGGACGAGCGCGTGCTGGTGACGACCCTGACGAAGAAGATGTCCGAGGACCTCACGGACTACCTCCTCGAGAAGGGGGTCCGTGTGCGGTACCTCCACTCGGAGGTCGACACGCTGCGCCGCGTGGAGCTGCTCCGCGAGCTCCGGATGGGCGAGTACGACGTGCTCGTCGGCATCAACCTGCTGCGCGAGGGCCTCGACCTGCCGGAGGTCTCGCTCGTGGCGATCCTCGACGCGGACAAGGAGGGCTTCCTGCGCTCGGGGACCTCGCTGATCCAGACCATCGGCCGTGCCGCCCGCAACGTCTCGGGCGAGGTCCACATGTACGCGGACCGGATCACGCCGAGCATGGCGCAGGCGATCGAGGAGACGGAGCGCCGCCGCGAGAAGCAGGTCGCCTACAACACCTTGCACGGGGTGGACCCCCAGCCGCTGCGCAAGCGCATCAACGACATCACCGACCTGCTCGCACGGGAGGACGCCGACACCGCGGAGCTGCTGGGCGGGGCCGGGCGGCAGGCCAGCCGCGGCAAGGCGCCGGTCCCGGGCTTCAGCTCCAAGGACACGCACCGGTCGGAGCGCGCGAAGCTGGCCGGCGCCGCGTCGGGCGAGCTGGCCGAGCTCATCCACGAGCTGAGCGACCAGATGCACGCCGCCGCCGCCGAGCTGCAGTTCGAGCTGGCGGCCCGGCTGCGCGACGAGATCTCGGGCCTGAAGAAGGAGCTCCGCCAGATGCAGTCGGCGACGGCCTGAGCCGGGCCGAGCCGCCGCCGGGACGGGCACCGCGTCGGCCCGGCCGGCGGAGGGTCGACGCGGGACCGCCCGCGACCGTGCGCCCGTCCCGGGGTGACCACCCTCACCCCGGGGCGGACGCGCGTCCCGCCGCCGGCGTCCCGTACCCTGGTCTGCGGAGGGGAGTACTCCCCGCGACGGCATCGTCATCACGGTCGGTGAAGACGCCTGCCCGGTGCCGTCGGCTCTGCCCGCCCCACGTCCCCCCGGGGACGTCGGGCGATGAGCGGAAGAGACCTCCATCGATCAGCCGTACCTGACCGAAGGAGAACTGTGCCCATGGACGTCCCCGTCTGGGTCTGGGGTGCCACCATCGCCGGCATCCTCGCGATGCTGGCCGTCGACTACGTCGGCCACGTGCGCCACGCGCACGAGCCGACGCTGCGCGAGTCGGGCATGTGGTCGCTCGCCTACGTGGCGATCGCCGTGGTGTTCGGCGTCGGCGTCTGGCTCTTCGCCGGCGCCCAGTACGGCGGGGAGTACTTCGCCGGCTACATCACCGAGAAGAGCCTGTCGGTCGACAACCTCTTCGTGTTCGTGCTGATCATGGCCGCGTTCCGCGTGCCGCGGCAGTACCAGCAGAAGGTGCTGCTCATCGGCATCACCATCGCGCTGGTGCTGCGGACGGTGTTCATCCTCGTCGGCGCAGCGCTCGTCGAGAACTTCAGCTGGATCTTCTACGTCTTCGGCGCGTTCCTCATCTACACGGCGTACACGCAGATCAAGTCCGGCGCCGGCCACGAGGACGAGTACCACGAGCCGGGCGCGCTGCGCTTCATGCGGCGGTTCATCCCGACGACGGACGACTTCGTCCAGGACCGCATGACGACGCGCATCGACGGCAAGCGGTTCTTCACGCCGATGCTGCTCGTCATGATCGCGATCGGCACCGCCGACGTCATCTTCGCGGTCGACTCGATCCCCGCCATCTTCGGCCTGACGCAGGAGACGTTCCTCGTCTTCACCGCGAACGCCTTCTCGCTCCTGGGCCTGCGCCAGCTGTTCTTCCTCATCGACGGGCTGCTCGACCGCCTCGTCTACCTGTCCTACGGCCTCGGCGCGATCCTCGCCTTCATCGGCGCGAAGCTCGTCATCCACGCCATGCACACCAACGAGGTGCCGTTCATCAACGGCGGCGAGCACATCACCGCGATCCCGGAGGTCACCACGTCCGTGTCGCTCGGCGTCATCGTCGGGATCC
This sequence comes from Cellulomonas endophytica, assembly GCF_004123805.1. GTDB lineage: Bacteria > Actinomycetota > Actinomycetes > Actinomycetales > Cellulomonadaceae > Cellulomonas > Cellulomonas endophytica. Next base: position 31,406 of record NZ_RWJX01000012.1, on the reverse strand, counting down.
TGGCGGTCACGACCTTCGCCAGCCTGTGGAAGGACCGTCGCGACCGCGCGGCGACCGTCGCGCAGGCGGAGGGCTCGGCCGCCCGCCCGGGCACCGGCGCCGACCCGAGCGCCCACAAGGACGACGAGCCGACGGGCAGCGCCCGCCGGTGACCCACGAGCTGCCCGGCACCTTCCAGGCCGTCACGCTGGTCGCGGTCGTCGCGATCCTGCTCGTCGACCTCGTCCTCGTCCGTGCCCGTCCGCACGTCCCGTCCCCCCGGGAGTGCGCGGCGTGGATCGGCGTGTACGTGGCCCTCGCGCTCGTCTTCGCGGCGGCCGTCTGGGCGGTCGGGGGCGGGCAGCCCGCGCAGGAGTTCGTGGCCGGCTGGCTGACGGAGTACAGCCTGTCGCTGGACAACCTGTTCGTCTTCGTCCTCATCATGGGCCGGTTCGCCGTGCCGCGGGAGCAGCAGCAGCGCGTGCTGATGGTCGGCATCGTGCTCGCGCTGCTCCTGCGGGCCGGCTTCATCCTCGCCGGCGCGGCCGTCATCGAGCAGTTCACCTGGGTCTTCTACCTGTTCGGCGCGTTCCTCGTGGTCACGGCCGTGAAGCTGGCCCGCGGCGGGGGCGAGGAGGACGAGTACCGCGACAACGCGGTCGTCCGGGCGGCGGGTCGCGTGCTGCCGATGTCGAAGGAGTACGCCGGCGGCGCGGTGCGCACCGTCGTCGACGGGCGGAGGGTCTTCACGCCCCTGCTCGTCGTGTTCGTCGCGATCGGGACCACGGACGTGCTCTTCGCGTTCGACTCCATCCCGGCGATCTTCGGCCTGACGCAGGACCCCTTCCTCGTCTTCACGGCCAACGTGTTCGCCCTCATGGGTCTGCGGCAGCTGTACTTCCTGCTCGGCGGCCTCCTCGACCGGCTCGAGTACCTGCCGCTGGGGCTGTCCGCCGTGCTCGCCTTCATCGGCGTCGACCTCGTGCTCGAGGCGCTGGCGACGAACAGCCTGCCGTTCCTGAACGGCGGCGAGGAGATCCCGGTCCCGACGGTGCCCATCTGGCTGTCGCTGGCCTTCATCGTCGTGGCGCTCGGCACGGCCACGGCCGCGAGCCTGCTCAAGGTCCGCCGGGAGTCCCGCGTCCGGCCGTGACCGGTCGTGCCCACGGGCCCGTCGGCGGACCTGGCGGGGGACCCGTCGGCCCCGGCGGCACCCGCGTCAGAGGTCGCGGCTCCACGGGCCGATGATCGGCGTCCACTCCCGCACGTCCGTCCGGGCGACGACGCCGTGGCGGTGGAACGGGTCCTGCCGCAGGAGCTCGTCGAGCAGGTCGCGGTCGTCGGCCCGCAGGACGAGCAGCGCGCCCGCGGGGTCGCCGTCGACGAAGGGGCCGGAGCCCAGCACCCCGCCGGCGTCGGCGAGGTCCCGGAGCCAGGCGCGGTGCTCGGGGCGGACCTCGTCGCGCACGTCGGTGCGCTCGTCGTAGGTGTACTGGACGGCGTAGATCGGCATGCGGGCCATCCTGGCAGCAGGGCCCGGTCCCGGCGCGCAGGGCCCGTCCCGGGGGTCGCGGTGCAGGGCGGGGGCGTCGCCCTCCGGTGGCAGAGTGAGGGCATGCCCGGCACCGACCGCCACGCCCGCCTGCTCCCCGACGACCTCCTCGCCCGCGTGCACGGGCGCGCCGCCGACCTCGACCGCGACAACGCCTTCCCGCACGAGGACCTCGCCGAGCTCGTCGCGGCGGGCTACCTCACCGCGTTCGTGCCGGAGCGGCTCGGCGGCGCCGGCCTCGGCCTGGAGGCGGTGGCGCGCGAGCAGGTGCGGCTCGCGGCGGCGGCGCCGGCCACCGCCCTCGCCGTGAACATGCACCTCGTCGTGACCGGTCTGGCCGCGTGGCTCGTCGAGCACGGCGACGCGACGGTGGAGTTCCTCCTGCGCGAGGCCGCCGCCGGTGAGGTCTTCGCCTTCGGCAACTCGGAGGCGGGCAACGACCTGGTGATGTTCGGGTCCCGCACGCGCGCGGAGCGGACGCCCGAGGGCGGCTACCGCTACACGGGCACGAAGATCTTCACGACCCTCGCGCCGGTGTGGACGCGGCTGGCGACCTTCGGCCTCGACGAGGACGACCCCGACGGCCCCCGCCTGGTCCACGGCGTCGTGCCGCGCACGAGCCCGGGCGTCTCCACGCGCGACGACTGGGACACGCTCGGCATGCGCGCCACCCAGTCCCGCACGACGGTGCTCGACGGGGCGGAGGCGCCGCCGGAGTGGGTCTACCGGCGCCTGCCGGTCGGGCCGAGCGCCGACCCCTTCGTCTTCGCGCTGTTCGCGGTCTTCGAGACGCTGCTCGCCGCCGTCTACACGGGCATCGGGCGGCGTGCCCTGGAGCTCGGCGTCGAGGCGGCGCAGCGACGCACGTCGATGAAGCACGACGGCCGCACCCTGGACCAGGACCCCGACATCCGCTGGCGCCTCGCCGACGCCGCGATGGCGCAGGACGGCGCCGAGCTCGGCCTGTACGCGCTCGCGCGGGACGTCGACGAGGGCGCCGACCACGGCGCGCGGTGGTTCGCGCAGCTCGTCGGCCTCAAGGTGCGCGCGACCGAGACGGCCCGCGTGGTCGTCGACGGGGCGATCCGCGTCGCGGGGGGCAGCGCCTACCGCAGCGGCAGCGAGCTGGCCCGGCTGTACCGCGACGTGCTGGCGGGCATGTTCCACCCCTCCGACGACGAGTCGGCGCACGCCACCCTGGCCACCTCGGTGCTGGGCCCGCCCCGCGCCTGAGGCGCCGGTCGGAGGGGAGCCGGGCTCCGCGCCGCGCCTCCGCCGGCGACGCGCGCGGCTCCGTCGGGGGCTACCAGCCGCGGGCGCGCCAGGCGGGCAGCCCGGGGCGCTCGGCGCCGAGGGTGGTCGGCCGGCCGTGGCCGGGGTGCACGGTCGTCGCGTCGTCGAAGCGGGCGAAGACGCGCTCCTCGACGTCGGCCAGGAGGAGCCCGAACCGCTCCGGGTCGCCGCCCGTCGCGCCGACCCCGCCCGGGAACAGGGAGTCGCCCGTGAGGAGGTGGGCCCCGCCCACGACGAGCGCGACCGACCCCGGTGTGTGCCCCCGGAGCTCGACGACCTGCGGCGGGTCCGCCGGCACCGGGAGGAGGTCGCCGTCCGCGAGCCGGACGTCGACCCGGACGCCCGTGGCGGCGGTGACGGCATCGGCGTCGTCCCGGCCCGCCGCCACCGGGGCGCCCGTCGCGGCGACCACCGCGGCGAGCGCGTCGAGGTGGTCCGCGTGCCGGTGCGTCACCACGACGAGGTCGAGCCGCCGCCCCGGGCGGTCGGCGGGTCGCGGGCCGCCCTCGTCGAGCAGCGCGAGCAGCCGCGCCGGCTCCGCCCCGGGGTCGACGAGCACGCGGGTGCCGTCGGCCGCGTGCTCGAGCACGTAGGCGTTCGTCCCGAGGTGGCCCACGACGGCGTGCCGCAGCCACCAGGGGCCGAGCCGCTCGCCCCGGCCCGTGGACCCCGCGGGCCCCACGGGCTCCGTGGGCTCCGCGGGCCCCGTGCGAGGCACGGGCGCCGGCCGGCCGGCCGCCTCCCGGCCCGTCACGGCGCGCTCGCCGCCGGCACGGGGTCGCCCGCGGGGAGCGCGACGGCGACGGCCCGGCCCTCGTCGGGACCCGCGGCGGGGTCGCCCGTGACCGGGGCGGCCTCCGAGCGCCCTCGCGGGCGGCCCTCGCGCGCGAGGCGGAGGGAGTGCACCGCGCGCACGAGGGCGAGGTGCGACAGCGCCTGCGGCACGTTGCCGAGCATGGACCCGCTGGCCGGGTCGTACTCCTCCGCCAGCAGCCCGAGGTGCCCGCCGAGGGGCACGAGGGCGTCGAGCACCTCCGCCGCGGCGTCGGTGTCGCCGGCCCGGGCGAGCGCGTCGGCGAGCCAGAAGGAGCAGGCGAGGAACGCGTGCTCCGCCCCGGCCAGGCCGTCGTCCGCGCGGTCCGTGCGGTACCGGCGCAGGAGGCCGGGGGCGACCTCGAGCTCCTCCCGCACGGCACGGATGGTGCCCGCCACGCGCGGGTCGTCGGCCGGCAGGAAGCCGGTGGCGGGGATGGCGAGGAGCGCCGCGTCGGTGTGCGTCGCGCCGTAGTGCTGGACGAAGGTGCCCCGCCCCGGGTCGAAGCCGTGCTCGAGCACCTCCGCGTGGACGGCCGCGCGTTCCGTGCGCCACCGGTCCACGGGCCCGTCGAGCCCGTGCTGCTCGACGGCCCGGACGGCGCAGTCGAAGGCCGCCCAGGACATGACCTTGGAGTGCACGAAGTGCTGCTGCGGCCCGCGCACCTCCCAGATCCCGCGGTCGGGGACGCGCCAGTGGTCCGCGAGGTCGTCGACGAGGTGGCGCTGCAGCGACCAGGAGTCCTCGGACTCCTCGAGCCCGCCCTCGCGCGCGGCCTCGAGGGCGAGCATCACCTCGCCGAGGACGTCGTGCTGGCGCTGGGCCACGGCCGCGTTGCCGATCCGCACGGGGCGGGACCCGGCGTACCCGGGCAGGTGCGGCAGCTCGCGCTCGACCAGGTCCCGCCCGCCGTCGGTGCGGTACATGATCTGCAGGTCCGAGGGGTCGCCGGCGACGGCCCGCAGCAGCCAGTCGCGCCAGCGCGTGGCCTCGTCGGCGTAGCCCTGCTCGAGCAGCGCCTCGAGCGTCATCGCCGCGTCGCGCAGCCAGCAGTAGCGGTAGTCCCAGTTGCGCTCGCCGCCCGGGTCCTCGGGCAGGGCCATCGTCGCGGCGGCCACGATCCCGCCCGTCTCGGAGTCCGTGAGCAGCCGCAGGACGAGCAGGGAGCGGACCACGGCGTCGCGGTGCAGCCTGTCGGGGCGGCCCGAGGCGACCCACTCCTGCCAGGCGCCCGCGGTCTGGTCCAGCCGCTGGCGCTCGGGCAGCCGCGGCGGGATGGGCTCCCACGACGGCGTCCACGTGACGGTGAGCCCGACCTTCTCGCCGGCGGCGAGGGTGAAGCGGTCGGCGTGCCGGTCGCCCTGGGGGGTGGGCAGGCGGTCGCCGCGCAGGACGAGGGAGTCCGGGCCCGCGATGGCGCGGATGGTGTCGAGCCCCTCGTCGTCGCGGACGTGGTGCACCCACGGGCGGACGGCGCCGTAGCCGAAGCGCACGACCCACTCGTGCTCCACCGTCACGGTGCCGGTCAGGCAGGTCACGACGCGGACGACGTCGGCGCGGCCGTCCCCCAGGGGCATCGCCTCGCGCACGAGGGCCGTGCCCGTGGGGGAGGTGTACCGGGTCTCGAGGACGAACGAGTCGCTCTCGTACCGCCGCTCGACCGCGGTGGCGTCCGGCACCGTGAGGAGCCAGCGCCCGTGACCCGGGTCGCCGAGGAGCGCGGCGAAGGACGCGGCGGAGTCGAAGCGGGGCAGGCACAGCCAGTCGACGGAGCCGTGGCGGGAGACGAGGGCGGCGGTGCGGCCGTCGCCGAGCACCGCGTAGTCGCCGATGGGCGCGGGGGCGTCCCAGGGCGGGGGGACGGGCGTCGGGCGGGGCACGGGCACAGCATGCGGCTGCTGCCGGGCGGCGGCACACCGGCACGCCGCCCCGACGGGCGGACGGGCCCGGGCTCCCGCCGGACCGACGCCGCGGTGGCGCCGCAGGCCCCTGCCGGGGTCGAACACGTGTGCGACGTGTCGGAGGGGCGACGTAGACTCGGCGCCGTGAATGACCGTCTCGTCATCCAGGGCGCCCGCGAGCACAACCTCCGCAACGTCGACCTGGACCTCCCCCGGGACGCCCTCGTCGTCTTCACCGGCCTGTCGGGCTCGGGCAAGTCGTCGCTGGCGTTCGACACGATCTTCGCCGAGGGCCAGCGGCGCTACGTCGAGTCGCTCTCGGCCTACGCCCGGCAGTTCCTCGGGCAGATGGACAAGCCCGACGTCGACTTCATCGAGGGCCTGTCGCCGGCGGTCTCCATCGACCAGAAGTCGACGAACCGGAACCCCCGGTCCACCGTCGGCACCATCACCGAGGTCTACGACTACCTCCGCCTCCTCTTCGCCCGCGCGGGCACGCAGCACTGCCCCGTCTGCGGCGAGCGCGTGACGGCGCAGACCCCGCAGCAGATCGTCGACCGGCTCCTCGAGCTGCCCGAGGGCACGCGGTACCAGGTGCTGGCGCCGGTCGTCCGCGGCCGCAAGGGGGAGTACGCCGACCTCTTCCGCGAGCTCCAGGCGAAGGGCTTCGCCCGCGCGCGGGTGGACGGGGAGGTCGTGCAGCTCGCGTCGCCGCCGACGCTGGAGAAGAAGCTCAAGCACGACATCGAGGTCGTCGTCGACCGGCTCGTCGCGCGCGAGGGCGTGCAGCGCCGGCTGACGGACTCCGTCGAGACGGCCCTCGGTCTCGCGGCGGGGCTCCTCGTCGTGGAGCTCGTCGACGCCGACGCGGACGACCCGGGCCGCGAGCGGCGGTTCTCCGAGCACCGCGCCTGCCCGAACGACCACGTGCTCACGCTCGACGAGGTCGAGCCGCGCACCTTCTCCTTCAACGCGCCCTACGGCGCGTGCCCCGAGTGCACGGGCCTCGGGTCCCGGCTCGAGGTGGACCCGGACCTCGTCGTGCCCGACGAGGACCTCTCCCTCGGCGAGGGCGCCATCGCCCCGTGGGCGCAGACCTCGAGCGAGTACTTCCAGCGGGTGCTCACGGCGCTCGCCGACGACCTCGGCTTCTCCATGGACACGCCCTGGCGGGCGCTGCCCGAGCGTGCGCGCAAGGCCGTGCTGCACGGCCGGGACCACCAGGTGCACGTGAAGTACAAGAACCGGTGGGGCCGCGAGCGGCAGTACTCCACGGGCTTCGAGGGCGTCATGACGTTCCTCGAGCGGCGCTACTCCGAGACGGAGTCGGAGTGGAGCAAGGAGAAGTACGAGGCCTACATGCGCGAGGTCCCGTGCCCCGTCTGCCGGGGCGCGCGCCTCAAGCCCGAGGTCCTGGCGGTCAAGGTCGGCGACCGCTCCATCGCGGACGTCTGCGCGATGCCCATCCGCGAGGCCCGCGACTTCCTCGACCACCTCGAGCTCGGCGAGCGCGAGCGCGCCATCGCGGTGCAGGTCCTCAAGGAGATCGACGCGCGGCTGGGCTTCCTGCTCGACGTCGGGCTGGACTACCTGTCCCTCATGCGGCCCGCGGGCACGCTGTCGGGCGGCGAGGCCCAGCGCATCCGGCTGGCGACGCAGATCGGCTCGGGCCTCGTCGGGGTGCTCTACGTCCTCGACGAGCCGTCCATCGGCCTGCACCAGCGGGACAACCGCCGCCTCATCGACACGCTCACGCGGCTGCGGGACCTGGGCAACACGCTCATCGTCGTCGAGCACGACGAGGACACCATCCGCACGGCCGACTGGATCGTCGACATCGGCCCCGGCGCGGGGGAGCACGGCGGCAAGGTCGTGCACTCCGGCGACCTGCGCGGCCTGCTCGCGAGCGAGGAGTCGCTCACGGGCGCCTACCTGTCCGGCCGCCGCTCGATCCCCATGCCGGCGAAGCGCCGCAAGGTCGACCCCAAGCGCAAGGTGACGGTCGTCGGCGCGCGCGAGCACAACCTCCGCGGCGTCGACGTGTCGTTCCCGCTCGGCGTCCTCACGGCCGTCACGGGCGTCTCGGGCTCGGGCAAGTCGACGCTCGTCAACCACATCCTCTACACGGTGCTGGCGAACGAGCTCAACGGCGCCCGCCAGGTCGCGGGGCGCCACAAGCGCGTCACCGGCCTGGACCAGCTCGACAAGGTGGTGCACGTCGACCAGGGCCCGATCGGCCGCACGCCGCGGTCCAACCCCGCGACGTACACGGGTGTGTGGGACCACGTGCGCCGGCTCTTCGCCGAGACGCAGGAGGCCAAGGTCCGCGGGTACGGCCCCGGGCGCTTCTCCTTCAACGTCAAGGGCGGGCGCTGCGAGGCGTGCTCCGGCGACGGCACGCTGAAGATCGAGATGAACTTCCTGCCCGACGTCTACGTGCCGTGCGAGGTGTGCCAGGGCGCGCGGTACAACCGCGAGACCCTCGAGGTGCACTTCAAGGGCAGGACGGTCGCCGAAGTCCTCGACATGCCGATCGAGGAGGCGGCGGAGTTCTTCGCGGCGGTCCCCGCGATCGCCCGGCACCTGCGCACGCTCGCCGACGTCGGCCTCGGCTACGTCCGGCTGGGGCAGCCCGCGCCCACCCTGTCCGGTGGCGAGGCGCAGCGCGTGAAGCTCGCCGCGGAGCTCCAGAAGCGCTCGACGGGCCGGACGATCTACGTGCTCGACGAGCCCACGACGGGCCTGCACTTCGAGGACATCCGCAAGCTGCTGCTCGTGCTGCAGGGGCTCGTCGACAAGGGCAACACGGTCCTCGTCATCGAGCACAACCTCGACGTCATCAAGAACGCCGACTGGGTCATCGACATGGGCCCGGAGGGCGGCAGCGGCGGCGGCACCGTGGTGGCCGAGGGGACGCCCGAGCACGTCGCGACCGTGCCGGCGAGCCACACCGGCCGGTTCCTCGCCGAGGTCCTCGGCAGCGCGGCGGAGCCCGAGCGCGCCAGCGCCTGAGGAGGGGCCGCGCCCGAGGGGCGGGCGGCCGGCTGCGGACCGGCGGCCCCCTGCGGGCCGGGCGAGGCCGTCAGCCGGTCGAGCGCACGGGTTCGGCCGGCCGGTGCGTCACCGGGAACGCCACGCTGCGGGCGATGAAGCACCTCTCGTGCGCGCGGGCGTGGAGCTCGCCGAGCCGGGCACGCAGCCCGTCGTCGGGACCGTCGGCGGCGTCGTCGCCGGGGACGTCGCCGGCGTGGTCATGGTCCTCGCCGGCGGCCGTGCGGCGACCGGCCACGGGAGCGGCGGGTGCCGGCTCCCGCACGGTGACCGCGGGCCGCAGCTCCACCCCCACGAACCGGCCCGCGCCGGAGGGCTCCTCCACCATCCGGCCCTCCGGTGCGTCCGTGTAGGCGGTCACCACCACGCCCGCCTCGGCGGCGAGGTGGAGGAACCAGAGCATGTGGCACTGGGCGAGGGACGCGACGAGGAGGTCCTCGGGCGACCAGCGGTCGGCGTCGCCCCGGAAGGCCGGGTCGGAGCTGCCCAGGACGACGGGCCGGTCGCCGCCGTGCACCTCGTGGTCGCGGCCGTACGCGCGGTACCCGGACGTGCCGGTGCCGCGTGCGCCCGTCCAGCGCAGGAGCGGGCGGTAGAGGTGCAGCCGCCCGTCGGGCACGGCGTCGTCGAGGGCCACGGGGCCGACCCTAGAGGGGCCGGCCCGCGGAGGGGAGTGCCGGTCGGCGGCCGCACGCAGCCATCGGTCCCCGGTCCGGCGGAGGCGGGCGGGGCACCCCGGACCTGAGCCCGGACGGGGCCCGCGTCCGGACGTGTCGGCGACCCGGCCTACCCTCGTCCCATGGCTGATCCCGCCTCCTACCGACCCGCCCCGGGGGAGATCCCGGACCAGCCCGGCGTCTACCGCTTCCGGGACGAGCACGGCCGGGTCATCTACGTCGGCAAGGCGAAGTCGCTGCGCCAGCGGCTCAACAGCTACTTCCAGGACGTGGCGGGGCTGCACCCGCGCACGCAGACGATGGTCACGTCCGCGGCGTCGGTGCAGTGGACGGTCGTCGGCAACGAGGTCGAGGCGCTGGCGCTCGAGTACTCCTGGATCAAGGAGTTCGACCCGCGCTTCAACGTCAAGTACCGCGACGACAAGAGCTACCCCTATCTCGCGGTGACGATGGCGGACGAGTACCCGCGGGTGCAGGTCCTGCGCGGTGCCAAGCGCAAGGGCACCCGCTACTTCGGCCCCTACGCCCACGCCTGGGCGATCCGCGAGACGGTCGACCTGCTGCTGCGCGTGTTCCCGGTGCGCACGTGCTCCGGCGGGGTGTTCCGGCGCGCCCGGCAGCAGGGTCGCCCGTGCCTGCTCGGCTACATCGACAAGTGCTCGGCCCCGTGCGTCGGGCGGGTCAGCGCTGAGGAGCACCACGACCTCGCGCAGGACTTCTGCGACTTCATGGCGGGGGACACCGCCCGCTTCACCCGGCGTCTCACGGCGCGGATGAAGGAGGCGGCGGCCGAGCTCGACTTCGAGCAGGCGGCGCGCCTGCGGGACGACATCGGCGCGCTCGAGCGGGCCATGGGCAAGAACGCGGTCGTGCTGGCCGACGGCACGGACGCGGACGTCTTCGCGCTGGCCGGGGACGAGCTCGAGGCGGCCGTGCAGGTGTTCCACGTCCGCGACGGGCGCATCCGGGGCCAGCGCGGGTGGGTCGTGGAGAAGGTCGAGGACGCGGACGACGCGGACCTCGTCGAGCGGCTGCTGCAGCAGGTGTACGGCGGCGAGGCGGCCGACGGCGGCACGGCGAGCGGCGTCCCGCGCGAGGTGCTCGTGCCCGTGCTCCCGCCGGACCTCGAGGAGGTCCAGGACTGGCTCTCGGGCCTGCGCGGCAGCCGGGTGCGTGTCCGCGTGCCGCAGCGCGGGGACAAGCGCGACCTCGCCGCGACCGTGCAGAAGAACGCGGAGCACGCGCTGGCGCTGCACCGGACGCGCCGTGCCGGCGACCTCACCACCCGGAGCCAGGCGCTGCGGGAGATCCAGGAGGCGCTCGACCTGCCGACGGCACCCCTGCGGATCGAGTGCTACGACATCTCCCACAACCAGGGCACCTACCAGTCGGCGTCCATGGTCGTGTTCGAGGACGGGTTGGCGCGCAAGAGCGAGTACCGCCTCTTCACGGTGCGCGGCCCGGAGGGGCAGGGCGCCCGGGACGACACCGCCGCCATGCACGAGGTGCTCACCCGGCGGTTCCGGCGCTACCTCGCCGACCGCGCGGAGACCGGCGACCTCGAGCTGGGTGGCGACGACCTCGACGACGAGCCCGCCCGGCCGGGGCACGCCGTGCCGACGCGCTCCGGACCGGTCGACGAGGCCACGGGCAGGCCCGTCCGCTTCGCCTACCCGCCGAACCTCGTCGTCGTCGACGGCGGGCCGCCGCAGGTCGCGGCGGCGGCCGCGGCCCTCGCCGAGCTCGGCGTGGACGACGTCGCTGTGTGCGGGCTGGCCAAGCGCCTCGAGGAGGTCTGGGTCCCGGGCGACGACTACCCCGTCATCCTCGAGCGCTCGTCGGAGGGGCTCTACCTGCTCCAGCGGCTGCGCGACGAGGCGCACCGCTTCGCCATCACGGCCCACCGCAAGCGGCGCAGCAAGGGCATGACGGCCTCGGTCCTCGACGACGTCCCGGGCCTGGGTCCGGCCCGGCAGGCCGCGCTCCTGCGGCACTTCGGCTCCGTCAGGCGGCTGCGGGCGGCCTCGGCCGAGGAGATCGCCACCGTGCCGGGGATGGGGGCGCGCACGGCGGCGGCGGTCGTCGCCGCGCTGCACGGCGCGGACCCCGCCGCGGCGGCCGCGGAAGCACCGTCCGGGGCCGAGGACGGGGCGGTCGGCGGTCCGGACGCCGCCCTCGACGGGGACGCGCCGCTCCCGGCTGGCATGCTGGGGGCATGAGCGGCGAGCCGTCCCCGATCACCGTCCCGGGCGGCATCCCCGCCCTCGAGGCGGCCGCCCCGGCGGCGCGGGCCCCCGAGACCCCCGCCGTCCTCGTCATCACCGGGATGTCCGGTGCGGGCCGGACCCGCGCCGCGGCCGTCCTGGAGGACCTCGACTGGTACGTCGTGGACAACCTGCCCGCGCAGATGCTCACCCACCTCGTCGGGATGCTCACCAGCGGCACCGCCGGGGCGAAGGCCCAGCGCCTGGCCGCGGTGGTCGACGTCCGCGGCGGGGAGTTCTTCGCCGACCTCGCCGGCGTGCTCGACGGCCTGCGCGAGCAGGGCGTCGAGTACCGGATCCTCTTCCTCGACGCGTCGGACGAGGTGCTGGTCCGGCGCTACGAGCAGGTGCGCCGCCCCCACCCCCTGCAGGGGGAGGGCCGGATCCTCGACGGCATCGCAGCGGAGCGCGCGCTGCTCGCCGACCTGCGCGAGCGGGCCGACACCCTCATCGACACGTCCGAGCTCAACGTCCACGACCTGGCGCGCACCGTGCGCGCCGCCGTGACGGGGCCGGCGGTCGAGGAGACGCTGCGCGTGGCGGTGCTGTCGTTCGGCTTCAAGTACGGGATCCCGCTCGACGCGGACCACGTCGTCGACGTGCGCTTCCTGTCGAACCCGTACTGGATCACGGAGCTGCGCCACCTCAACGGGCGGGACGCCCCCGTGCGCGACTACGTGCTCGGCCTGCCCGGCGCCACGGAGTTCGTCGAGCGCTACGTGGCCGCCCTGGAGCCCGTGCTGGCGGGCTACGTGCACGAGGAGAAGCGCTACGCCACCATCGCCGTCGGGTGCACGGGGGGCAAGCACCGGTCCGTCGCGATCAGCGAGGCGATCGCGCAGCGGCTGCGGGACCGCGGCCACCGCGTCCAGGTGTCCGCGCGCGACCTGGGCAAGGAGTGACGGCCGCCGGGCCGCCGACGCCGGGCGCCGCTCCCGGGCCCGGGTCGCCGGGCCGCCGCGCGGCGCGCGCGCCGCGCGAGCCCGCGGTCGTCGCCCTCGGCGGGGGCCACGGGCTGTCCGCGACGCTCTCGGCGCTGCGGCTCCTCACGGACCGCATCACCGCGGTGGTGACCGTGGCCGACGACGGCGGGTCGTCCGGACGGCTGCGCGAGGAGCTCGACGTGCTGCCGCCCGGCGACCTGCGCATGGCGCTCGCCGCCCTCTGCGACGACTCCGAGTGGGGACGCACCTGGCGCGACGTCCTGCAGCACCGGTTCACCTCGAGCGGCGACCTCGACCGGCACGCGGTCGGCAACCTGCTCATCGTCGCCCTCTGGGAGCTCCTGGGCGACACGGTCGAGGGGCTCGACTGGGTGGCACGGCTGCTCGGCGCCCGGGGCCGGGTGCTGCCCATGGCGTCCGTGCCCCTGACGATCGAGGCCGACGTCCTGGACCCCGCCGGCGCGGGGTCGCGCGTGGTGCGGGGCCAGAGCGCGGTGGCGACCGCGCCGGGGGCGATCGGCGCCGTGCGGCTCGAGCCGGCGGACCCGCCCGCCTGCCCCGAGGCGGTCGAGGCGCTGGCCGCCGCGGACCGCGTCGTGCTCGGGCCGGGCTCCTGGTACACGTCCGTCATCCCGCACCTGCTCGTGCCCGGGCTGCGCGAGGCGCTCGCCGCGACGCCCGCGCCCGTCGTGCTCGTCCTCAACCTCTCGCCGGAGGGCGAGACGGCCGGCATGGGCCCCGCGGAGCACCTGGACGCGCTCGTGCGGCACGCCCCGACGCTGCGGGTGGACGCGGTGCTGGCCGACCCGGCCTCCGTCGACGACCTCGACGCGGTCCGCGCGCGCACGGACGCGCTCGGCGCCCACCTCGTGCTGCGCCAGGTGGGCCGCGGCGACGGCACGCCCCGCCACGACCCGCTGCGGCTGGCCGCGGCCCTGCACGACGTCTTCGAGGGCTCCGTCGGCGACGTCACCGACCGCCGGGCGCTCGGCGACGGGATGGCAGGATGACGGCATGGCTCTGACGGCGCAGGTGAAGGAGGAGCTGGCACGGCTCAAGGTCGACCGGACGTCGGCGCGCAAGGCGGAGGTGGCGTCCACGCTGCGCTTCGCCGGGGGCCTGCACATCATCTCGGGCCGGATCGTCATCGAGGCCGAGCTCGACACCTCCATGGCCGCCCGCCGGCTGCGCCAGGCCCTGCAGGAGGTGTACGGGCACGAGAGCGAGATCATCGTCGTCTCCGGCGGGGGCCTGCGCCGGGGCTCGCGCTACGTGGTGCGGGTCGTCAAGGACGGCGAGGTGCTCGCGCGCCAGACGGGCCTGCTGGACAGCCGCGGCCGGCCGGTGCGGGGCCTGCCCTCCCAGGTCGTGCAGGGCGGCGTCGCCGACTGCGAGGCCTCCTGGCGCGGCGCGTTCCTCGCCCACGGCTCCCTCACGGAGCCGGGCCGCTCCGCCTCCCTGGAGATCACGTGCCCGGGTCCGGAGGCGGCCTACGCCCTCGTCGGCACGGCGCGGCGGATGCAGATCGGGGCCAAGGCGCGCGAGGTGCGCGGCATCGACCGGGTCGTCATCCGCGACGGCGACGCGATCAGCGCGATGCTCGCGCGCCTCGGCGCCCACCAGACGATGCTGCTGTGGGAGGAGCGCCGCGTCCGCCGCGAGGTGCGCGGCACCGCCAACCGGCTGGCGAACTTCGACGACGCCAACCTGCGGCGCTCCGCCCGTGCGGCCGTCGCGGCGGGGGCCCGGGTCGAGCGGGCGTTCGAGATCCTCGGCGAGGACCTGCCCGAGCACCTGCGGCAGGCGGGCGAGCTGCGCCTGGCGCACAAGGAGGCCTCCCTCGAGGAGCTCGGCCGCCTGGCGGACCCGCCGCTGACGAAGGACGCCGTCGCCGGGCGCATCCGCCGGCTGCTGGCCACCGCCGACCGCAAGGCCGCCGACCTGGGGCTGCCGGACACGGAGGCCGGGCTCTCCCCGGACCTGCTCGACCTCTGAGGGCGCCGGCGGCGGCAGCGCGGGGACGATCGGGAACCACCGGCGCCGCTGAACCGATTCATGACCCAGGGGCGACCGTCTGCTGACCCGGCCGGGGGCCGGGCGGGGGTGCGTGACCGCCCCGTGGCCCGCCGCTGGCGCCCCGACGACCGCGGGGCGACCGTCTCAGCGCATGACCTACGTCCCACGGTGGCCTGCGTCACCGTTGTAGGCTCGTGCCGTCCCCGAGGACGACGCCCCCACCGTCACGGCCGCCCGGCCGGGCACGGGGGTGCCGGACGACGGGCAGCGCACACCGGCGTGCGTGCTTCCGACACCAACTGTGTGCGCCGACGCCGTCGGCGCGTGCCGAGGAGGGCAAGTGACCATCAAGGTCGGCATCAACGGCTTCGGCCGCATCGGGCGCAACTTCTACCGGGCCATCGTGGCCTCGGGGGCCGACATCGAGATCGTGGGGGTCAACGACCTCACCGACAACAAGACCCTCGCGCACCTCCTGAAGTACGACACCGTGCTGGGCCGCTTCCCGCTGAGCGTCTCCTACGACGACGAGAACATCGTCGTGGACGGCAAGAACATCCGGGCGCTCGCCGAGCGCGACCCGGCGAACCTCCCCTGGGGCGAGCTGGGCGCGGACATCGTCATCGAGTCCACGGGCTTCTTCACGGACGCCGAGAAGGCCAAGGCCCACCTCGCCGCCGGCGCCAAGAAGGTCATCATCTCCGCCCCGGCGAAGAACGAGGACGCGACGTTCGTCGTCGGCGTGAACCACACGCAGTACGACCCCGCCGCGCACAACATCATCTCGAACGCCTCGTGCACGACGAACTGCCTCGCGCCCGTCGCGAAGGCCCTCAACGACGCCATCGGCATCGAGCGCGGCCTCATGACGACGATCCACGCGTACACGGGCGACCAGAACCTCCAGGACGGCCCGCACAAGGACCTGCGCCGCGCCCGTGCGGCCGCGCAGAACATCGTGCCGACCTCGACGGGTGCGGCCAAGGCCGTCGCCCTCGTGCTCCCGGAGCTCAAGGGCAAGCTCGACGGGTTCGCCCTCCGCGTCCCGACGATCACCGGCTCGGCCACCGACCTCACCTTCACGGCCTCCCGCGAGGTCACGGTCGAGGAGGTCAACGCCGCGGTCAAGGCCGCCTCCGAGGGGCCGCTCAAGGGCGTCCTCGAGTACGTCGAGGACGAGATCGTCTCGAGCGACATCGTGACGAACCCGCACCAGAGCATCTTCGACTCCAAGCTCACGAAGGTGAGCGGCGACCTCGTCAAGATCATCGCCTGGTACGACAACGAGTGGGGCTACTCCAACTCCCTCGTCGCCCTCACCTCGTACGTGGGCGAGCGTCTCTGACCTGACGCGGTCCGACCGCCCCGTGCACACCGCTGCGTCCGCGCGCGCCGGCGCCCCTCGGGCCCCGGCGCCGCGGACGCAGCCGTGTCCGGGGGCATCCGCCCACCACCGACGACTGGGAGACCGATGAAGACCATCGAGGACCTCGGGGACCTGCGCGGGAAGCGCGTCCTCGTCCGCTCCGACTTCAACGTGCCGCTCGACGGCACGACCATCACCGACGACGGCCGCGTGCGCGCGGCCCTGCCGACCCTGCGGGCGCTGCTCGACGCGGGCGCGCGGGTCGTCGTCGCCGCCCACCTGGGCCGCCCCAAGGGCGCGCCGGAGGCGAAGTACTCGCTGGCCCCCGTGGCGGCACGCCTGTCCGAGCTGCTCGGGCAGCCCGTCGCCCTCGCCGAGGACGTCGTGGGGGAGTCGGCGCGGTCCACGGTCGCCGGGCTCGGGGACGGGCAGCTCGCCCTCCTCGAGAACATCCGGTTCGACCCGCGCGAGACGAGCAAGGTCGACGCGGAGCGCGCCGAGCTGGCCGGCGAGCTCGCCGCCCTCGCCGACGTCTTCGTCTCCGACGGCTTCGGCGTCGTGCACCGCAAGCAGGCCTCCGTCTACGACGTCGCGCAGGTCCTGCCGCACGCCGTGGGGCACCTCGTGCTCAAGGAGGTCGACTCCCTGCGCAAGGCGACCGACTCCCCGGACCGTCCGTACGCGGTGGTCCTGGGCGGCTCGAAGGTGTCGGACAAGCTCGGCGTCATCGCGAACCTCCTGACGAAGGCGGACCGCCTGCTCATCGGCGGCGGCATGCTCTTCACGTTCCTCGCGGCCAAGGGCCACGGCGTCGGCAAGAGCCTCCTCGAGGAGGACCAGCTCGAGACCGTGCGCGGCTACCTGGCGCAGGCCGAGGAGGCGGGCGTCGAGATCGTGCTGCCCGTCGACATCGTGGTGGCGCCGGCCTTCGCGGCCGACGCGCCGGCCACCGTCGTGGCGGCCGACGCCATCCCCGACGACCAGCTCGGCCTGGACATCGGCCCCGAGAGCGCGGAGCTGTTCCGCTCGAAGCTGCTCGACGCGAAGACCATCGTGTGGAACGGGCCCGCGGGCGTGTTCGAGTTCGAGGCGTTCGCCGGCGGCACGAAGGCGGTCGCGCAGGCGCTCGTCGACGCGGGCGCGAACGGCGCCTTCACGATCGTCGGCGGCGGCGACTCCGCCGCCGCGGTGCGGACCCTCGGCTTCGACGAGGCGCGCTTCGGCCACATCTCGACCGGCGGCGGCGCGTCGCTGGAGTTCCTCGAGGGCAAGTCCCTCCCCGGCATCGCGGTCCTGGAGGACTGAGCACATGGCCACACGCACCCCGCTCCTCGCGGGCAACTGGAAGATGAACCTGGACCACCAGCAGGCGATCCAGACCGTCCAGAAGCTCGCCTGGACGCTGCAGGACGCCAAGCACGACTACGCCACCGCCGAGGCGGTCGTCCTCGTGCCCTTCACGGACCTGCGCTCCGTGCAGACCCTCGTGGACGCGGACAAGCTCGAGATCGGCTACGGCGCCCAGGACGTGTCGGCGCACGAGTCCGGCGCGTACACGGGCGAGATCTCGCCGGTGTTCCTCGCGAAGCTCGGCTGCACGTACGTCGCGGTCGGCCACTCCGAGCGCCGGCAGCTCCACGGCGAGGACGAGGCCGTGACGAACGCCAAGGTCCGGTCCGCGCTCGGCCAGGGCCTCAAGCCCATCCTGTGCGTCGGCGAGGAGCTGTCCGTCCGCGAGGAGAGCCGCCAGGTCGAGCACACGCTCGCCCAGCTCGACGGCGGGCTCGCGGGCCTCACCGCCGAGCAGGTCGCGGAGGTCGTCGTCGCCTACGAGCCGGTCTGGGCCATCGGCACCGGCAAGACGGCGACGCCCGAGGACGCGCAGGAGCTGTGCGGCGCCATCCGCGCCCGCATCGCCGAGCTCTACGACGCCCCGACGGCCGACGCCGTCCGGGTGCTCTACGGCGGCTCGGTGAAGAGCTCGAACGTGGCCTCGATCATGGCGAAGCCGGACGTCGACGGCGCCCTCGTCGGGGGCGCGAGCCTGGACCCCGAGGAGTTCGCGCGCATCGTCCGGTTCGTCGACCAGGCCTGACGCACGACGGGACGACCCGCCGCGAGGCTGCTGGCCCGCGCGGCGGGTCGTCCCGTACCCTGGCACCCGGTCACCGACGGCGAACAGGAACCTCAACGCTGTGAACGCTCTCCGCATCACCCTGATGGTGCTGCTCGTCCTCACCAGCCTGCTGCTGGTCCCGCTCGTGCTCCTGCACAAGGGACGCGGCGGCGGGCTCTCCGACATGTTCGGCGGGGGGATCACGAGCAACGCGGCGAGCTCCGGCGTCGCCGAGCGGAACCTCAACCGGATCACCGTCGGCGTCGCCGTCGTCTGGGCCGTCATGATCGTGCTGCTCGGGCTCGTCGAGCGCGTCAGCCAGTAGTCGAGGGAGCGGACATGGCGAGCGGGAGCGCGATCCGGGGGTCCCGGGTCGGGGCCGGGCCGATGGGCGAGGCCGAGCGCGGGGACCAGGCACCGCGCCTGGTCATCTCGTACTGGTGCGCGAACGGGCACGAGACCCGGCCGTCCTTCGCGGAGGAGGCGGCGGCCGAGGCCCCCGTCACGTGGGACTGCCCGCGCTGCGGCTTCCCGGCCGGGCAGGACCAGGCGAACCCGCCGACGCCCGTGCGCAACGAGCCGTAC
The DNA here is from genome assembly GCF_004123805.1 of Cellulomonas endophytica. Lineage (GTDB taxonomy): Bacteria > Actinomycetota > Actinomycetes > Actinomycetales > Cellulomonadaceae > Cellulomonas > Cellulomonas endophytica. The sequence goes on along the minus strand of NZ_RWJX01000012.1, from coordinate 12,848 downwards.
AAGACGCACCTGGCCTACGTGAAGGAGCGGCGCACCGACGAGGACGGCGCCGCGATCCTCGACGAGGCGCTGACCGCCCTCCGCGCCCGCCGCGGCGGGCCCACCGGCTGACACGCCGCACCCGGCCGGTCCACCGGCCACCCACCGCACGACGACGACGGCCCGGGACGCGCGAGGGTCCCGGGCCGTCGTGCGTGCGGCGTCAGGCGGAGGCGGGGAGGCCGTCCGCCGGCGCCGGCACCGCGGTGCCCGCGGCCGCGAGGTCGACGAGCCACAGCGTGCGCTCCTGCCCGAGCGCCCCGGCCGCCGGCACCTGCGTGACCGGGCCGTCCCCGAGCGCCGCGGCGACCGCGTCGGCCTTCTCCGCGCCCGCCGCGACGACCCACACCTCGCGCGCGGACCGGATCGCCTCGAACGTCAGCGACACCCGCAGCGGCGGCGGCTTGGGCGAGCCCTCGACGCCCGTGGTGGTCCGGCCCGTCACGTCCAGGCCGGGGTGCCCCGGGAAGAGCGAGGCCACGTGGCCGTCCGGCCCCATGCCGAGCAGGAGCACGTCGAGCACGGGCAGCGCGCCACCGGCGGGTGCGTGGGCGGCGAGCTCCTCGGCGTAGGCGCGGGCGGCGTCCTCGGGGGTCGCCACGGCGTCCGGGCCGGGCACCGCGTGCACGTTCGCCGCGGGCAGGAGGTCGCCGAGCGGGTCGAGGAGCGCCTCGCGGGCACCGGTGTCGTTGCGGTCCGCGTGCCCGGCGGGGACGAACCGCTCGTCGCCCCACCACAGGTGCACGCCGGTCCAGTCGACCGCCGCCCGCACGGGGCTGGCCGCGACCTCCGCCAGCGTCCGCGTCCCGACGGTGCCGCCCGTGAGCACCACGTGCACGGGGCGGTGGTGCGACTGCGCGTCGAGCAGCGCCGTGAGCAGCCGGGCCGCCGTGGCCTGCGCGAGGACGTCGGCGTCCGGGTGGACGACGACGTCGCGGAGCGGACGGGTCACCGGGCCCCCGCTCCCGAGGCCGCCCCGGCGTCGACGAGCGCGAGCCCCTCCGTGAGCGCCTCGCCGTAGACCTCGTCGGCGTCCAGCCGGCGCAGCTCCTCGGCCAGGCACTCCCGCAGCTGGCGGATCGGCAGCGCGATCCGGTGCTCGGGCTGGTCGGGCTGGATGAGCGCCGCCGTCTTGCCGTCGGGCCGGTCGAGGACGATGTCCCCGGCGGCCCGCTGCAGCCGGACCTGCGTGATCGCCGGGGCGTCCGGGTTGCGCTCGACGTCGACGGGACACTCGAGGGCCTCGGCGAGCCAGGCCGCCATGAGGTCGACGGACGGGTGGGTGCTCTCGCCGGAGACGACGGCGCGGTCGACGGTCTGGAACGGGGGCTGCTCGAGCGTGGCCGCGATGAGCCCGCGCCAGAGCGTCGTCCGGGCCCAGGCGAGGTCCGTGTTGCCGTCCACGTGCACCCGCGCGAGCTGCCGCAGCGCGGCACCCGGGTCGGCGCACCGGGTCGAGTCGGTGATCCGGCGCTGCGCCATGCGGCCCAGCGGGTGCGCCGCCGGGTCCTCGGGCATCTCGTAGGGCCACCAGGTGACGATCGGCGCGTCGGGCAGCAGCAGGGGCATGACGAGCGTGTCGTCGTCGGCCGAGCCCGCGGCCGAGGGGTGCAGCACGACGACCTCGCTCGCCCCGGCGTCGCCGCCGATGCGGATCTGGGCGTCGAGGGTGCCCTCCTGCGGCTCCTGCCCCCGGGCCATGACGATGACGCGGCACGGGTGCTCGTGGCTCGCCTCGTTCGCGGCCTGGATCGCCTCCTCGACGTCGTGGTGCCCGGCGTCGATGACGAGGGTGAGGACGCGGCCGAGCGCGATCGCGCCGCCCTCCTCGCGGACCTCGACGAGCTTCTTGTTGATCGCCCGGGTCGTGGTGCCCGGCAGGTCGATGATCACGGTCTCCTCCAGGCACGGCCGTCGCGCGCCATCATCTCGTCCGCGGACGCCGGGCCCCAGGTGCCGGCGCGGTACGCGTCGGGCTTCGTGCCCGACCGCGCCCAGTGCTCCGTGATGGGGTCGAGGATCCGCCAGGACAGCTCGACCTCCTCGTGGCGCGGGAACAGCGGCGGGTCGCCGAGCAGCACGTCGAGGATCAGGCGCTCGTAGGCCTCGGGGGAGGCCTCCGTGAAGGAGTGGCCGTACCCGAAGTCCATCGTGACGTCGCGCACCTCCATCGCGGTGCCGGGCACCTTGGAGCCGAAGCGCAGCGTGACGCCCTCGTCGGGCTGGACACGGATGACGAGCGCGTTCTGCCCGAGCTCCTCCGTCGCCGTCTGCTCGAACGGCAGGTGCGGGGCGCGCTTGAAGACGACCGCGATCTCCGTGACGCGGCGGCCCAGGCGCTTGCCCGTCCGCAGGTAGAACGGCACGCCGGCCCAGCGGCGCGTGTCGATGTCGACGCGGATCGCGGCGTAGGTCTCCGTCGTGGAGTCCGGGTCGAAGCCCTCCTCCTCCAGGTAGCCGACGACGGGCTCCCCGCCCTGCCACCCCGAGGCGTACTGCCCGCGGGCCGTGTGGGCGTCGAGGTCCTTCGGCAGGCGGACGGCCGACAGGACCTTCACCTTCTCGGCCTGCAGCGCTCGGGCGCTGAAGGAGACGGGCTCCTCCATCGCGGTGAGGGCGAGCAGCTGGAGCAGGTGGTTCTGGATGACGTCGCGCGCCGCCCCGATGCCGTCGTAGTAGCCCGCGCGGCCGCCGATGCCGATGTCCTCGGCCATCGTGATCTGGACGTGGTCGACGTGGTTCGCGTTCCAGATGGGCTCGAAGAGCTGGTTCGCGAACCGCATGGCGAGCAGGTTCTGGACCGTCTCCTTGCCCAGGTAGTGGTCGATCCGGAACACGTCGTCGGGACGGAAGACCGACGAGACGACGTCGTTGAGCTCCTGGGCGCTCTGGAGGTCGTGCCCGAAGGGCTTCTCGATGACGACGCGGCGCCACGTGTCCTCGCTGGGGTGCGAGAGGCCCGACCGTGCGAGCTGCTTGCACACGATCGGGAACTGGCCCGGGGGCACCGACAGGTAGAACGCGTGGTTGCCGCCCGTGCCGCGCTGGACGTCGAGCTCCTGGACCGTGTCGGCGAGGCGGTCGAACGCGTCGTCGTCGTCGAAGGAGCCCTGGACGAAACGGATGCCCTCGGACAGCTGGCGCCACGTCGCCTCGTGGAACGGCGTGCGGGCGTGCTCCTTCACGGAGTCGTGCACGATCTGCGCGAAGTCCTGGGTCTCCCAGTCGCGGCGGGCGAAGCCCGTGAGCGCGAACCCGGGCGGCAGGAGGCCGCGGTTGGTGAGGTCGTACACCGCCGGCATGAGCTTCTTGCGGGCGAGGTCGCCCGTCACGCCGAAGATCACGAGGCCGCACGGCCCCGCGATGCGCGGGAGGCGGCGGTCGCGGGGGTCCCGGAGCGGGTTGACCCCGGGCCCGACGGCGGTCGGACTCACCGGGCGGCCCCGGAGGCCACGGCCTCGCCGGCGCCCTGCAGGCCGTCGCGGACCGTGCCGAGGAGCTGCTCCCACGCGTCCTCGAACTTCGACAGGCCCTCGACCTCGAGCGTCTCCGTCACCTCGTCGAGCGAGATGCCGAGCGCCGCGAGGCGGTCGACGACGTCCTGCGACGCCGCGCCGGTGCCCGAGACGGTGTCGCCGCCGACGACGCCGTGGTCCTCCGTCGCCGTCAGCGTCGAGCCGGGCATCGTGTTGACCGTGCCGGCGACGACGAGCTCGTCCACGTAGAGCGTGTCGGGGTAGGCCTTGTCCTTCACGCCCGTCGACGCCCAGAGGGGACGCTGCGGCTTCGCGCCGGCGGCCGCGAGGGCCTTCCAGCGCTCGGAGGCGACGACCTCCTCGTAGACGGTGTAGGCCAGGCGCGCGTTGGCGATCGCGGCCTTGCCGCGCAGGGCACGGGCCTCCTCGGAGTCGAGCGCGTCGAGCTTCGGGTCGATCGCCGCGTCGACGCGGGAGACGAAGAAGGAGGCGACGGAGGCCACCGGGGCCAGGTCGATGCCCTGGGCCTTCGCGCCCTCGAGGCCCTCGAGGAAGGCGTCGAGCACGGCGCGGTAGCGCTCGAGGGAGAAGATGAGCGTGACGTTGACGCTGATGCCCTCGGCGAGGACCGCGGCGATGGCGGGCAGGCCCTCGACCGTGGCGGGGATCTTGATGAAGACGTTGGGGCGGTCGACGGTGGCCCACAGGCTCTTCGCCGATGCGACGGTGGCCTCCGTGTCGCGGGCCAGGCGCGGGTCGACCTCGATGGACACGCGGCCGTCGACGCCGTCCGTGGCGTCGTAGAGCGGGCGCAGCACGTCCGCCGCCTCGCGCACGTCGTCCGTCGTGATGCGGAAGACGGCCTCCTCCACGTCGACGCCCTCGGCGGCGAGCTCGCGCAGCTGCTCGTCGTAGGCGTCGCCCTTCGAGAGGGCGGAGGCGAAGATCGACGGGTTCGTCGTCACGCCGACGACGCCGTGGTGCTCCACGAGGTCGGCGAGGGAGCCGGAGCGCAGCAGCTCCCGGGACAGGTCGTCGAGCCAGACGGCGACCCCCTCGGCCTTCAGTCGCTCCAGCGGGGTGCTCTGCTCGGTCATGACGGGTCCTCTCCTCGGGTCCTGCGGCTGCTGCTCGTCGTCGGCGGGGGCGTCCGTGAGGGCGCCGCCCGGTGGGGGCCGCACCGGGACGGGGCCGGTGCGGCCCCGTCCCGGTGCCGTCGCTCAGGCCTGCTGGTCGCCCGTGCCCGAGTCCTCCGGCGTGCCGGAGTCGTTCTGCGGCGTGGACGTGCCGCGCGCCGCGGCGAGGGACTCGTGCGCGGCGGCGACGACGGCCTCCGCGGTGATCCCGAACTCGCGGTACAGCGTCTCGTAGTCCGCGGAGGCGCCGAAGTGCTCGAGGGAGACGGCGCGGCCGGCGTCCCCGAGCAGCTTGTACCAGGACAGCGCCAGGCCGGCCTCGACGGAGACCCGCGCCTTCACCGCGGAGGGGAGCACGGACTCACGGTAGGCCGGGTCCTGCTCGTCGAACCACTCGAGGCACGGGACCGAGACGACGCGGGTGGCGACACCGGCCGCCTCGAGCGTCGTGCGGGCCTCCACGGCGAGCTGCACCTCGGAGCCCGTCGCCAGCAGGACCACGTCCGGCGTGCCCGACGAGGCCTCGAGCAGCACGTACGCGCCGCGGGCGACGCCCTCCGTCGTGGCGAAGCCGTCCTCGCCGCGGGGGAAGGTCGGCACGTTCTGCCGGGTGAGCACGAGGCCGACGGGGCCGTCCGTGCGCTCGAGCGTCGCCTTCCAGGCCGCCGCGGTCTCGTTGGCGTCCGCCGGACGGACGATGGACAGGCCGGGGATGGCGCGGCAGGCCGCGAGGTGCTCGACCGGCTGGTGCGTCGGGCCGTCCTCGCCGAGGCCGATGGAGTCGTGCGTCCACACGTACGTGACGGGGATGCCCATGAGCGCCGCCAGGCGCACGGCCCCGCGCATGTAGTCCGAGAACGTGAAGAACGTGCCGCCGTAGGGGCGCGTGTTCCCGTGCAGGCGGATGCCCGACAGGATCGAGCCCATCGCGTGCTCGCGGATCCCGAAGTGCAGCGTGCGGCCGTACTCGTCGCCCGAGAACTCCTTCGTGGAGTACTTGGCCGGGATGAAGGACGGCTCGCCCTTCATCGTCGTGTTGTTCGAGCCGGCGAGGTCGGCCGAGCCGCCCCACAGCTCGGGCAGCACCGGGGCGAGCGCGGACAGCACGTCGCCGGAGGCCTGGCGGGTGGCGACGGCCTTGCCGGCGGGGAAGGTCGGCAGCGCGTCGGCCCAGCCCTCGGGGAGGGCGCCGGCCTCGAGGCGGTCGTGCAGCGCCGCGCGCTCGGGGTTCGCCGCGCGCCAGGCGTCGTAGCCCTTCTGCCACTCCGCCTTCGCCGCGGCGGTGCGCTGCGACAGCCCGCGCGTGTGCGCGATGACCTCCGCGTCGACGTCGAAGGACTTCTCGGGGTCGAAGCCGAGGACCTCCTTGAGGCCGCGCACCTCGTCGCCGCCGAGCTTGGAGCCGTGGGCGCCGTGGGTGCCCTGCTTCTTCGGCGACGGCCACGCGATGATCGTGCGGAGCTGGATGAACGACGGCTGGTCCGTGACGGCCTTCGCGGCCTCGATCGCCGCGTACAGCGCGTCGACGTCCTCCGTGTAGCCGTCCTCGCCCTTGATCCAGTCGACGGTCTGGACGTGCCAGCCGTAGGCGGCGTAGCGGGCGGTGACGTCCTCGTTGAAGGCGATCTGGGTGTCGCCCTCGATGGAGATGCGGTTGTCGTCCCACACCACGACGAGGTTGCCCAGCTGCTGCGTGCCGGCGATGGACGAGGCCTCGGAGGTCACGCCCTCCTCGAGGTCGCCGTCGGAGGCGAGCACGTAGACGAAGTGGTCGAACGGACTGGTGCCCGGCGCCGCGTCGGGGTCGAGCAGGCCCCGCTCGCGCCGGGCGGCCATGGCGAAGCCGACCGCGGAGGCCAGGCCCTGGCCCAGCGGGCCCGTGGTGATCTCCACGCCCGTGGTGTGCTTGAACTCGGGGTGGCCGGGGGTCTTCGAGCCCCACGTGCGCAGCGCCTCGAGGTCCTCGAGCTCCAGGCCCCAGCCGCCCAGGTAGAGCTGGATGTACTGCGTCAGGCTCGAGTGCCCGCAGGACAGGACGAACCGGTCGCGGCCCGTCCAGTGCGGGTCGGCCGGGTCGTGCCGCATGACGCTCTGGTACAGCAGGTACGCGGCGGGCGCGAGGCTGATCGCGGTGCCGGGGTGGCCGTTGCCGACCTTCTCGACCGCGTCGGCGGCGAGGACCCGGACGGTGTCGACCGCCCGGCGGTCGAGGTCGGTCCAGCCGACCGACGGAGCCTGCGGGGCCTGCACGTTCACGTGACCTCATTCCCGCCCGCGTCGACGGGCGACTGTCGTTGCTGGGGAGGGGCGCCGGCGGGCGCTCGCCGGCGGGGCGGCGGACCGACGTCGGGTCCGGCGCACGCGGTCCGGGGAGCGGCCGCCGGGCGTCCCGGACGTACCGGTTCGACCCTAGCCCTCCTGAGGGGACACCACGTCCCGGCGTCCGCTCCCCGGTCGGGGGGACGCGTACCATGGGCGGCGGCCCGACGGGCCGGGGGACCGCACGCGCGTCACGCGGCCCCGCCCGTCGACGGGACGTGCCGCCGCACGTCCGAGGGGCCGCAGGGCCCGCACCGTCCGCGGTGCCACCCGACGAGGAACGGAGCCGCCCGGCGTGCGACCACGCAGCCCTCTCTCGACCGAGGCCGTCCCGGAGACCGCTGCGGGCGCCCCGGCGTCGGCGGGGCCCGCGGTGCCCCCGGCGGACGGGCCCGGCGCGGACGGGCCCCGTGCGGCCGCCGCCGCGCCGGGTGCCGCCCGCGTCCGGCAGCGCCTCGGGGCGTTCGTCGCGCTGACGAAGCCCCGGGTCATCGAGCTGCTCCTCGTGACGACCCTGCCGACGATGGTCCTGGCCCAGGGCGGGCTGCCGCCCCTCGGCCTCGTGCTCGCGACCCTCGTCGGCGGTGCCGCCGCGGCCGGCGCGGCCAACGTCCTCAACTGCTACCTCGACCGCGACATCGACCGCGTCATGCACCGGACGAAGCGCCGCCCGACCGTCACGGGCCTCGTGACGCCGGGGGAGACGCTCGTCTTCGGGCTCGTGCTGGGCGTCGTCTCGCTCGCCTGGCTGTGGCTGCTGGTCAACCCCGCCTCGGCGCTCCTGACCGCCGGCGCGATCCTCATCTACGTCGTCGGCTACACGATGATCCTCAAGCGCCGGACCTCGCAGAACATCATCTGGGGCGGGTCGGCGGGCTGCATGCCCGTGCTCATCGGGTGGTCCGCGGTCACCGGCGGCGTCGGCTGGGCGCCCCTGCTCCTGTTCGGCGTCGTCTTCTTCTGGACGCCGCCGCACTACTGGCCCCTGTCGATGAAGTTCCGGCGGGACTACGCGGCGGCCGGGGTGCCGATGCTCCCCGTCGTCGCCGGCGACACCCGCGTGGCGCGGGAGATGGTGGCGCACACGGTCGCGATGATCGCCTGCAGCCTCCTGCTCGTCCCCGTCGCGGGGATGACCTGGGTCTACGCCGTCGTGGCGCTCGCGCTCGGCGCGTGGTTCCTCGGCCTGTGCCTCGGCCTGCTGCGCCGCGCCCGGGACCCGCAGCACCCGAAGCTGCGCGAGATGTCGGTGTTCCACGCGTCGATCACCTACCTCACGCTCCTGTCCGTCGCCGTGACGGTCGACGTCTTCCTGCCCTTCTGACGGGACCGCGGCCCGACGTGAGCCCGACCGCCGCGAGGACGCCCACGGCCGACGCGCCCGCCGAGGGGCAGGCCTCGCCCGCCGTGGCCCCGGGGCTCGCCGCCGCCCTCGAGCAGTACCTCGCGCACCTCGCCGTGGAGCGCGGGCTCTCGACGAACACGCTCGCCGCCTACCGTCGGGACCTGCAGCGCTACGCCGAGCACCTCACGGCGACGGGCCGCACGGACCCGGGCGAGGTGGCCGAGGCGGACGTCACGGGCTACGTGCGGGTGCTGCGCTCGGGCGAGGACGGCCGCGCCGCGCTGTCCGCGTCGTCCGCGGCGCGGGCGGTCGTCGCCGTCCGGGGGTGGCACCGGTTCTGGCTCCTCGAGGGCGTCGTCGGCGCGGACGCCGCCCGCGACGTCCGGCCGCCGGCCCAGCCGCGGCGGCTGCCCAAGGCCATCCCCGTCGAGGACGTCGAGCGTCTCCTCGACGCGGCCGGGAGGGGGGACGGGCCCGCCGCGCTGCGCGACCGCGCGCTGCTCGAGCTCCTCTACGCCACCGGCGCGCGCATCTCCGAGGCCGTGGGCCTGGACGTCGACGACCTCGACACGACCCCCGGGCGGGCCGCCGTCCGCCTGCACGGCAAGGGGGGCAAGACCCGGGTGGTCCCCGTGGGGTCGTTCGCGGCGGAGGCCGTCGAGGCGTACCTCGTGCGGGCGCGTCCGGCGCTGGCGGGAGCCGGGCGCGGCACCCCCGCCCTGCTGCTCAACCTGCGCGGGGGACGCCTCAGCCGGCAGAGCGCGTGGGCGGCGCTGCGGCAGGCGGCGGAGCGCGCGGGGCTCGCCGGCACCGCGCACCTGTCGCCGCACACCCTGCGGCACTCCTTCGCGACGCACCTGCTCGCCGGCGGCGCCGACGTGCGCGTGGTGCAGGAGCTCCTCGGGCACGCCTCCGTCACGACGACGCAGGTGTACACGCTCGTGACGCCGGACACGCTCCGCGAGGTCTACGCCGGCGCGCACCCGCGCGCGCTCTGACACCGGCGGCGGGCCCGCCCGTCACCCGGGTGCGGCGACCCGGCCGTGCCGCCGCGGCACGGCGTCGCCGGGCGGTCCGGCGGCTCCGGTACCGTGGCCCGGTGCTGACCGGCGGAGCAGTGGCATGAGCCAGGGGACGAGCGAGCAGGTGGACGAGCAGGCGACCGGGACGGGTCGGACGGACGGGGTCCTCCCGGGGATCCCCGGGCCGTCGGCGACCGACGTGGTCGGCCGGCCCCTGCCGGAGTTCGGCGTCCCCGCGCCCCTGGCCTCGCACGGCCCGGCGCGCGTGATCGCCATGTGCAACCAGAAGGGCGGCGTCGGCAAGACGACGACCACCATCAACCTGGGGGCCTCGCTCGCGGAGTACGGCCGCCGCGTGCTCGTCGTCGACTTCGACCCGCAGGGCGCCGCGTCCGTGGGCCTGGGCACGAGCCCGCACGAGCTGGACCGCACGGTCTACAACCTGCTCATGGAGCGCAACCTCGACATCCGCGAGGTCGTCCGCCCCACGCCCGTGCACGGCCTCGACCTGCTGCCCGCCAACATCGACCTGTCGGCGGCGGAGGTGCAGCTCGTCGGCGAGGTCGCCCGCGAGTCCGTCCTGGCCCGGGTGCTGCGCCCGGTCATGGACGACTACGACGTGGTCCTCGTCGACTGCCAGCCGTCCCTCGGGCTCCTCACCGTCAACGCGCTGACCGCCGCGCACGGGGTGCTCATCCCGCTCGAGTGCGAGTTCTTCGCGCTGCGCGGGGTGGCGCTCCTCGTCGAGACGATCGAGAAGGTCCGCGACCGCCTCAACCCGCGCCTGCAGGTCGACGGCATCCTCGCGACGATGTACGACGGCCGCACGCTCCACGCCCGCGAGGTCGTCGCCCGCGTGCACGAGGCCTTCGGCGACACGCTGCTGCACACGGTCATCGGCCGGACGGTGAAGTTCCCGGACGCGACGGTGGCCGCGGAGCCCATCACGAGCTACGCGCCGAACCACCCCGGCGCCGCCGCCTACCGGCAGCTCGCGCGCGAGCTCGTCGCCCGTGGCGACGCCGCCTAGGGCGCCGACCGCCGACGCACCGCCACCGGCCGTCCCCGCGCCGGCGGGGACGGTGCCCTTCGCCGTCCACCTCGACAACTTCTCCGGGCCCTTCGACCTGCTGCTCGGCCTCATCGCCAAGCACAAGCTCGACATCACGGAGGTCGCGCTCGCCCGCGTCACGGACGAGTTCATCGCCCACATCCGCGCCGGCGAGGCCGCCGGCGGGTGGGACCTGGGGCAGGCGAGCGAGTTCCTCGTCGTCGCCGCCACGCTGCTGGACCTCAAGGCGGCGCGGCTGCTGCCGTCGGGCGACGTGGAGGACGCGGAGGACCTCGAGCTGCTCGAGGCCCGCGACCTGCTCTTCGCGCGGCTGCTGCAGTACCGCGCCTACAAGCGCTTCGCGGTCGTCCTGGCCGAGCGGTTCGCCCGCGAGGGCCGCCAGCACCCCCGGCTCGTGCCCCTCGAGCCGCACCTGTCCGCGCTGCTGCCCGAGCTCGTGTGGACGATCGGCCCCGAGCGGTTCGCGGAGATCGCCGCGCGGGCCCTGGCACCGCGCCCTGCGCCGCCGCGGGTCGACCTCGCGCACCTGCACGCACCGCCCGTCAGCGTCCGGGAGCAGGCGGGGATCCTCGTCGACCGGCTGCGCCGGACGGGGCAGACGACCTTCCGGGACCTCACCGCGGACGCGGACGGCACGCTCCTCGTCGTGGCGCGGTTCCTCGCGCTGCTCGAGCTCTTCCGGGAGGGCGTCGTCGCGTTCGACCAGGTCGCCGCGCTGGGCGAGCTGACCGTGCGGTGGACGGGCGGCGCGGAGGGGGAGGTCGCCGTGGGCGGGGACTTCGACGGGGACGACGAGGCGCTGGAGGACGCGGCGGCGCGGGACACGGCGGCGCGGGACGTGCGGGGCGGGCCGGACGAGCCCGCGCCGGGGAGGGCACGATGACGGGGACGACCGTGGGGGACCTGCCCGACGACGCGACGCACGAGCCGTCCGAGGAGGCGCTCGACGGCGCGCGCGACGGGACGCCTGACCAGACGCCCGACGGGACGAGCGACGGGATGCCGTCGGTCGACGAGCTGGCCTTCGACGTCGACGACCTGCCCGGCGGCGCGGCGGCGGTGCTCGAGGCGGTGCTCGTCGTCGCCGACGAGCCCGTGCCCGCGGTGCGGCTCGCGACGGTGCTCGCGCTGCCGCTCGACCGCGTCACGGCGCTGCTCGAGGGGCTCGCGCGCGAGTACGCCGGCGCGGACGGCGGGCGGCCGCGGGGCTTCGAGCTACGGCAGGTCGGGGGCGGCTGGCGCCTCTACTCCGCGGCCGCCTACGGCGACGTGGTGGGGCGGTTCGTGCTCGAGGGCCAGACCGCCCGCCTGTCCCAGGCCGCGCTGGAGACCCTGGCGGTCGTGGCGTACCGCCAGCCCGTCACCCGCGGGCAGGTGTCGGCGGTGCGCGGCGTCAACGTCGACGGCGTCATGCGGACGCTGACGGCGCGCGGTCTCGTCGCGGAGGTGGGCCAGGACCCGCTGGGTGGTGCGCACCTGTACGGGACCACGGGATACTTCCTCGAGCGGCTCGGGCTGCGCTCGCTCGACGAGCTGCCGCCCCTCGCGCCGTACCTCCCCGGGCTCGACGAGCTCGAGGACGTGGAGCAGCGGCCCGCCGGCCGGTCCGGCGGCGGCCGCGCGGGCACCGACGCGGGCACGGGGACCGGCACGGACCTCGGCACGGATCTCGGCACGGACGTGGGCAGGGGCACGACCACGACCACGGTCACGGTCGTGGGCACGGGCATCGACAGGGACGACGACAGGACGGGCGCCACGGCGCCCGAGGACGGTGGGCGACAGTGAGCCAGGGACAGGGCGGCCGCGGCCGTGGCGGCGGCGGAGCGCGCGGAGGCGCCGGCGGCGCGTCGGGCGGGGGCCGTCCGGGTGGCGGTGGCGGTCGTCCGTCGGGTGCGGGCCGTCCCTCGGGTGCTGGTCGCCCGTCGGCGGGGGGCCGCCCCTCCGGTGGCGGCCGACCGGGGACCGGCCGGCCCCCGGGTGACGGCAGGACCGGCGGCGGCCGCCCGCCCGGCGACGGCTACCGCCCGTCGGGCGACGGCTACCGCTCGTCGGGCGACAGCTACCGCTCGTCGGGCGACGGCTACCGCCCGTCCGGCGGTGCCGGGCGTCCCCCGGGCGGCGGCTCCGGCCGGCCCTCGGGCGGCGGACGCCCCTCCGGCGACGGCTACCGCCCGTCCGGTGACGGGCAGCGCTCCTCCGGTGACGGGCAGCGCTCCTCCGGTGACGGGTACCGCTCCTCCGGCGACGGGTACCGCTCCTCCGGCGACGGGTACCGCTCGTCGGGCGAGGGCTACCGCTCCTCGGGCGAGGGCCGCTCCGCCGCGCCCGGGGGCCGTCCGGCACCCGGCGCCGGCCGTCCCGCGGGTGCCGGCCGTCCGACGGCGGCGGGCCGCCCGACCGGCGCGGGCCGCCCGGCCGGTGCCGGTCGCCCGACCG
>NZ_RWJX01000119.1 GCF_004123805.1 Cellulomonas endophytica | reverse complement strand
GGCCGCGACCCACGCCGGGGGCCGTGCGCCCCCGCCCGCCGCGTCCCGGCGCCCCCGCGGCCCGGACCGCCGCGGCCCCCGTGGCCGTGCCGATCCCGCCGGTGGACCCCGCCGAGGAGGCGGCGGCCGCCGCGTTCGGCCGGGTCGACGAGGACGGCACCGTCTACGTCCGCGAGGGCGAGGGCGAGCGGGCCGTCGGCCAGTTCGCGGCCGGCGAGCCCCAGGACGCCCTCGCGCTCTACGTGCGCCGCTACCTCGACCTCAAGGCGAAGCTGACGCTCGTCGAGGCCCGCATCGCCGGGACGGACCTGCCGGTCAAGGAGATCGACCAGCAGGTCGACGGGATCGCCGGGGAGCTGGCGGAGCCGTCGGCCGTCGGCGACCTCGACGCGCTGCGCGCCCGCCTGGGGCCCCTGCGCGAGCTCGCCGCCGCCCGCCGCGCGACCGCCGAGGCCGAGCGCGCCGCCGCCCGCGCCGCCGCGGTGGAGTCGCGCACGGCGATCGTCGAGCAGGCCGAGCGGATCGCCGCGACGGACCCGGCCCGCATGCAGTGGCGCCCGGCGGGCGAGCAGCTGCGCCAGCTCCTCGACCAGTGGAAGGAGGCGCAGCGCTCCGGCGCCCGCCTCGACCGCGCCACCGAGGAGTCGCTGTGGAAGCGGTTCTCGCACGCGCGCACCGCGTTCGACCGGGAGCGCCGCCACTTCTTCGCGGAGCTCGAGCAGCGCAACTCCGCGGCGAAGTCGGCCAAGGAGGCGCTCGTCGCCGAGGCCGAGAAGCTGCGCACCAGCACGGACTGGGGCGCCACGGCCGGCGCCTACCGCGACCTCATGACGCGCTGGAAGGCGGCCGGCCGCGCGAGCCGCTCCGACGACGACGCCCTGTGGGCCCGCTTCCGGGCGGCCCAGGACGCGTTCTTCGCCGCCCGCGACGCGGACAACGCCGCCACCGACGAGGAGTTCCGCGCCAACCTCGAGGTGAAGGAGGCGCTCCTCGTCGAGGCGGAGGCGCTCGTGCCGGTGCGGGACCTGGCGCGGGCGAAGTCGGCGCTGCGGTCCATCCAGGAGCGCTGGGAGGACGCCGGCAAGGTCCCCCGCGGCGACCTGCAGCGCGTCGAGGGCCGGCTGCGCGCGGTCGAGACGGCGGTCCGCGAGTCGGAGCAGGCCCAGTGGCGGCGCAGCAACCCGGAGACGCGCGCGCGTGCCGAGGGTGCGGCGGCGCAGCTCGAGGCCGCGATCGCCGGGCTCGAGCAGGACCTGGCCGCGGCGGAGGCGTCCGGGGACGCCCGACGCGCGAAGGAGGCCCGCACGGCGCTCGAGGCCCGACGCTCGTGGCTCGAGCAGGTCGAGCGCGCCGCGCAGGACGCCCGCGGCTGACCGTCCTGGCCGGGGCGCGGCCGCGAACCGCCCCCAGCCGCCCGGCACCGGCCCTCCCGTCCACAGCGGACGGGAGGGCCGTGCCGCGTCCGGCCCCGAGCGGGCACGCTGACCGGCATGACGACGACGACGGAGCCCGCCGGCCCTGCCGGCGCTCCCGCGGGCGCGCTCGCCTGGGCGCACCCGCCGGGGCGCCTGCCCGACCTCCTGCCCCGCGCGAGGACCCGCCCGGGCACGTGGTTCGACCTGCACCGGTCCGGCGCACTCGTCGCCGTGGCGGACGGCACCGCGGCCCGGTGCGCGGCGCTCGCCGTGCCGGCGGTGCGGGCGGCCGCCCTGGCGTCCCTCGTGCCGGCCCGGGCCGCGCTCGCCCGCACGGCCGCCGCGTGGGTGCACGTCGGGGGCCCGCCGCCGACCCGGGTCGAGGTGGTCGTGCCCACGGGGGCGCGTCGCGTCGACCCGCACCCCGGCCGTGTCGCCCTCGAGGCAGCCCTGCCCGCGGCGGACCTGGTGACCCTGGGACCGGTGCGGGTGACGACGCCGGCGCGGACCGCGGCCGACGTCGCGCGCGCCCTGCCGCCCGAGGACGCCCGCCCCTGGCTGCGCCGGCTCGCCGACGGCGGCCTCGAGGTGCGGGACGTGCTCGACGCCCTCGCCGCCCGTCCCGGCGGGCGCGGGGTCCGTCAGGCGCGGGCTCTGCTGCTCGAGCTCGGCGGGACGTGAGCAGCGGCCCTAGGCCCGGATCGCCGGCTCCTCCGCCGCCCGGGCGCCGGTGATGCGGTACACGTCGAAGACGCCCTCGACCTTGCGCACGGCGGCCAGCACCGACGCCAGGTGCGAGGGCTCGGCCATCTCGAAGACGAAGCGGGACAGGGCCACGCGCTCGCGCGAGGTCGACACCGACGCGGAGAGGATGTTGACGTGGTGGTCGGACAGCACGCGCGTGACGTCCGAGAGGAGGCGGGCGCGGTCGAGCGCCTCGACCTGGATCTGGACCAGGAACACGCCCGACCCGTTCTGGCTCCACGCGACGTCGACCATGCGCTCGGGCTGGGCGCGCAGGCCGTCGACGTTGATGCAGTCCGCGCGGTGCACGCTCACGCCCGCCCCGCGTGTCACGAACCCGACGATCCCGTCCCCCGGCACGGGCGTGCAGCACTTCGCGAGCTTGACCCACAGGTCGTCGACACCCTTGACGACCACGCCGGGATCGCCGGTGCGCACCCGGCGCGGCGCCGGTCCCGGACGCGTGGCCTCGGCCAGGTCCTCCTCGGTCGCGGTCTCGCCGCCCAGGCTGTGCACGAGGCGCTGGACGACGGTCCCGGCGGAGACCTGCCCCTCGCCGATGGCCGCGTAGAGGGCCGTGACGTCGGGGTACCGCAGCTCCGCGGCGAGGGCGACGAGCGACTCGTGCGAGAGGAGCCGCTGGATCGGCAGGTTCTGCTTGCGCATCGCCTTCGCGATGGCGTCCTTGCCGGTCTCGATCGCCTCCTCGCGGCGCTCCTTGGAGAACCACTGGCGGATCTTGTTGCGGGCCCGCGGGCTCTTGACGAAGCCCAGCCAGTCCCGCGAGGGGCCCGCCGTCTCCGAGCGCGACGTGAAGACCTCGACGACGTCGCCGTTCTCGAGCGTGGAGTCCAGCGGCACCAGCCGGCCGTTGACGCGGGCGCCCATGGTGCGGTGCCCCACCTGCGTGTGGACGGCGTAGGCGAAGTCGACCGGCGTGGAGCCCGACGGCAGCGCCATCACGTCGCCCTTCGGCGTGAAGACGTAGACCTCGGACCCGGCGATCTCGAACCGCAGGGAGTCGAGGAACTCCGTCGGGTCGGCCGTCTCCTTCTGCCAGTCGACGAGCTGCCGCAACCACGTCATGTCGTTGCCCGCGGTGTCGGGCTGGCCGGCCTTCGCCGTCTCCTTGTACTTCCAGTGCGCCGCGACGCCGTACTCGGCGCGCCGGTGCATGTCGTGCGTGCGGATCTGGATCTCGACGGGCTTGCCCTCGGGACCGATCACGGTGGTGTGGAGCGACTGGTAGAGGTTGAACTTGGGCATCGCGATGTAGTCCTTGAACCGCCCCGGCACGGGGTTCCACCGCGCGTGCAGGGCGCCGAGCGCCGCGTAGCAGTCCCGGACCGTGTCGACGAGGACCCGTACGCCCACCAGGTCGTAGATGTCCGTGAAGTCGCGGCCCCGGACGATCATCTTCTGGTAGATGGAGTAGTAGTGCTTGGGCCGGCCGGTCACCGTCGCCTTGATCTTCGCGGACCGCAGGTCGTTGCCCACGCCCTCGCGGACCGTCGCGAGGTACTCCTCGCGGGCCGGGGCGCGCTCGGCGACCAGGTGCACGATCTCGTCGTAGACCTTGGGGTACAGCGTCGCGAACGAGAGGTCCTCGAGCTCCCACTTGATCGTGTTCATGCCCAGGCGGTGGGCCAGCGGGGCGTAGATCTCGAGCGTCTCGCGCGCCTTGCGCTCCGCGGAGGACGAGGCGACGAACTTCCACGTGCGGGCGTTGTGCAGGCGGTCCGCGAGCTTGATGACGAGCACCCGGATGTCCCGCGACATCGCGACGACCATCTTCCGCACGGTCTCGGCCTGCGCCGCGTCCCCGTAGGTGACCTTGTCGAGCTTCGTGACCCCGTCGACGAGCATCGCGATCTCGGGCCCGAAGTCCCGCCGCAGCTGGTCGAGGGAGTACTCGGTGTCCTCGACCGTGTCGTGCAGGAGCGCCGCGGCCAGCGTCGGCGGCGTCATGCCGAGCTCGGCGAGGATCGTCGCGACGGCCACGGGGTGCGTGATGTACGGGTCGCCGCTCTTGCGCAGCTGCCCACGGTGCGCGCGCTCGGCGACGACGTAGGCGCGCTCGAGGACGGCCAGGTCGGCGCGCGGGTGGTTGGTCCGCACCGCCTGGAGGACGGGCTCCAGCGCGGGGTTGGTGGCGGTGCCCCCGCCCCGCGAGGTCAGGCGGTTGAGCCGGGAGCGCACCCGGCCGCCGGACCCGACGGCCGGCGTGGGGTCGGAGGTCGTCGACGGTGCCCCCGGGACGGCGCCCGCCGCGCCAGGGGCGCCGGGCGCGCCGGAGGGCGCCACGGCCGTCGTCCTGACCTCGTCGGCCACGCCGCTCCCCTCTCGCCCGCCCGGAGGACCCGGGCCCGCACCGCCACCGGCGGCCGAGCACCCCGCGCCGGTGCGGCGGAGGTGCTCGCGAGCAGTGTACGACCGGCCCCGGCGCCCGGCCGGACCCCGGCCCGCCGGGCCTGCGCCCGTCTCAGGCGTCGACGACGAGGAGGGCGTGCACGTCACGGCCGGGCAGGGCGTCGCGGCCGCCGAGCGCCCGCAGCTCGACGAGCACCACCACGGCGACGACCTGCGCCCCGCAGCGCTCGAGCAGCGCGACGGTCGCCGCCGCGGTGCCACCCGTGGCGAGCACGTCGTCGACGACGAGCACCCGCGACCCCGCCGGCACGGTGGCGGGGTGCACCTCCAGGGTGGCCGTCCCGTACTCCAGGTCGTACGTCTCCGCCTCGGACGGGCCGGGCAGCTTGCCGGCCTTGCGCACCGGCACGAGCCCCGCGCCCAGGTGCACGGCGAGGGCGCCGGCGAGCAGGAAGCCCCGGGCCTCCATACCGGCCACGAGGTCGACCGGGCCTCCTGCCGCCTCGGCGAGGGCCGCCACGACGTCGGCGAAGGCGTCCGCGTCGGCGAGCAGCGGGGTGATGTCCCGGAAGAGGATGCCCGGGCTCGGGAAGTCCGGCACGAGGCGCACGAGCCTCTCGACCCGCGCGCGGACGGCCTCGACGTCGACGTCGGGACGGACCGTCGGCGGCGGGACCGACGGTCGACCCTCCGGCGGCTGCATCACCGGCGGCCCTTGCGGTGCGGCTGCGCCGCCGTCCCCCGGTGCTGGCCCGGACGCAGGGCGCCGACCGCGGGGGGGACCGTGCCGGCAGCGGCACGCGCCCCGCCGCCGCCGACCGTGACCGCGTCGCCCGCACCGGCCGGGGTCGCCTCCGGGAGGCCGCCGGTGGCACGCGAGGCGAGCACGCGCTCCGTGTGCTCGCGGATCGCCGGCTCGCGGTCGCGCAGCGCCACCTCCAGCGGCGTCGCGAGGAAGATGGAGGAGTACGTGCCGACGAGCATGCCGACGAAGAGCGCGAGCGCGATGTCGCGCAGCGTCCCGGCCCCGAGGACGAACGCCCCGACGAAGAGGATCGCCGCGACGGGCAGCAGGGCCACCACGGAGGTGTTGATGGACCGCACCAGCGTCTGGTTAACGGCGAGGTTGGCCTTCTCCTCGTAGGTGAACCGCCGCTGCTCCAGCGTGTCGGCGGTGTTCTCGCGCACCTTGTCGAACACGACGACCGTGTCGTAGATGGAGTACCCGAGGATCGTGAGGAAGCCGATCACCGTCGCCGGCGTGACCTCCCAGCCGATCGCCGCGTAGATGCCGACGGTGACGAGCAGGTCGTGGAAGAGCGCCACCAGCGCCGCGACGGCCATCCGCCAGTTGCGGAAGTAGATGGTCATGACGACCGCGACGAGCACGAGGAACGCCGCGATGCCCGTCAGCGCCTTCTGCGAGACGTCCCGGCCCCAGGTGGGGCCGATGAAGTTCGTGGCCACGTCGTCGGCCGTGACGCCGTAGGCGGCGACGAGCCCGTCCCGGACCTCGGCGACCTCGTCCTCGGTGAGGCGGGCCGTCTGGATCCGCAGGGAGCTGCCGCCGATGGTCGTCACGCGCGGCGACTCCTCCGGCCGGATGCCCTCGACCACCTCCACGGCCGTCTGCTGGCTCAGCGACGTCGGGTTCGAGACCACGAACTCGGAGCCGCCGCGGAACTCGATGCCGGGGTTGAGCCCGGGCGCCACGAGCAGCACGGCGCTGAGGACGGACAGCGCGATCGAGATCGCGAACCACGTCCGCCGGCGCGCGACGATGCCGTACGAGCGGCGGCCGGTGTAGAGGTCGTTGCCCCACCGGGACAGGTTCAGCGCCATCAGCGGGTCCCTCGCTCGTCGTCGTCGGTCCCGGGCGCGAGGGGGGCGTCGTCGCCCCCGGGCCCGGTCGTGCCCGCTCCCGCCGCGCGGCCGAGGACCGTCGCCCCGGTCGCGCTGCGCCCGGCGGGCCGGGCACCCGTCCCGTCGACCGCGTCGCCGTCGGCGTCCGCCGGCGTGCTGCGCGGGGCCGTCGGCGCCGGGCCGGGTGTGGTCGCGGAGGCGCGCTCCGCCGCCGCCCGGGCGGCCCGGCGCTGCGCGATGGTGAGACCGTCGCCGCCGCCC
>NZ_RWJX01000118.1 GCF_004123805.1 Cellulomonas endophytica | reverse complement strand
CCCGTGGCGGCCCCCCGTTCGTCGGCGCGGGCCGCGGTCGCCACGCCCGGACGCGGCACGGCACCCGCCGCCGTGGTGGGCTCCCCGGGGGTCGCCGGCACGCGTGCGCGCTCGCCCGCGGCGCCCGGGCGCGCGGACACACCGGTCGCGGCGTCCCCGGCGGCCTCCGGCCAGCTCTCGGCCGACCGGCCCCCGGTGACGCGCTCCAGCCGGTCCAGGCGGGCGGCGGTGCCGGCACGGCTGTCGTCGGCCGCCGGCAGCAGCAGCCGCGCCATGAGCAGCTCCAGGTGCAGGCGCGGGGAGGTCGCGCCGACCATCTCCGTCAGCGCCGCGTTCGCCAGGTCCGCCGACCGCGAGAGCTCGGCCGGGCCGAGGTGCTGGGCCTGCGCCCGCATCCGCTCGAGGGCGTCGGCCGGCAGGTCCCCCAGCGCGGCCGTGGCGGCCTCGCCCGAGGCGGCGATGACGATGAGGTCGCGCAGCCGCTCCAGCAGGTCCTCGACGAACCGCCGCGGCTCGTGCCCCGTGGCGATGACGCGCTCCACGACGCGGAAGGCCGCTCCCCCGTCCCGGGCCGACACCGCGTCGACGAGGTCGTCGAGCAGGGAGGCGTGCGTGTACCCGAGCAGCGCGACCGCGCCCTCGTACTGCAGCCCACCGGCGTCGGAGCCCGCGATGAGCTGGTCGAGCACCGACAGGGTGTCGCGCACGGACCCGCCGCCGGCCCGCACGACGAGGGGCAGCACGCCCGGGCCCACCGGCACTCCCTCCGTGGCGCACACCTCCTCGAGGAACGGCACGAGGACGTCCGGCGGCACGAGCCGGAAGGGGTAGTGGTGGGTGCGCGAGCGGATGGTGCCGATGACCTTGTCGGGCTCCGTCGTCGCGAAGATGAACCGGATGTGCGGCGGCGGCTCCTCGACGATCTTCAGCAGCGCGTTGAAGCCCTGCGTCGAGACCATGTGCGCCTCGTCGAGGATGAACACCTTGTAGCGGTCCCGCGCCGGCGCGAAGGTGGCCCGCTCGCGCAGCTCCCGCGCGTCGTCGACACCGCCGTGGCTCGCCGCGTCGATCTCCACCACGTCGAGGCTGCCCGGCCCGCCACGGGCCAGCTCGACGCAGGACTCGCACCGGCCGCACGGGGTGTCCGTGGGGTGCTCCGGGGTGTTCTCCGCGCAGTTGAGGATGCGCGCGAGGATCCGCGCGGAGGACGTCTTGCCGCAGCCGCGCGGGCCCGAGAACAGGTACGCGTGGTTGACCTGGCCCGAGCGCAGCGCCTGCCGGAGGGGCCCCGTGACGTGCTCCTGGCCGATGACCTCGGCGAAGGTCTCGGGGCGGTACCGCCGGTACAGGGCTGTCGTCACGCAGGCACCCTATGCGCCCCGACCGACACCCGGGACCGGCCCTCCCTAGGCGGTCGCAGGCCCCGCCGGAGGCCTACCGCCGACCCCTCCGACGCGCTCGGGGACGCGCCGCAGGACGCCTCGACCACGGCGCGGAGGACCACCCCGGCGGCGTCCCGCCCGACCTCAGGGGACCAGGTGCAGGACGAGCGCGCCGAGCGCCGCGACGGTCGCGCAGCCGCCGCAGACGAGGGCGTAGACGGACCGCCCGCGCCCGGGCCGGCCCGCCGCCGCCCGGCGCAGCCCGACCGTCCCCAGCACGACCGCCACCGGCCCGAGCACCCAGACGAACGCGCTGAGCAGACCGACCCAGCCCGCGGCCACCGCCGGCCACGGCGCGCGCCCGGGCACCGGCGCGGCGACCGGTCCGTCCGTCGCGGGCCGCGCGTCGACCGCGCCCACCCCGGGGAGGACGGCGACGGGGACGGGCGTGAGGAGGTCCGTGGTCATGGCGCCAGGCTGGCAGCGCGACGGGCCCGGAGGTGCGGGGCGGGCGGGTGAACAGGTCCCGTGGCCCCAGGTTCACCCGCCCTCCGCGCCCGCCGGCGACGCGTCAGTCCGCGCGGACCACCGTCGTGGCGGCCGTCGCGCGCAGCAGGGGCCGGCTGGCCTCCGTGGCCGCGAGCACGGCCAGGGTCCCCACCACGAGGCAGCCGAGCAGCAGGAGCAGCCCGTCGGGCCGCACGACGAGGGACGCGCCGAACAGCGGCAGCAGCACCACCAGGCCCACCCCCGCCGACGTGAGGGACACGGCCAGCAGCGGCACGAGCACCTCGCGGCGCCGGACGGCGTCGAAGAGCTCGACCGGCACCCCCGCGAGGAGCTGCAGCGCGTGCTCGCGCCGCCGGTCGAGCACGCCTGCGGCCTGCGCGATCCCCGCCGCCACGGCGGCCACGACGTACGCGATCGCGAGGGTGAGCACCCCGCCCGTGACGAGGTCGGCGACGAGGAGCTCCGTCTGGGGGTCGCTCTCGCCGCTCAGCACGGTGAAGCCGGGCATGACGGAGAGCACCGCGGCGACGAACGACGCGAGCCCGAGCCCCCCGACGACCCGCCACGCGGCCCGCGGGTCGTCGAGCAGCCGGCGCGCGGCCAGCAGCCGCGCGGGGCCGCCGCGGCGCGCCATGAGCCGCCCGACGACGCCCACGGTCCACGGCCCCACGAGGTTGAGCGTCCCGAGCACGAGCGCGAGCAGCCCCAGCATCAGCGCGATCGCGACGGCCTCCCCGAGGCGGTTCATCACCCGCGCCCCCACGACGAAGGCGACGAGCGCCCCGACCACGCCGAGCACGCGCACGGCCCGCATCCCCGGCGGCGTCGTGCGGCGCGCGACCCCGAGCGGGGACACGACGACGCGGCGCAGGGAGGCGGCCCCGCTCAGCGCCGCCAGCAGCGGCACGACGAGCAGCGCCAGCACGGCGCCGGCCCACCCCACCCAGAGCTCGCCCGCGGTGAAGGGCCGCCCCTGGAACGGCACCTGCGCCCACACGGGCAGCAGCAGGGCGTGCCCGACGACGCCCAGCACGGCGCCCACGAGCCCCTGCGCCGCGGTCTCCACCGCGGTGAGCACGACCACCTCGCGCGGCGTCACGCCGAGGAGCCGGAGCGTGGCCAGGCGCGCGTCGCGCCGGGCCACGCCGAGCCGCGCGGCGGCACCCGCGAGCGCGAGCAGCGGCACGACGAGGAGCACGACCGCGACCCAGGCGAGGATGACGTACGTCGGCGCCATGGAGGCGTCGAGCCAGGACGGCGGGTCGGCCTCCCGCGCGACGAACCCGCGCAGGCCGCCGACCACGCTCAGCGTCAGCGCCGTCGTGACGGCGAAGGCCGCGACCGCCAGGGCGGTGGGCGTGACGGACCGGTCCTCCCCCGCCCGCCGCAGGCGGGGCGCCAGCGCCAGGACCGCCCTCACCGGGCACCGCCGCCGGCCGCGACGACCGGGGTCGCGGTCGTCGACGGGTGCACCCGGGGCGCCTCGCGCAGCCGCCCGTCGCGCACCTCGACGCGCCGGCCGCACCACGCCGCCGTCTCCTCGTCGTGCGTCACGACGACGAGGCTCGCGCCGGCCGCCCGGGTGGCCCCGGTGAGGACGCGCATGACCTCCGCGCCGGTGGCCCGGTCGAGCGCGCCGGTGGGCTCGTCGGCGAAGACGACCTCCGGGCCGGCGACGAGGGCGCGCGCCACCGCGACCCGCTGCGCCTGGCCGCCGGACAGCTCGCCCGGCCGCCGCTCCTCCATGCCGCCGAGCCCGAGCCAGCCGAGCCACTGCCGGGCCCGCGTCACCGCCTCCGCGCGGGGCACCCCGAGCAGCAGCAGCGGCAGCGCCACGTTCTCCTGCGCCGGCAGCTCGGGCAGCAGCTGGCCGAACTGGAACACGAAGCCGAAGCGGCGGCGCCGCAGGAGCGACCGCTCGCGGTCGGACAGGCGCGAGACGGGCGCGCCGCGCAGGGTGACCTCGCCCGCGGCCGGCACGAGGATCCCGGCCAGGCAGTGCAGGAGGGTCGACTTGCCGGAGCCGGACGGACCCATGACGGCGAGCGCCTCGCCGTCGTGCAGGTCGACGTCGACGCCGGCCAGGGCGGTCGTCGTGCCGAAGCGGTGGACGAGCCCGCGCGCCGACAGCCGGACGTCGGGACGGGCGGGGGGAGGTCCGGGAGGGGTCTGCGAGGTCATGCCCCCAGGCTGGCGTCGCCGGGGGGCGCCCCGCGTCGGCCCCTGCTCCCGTCCTGGCGGGCGGGCCGTCCGCCCGGGGGCGGACCCCTCCTCCGGCGCCATCCCTCCGCGGGACGGCACCCGCGGACGGTCAGGGGGACGCCGGGGACCGGGAGGGCCGCGCACCGGGCTCCGGGCTGCCGACCCGGGAGACGAGAGGACCCCCCGCACACCCGCCAGAGCTCGCCTGCCCTTGCTGCCTTCCGGCCCTGGGGGGGTTCAGCGAGATGACGCCGCACGAGGGGTCTGCCGCCCAGATTACCGCAGGGTCGCGCGGTGCTCCGCCAGGAGGGCGTCGACGACGGCCGCGGTCCGGCGCGCGCTCACGCCCGTGCTGGGGCAGGTGCCCCTGCCGAGGATCGTGTCGACGACGGTCTGCACGAGCGGCTGCTGGACGACGTCGGGGTAGGGCGCCGGGATCTCGCGCGTGCCGTCGCGCGTCGTGAGCCGCAGCGGCTCGGGCTGGAACGACGAGAAGCGCAGGGTGCCCCCGGTGCCGACGATCTCCACCTCGTCGACGTCCTCCGCCGCGTCGAACGCCCACAGCCCCGTGCCGCGCACGCCGGAGGCGAACCGGAACACGCCCGTGACGAGGTCCTCCGCCGGGTAGTGGCCGCCGCCGTTCGTCGAGCCGCCGGACACCTCCTCCACGGGCCCGAGGAGGTGGTCGAGCAGGTCGAGGGTGTGGGAACCGAGGTCGACGAAGAACCCGCCGCCGGCCACCTCCGGCCGCAGCCGCCACGGCAGGACGTCCCAGCCCTTCGGGGGGAACTGGTTGCGGATGCTCACCGCCACGGGCCGGCCGATCGCGCCGTCGGCCAGGAGCGCCGCCACGGTGCGGAACCGGGGCATCGCGCGCCGGTAGTACGCGACGAGGAGGGGCACGCCTGCCTCCTCGCAGGCCGCGATCATCGTGTCGCACTCCGCCGCCGTCCGGGCCATGGGCTTCTCGACGTAGACGGGCTTGCCCGCCGCCGCCGCGCGCAGCGTGAGGTCGGCGTGGGCGTCGGGCGGGGTGGCGATGTACACGGCGTCGACGTCCGGGTCGGCCAGGAGCGCGTCGGCGTCGTCGTAGGAGCGCGGGACGCCGTGGCGGCGGGCCCAGTCGGCGGCCTTCGCACCGTCGCGGCGCATGACGGCGACGATCTCGGAGCCCTCGACCCGCTGGAACGCCGGGCCGCTCTTGCGCTCGGTGACGTCCCCCACGCCGACGATGCCCCAGCGGACGCTGTCGGTCGGTCGGTGCGCGGCGGTCACGGGGGCGACGGTAGCGCCACGGCGAGCACGGCACGCCACGCCAGCGCCCCCGCCGCGCCGGCGGCGTCGGCACCGTCCGCGTCCCCGGCCACGAGGACGCCGTCCCGCACGACGAGGAGCGCGTCGGCGGCCGCCGCCGGGTCCCCCGCGCCCGCCCGTCGCAGCAGGTCGCCCACGGCTTCGCGCCACCACGCCCGGTGGCGGTCGACGACCCGCCGGACGGGGTGGTCGCCGTCGGCGAACTCCGCCCCGGCGTTGACGAACGCGCAGCCCCGGAACCCCGGCGCGCACGCCTGCTCCCGCAGCGCCTCGCCGAGCCGCACGAGGGCCTCGCGGGGGTCCGGGACCGCGGCGACGAGGGCGTCCCACCCCTCGCGCTCGAGCGCGTGCCACCCCTCGAGGTAGGCCACCACGAGCGCGTCCTTCGTCGGGAAGTGGCGGTAGAAGGTGACCTTCGTGGTGCCGGCGGCGGCGATGACCCGGTCGGCGCTGACCGCGCGCAGGCCCTGCGCGTACAGGAGCGGGGCGGCGGCGGCGAGGATCCGGCGCGCCACGGGCGAGCCCTGCCGCGCCGCGAGCGCGTCCAGCACCGTCGCCGTCATCGCGCCCCGCCCTCCGTCCGCGGCGGCCGACGTGGCACGCGCACGGGATCCATGATGGAGTAGACGTACTAGTTCGTCTACCTGCGCCGACCGGCGCGGTCGAAGGGAGCACCATGGCCGGGATCTACACCGCCGTCGCCACGTCCACCGGCGAGGGCCGCCGCGGCGGCCGGGCCACCTCGGACGACGGCGCGCTCGACGTCGCCCTCGCCGTGCCCGCCGCGATGGGCGGCGCGGGCGGCGGCACGAACCCCGAGCAGCTCTTCGCCGCCGGCTGGGCCGCGTGCTTCCACTCCGCGCTCAAGGGCGTCGCCGCCGAGCGCAAGGTCGCCATCAGCGACTCGGCCGTGGTCGCCGAGGTGTCCCTGCAGCCGAACGAGGGCGGCGTCGGCTACGGCCTGGGCGCCTCGCTGCACGTCGAGGTCGGCGGCGTGGACCAGCCGACCGCCGAGGCGCTCGTCGAGGCCGCGCACCAGGTGTGCCCCTACTCGAACGCGACCCGCGGCAACGTGGCGGTCGACCTCACGGTGACGGTGGGCTGACGCGCCGGCCGCGCACGACGGGCCCGGCCCGCCCCACGCCGGCCGCGCCCGACGTGCGGAGGGCCCCGTCGTCTCGGCTAGACTCGCTCCCGCGGTCCGGCCGGAGACGGTCGGCGCGCACCCAGGAGGATTCGCCTAGTGGCCTATGGCGCACGCTTGGAAAGCGTGTTGGGGTAACACCCTCGGGGGTTCGAATCCCCCATCCTCCGCCGG
>NZ_RWJX01000117.1 GCF_004123805.1 Cellulomonas endophytica | reverse complement strand
CCGGCCCCGCCGCCCCCGTCCGCCACGCCGGCCGCGCCGCCGCCGCCCGCCGGAGGGCCCCCGTCACCACGGCCGCCGTCGTCGCCGGGCCGACCCGCGGCCGGGGCCGGCGCGCGGCTGGCCGCGGAGTACGTGCTGCCCCTGCGCTGGCACGACGACGCGGCCCTCGCCGGGCTGACGGACCACCTCGCCCGCCTGACGCGGTGGCTCGACGTCACGGTCGTCGACGGCTCGCCCCCGGACCGGCACGCCGCGCACGCGGCCGCCTGGGCGCCGCTCGTGGCCGGGGCCGGGCTGCGGCACCTGGTCCCCGAGCCCTGGCCGGGCGGGAACGGCAAGGTCGCGGGGGTGATGACCGGCGTGCGCCACGCCCGCCACGACCGCGTGGTCGTCGGGGACGACGACGTGCGCCATGACCGCGCCACCCTGGCGAGGGTCGTGGACCTCCTCGGCACGGCGGACGCCGTCCGGCCGCAGAACGTCCTCGACCCGCTGCCCTGGCACGTGTGGTGGGACACGGGCCGGACGCTGCTCAACCGCGGCCTCGGGCACGACTTCCCGGGCACGCTCGGGGTCCGGCGCGGCACGCTGCTGGCCGCCGGCGGCTACCGCGGCGACGTGCTGTTCGAGAACCTCGAGCTGCTGCGCACGGTCCGCGCCGCCGGTGGCACGGTCGTGGACGCCGACGACGTGCTCGTCGTCCGACGGCCGCCGACGGCCCGGCACTTCCTGGGGCAGCGTCGCCGCCAGGCGTACGACTCCCTCGCCCAGCCCGGCCGGCTCGCCGCGGAGCTCGCGGTGCTGCCCTCCCTCGTCGCCGCGTCCCGCCTGCCGGGCCGGCGGCGCCCGGCCGCGCTCGGCGGGGCGCTCGCGGCCGTGCTCCTCGTCGCGGAGCGCGGCCGACGGCGTGCGGGTGGCCGGGCAGCCTTCCCGGTGCGCACGACCCTCGCCGCGCCGCTGTGGCTCCTCGAACGGGCGGTCCTGGTGTGGACGGTGCCCCTCGCCCGCCTGCGGGGCGGCGTCCCCTACGCCGGCGGCCGGCTCGTGCACGCCGCCACGCCGCTCCGCCGGCTCCGGGCGGCCGTGCCGCGGGTCGCCCGCGCGGCCACCCGGACCGGGCCTGAGCAGCGGCTGAGCCCTCCGGACCCGGGCGGGGGCGGTCCGGGTGCGGGCCGGGACGACCGGGGCGAGGATCGGGACGAATCGTGCGCCCGCGGTCGAGCAACGGCTCCCGGCGCCCCTGCCGGGAGGCCCTGAGATGACCATGCCGCTGCCCGCCCCGCGCGGTCCGGCGAGCGCCGCGCTGCTCGACCTGCTCACCACCGCCCCGGCCGACGCCGACGTCACGGGGCTCGACCGGGCCGTCGGCGACGCGCTCGTCGCGACGGAGGACGTGCTCCGCGACGAGGACCTGCAGCTCACCCTGCTCTGCCTCTACGAGCTGCACTACGGGGGGCTCACGGGCGTGGACGACGCCTGGGAGTGGTCGCCGGCGCTCCTCGGGGTGCGCGCACGCATCGAGGCCGTGCACGAGGCGGCGCTGCGCGACCGCGTCCCCGTCCCGGAGGTCCCCGACGACGCGGGTGCCGGCGACGTCGCCGAGACGCTCTTCGCGCTCGCCGCGGAGGACACGGGCCCGGGGCTGTCGACCTTCGTGGCCCGTCGCGCGACGCTCGAGCAGGTGCGCGAGCTGCTCGCGCACCGCTCGCTGTACCACCTCAAGGAGGCCGACCCGCACACGTGGGCCATCCCCCGCCTGCAGGGACGGCCCAAGGCGGCGCTCGTCGAGGTGCAGTCCGACGAGTACGGCGGCGGCGACCCGGAGCGGATGCACTCGGCGCTCTTCGCCCGGACGATGCGCGCGCTGGGCCTCGACGACCGGCCCGGCGCCTACCTCGACCACGTGCCCGCGCTCACGCTCGCCTCGCTCAACAGCATGAGCCTGTTCGGGCTGCACCGGCGCCTGCGCGGCGCGGTCGCCGGGCACCTGGCGGCCTTCGAGATGACCTCGTCGGTGCCCAACCGGCTCTACGGCAACGGCTTCCGGCGGCTCGGGTTCGACGAGGACGCCACCCTGTACTTCGACGAGCACGTCGAGGCCGACGCGGTGCACGAGCAGATCGCCGGCCGCGACCTGGCCGGAGCGCTCGCCGCCCAGGAGCCCGAGGTGCGCGACGACGTGCTGTTCGGCGCCGCGGCGTGCCTGGCCCTCGACACCTGGGTGGCGCAGGCGCAGGTCGGCGCCTGGAGCGCGGGCCGGTCCTCGTTGCTCCACCCCCTGCCGGACCTCGTGCCGGCGGCGCTCGCGCTCCCCGACGGCCGCGCGGTGCCCGACGGCACGGCCGTGCCGGCCGGTGCCCCGGTGCGGGTCGGCGCCCCGGTGCCGGCGTGAGCGGTGGCCCGGCGCGCGTCGTCGCCTGCCCCGACGGGCCCCTGCTCGTCCGCGGGGACGTCGAGGTCGTCGACCCCGACGGCCGGCCGGTCGAGCGCCACCGCCGCACGGTCGCGCTGTGCCGCTGCGGCGCGACCGGGATCCCGCCGTGGTGCGACGGGTCGCACAAGGTCGTCGGCTACCGCACGCCGCGCCCGGAGACGCCGCCGGCCCCCTGACGTCCGGCCGTGCGGCGCCGGCCGGCCACGCACGCGCGAGGGCCCGCCCCCCGGGAACGGGGAGCGGGCCCTCGGCGTCGTCGGCCGGGTCAGTGCCGCGAGCGGCGACCTGCCTCGTGCGAGCCGCCCGCGGAGGACTGCTCCTCGGGGCGGTCGGACCCGTCGCCCGGCTGCCCGTCGTGGGCGCCGTGGCGGACGGCCTCCTCGCGGATCTCGCGACCCAGGGCCTCGTCCTCCGCGCGCTTGGCCTCCTTCTTGCGGGCCGTGCGCACGTCGCGGGCGGGCAGCTGGAGCGCGAGCTCGGCCGCGATGCCCCCCTGCAGCGCGCGGCCGCGCTCGATCTCGGCGTCGAGCTCGGCGCCGAAGAGCAGGGCGTTGTTCGTGATCCAGAGCCACAGCAGGAAGACGATGACGCCGGCGAGGGTGCCGTAGGTCTCGTCGTACGAGCCGAAGTTGGACACGTAGAAGCCGAAGGCCAGCGACGCCAGCGCCCAGACGACGATCGCGACGACCGCGCCGATCGACACCCAGCGCACCTTGGGCTGCTTGATGTTCGGGGTCGCGTGGTAGAGCAGCGCGACGACGCCGACGACGAGCGCGAGGACCACGGGCCACTTCGCGACGTTCCAGATCGTCACCGTCACGTCGCTGAGACCGATGGTGCCGCCGACGGCCCGGGCCACGTCCCCGGACAGGACGAGCGCCACCACGACGAGGGCGATCGCGAGGACCGAGACCAGCGTGACGAGGAGCTGCGTCGGGCGGAGCTTCCAGAAGGGCCGGCCCTCCTCGATCTCGTACACGCGGTTCATCGCGCGGCCGAAGGCGCCGACGTAGCCCGACGCGGACCAGAGCGCGGTCGCGAGGCCGAGCACGAGGGCGAGGCCGGCGCCGGGGTTCTGCGTCATCGCGGTGAGGATCGGCTCGACGGTCTCGACGGCGTCGGGCGCGAGGTCCTCCACGACGGTCAGCGAGCTGTTCACCAGCTCCTCGCCGTCGCCGACGAGGCTGAGGACGGAGACGATCGCCAGGAGGGCGGGGGCGAGCGCGAGGACGGCGTAGTAGGTCAGGGCCGCCGCGAGGTCGGTGCACTGGTCGTCGCCGAACTCGCGCATCGTCTTGCGCAGGACGTACTTCCAGGACCGCTTGGACAGGTCGTCGGGCGAGTCCGGCTTGCGCGGGTCGTCGGGGTCGGGCGTCTGCGCCTGGCTCTTCGTGCCGGGGGCGACGGCGTCGTGGGACGTGGTCATGGGGTCCTCCACGGGGACGCGGGCGGCGCGGGCGCCGGAGGTACGCGGGCGGTGCGCGCGGGGTGCGGCGCGTGGTGGCGCCGACGGCCCGGCACGCAGCGCGTGCCGGGCCGTCGGGCGGGTGCCGTCAGTAGGACGACGGGGAGTACGGCGACGCCTGCGCCGGGGGCGCGTCCGTCGTCGAGAGCGGCGAGGTGGTGCCGGAGCCCGACTGCTGCTCGTCCTTCACCGTCTTCGCGGCGTCGGTCGCGCTGCCCTTGACGTCCTGGGCGGCCGAGGTGGCCTCGCCCTTGACGTGCTGGACGGCGTCCGTGGCCTGCTGCTTCACGGACTGCGCGGCGTCCTGCGCCGGGCCCTTGAGCTCGGCGGCGATGTCCTGGCCGACGGACTTCGCGGCGTCCTTGGCCTGCTCGACGAGCGGGGCCGCCTGCTCCTTGGCCTTCGAGGCGACCTGGCGCTCGGCGCTGCTGCTCGGGATGAGCGAGGACAGCAGCCAGCCGGCGCCGAAGGCGATGAGGCCCGCGGCGAGCGGGTTGCCCGTCGCCTGGCCCTTGACCTTCGACCCGAGGGCGGCCGCCTGGTCCTTCGCCTGCGTCGCGGAGCCCTGGACGGACCCGGCGAGCCCGTGGGCCTGGCCGTGGGCCGAGCCGGAGGCGCTGTGCAGCGCGCCGGAGGCCTGGCCCCTGGCGTCGGCCACGTGCTCCGTGACGCTGTCCTTGGCGCCCATGACGGACTCCTGGACGCTGTCCTTCACTCCCATGACCTTCTCCTTCACGGAGTCGACGGCACCGAGCACCTTCTCCTTCTGGCGCTCGGCCACCGCGTGCGGGCTGACCTTGTCGGCGAGCGCGTCCACGTCGGCGCTGAGCTCGCCGCGGGTGCGCTCGATCTCGGCGCGGATCTGGTCCGGGTCGGTGCTCATGCGTTCTTCTCCTCGTGGCCCTTGAGCGCGTTGGGGATCTTCTGCGCGGTCTCCTGCGTGCGCGGCAGGCCCTTGGCCTGCGCCATCTCCTTCTTGCCCCGCAGGGCCAGGACGGCGGCGACGATCCCCCAGAGGACCGCCACGACCACGGCGGACCAGGTGAGGCTGTCGAACAGGTCGCCCAGGCCCCACCACAGCGCGATGGACAGGAACAGCAGGACGAAGTGCCCCGCCACGCCGGCGCCGGCGAACATGCCCGCGCCCTTCCCGGCCTGCTTCGCGGACTCCGTCGCCTCGGCCTTGGCGAGCGCGACCTCCTGCCGCATGAGGGTGGACAGGTCGCGCGTCACCTCCCCGAGGAGCTCGCCGACGCTCGCGTTCCCGCCCTGGCTGCCCTCGGCGGCGCCCGTCGTGTACGGGGTGCTGCCCATGGACGTGCTCACGGCCGGTCCCCCGTCGTGCTCGGCCAGGCGGTCCCGCTGCCGGCCGTCGTGCTCGGGTCCGTGTACGGGTCGGTCGTCGACGGACCGGCCCAGGTGCCCGTCGCGGCACCGGTGGTGCCGGCGACCTCGGGCGAGGTGTAGGGGCTGTCGACGGGGCCCACCTCGGGCACCACGCGACCGCCGTAGCCCAGGTCGTCCGCCGCCAGGCCGGTGGTGCCGCCGACGACGCCGTAGGTGGCGGTCGACGCGTCACCCCGCGGGAGGCCGGAGGCGGGCGTGCTGTCGCTGGTGACGTCCTTGATGCCGCGGGTCAGGCGGCCCAGGAGCAGGCCCGCCGCGCCGGCGGCGACGAGGAACGTCCCGGGGTGCCGCGAGGCGTAGCGGCGCAGGTCGTCGAGCAGCTCGGAGGGCTCGGAGCCCTCGAGGCGCTCGGCGAACGCCGACACGCGCGTGCTGACCTCGCGCACCACGTCCGCGGCCACGCCGCCCTGCTCGGGCGCGTCGGCCATCTGGCCGAGCTGCTCGCCGAACTGGCGGACGGTGCCCGCGACCTTGCCCTGGCCCGTCTTCGTCTGGCTCGTCAGCTGCGTGCGGGCCTCGCCGAGCAGGTTCTTCGCCTGCTCGCCGGCGGCCTGCGCCACGCCGGCGGCCTCGCTCTTCGCCTCCTGGGCGACGGAGCGCCCGGCCTCGGCCGCGCCCTGCGCGACGCCGGAGGCCTGCTCCTTGGCGGTCTGAGCGGTCCCGGACTGCCCACCGGGTCCCGAGCTGCCGTACGTCGTCCCGGTGGAACCGCTGATCCCACCCTCGGCCACGTGTGTCATCTCGTCTCCCTCTCGCTGGGCCGTCGGACCCGCCTCCCCGGTGGGGGGCGGGGACGGCCGAGCCGCCGTCGCGGTGACGGCGTGCTCCGTGCGGTGCCGCGTCTGCTCACGGCTCGGACCCGCAGACTGCGCGGGCGGCGCTCGTGCGCCCTGTGTGTGCGCCGGCCCTGGGGCCGGGACCGGGTCCTGGCGGTGCGCAC
Organism: Cellulomonas endophytica; assembly: GCF_004123805.1. Taxonomy (GTDB): domain Bacteria; phylum Actinomycetota; class Actinomycetes; order Actinomycetales; family Cellulomonadaceae; genus Cellulomonas; species Cellulomonas endophytica. The sequence goes on along the minus strand of NZ_RWJX01000117.1, from coordinate 591 downwards.
CGCCGGGGACCCGGGTGGGGCCGTGTCCGCCCCTCTGGTCCCGACGCTAGGCCGACCCTGAGAGGACCGCCACCGGAGACGGACCGGGCCGGGTCCGGACGCGCGGGTCCCACCGGCGCAGGGGACGGCCGCGCGGGTCCGGCGGGCCACCCGGGCGCGTCGCGGGCGCAGGTCCGTCCGGGGGACCCGGGACGGGGACGCTCACGCCCCCGCCGCGCGCGTCGATGCCCCTGGTGCCGGGGATCCGGGACGTGCGCCTCCAGGCGGCGGGCGCGCCGCAGCAGGACGCCACCCGGCGCACCTCGGCGAGCCGCCCGGACCAGGGCGGTGCACCGCGCCGACGTCCGGCACCGCACCGCGGGCAGGGCACGGCAGAGCACGGCAGGGCACGGCACGGCACGGCACGGCAGGGCACGGCAGGGCACGGCACGGCACGGCGAGACGGGGACGGGGCACGACCGACATGGCGGGGCTGACGGCGGAGGGCACGGGGCTGCGGGGCCCCGTCGCGCCCGCCGCCGGCGCCGCACGACGGGGCCCCGCACGGGCCGTCGCCCCCCCGGCCACCGCCGCGGGTGCCGGCCGGGCCCG
>NZ_RWJX01000116.1 GCF_004123805.1 Cellulomonas endophytica | reverse complement strand
GCCGGCGGCCCGGGCGCCGCGCGCCCCCGCGACGACGGGGTGCCCCGCGCCGTCGGCGGCCCCGGCGGGCGGGCGGGGGAGCGCGTCGAGGAGGCCGGCGGCGCCGCCGCCGAGGTCCGTGCCGAGCAGGGCGAGCAGCTCCGCGGGCGCGGGGACCCCGACCGCGACGGCCGGCGGCAGGGCGAAGGAGGCGGCACCGCCCAGCGTGGCCGGCTGCGCGACGGCGGCGAGCGCGACGTCGATGCGGGCGCGCACGAGCCGGCGCCACCACCCCGTGCGCGCCAGCTCGACCTGCAGCGTGCGGCGGTCGAGCCGCAGCTCCAGCACCCCCCGCTCCGCACCGCCCGGCATCCCGCGCCCCTCTCGTCCGCTCGCGCGGGGCCGCCCCGCGTCGCCGGCCCCGACCGCCGGCCGCGGGTGCGGACGGCGCCCGGCGGGGCCTTGCCCTCCTGTCGGCCGGGCCCCCCCGCACGACGAGGGACGCCGGCCGCGGTCACCCGGACGCGGCGGCGGCGTCACCCCCGCGACGCGCGGCTCACCCGCCGCCCGCCGCACGCGCAGCCGTTCCCGGTGCGGTGCCGTCGGCGCACGTCAGCGGCCCGGCGGGGCCGGACGGGGGAGCCGGCACGGGCAGGTCCGGCCGCTGCCCGGCACGTGTGGGTGCCCCGTCCTACGCTCGCCCGGTGGCACCCCGAGGCACCACCGCAGCCCCGTCCGCCCCTGCCGCGCCCCCGCGCGCCGCGCGCCGGTTCGCGTCCGAGACGGCCCTCGGCCGCACGCGGCGCGCCCGGCGCATCGACCGCGCGCTGGGCGAGCGCTACCCCGACGCGCACTGCGAGCTGGACTTCCGCGACCCGTTCGAGCTGCTCGTCGCCACGGTGCTCTCGGCGCAGACCACGGACGTGCGCGTGAACCTCACGACGCCCGCCCTCTTCGCGCGCTGGCCGGACGCCCGCGCCCTCGCCGCGGCCGACCCGGAGGCCGTCGAGGACGTCCTGCGCCCCACGGGCTTCTTCCGCGCGAAGACGAAGGCCGTCATCGGGCTCAGCGCCGCACTCGTCGAGCGGTTCGACGGCGAGGTGCCGCCCCGCATGGCCGACCTCGTGACGCTGCCGGGCGTGGGCCGCAAGACCGCCAACGTGGTGCTCGGCAACGCCTTCGACATCCCGGGCCTGCCCGTGGACACCCACGTGCTGCGCCTCTCCCGCCGGCTCGGGCTGACGGAGAGCGACGACCCGCTCGTCGTGGAGCAGGACCTCGGGGCCCTGGTGGAGAAGCGGGACTGGACGATGCTCTCCCACCGCCTCATCGTCCACGGCCGCCGCACCTGCCACGCGCGCCGGCCCGCCTGCGGCGCCTGCCCCCTGCTGCGCGACTGCCCGTCGGCGGGCATCGGCGAGCTCGACCCCGTCCGGGCGGCGGCCCTGGTGAAGTCGGGCCCGGCGGCGGCCGGCGGCGAGGACGGTGCGGACACGGGAGCGGAGCCGGCCCTCGAGGCGGCGGCGCCCGGCCTTGCGGACGCGGCCGAGGGTGCCGGCGCTGCCGACGCGGGCGCCGGCGGTGGCGAGCCGGGCGTCGAGGGGCTCAGCGCGGGACCGGGCTGACGCCCGGCAGCCACTCCAGCAGGAGGGCGGTGACGCGGTCGGCCGCCTGCTCGGGCAGGAAGTGGCCGGCGCCGGGCAGCACCTCGTACCGGTACCGCGGCCCGACGACGGCGGCCGCGTCCCGGGACAGGGGCGCCCGCCCGGAGGAGTGCAGGCCGTCGCGGGTGCCGTGCAGCTGGAGCACGGGCACCGGCGGGCTCTCCCGCAGCCGGGCGACGTACCGGGCGCCGTCGGGCCGCACGGTCGAGCGCACGAGCCAGCGCAGCTGCTCGAGCTGGGAGTGCGCGGCGAACGGCACGCGGGCGGCCCGGCGGTACGCCGCGAGCGTCTCGGGGTCGGGCCAGCCCGGGATGCCGCCCCACTCGGCGAGGACGTGCGCGACGAGATCGCCGTCGACCGCGGCACGCTCGGCGACCCCGGGCAGCTGCGCGAGGGCCAGCCGGCGCAGGGCTCCCGGCCGCACGTCCGCCAGCGGCACCCGGCGCAGGTCCAGGGGGTGCGGCGCGGACAGGGCGGCCAGCCCGTGCAGCACGCGCGGGTGGTAGGCGGCGACGCCCCACGCGACCTCGCCGCCGGTGCCGCACCCCACGACGACCGCGCGGTCCGCGCCGAGCGACCCGACCACGCCGGCCACGTCCGCGGACAGGGTGGGCACGTCGTAGCCCTGCGGCGGCTTGTCGGAGGCGCCGGTCCCGCGCAGGTCCATCGCTGCCACGCGGTAGCCCGCGGCGGCGAGCGCCGGGAGCTGGTGCCGCCAGGACCACCAGTTCTGCGGCACCGCGTGCAGCAGCACGACGAGCGGGGCGTCGTGGTCCTCGGGTCCGGCGACGGCCACGTGGAAGCGGGCGCCGTTCGCGGCGACGAACCGGTGGCGCCAGGGCCCCTCGACGAGGGTCGTCGCGCTGTCCACCGGGCTCACGGCCGCGAACCTACCGACCGGGGGCCGCGCCGGTCACGCCCCGGCGCCCGCACCGGTGTCAGGCGTCCGCCCGCGCCTCGGCACGGTCCTCCAGCGCCGCCGCCCGACGGTCCTTCGGCGGGTCGAAGCGGTAGCCGACGTTGCGGACCGTGCCGATGAGCTGCTCGTGCTCGGGGCCGAGCTTCGCGCGCAGGCGCCGGACGTGGACGTCCACGGTGCGCGTGCCCCCGTAGTAGTCGTAGCCCCACACCTCCTGCAGCAGCTGGGCGCGCGTGAAGACGCGGCCCGGGTGCTGCACGAGGTACTTGAGGAGCTCGAACTCCTTGTAGGTGAGGTCGAGCGCCCGGCCGCGCAGCCGCGCGGTGTAGCCGCCGGCGTCGATGGTGAGCTCCCCGGACGAGATCTCCTGGGGCGCCTCCTCGAAGACGGACGCCGCGGCCCGCTCCATGACCAGCCGGAAGCGGGTCTCGACCTCGGCCGGCGTCGCGTCCACGAGCACGATGTCGTCCGCGCCCCACTCGGCGGTGACGACGGTGAGGCCGCCCTCCGTGAGGACGAGCACGAGCGGGACGGTGAGCCCCGTGGCACGCAGCAGGCGGCACGTGGTGCGGGCGGTGACGAGGTCGCGCCGGGCGTCGAGCACCACGATGTCCGCGTCGGGGGCGTCGACGAGCGCGGACGGCTCGACCGGGAGCACCCGGACGCGGTGGGACAGCAGCCCCAGGGCCGGCAGCACCTGGGCGGAGCCTCCGGACGCGGGGGTGAGGAGCAGCAGATCTGCCACCGGGCACCTCCTGCCAGCGAGTGGCGCCAGGCTACCGCCCCGGCGGGCGCCCACGGGCCGCCGGGGCGCGTGCCGCTCGTCACCTGCCGTTCATCTGCGAGAATCCTGGCCGTGACGTCCGTGGCCACCCCTACGTCGTGCCCGGGGGCGGCAGGCCGGGCCCGCCGGGCGGCGCGGACGACGGGACGCGCGGCGTGACCTCCGCCGACGGGCCCCTCCGCCCCGACCGCGGGCCGGACCACGGCCCCGACCACGGCTCGGACCGCACCCCCGCCCGCACACCCGGTCACACACCCGTCCCGGGGGACCGGCCCTCCGCCCCGCGGGCCCACCTGCGGCCGGTCGTGGGCGTCGTCGGCGGACTGGCCCTCGCCGCCGCCGCGACGGCGGGCCCGGCGGCCGTGGCGGCGGCGGCGCTGCTCGTCGTCGGCGGGCTCGCCCTCGGCTGGGGGGCCGTCGCCGACGTGCCGCCGGGTGCCCGGGCGGGCGCGGGCGCGGTCACCGCCCTGGCAGGGGCGGGCGCCGTCCTCGCGACCGCGCTCGCGGGCACCGGTCCCCACCTGCGCCCGGCGGCCCCCGTCCTGGCGGCGGCGGTGCTCGCCGCGTTCGGCGCGCAGATGCTCCGGCGCGACGGCCGCACCCGCCTCGTCGAGTCCCTCGCCGCCACCGTGACCGGTGCCGTGCTGGCCGTCGCCGCCGCGGGCTGGGTCGCGTCCGCCCGGGCGCCCTCCGGCGCGGAGCTCGTCGCGGCCGCGGGGCTGGCGCTCGCGGCGGCGTGGGCCGTCACCCTCGGACCCGTCGCCGGCCGCCTGCCGGCCCGCGCCGCGGTGCTCGCCGCCCCCGTCGCCGGTGCGGCCGCCGGGGCGCTCGTCACCGGGTCCGCCGTGGGCGGCGGTGCCGGCGTGGTGGCGGGGCTCCTCGTCGGGGTGGTCGCCGCCCTGCCGGTGACGGCGCTGGCCGCCGCGGTGCCCGCGGGGGTCGACGCCCGCTCCCGGCGCGCGGCGGTCGCGCTGGGCGCCCTGCCCGTCGCCGCGGCAGGGGTCGTCGCCTACGCGGTGGGCCGGCTCCTCGTCGGCTAGGACGGCCCACGGCCCACAGCCGGGTCCGCCCCGGCGGCACCCGGTCCCGGGTCCGTCGGAGGATCCCGGACCCCCGGTCAGTAGACGAGCGCCTGCGCGTCGGGGGCGAGCGCCTCCTCGACGAACGTGGCGGCCCCGGCGATCCGGGCCCCCTCGACGAGGTCCGCCGGCCCCAGGTCGCGCCGCAGGGCGCACTGCGTGCACACCGTGAGGCGGCCGCCGGCGAGGACGGCCGCGACGAGGTCGGGCACGGGCACGGCGTGCGGCAGCTCCACGGCGCGGTCGCGGCCCGGGACCGCGAACCAGACGGCGTCCCCCGTGAGCCAGAGGCTGACGTCGACGCCGGCGGCGACGGCCGTGGCGGCGACGGTGAGCGCCTGGTTGGCGGCCTCCGGGCGCTCGGGCCCGGCGGTGCACTTGACGACGAGGGGACGGGTCGCGGCCACGCGCCCACCCTAGGGGCGGGCTGTGACGGCGGCGGCCGCGCCCGGGGCCGGCGGGCGGTGGCGGGCGCGCCCGGTCGTTACCCTGGGCGCATGGGTGCCCTGGAGATCTTCTACATCGGCCTGCTCCTGGCGGCGACGCTCGCCATCGCGTGGATCGCGGGCCTCGTCGTGTGGCGGCTGTACAAGGGTCAGCGCTGACGATGACGTTCGTCCTGCCCGAGGGGCTCGCGCCCGAGGTCTACCCCCTCGCCTGGCTCGTCGGCCGCTGGGAGGGCCCCGGCGTCGTCGGGTACCCCGGCATCGAGGAGTCGACGTTCACGCAGACCGTCGAGTTCGACCACGACGGCGGCCCGTACCTGCGCTACCGCTCGACGATGCGCCTCGTCGTGCCGCCGGACGACGCCGCGGCGCTCGTCGACGGGGCGTCCGACGAGGCCGGTGCCGGGACGGGGACCGCGGCGGGCGCTGCGGCACCGGCCGGCCCCGCGGCCGAGCCCGAGGCTCCCGTCTGGACCACGGAGACCGGCTTCTGGCGCGTCCCGCCGGAGCGCCCCGAGGACCTGCCCGAGGACCAGCACCCCGTCGAGGTCCTGCTCGCCGACGCCTCCGGGCACGTGGCCCTCTACGTCGGCGCGGTCGGCAAGGGGCGGATCGACCTCGTGAGCGACGTGGTCGCCCGCTCCGCGACGGGGGCCGAGGTCACGGCCTCGAAGCGCCTCTACGGGCTCGTCAACGGCGAGCTCATGTGGGCCAACGACCTCGCGGCCTTCGGGCAGCCCATGCAGTCCTACGCGTCGGCCCGGCTGGCCCGCGTCCCCACGACGGAGGCCTGACGTGACCACGACCGGCGCAGGCGCAGGGACCGGGACGGCCCCCGGAGCAGCACCCGGCACGCCCGGCGGCGTCGGACCCGTCGCCGCGGTGGTGGTCGGCGGCCCCGCAGCCGGCGCGGGCGCGGCGGGCACCGACGGGCAGGCCCCCGTCCGCCGGAGCCCGCTGCTCGCCCGCCGGGGCGCGGTCGCGGCCGGCGGGCCCGACGCGGGCGTCGCGTGGCACTACGGCGACCCGTCGGCGGAGGGTCGCGCGCTGGCCCGCGGCGGCGCCGTGGCGGACCAGTCCCACCTCGGCGTCGTGCGCGTCGCGGGCCCGGACCGGCTCACGTGGCTGCACTCCATCACCTCGCAGGACCTGGCGACGCTGCCGCTGCACACCTCGACGGAGTTGCTGGTGCTGGACCCGCACGGCCACGTCGAGCACGCGGCCGGGGTCGTCGACGACGGCGAGGCCACCTGGCTCCTCACGGAGACCGCCCCGGCGCTCGCCGCGTGGCTGGACCGGATGCGCTTCATGATGCGGGTCGAGGTGACGGACGAGACCGACGCGTTCGCGGCGCTCGGCGAGCCCGTCGACGCGGAGGGAGCCCCCGGCGAGCCGGTCACCTGGCGCGACCCGTGGCCCCGCACGGCGGCCGGCGGCACCCGCTACGGCCCGCCCGACGAGAGGCACCCCGGCACCGACCGGGCCTGGCGCCTCGTGCTCGTGCCCCGCGCCGACCTCGTCGAGGAGGTGCGCCGGCGCGAGGCCGCGGGCTGGACGCTCGTCGGCACGTGGGCGACGGAGGCCGACCGGGTCGCCGCGTGGCGCCCCCGGGCGACCCGCGAGGTCGACCACCGCACCATCCCGCACGAGCTCGACTGGCTCCGCACCGCCGTGCACCTGCACAAGGGCTGCTACCGCGGGCAGGAGACGGTGGCGCGCGTGCACAACCTCGGCCGGCCGCCGCGGCGCCTCGTCGCGCTGCACCTCGACGGCTCGGGGCACCTGCTGCCCGAGGCCGGCGCCGTCGTGCGGACGCAGGACGGGCGCGAGGTCGGCACCGTGACGAGCCTGGCCCGTCACCACGAGCTCGGGCCCGTGGCGCTCGCCGTCGTCAAGCGCTCCGCGCCGGGCGACGAGGAGCTGCGGGTCGACGCCGACGGCGGGCCCGTCAGCGCCGGCCAGGAGGTCGTCGTGCCGGCGGAGGGCGTCTCCGCGGACCGGCCGGCGCCGCGCGGGCCCGTCGCGCGCGGCCTCGGCGTCCAGCCCGGCCGGTGACGCCGGCCGCCGGACGGTGACCGGCCCCGGACCCGGCCGTCCCCCGCGCCGCCGGGGCA
>NZ_RWJX01000115.1 GCF_004123805.1 Cellulomonas endophytica | reverse complement strand
CCGCGCCGTCCCAGCCGGCCCAGCCGGCCCAGCCGTCCGCCGCGAGCGCCGTCGGGAGCGGCACCCCGGCGGCCGGCGGCCCGAACCCCCCTCCCACGGCGTCGTCCGCCGCCGCGAGCGCCCGGGCGGCCCGCCCGAGGGCCGCAGCGGCCCGGTCGAGGTCGGCGGCCACGGCCGACAGCACGACGAGGTCGGCGCGGGTGGGACCCGTGCCCCGCAGCACGACCGGCCCGCCCGGCCCGCCGGCCGTCCCCCGGCCCGCACCGCCCCACCGACCGTCGTCCGTGCCGTCATCCGTGCCGTCATCCGTGCCGTCGTCCGTGCCGCCACCCGTGCCGCCACCCGTGCCGCGAGCCGGGCCGCCACCCGTGCCGTCACCCACGGCGGCCCCGCGTGCCGGCGACGCCCGCCCGCGCCCCCGCGAGCGCCGCGTCGACGTGCTCCACCAGCGCCGCGACGGCGAGCCGCAGCCCCGCCTGCCGGTCGGCGAACCCCGCGGCCCCCGGGCCGGTCCAGGCGCCGCGGGGCACGGCCCCCACCGCTGCGGCCGCCTCGCCCACCGCGGCGGCCGCGCGCCGGAGGTGGTCCGCCAGCGCCTCGTCGTCCCCCTCTGCTCGCATGCGCGGCACCGTAGGGAGCCCGCAGCATCCCTCGGTCCCGTCCGCCGACCACCCGGGACGACCGGCGCCCCGCGCGGGGCTGTGGACGTCCGCCGGTCCCGGTGCCGCAGGTCCGCCGCCGACGTGCACCGCCGCCGCGCGCACCGGCACCGCCGTCCACGGGTGCCGGACGGGTGCGCGGCCGCCGGGACGCTCCTGGGAGACTGGCGCCATGACGGCCCCCGACGCACCCCCCGCCGCCCCCGACGCCGCCCCCGACGCCGCCCCCGCCGGCGCGGGCACCCGCCCGGACGCCGACGCCGCCCCCGCCCGCGTGCGGCTCGCGGACGTCACGCCGCCCATCGCGCTCGGCCCGCTCGACGGCCGCTACCGCCCGGCCGTCGCGCCGCTCGTCGACCACCTCTCGGAGGCCGCGCTCAACCGCGAGCGCGTGCACGTCGAGGTCGAGTGGCTCCTGCACCTCACGGAGCACGGCGTCGTGCCCGGCGTGCCGTCCCTCGGGGACGCCGAGACGGCCTACCTCCAGGACGTCGTGACGACGTTCGGCGCCGACGAGGTCGCCGAGCTCGCGGAGATCGAGCGGACGACCGTGCACGACGTCAAGGCCGTCGAGTACTTCCTCAAGCGCCGCCTCGACCGCGCGCCGGAGTCCCTCGGCGCCGCGACGGTCCTGCCCTCGCTCGCCGAGCTCGTCCACTTCGCGTGCACGAGCGAGGACGTCAACAACCTCTCGTACGCCCGCATGGTGCGCGGCGCGGTGCACGAGGTGTGGCTGCCGGCGGCGACGGCGCTCGTCGACGAGGTCGCCGCGATGGCCCACCGGTACGCGGACCAGCCCCTCCTGGCGCTCACGCACGGCCAGCCCGCCACGCCCACGACCGTCGGCAAGGAGCTCGCGGTCCTCGCGCACCGCCTGCGCCGCCAGCTCCGCCGCATCGCGGGCGACGAGGTCCTGGGCAAGCTCAACGGCGCCACGGGGACGTACGGCGCGCACGTCGTCGCGGTGCCCGGGGCCGACTGGGAGGTCGTCTCGCGCACGTTCGTCGAGCGGCTGGGCCTGACCTGGAACCCGCTGACGACGCAGATCGAGTCGCACGACTGGCAGGCCGAGCTCTACGCGGACGTCGCCCGCTTCAACCGCGTGCTGCACAACCTCGCCACGGACGTGTGGACCTACATCTCGCGCGGCGTCTTCGTGCAGGTCCCCGTGGCGGGCGCCACGGGCTCCTCGACCATGCCGCACAAGGTGAACCCCATCCGCTTCGAGAACGCCGAGGCGAACCTCGAGCTGTCCTGCGCGCTCCTCGACACCCTCGCCGCCACCCTCGTGACGAGCCGCCTGCAGCGCGACCTCACGGACTCCACGACCCAGCGCAACATCGGCCCGGCGTTCGGCCACTCCCTGCTCGCGATCGACAACGTGCGCCGCGGCCTGCGCGCCCTGCACGTCGACGCGGACCACCTGGCCGCCGAGCTCGACGGCAACTGGGAGGTCCTCGGCGAGCCCGTCCAGGTCGCGATGCGCGCGGCGGCGGCGGCGGGCGTCGAGGGCATGGAGAACCCCTACGAGCGGCTCAAGGAGCTCACGCGCGGGCGGCGGCTGACGGCCGACGACATGCGCGGGTTCGTCGCCGGGCTCGGGCTGCCCGCGGACGTGGAGGCACGGCTGGCGGCGCTCACGCCCGCGACCTACACCGGCCTGGCGGCCCGGCTCGTCGAGCACCTCGACGACTGACCCGCGCCGCGGCCCGTCGGTGGGGCGTCAGCGCCCGTCCCCGACGAGGACCGGCAGCTCCGGCACGTCGATCGCGGCGAGCTCGGCCACGGCCGCGGCGAAGGCCGACCCGTCGCCGGCGCGGGCCGCCTCCCGCGCCCGCACGGTCGGCCCGTGCAGGCGGGTGCGCAGCCGGCGGCGCACGAGCCGGACGCCCGGCTCCTCGCGCCGGTCCTCGGGCAGCGCCGCGACCCGCGCCTCGAGCCCGCCGAGGACCCGCGTGCGCTCGGCGACGACGGCCGGGTCCCACGACCGCACCCGGCGCTCGGCCTCGAACTGCTCGGCCATGCCGGCGGCGACGGCGCGGGCCCGCTCCACGGCGGCGTGCTCGGCCGGGGCGTGCTCCGCGACCGTGTGCAGCGTGACGAGCCGGACGCCGGGCAGCTCGCCCACGCGCGGGTCGATGTCGTGCAGCAGGGCCAGGTCGACGACCGTGAGCGGCCGGTCCGTGCCCGTGCGGGCGGCCTCGAGGTGCTCCGCGGTGAGGACGGGCCCGGCGGCGCCGCTGCACGCCACGACGAGGTCGGCGTCCTGCACCTCGTCGGCGAGCGAGCGCTCCGGCGGCACGGCGCCCACGCCCCGGGCGGCCGCGAAGGGGGCGGCGCGGCCCGAGGGCGAGTAGACGCGCACGTCCCCGCACCCGCGGGCCCGCAGCGCCGCGAGGCTCGCCCCGGCGTAGGAGCCCGTCCCGACGAGGACGCAGCGCACCGCGGGCCAGGCCGGCAGGCCCCGCTCCGCGAGGTCGAGCGCGACCCCCACGACGGACCGCCCCGTGGCACCGACGCCCGTCGCCGCCTCGACCGCCCGCGAGGAGCGCGACGCGGCCTGGAAGAGGGTCTCGAGGTCGGCCGTGGCCGTCCCGTCGCGGCGGGCGGCGACGAGGGCGCGCCGCACCTGGCCGGCGATCTCGCGCTCCCCGACGACCATGGACTCCAGGCCGCTGGCGACGCCGAAGAGGTGTCCGCTCACCTGCGGGCCGACGAGCAGGTGCAGGTGGCTGCCGACCTCCTCGGCGGGCAGCCCCGACCGGTGCGCCACGGCCTCCGCGACGCCGGCCCAGGCCGCGGGGACCTCGTCGGCGTCCGCCACGTCGAGGTAGAGCTCGAGACGGTTGCACGTCGCCAGGGTCACCGCCCCCTGGACGGGACCCCCGGCCGCCACGAGCTCGGCACCGACGGCCGCAGCATCCGTGGACAGCTGGTCGAGCACCGACAGGTCGAGGTCGCGGTGGCTCGCCACGAGACTCACGAGCACCACGGGGAGGATTGAAACACGCCGGGAAATGTCCGGCACAATCCTCGGGTGACGCTCCCTCAGGATCACCCCCTCGTCCGCGGCCGGACCGCGGATTCCGCCCTCGTCCGCGCGTATTCCGGGCACCGCGACGGCGGGCGCGCGATCTGGTTCATGCGCCAGGCCGGGCGGTCGCTGCCGGAGTACCGGGCCGCCCGCGCGGGGACGGCCATGCTCGACGCCTGCCTCGACCCGGGCCTGGCGAGCGAGATCACGCTGCAGCCCGTCCGGCGGCACGGCGTCGACGCGGGGATCTTCTTCTCGGACATCGTCGTGCCGCTGCGCCTCGTCGGCGTCGACGTCGAGATCGAGCCCGGCGTCGGTCCCGTCATCGGCACCCCGGTCCGGACGGCCGACGACGTCGCCCGGCTGCGCGACCTCGGCCCCCTCACGGCGGAGCGGCTCGCGCCGGTGACGGAGGCGGTCGCGCTCACGGTCGCGGCGCTGGGCAGCACGCCCCTCATCGGGTTCGCCGGCGCCCCCTTCACCCTGGCGGCGTACCTCGTCGAGGGCGGGCCCTCGCGCGACCACCTCGCGGCCCGCACCCTCATGCACGCGCAGCCGGAGGTGTGGGCGGACCTGCTCACGTGGGCCGCCGACGTCACGGGCACCTTCCTGCGGGCCCAGGTCGTGGCGGGCACGAGCGCGGCCCAGCTCTTCGACTCCTGGGCCGGGTCCCTGTCCCTGGCGGACTACGAGCGGTCCGTCGCGCCGGCCTCGGCGCGGGCCCTCGGGCACGTCCGCGACCTCGACGTGCGCACCGTCCACTTCGGCACCGGCACGGGCGAGCTGCTCGCCGCGATGCGGGACGTCGGCGCGGACGTGGTCGGGGTCGACCACCGGATCCCGCTCGACGAGGCCTCCCGCCGCCTCGGGGGGCGCACGCCGGTCCAGGGCAACATCGACCCGGCCCTGCTCGCGGCGCCGTGGCCCCTGCTCGAGGCGCACGTGCGGGACGTCGTGCGGCGCGGCGAGGCCGCCCCCGGGCACGTGGTGAACCTCGGCCACGGCGTCCCCCCGGCGACCGACCCGGACGTGCTCACGCGGGTCGTCGCGCTCGTGCACGGCCTCTGACCCCCGTGACGGCCGCGGCGGACGACGGGGGCCGGACCTGGGACGTCGTCGTCGTGGGGGGCGGCGTCGGTGGTCTCGTGGCGGCGCGCGAGGCGGCCCGCGCCGGCCGGCGCACGCTCGTCCTCGAGGCCCGCGACCGGGTCGGCGGGGTCGTCGCGGCCCACACGGTGGACGGCCTGGTCCTCGACGCGGGCGCGGAGTCCTTCGCCACGCGGGGCGGGGCCGTCGAGGCGCTGGCGCGCGGCCTCGGGCTGGGCGAGGACCTCGTGCGGCCCACGGCGCCCGGGTCGTGGGTGCACGGGCCGTGGGGCGACGGGCCCCTGCCGCGCACGGGGCTGCTGGGCATCCCCGGGCACCCGCTGGCGGCCGACGTCCGCGGGACGCTGGGGCTGGGCGGCGCGCTGCGGGCAGGGCTCGACCTCGTGCTCCCGGCGCGGGTGGGGGCGGGGGCGACGAGCCTCGGCGCGCTCGTCCGGGCCCGGCAGGGGCGGCGCGTGCTCGACCGGCTCGTCGCCCCGGTGGTCGGCGGGGTGCACGCGGCGGACCCCTCGGCCCTGGCCCTGGACGCCGTGACGCCCGGCCTGGCGGCGGCACGGGCGGCGGCACGGTCCGGGTCGCTGGCGCGGGCGGTGCGCGCGCAGCGGGCGTCGGCGCCGGCCGGCTCGGCGGTGCTCGGGCTGGCCGGCGGCCTGCACCGCCTCGTCGACGCGCTCGTCGCGGACCTCCTCGACGCGGGCGGCGTGGTGCGGACGCAGGCGCAGGTCACGGCGCTGCGGCTCGCGGCCGGCGGCCCCGGGGCGGAGCTCGTCGTGGCGGGCGACCGCGCCGCGACGACCACGGATGGCGTGGTCCTCGCGTCGGCGGCGGCGGCGGGGCTCCTCGTCGGCGCCGGGCTGCTGGACGAAGCCCCCGGGACGGACGAGGGGTCCGCCATCGCGCTGGTGACGCTCGTCGTCGACGCCCCCGCCCTGGACGCGGCGCCGCGCGGGACGGGCGTCCTCGTCGCCCGCGGGTCCGCCGACGTCCGCGCGAAGGCGCTCACCCACGCGACCGCCAAGTGGGCGTGGGCCGCCGCCGCGGCCGGGCCGGGGCGCCATGTCCTGCGGCTCTCCTACGGGCACGCCGAGGACGACCCGACGACAGCCCCGGACGGCGACCTCGTCGCGCAGGCGCGGGCGGACGCGGCCGTGCTGCTCGGCGTGCCGCTGGCGCCGGGGACGGTGCGGGACGCCGACGTCGTGCGGTGGACGCAGGCGCTGCCGCGGCCGGGCGCGGCCCACCGCGACGCCGTGGCGCGGGTCCGGGACGCGGTGGCGGGACGGCCCGACGTGGCGCTCGTCGGCGCCTGGGTCGCGGGCAACGGGCTGGCCTCCGTCGTGCCGCAGGCCCGTGCGGCGGGCCGGTCGCTCGCCGGGGAGAATGCGGCGGGCGGCGTTTCATGACGCCTCTGTCAGATGCTTTTCTGACAGGCCGTCAGAATTCTGTGGGAGGCCGTCCCCGGAATTCTGGCCGGGTCCCGCGAGAAAAGTAAGGCATGCCTGAGTGACGCGCGCCGCATTTTGGTGGCGCGGCGCGCCCGGGGGGAGGATGAGGGCATGCCAGAGGTCCGCATCGGCACCCGCGCGAGCGCGCTCGCCCGCACCCAGACCGGCCACGTCGCGGACGCCCTGCGCACGCTCGGGGTGCGGGAGGTGGGCACCGTCCACGTGCGGACGGAGGGCGACGTCGTCACCGCGCCCCTCTCGAGCCTCGGCGGCACCGGGGTCTTCGTGACCGCCCTGCGCGACGCCCTCCTGGCCGGGCGGTGCGACGTGGCGGTGCACTCCTTCAAGGACCTGCCGACCGCGCCGGCGCCCGGGCTGCGGGTCGCGGCCGTCCCGCCGCGGGAGGACCCGCGGGACGCCCTGTGCTCCGTCGGCGGCACGGCGGGGGCGCGGCTGGCGGACCTGCGGCCGGGGGCCCGGGTCGGCACGGGGTCGCCCCGGCGGGCCGCGCAGCTGCGGGCCGCCCGGCCCGACCTCGAGGTCGTGGACCTGCGGGGCAACGTCGACTCCCGGCTCGGTCGCGTGACGTCGGGGGACCTCGACGCCGTCGTCCTCGCGCTCGCCGGCCTCGCGCGCCTGGGGCGGCTCGACGCCGTCTCCGAGGTCCTCGACGCCGACGTCATGACGGCCGCCGCCGCCCAGGGGGCCCTGGCGGTCGAGGTCCGGGACGACGAGACCGACCCCGTGCTGCTCGCGGCGCTGGCGGCGCTGGACCACCGGCCGACCCGCCTGGCCGTGGCGGCCGAGCGCGCGCTGCTCGAGCGCCTCGAGGCCGGGTGCGCGGCGCCGGTCGGCGCGATCGCGCGGCTGGGCGAGGGGCCGGGCGGCGGGACGCTGCACCTGGAGGCCACCGTCGCGGCCGTCGACGGCACGCGGGTGCTGCGGCGGCGGGCCTCCGTGGTGCTGCCGGAGGGGCAGGAGGACGCGGGCGCCGGCGCGGCCCGCCGTCCGGCCGCCGCCGACGACGTCGCCGCGGGGCCCGGCGCGGACGCGGGGCCCG
>NZ_RWJX01000114.1 GCF_004123805.1 Cellulomonas endophytica | reverse complement strand
TCGAGCACGTCGGCGACGACGTCGGCGGGGCGCACGCCGTCGAGCTCGGCGTCGGGCGTGAGCAGCAGGCGGTGCGCGAGGACGGGCTCGGCGAGGTCCTTGACGTCCGCGGGCACGACGAAGGGGCGGCCCGTCGAGGCGGCCCACACCCGCGCGGCGCGCACGAGCGCCAGGGCGCCGCGGACGCTCACGCCGAGCGCGGTGCGCGGGTCGGTGCGCGTCGCCTCGACGAGCCGTGCCACGTAGTCCAGGACGGCGGGGTCGGTGTGGACGCCGGTGGCGAGGTCCGCCATCTCCGCGAGCGCCTGCGGGGTGACGAGCGGCTCGAGGTCGACCGTGCGGTCGCGGGCGCCGGCGAGGATCTCCACCGTCGTCGCGCGGTCGGGGTAGCCGATGGAGGTGCGGACGAGGAAGCGGTCGAGCTGGGCCTCGGGCAGGCGGTACGTGCCGGCGAGCTCCACGGGGTTCTGCGTCGCCAGCACGAGGAACGGCCGGCCGACGGGGTGGCTGACGCCGTCGACGGTGACCTGCCCCTCCTCCATGACCTCCAGGAGCGCGGCCTGCGTCTTCGGCGAGGCGCGGTTGATCTCGTCGGCCAGGACGACGGAGGCGAACACGGGCCCGGGGTGGAAGCGGAACCGCCCGGCGGCGGCGTCCCAGACGGTGGTGCCCGTCACGTCGGACGGCAGCAGGTCCGGGGTGAACTGGATCCGGCTGTGCGTGCCCTGCACGCTGCCCGCCAGCGCCTTCGCCAGCGAGGTCTTGCCCGTGCCGGGGGCGTCCTCGAGCAGGAGGTGCCCCTCGGCGACCATGGCCATGAGGGCCACCCGCACGACGCGCTCCTTGCCGAGCACCACCCGGCCGATCCCGTCGACCAGCAGGTCGAACGTCTCGGCGAACCACCGGGCCTGCTCGGCGTCCACGCGCCCTCCCCCTCTCGGGGGCCGCACCCGGCCGCCCCCCACGTCGTGGCCCGGCGTGGGGGCGCCCGCCGGTCGCAGGGCGCCCTCACGGGGCTCACCCCTCCCATCGGGTCAGACGGCGGGTCGGATGAGGATCCGGGGCGGGTGAGTCGGCCACGGGCCCCAGCCGACGCCGTTGCGGGCGCGCACCTGCACCTCGACGGTCCCGCCGCCGGGCACGGGCACGTCCACGCGGGTCGTCGCGGCACCCGTGGTCCCCTCGGCGACGACCTCGCCGGCCCCCTCGCCGTCCAGGCGCACGACGCGGTACCCGAAGCCCTCCAGGGCCGCCCCGCCGTCGCCGCCGGCGTCCCAGCCCACGGCGACCCGCCCCGGGGACTCCGCCACGGTGACCGTGCGCTCGGCCGGCACGGTCGCCCGGCCGGGCGCACCCGTGGCGGACCCGACGGACGCGCCACGGGCGTGGCCGACGCGCACCTCCACGGTGGTCGTCGCCGCCCCGCTCGACAGGCTCGCCGGCGGCCGTCCGGTGCGCCAGGCGCCCCCGTCCTGGCGCCAGGCGCGCTCCGTCACGGGCGTGCCGCCGTCGGCGCCCTCGACGACGCGCACGAGCACCTCGTCGACCCCGCCGGGGGTCAGCTCGACGACCGGCGGCTGCGGCGCCGTCACGACCGCCACCGCCGGCAGCTCCGTCCACGGCCCGGCCAGGCCGCGGTCGTTGACGGCACGGACGCGCGCCCCGTCGGCGGGGCCGGCGACGAGCCCCGTGCGGGTGCACGCCGCCTCGCCGGGCTCGGGGGTGCAGCCCTCGACCTCCCAGCCCAGGGCGGCGGACGCGGTGCCGCTCGAGGTCGGAGCGGACCAGGTCCAGCGCGCCGCGCCGGCACCCCAGGCCACCTCCCCGCCGGCGGGGACGGCCGCGCCCGCGGTCGCGGTGACGGGTCCCGGGGCGGACCAGACCTCGCCCGTGGCCGTCGCCCACTCCGACACCCCCACGCCGTTGCGGGCGCGGACGGCGAGCACGTAGGCCTGCCCGAGCCGCGCGTCGGTCAGCGTCCAGGTGAGCACGGGGCCGACGTCGACGGGCGCACCGCCGTCGACCCGCACCTCGTAGGCGGTCACGGGGTCGCCGTTGCCGCCGGACGGGGTCCAGGCCAGCGTCACGGCGGGCCGCTCGTCGGCGGTCTCGCCGCGGGTCGCGGTCGGGACGGGTGCGGCCGGCACGCCTGCGGGCACCGCGACGGCCGAGGCGGTGCTCCAGGGGCCGGGCAGGGGCGCGCCGTTCGTCGCCCGGACGCGGACGGTGTAGGCGGTGCCGTTCACGAGACCGCCGATGGTGGCGCGCGGCTGCGCCACCGTGACGACGGCCGGCCCGGACGCGGGGGCCGGGCTGACCTCCACGGCGTAGCCCGTCACGGGCGAGCCCGTGGTGGCGGGGGCCGACCACGTCGCCACGAGGGACCGGTCGCCCCGCACGAGCACGGGCGTGCCGGGCGCGGCCGGCACCGCGTCGGGACGTGCGGGCGCGGAGGCGGTGCTGGGGTCGGACAGGCCGATGCCGTTGCGGGCCGCGACGGTGAACGTGTACGCCGTGCCGTTCGTCAGGCCGGTGACCGTGCAGGTGGTGACCTCGCAGGTCTGCTCGGCGCCGCCGGGCTGGGCGACGACCCGGTAGCCCGTGACGGGGTCGCCGTGGGCGTCGGGCGCCGTCCAGGACAGGACGACGGCGCCGTCGCGCTCCTCGAGGACGGCCGGGGCGCCCGGGGCGTCGGGGCGGTCGCGCACGACGACGGTGAGCCGCCCCTGGACCTCGCGCTGCGGGTCGCGGGTGACGTCCCGCACGCGGAACCGCACGACGACGGTGCCGGAGCCGGCGGCTGCGGGCACGACGGTGACGGTGCGCGCGTCGGAGCGGACGGTGCCCGCGCCGGGGGTGTCGACGACGACCCCGACGACCTGCAGGCCCTGGCCCGGGAAGGGGTCGAACGCGCCGTCGAGGACGGGCACCGCGACCTCGCGGCCGGCGACCGCCGCGACCTCGCGGTCGGGCACCCGCGCGAGCGGCTGGGTGCTCGCCACGACCCGCACGTCGACCTCCACCGGCAGCGTGCCGGCGCGGCCGTAGCCGAGCGCGAGGCGCAGGCGGGCCGTCGTCCCGGCGGACGTGCCGGCGTCGGCGGTCACGGACAGCCGGGTGCCGTCGAGCGCGGCGGTCAGCCCGTCGGGGACGGCGCCCGCGAGCGCGAAGGTCCACGGCGAGGCGGCGCCGCCGGTCGCGCCCGGGGTGGCCGGGACGCCCGCGGCCGGGGTGCCCGTGGTCGGGCCCTCGGGGCCGCGGACCCACAGCGCCAGGTCCACGACCGTGCGGGCGCCGGCGGGCACCTCGAGCGGGTCGGGGGCGAACGTCGGGGGCGTGGACTCCAGGGCCACGACCGTGACGGGCAGCGTGACCGCCGACCGGCGCGCGTCGGCGTCCGTCGGGCCCGTGCTGTCGGTGACGGGGACGGTGATCGAGGCCGCTCCGGCGTAGCCGGGCGCGGGCGTGTAGGCCACGGTCGAGCCGTCCACGACGCGCACGGTCCCGCGCACGGCCTGCACGGCGGCCGCGTCGGCCACCGACGGGCGGCGGCCCGGGGCCACCTGGACCTGCTCGTCGAGGACGACGAGGAGCTCGGCGCCGGCCGCGACCCGCAGCGCCGGGGCGCGGGGCCGGGCCACGGGCGGGAAGAAGCCGAGCGCCGGCACCGTGACGAAGGCCCACGTGGAGGGCCGCTCGGCGGCGGCCGTGTTCGTGAGCAGGTACGGCACGGTCCGGGCGTGCGGGCCGAGCTGCACGACGACCCGGCCGCGGTCGTCGACGGAGGCGACGTCCGCCACGGAGCGCGGGACGGTGACCGCCAGGTCCGCCAGCGGCCCCGACGGGTTCTGGGCGAGGCCGAGCACGTCGACCTCGACCTCGGTGCGGCCGAGCGTGTCCGTGGCGGGCACGACCACGTCGGCGGCGACGGGGGCCGCCGCCGTGGCGGCCGGGTCGACCGTGACGGTGAGGAGGCCCGTCGCGACGCCGCCGCGCCCGCTGCGGACGGTGTACGTGACGAAGAGGACCGTGGGCCGGTCGGGCGCACGCACGACGACGGACCGTCCCGCGGTGCGCGCGGGGGCGTCGCCGGGGACCGGGGCGTCGGCGGCGGGCGTGGCGGGGCCGCCGGGAGCGCCCTCGGAGACCCCGAGCTCCGGGTCGAGCGCGAGCGGCGCCCCGCCGGTGCCGACGTCGTTGGCGAGGACGCGCACCTCGACGGTCTGGCCGGGACGGACGGTGACGGCGTCGTCGCCGGCGCTGATGCGGTCGGCGGCGCTCGCGCGGGACGAGACGCCGACACGGACGGTCGCCACGGACCGCTGCCCGACCCAGTCCTCCACGGCGTAGGTGAACGTGTCGGTCCCGGCGGCGTCGGGCAGGGCGGTGTACTCCAGCCAGTCGGCGCCCGCCGTGACGCGGCCGTCGGCGGGGGCGCGGTCCTGCCCGAGGAGCGTCACGCCGTCCCCGTCGGGGTCGATGCCGACGAGCGGCACGGGGATCCGCACGGTCTCCCCCGCCAGCACCCGGGCGGTGAGGTCGCGCGGCGCCGGCGGGGCCTTCGTCGCGGCGTCGGAGGCGTGCACGACGACGGTGAGCCGCCCCGCGGTCTCCTGCCCGTCCGCGTCGCGCACGACGAAGACGGCGTGGGTCGTCAGCGCGCGCGCCGGCGCCTGGTAGCGCAGGGCGTCGCCGGCGACGAAGAGCAGCCCCTCCCCCTCGGGCACCGGCTGCGCCAGCGTCGGGCGCAGGGTGAGCCGGTCGCCGTCGGGGTCGTGGGCGTCGGCGAGGACGGGCACGGTGACGACGCCGCCGGCCCGCACCTGCACGGTGACGTCGGGGACCGTCGGCGGCTGCACGGCGAGGACGGCCGGCACCGGGACGACCGTGATCTCCCCCTGCGTCGCCGCGCGGCCGTCGGAGACGTCGTAGGTGAGGCGCACGGGCGCGGCCAGGTCCCCGCGCAGCTGCACGCGCACGAGCCGGTGCTCCAGGACCGTCAGCCGGAGCATGCCGGCGTCCCCGGCCTGCTCCGGCTCGACGCCGCGCAGGACGAGCACCTCGCCGTCGGGGTCCACGTCGTTGGCCAGGGGGTCGACCGTGACCTCCCCGAGCGGCGGCACGTGGACCACGTCGGGCACCGCGACCGGGGCGGCCGGGGTCCCGGGCCGGTCGACGACGTCCACCCGCACGACGCCCGTCGCCTGGACGCCCCCGGCCGTCACGGTGAAGGGGACGGTCCACGAGCCCGTGCGGGCGGCGCGGGCGGTGAAGGTGCCGGCGGCGAGGTCCGGCCTCACCGCGAGGCCGACGACCTCCTCGACGCCGGCCAGGCGCGGCGCGGCGCCGGCCCAGGACCGGACGGCCGCGAGGGGCTCGACGAGCACGGGCTCGTCGACGAAGGTGCGCACGAGCAGCGGGTCGACGGCGACGCCGAGGCCGCCGCGGGCGCGCACCTCGACCACGAGCTCGCCGGTGACCGACCCGCGGCCGTCGGAGACCTCGAGCGCCGCGCGGTGGGTGCCGACCGGGGCGTCGGCGCGCGCCTCGAGGGCGAGGGTGCCGGCGGGCTCGACGACGGCCGTGGCCACCGCCGGGTCGACGTCGGCCCGCACGAGCTGCAGGACGTCGCCCTCGGGGTCGCGGAAGGCCGCGAGCACGTCGGCCTCCGTGCGGCCGCCCTGCTCGACGACGAGCGTCGGCGTGCGCAGCTGCTCGGGCGCCGTGTCCTCGTCGACCCCGCGCACCGTCAGACGCAGGGTGGCCGTGGAGGGCACGGACGTGCCGCGGCCGTCCGTCACCGTGTAGGGGACCGTGGCCGACCCCGTGGCGCCGGCGGGCACCGTGACCTGGAGGGCGCGGCCGCCGGCGACGGGCTCCAGCACGCCGAGGGCGGCCGGGAGCGGGTCGACCTGCGACACCGCGAGCACGCCGCAGGTGGAGGCGGAGTCGTTGTCGAGCACGGGCAGGACCGTGGTGCGGCCGGGGCGGACGCCGAGGTCGTCGTCGACGGCGACCGGCCCCGGGGCGTCCGGCGAGCAGGCGGCGGCGTCCGGGGCCGCCGTGCGCTCGCCGTCCGTGCGCTCGGGGTCCGTCTCGTCCTGCCGGTCCTCCGGGACCGCGGCGGCCCAGTCCGGCGTGCGGACCTCCCCGTCGGTCTCCGGGAGCCAGAGCCGCCCGGCGCGCGCGTCGTTGAGCACGACGAGGTCGTGGTTGACCCGCAGGCGCAGGTCGGCGTCGGCGGCGACCGCGTCGAGGGCGCGCACGAGGGGCCGGTCGTCGCCGCAGAGGCGCAGGTAGGTGCCGGACGGACCGGCCCACGCACCGTGGCCGCAGCCGGCGGCCCGCACGGGGGCGGCCGGGGTGCCCGTGCCGCCGGTGGTGCGGGAGCGCACGCCGAGGCCCTCGAGGGAGACCTCGAGCAGCGCGGTGCGGGAGGCGACGAGCACCGTGCCGGCCGCGGGGCCGGGGGCCTGCAGGACGAGCCCGTCGCCGGGCAGCTCGACCGTCCCGCCGAGCGTGCGCAGCGTGCGGCCCGAGAGCGCGACCGGGACGTCGCCGACGGCGGTGAGGGCGTCGACCGCCGGCGTGCCGGTGGCCGTCCCCGGGCCCGCCCCCGTGCCCGGCCCCGTGCCCGTGGCCGCGCCGGGGTCGGCCGCCTCGCCGCCGGCGAGCCCACCGAGGCGCTCCCCCTGCGGGTCGGCGGCCCCCGGGCGCAGCAGCGTCACCGCGCCGGCCGCGTCCACGGCCAGCACGGCGCCCGACGCCGTGGCGACCGCGGCGCCGCCCGCGCCGAGCGCGTGGTCCGCGGGGGTCACGGCCGTGTCGAGGCCCGCGAGCGCGGCGACGGGGCGCACCCAGAGGTCGCCGTCCGCCTCCAGGAGGCTGACCGTGCCGCCGCCGAGGCCCACCGTGGCCCCCGGGGCGGTCGCGGACCCCGTGACCGTCACCGTGGCCGGGTCGACGACGGACGGTCCGCCGGGCTCGACGAGCAGCACGTCCGTGCCGTCCTGGAGCACGTCGAAGCCGGCGGCGGGCGACACGAGCCCGCCGTCGAGCTCCTCGACGGCCGTGTTCCAGCGGCCCAGGCGGCCCTCGTCGGTGGCCGTCAGCCACACGCCGCCGTCGTGCAGGTCGAGGCGGGCGAGCGGGACGCCCTCCCCCGCGAGCACCGCCACGGCGACGAGCACGGGCACGACGCCCGCCGCCGCGACGCGGGTGGCCGTCGCGCGCGCGGGCCGCCGTGGGCCGCGCCCGGTGCCAGGTGCGGTGGCGGGTGCGGGGGCAGGTGCGGGCGGGCGCACGGCCGCCGCG
>NZ_RWJX01000113.1 GCF_004123805.1 Cellulomonas endophytica | reverse complement strand
GCCCCGGGCGCCCGCGGCGGTGCCCCCGGCGCGGGCGGCGCGCCCGGCACGCCCGGCCCCTCCGGCCCCTCCGGGCCGGCCACCGCGGGCCCCGACGTGACGGACCTGCTGACGTGGGACCCGGCGGCGGGCCTCGACCTGCCCGCCGCGTCCGTCGTCGGGCTGCAGGGCTCCGTCCGGCTGGGGCCGGCCGCGGACCTGCGCGCCCTGCTGCCCGCCCTGCTCCCGTCGCTGCCGCTGCTGGCCGACGCGGCCTGGACGGGGTCGGGCCCCGCCGGTCGGCGCGAGGTGCTCGCCGCGCTCACCCGCCACCCCGCGCTCTGGCGGGCGGTCGGCGTCCCGGTCCAGGCCCGGGAGCCGGACGCGGCGGGCTAGGGCCGGGGCGCCCCGGCCGGGCCCGGTCAGGTCCAGCCGGGCAGCCAGACGTGCAGGTGCCAGAGGGTCCACGTGGTGACCTGCCCGGTCCAGACGGGGTAGAAGAACACCCCGACGACGACGACGAGCAGCGTGCCGGCCGCGACGGCGACGACCCGCCCGCGGCGCCGCCGGACGGCCGTCGCCGTGCTGCCGGGCGTGCCGTCCCGCCCCTCGTCGGGCCGCGCCGCGCCGCCGCGGCCCTCGTCCCCTCCCCCGTCCCCGCCCTCGTCCTGCCCCTCGTCGACGAGCAGGCCCACGACGTGGACCAGGGTGAGGACCACCCAGGGCAGGAAGGCGATGGAGTAGAAGGCGAAGATCGTCCGGTGCGCGTAGGCGAACCACGGCAGCCACCCCGCGACGACGCCGGACAGCGCCGCCGCCGCCCGGCCGTCCCGCCGCACGACGACGAGGACCGCCGCGACGAGCACCGCCGCCGTGCCGAGCCACCACACCAGCGGGTTGCCCAGGGACGTGACCGCCTGCGCGCAGCGGTCGGCGCCGCACAGCGCCCGAGCCGCCGCCGGCTCGAGGGCCGAGACGTCCTGGTCGTAGAAGAACAGCGTCGGGCGCCACTGCACGGGCCAGCCGAGGGGGTGCGCCTGGTAGCTGTGCGGGGTCACGAGCCCGTTGTGGAACCGCCACATCTCCGCGTGGTAGTGCGCCAGCGACCGCAGCGGGCCCGGGAGCCAGCCGACGCCCTGGCCCGGGTTCTGCTCCGCCCACTGCCGCAGGTAGCCGCCGGAGGTGACGAGCCAGCCGGTCCACGACACGACGTAGAGGACGGCGGTGGTCGGGACGAGGGTGAGGAACGCGGGCACGGCGTCCCGCACGAGCGCCGCCCAGGGCCACGCCCGGACCCCGGCGCGGCGCCGGGCCGCGGCGTCCCACCCCACCGTGAGCAGGCCCAGGACGGCGACGAAGTACAGCCCGGACCACTTCGTGCTCACCGCGAGGCCGAGGCACACCGCGGCCGCCACCCGCCAGGGCCGCGCGCCGAGCCGCGGGCCGAGCCCGAGGGGCCGCCCCGCGTCGAGCAGCGCGGCGGTGCGCTCGGCGAGCCGCAGCCGCGCGCGGTCGCGGTCGACGAGCAGGCAGGCGAACGCCGCGACGACGAAGAGGGTGAGGAAGCCGTCGAGCAGGCTCGTGCGCGACAGGGCGATGGCCGTGCCGTCCACGGCGACGAGGAGCCCGGCCAGCGTGCCCAGGGCGGTCGAGCCCAGGAGGCGCCGTCCGGCCCGCGCCACGAGCAGGACGAGCAGGGTGCCGGCGACGGCCGCGGCGAGCCGCCACGCCCAGGGGTGCTCGACGCCGCCGATCCGGATGCCCAGCCCGATGAGCCACTTGCCCACGGAGGGGTGGACGACGTACGCGCCGGCCGACGAGAGGGCACCGGTGTCGCCGGCCTCGAAGCGCGGGTTCGGGTCGTCGCCCCACTGCCCCTCGTAGCCCAGCGCCCAGAGGGAGAAGCCGTCCTTGACGTAGTACGTCTCGTCGAAGACGAGGGAGTCCGGGCGGCCCAGCTGCCAGAAGCGCGCCACGCCGGCGAGCAGCGTGACGGCGAGCGGTCCCAGCCAGCCGAGGAGGCGGGCGCGGGGCGTGGCGTCGAGGCGGAGGGACCGGGCGCCGAGCAGCGTCCGCGCGAGGCGCTCGCGCGTGGCTCCCGGGGGGACGGCCGGGCCCGCGGCGGCCCCGCCGTCCGGCCCGACGGCGGCGTGCCGCGGGGGTCCGCCCGGCCGCCCGTCGCCGGCCGGTGCGGCGGCGTCGGGGCCCGCGCCGGACGCGTGGCGGCCGTGGGACGGCGGCCCGTCCGGTCCGGGCACGCCCGGGGACCGGTCGGGCCAGGGGGTCGGGGCGTCCACCACGGCGGTCATGCTAGGTGGCGCCCCGGCGCCGCATGGCAGGCTGGCGCACCATGACGGCGGCGGGGACGACAGGCGGCACGGACCCCGACGAGCCCGGCGCCCCCGATGCCCCCGACGCCCCCGGCCCCGTGGACGCGGGCCGGGAGCGGGGGCGGCTCGTGCTCGCCGCCACGCCCATCGGCAACGCGGAGGACGCCTCGCCGCGCCTGCGCCGGCTGCTGGCGACGGCGGACGTGGTGGCCGCCGAGGACACCCGTCGCCTGCGCGCCCTCGCGGCCCGCCTCGGCGTCGAGGTCCCGGGTCGCGTCGTCAGCCACCACGAGCACAACGAGGAGGCCCGGTCCGAGGAGCTGCTCGACGTCGTGCGCGGCGGCGGCACCGTCCTCGTCGTCACGGACGCCGGCATGCCGGCCGTCTCGGACCCCGGGTTCCGCGTCGTGGCGGCCGCCGCCCGGGCCGGCGTGCCCGTCACCGCCGCCCCCGGGCCCAGCGCGGTCCTCACCGCGCTGGCCCTCTCCGGGCTGCCCACGGACCGGTTCTGCTTCGAGGGGTTCCTGCCGCGCCGCCCGGGGGAGCGGGCCCGCGCGCTGGCCGAGCTCGCCGCCGAGCGCCGCACGATGGTGCTGTTCGAGGCGCCGCACCGGGTGCCGGAGACGCTCGACGCCCTCGTCGAGGCGTTCGGCCCCGACCGCCCGGCCGCGGTGTGCCGCGAGCTGACGAAGACCTACGAGGAGGTCGTCCGCGGGCCCCTGTCCGAGCTCGCCGCCTGGGCGGCGGCCGGGGAGGTGCGCGGGGAGGTCGTGCTCGTCGTCGCCGGGGCCGAGCGGCGCACCACCGCGACGACCGCCGACCTCGTCGCTGAGGTCCTCGCCCGCGCGGACGCCGGGGAGCGGCTCAAGGACGCGGTCGCCGAAGTGGCGGGCGTCGCCGGGCTGCCGAAGCGGGACCTCTACGCCGCCGCGCTCGTGGCGCGCGGCGAGGCCCGGGCCCGCGGCTGACGGCCGGGGGCGGGCCCGCCGGGGCCGGGCCCGCCGTGGCTCAGAGGTGGTCGGACGTCGTCAGCTCGGCGCCGGCGGCGGCCATCGCCGCGCGCGCGACCGCGCCGAGCTCGGGCGTCACGGGGACGGTGAGGTCGCCGAGCACCCGCGTCCGCAGCCCGAGGGCCAGGGCGTCGAGCGCCGTCGACCGCACGCAGTGCGACTCGGCGATGCCCACCACGTCGACGTCGGTCACGCCCGCCGAGCGCAGGACGTCGGCCAGGGGCCGCCCCTGCGGGTCCACGCCCTCGAACCCCGAGTAGGCGGCGGCGTACTCGCCCTTGCGGACGGAGACGTCGGGCCGCAGGTCGGCCAGCGCCGGGTGCAGCTCGGCCTCCGCCGTGCCGGCGACGCCGTGGGGCGGCCAGGTGTCGACGTAGTCCGGGTCGTCCGAGAAGTGCCCGCCCGGGTCCACGTGCCAGTCCTGCGTCGTCACGACGAGCGCGTAGCGGTCCCGGTGCGCCGCCGCGTACCGCGCGACGCCCTCCGCCACGGCGTCCCCGCCCTCGACGGCGAGCGCGCCGCCCTCGCAGAACGTGGGCTGCACGTCGACGACGAGGAGCGCCCGCCGCACCGCGCCCCCGTCGGCGGCCGCCGTGCCCGTCGTCGTCCCGGTCCCGGTCCCCGTCGTCGTGCCCGTCGTCGTGCCCTCGGCCGTCATGCCGGACCCCTCTCCTCGTCGTCCTGCGTCCCCGGCGCCAACGCCCGCGGCGCCCCCGGTCATCCTGCCGCCGCGACCGGCGGCGACCGGGCCGGGCCGGCGCGCGCCCCTAGGATCGCGCCATGGCCCGCATCCTCTCCGCCGTCGCGTGGCCGTACGCGAACGGCCCCCGCCACATCGGTCACGTCGCCGGCTTCGGCGTCCCCTCGGACGTCTTCTCCCGGTACATGCGGATGGCGGGCCACGACGTCCTCATGGTCTCCGGCACGGACGAGCACGGCACGCCGATCCTCGTCCAGGCGGAGCAGGAGGGCCTGACGCCGCAGGCGCTCGCGGACCGGTACAACCGCGTCATCGCCGAGGACCTCACGCAGCTCGGGCTCACGTACGACCTCTTCACGCGCACGACGACGCGCAACCACTACGCGGTCGTGCAGGAGATGTTCCGGACCGTGCACGCGAACGGCTACATGGTCGAGCGCACGACGATGGGGGCGATCTCCCCGAGCACGGGCCGCACCCTGCCCGACCGCTACATCGAGGGCACGTGCCCCATCTGCGGCTACGACGGCGCGCGCGGCGACCAGTGCGACAACTGCGGCAACCAGCTCGACGCCATCGACCTGAAGAACCCCCGCAGCCGCATCAACGGGGAGACGCCGAGGTTCGTCGAGAGCCAGCACTTCTTCCTCGACCTGCCGGCGTTCGCCTCGGCGCTCGAGGCGTGGCTGCGCACGCGGCAGGACTGGCGCCCGAACGTCCTGAACTTCTCGCTCAACCTCGTCGACGACCTGCGCCCCCGCGCGATGACGCGCGACATCGACTGGGGGATCCCCGTGCCGCTGGCGGGCTGGGAGGAGAACCCGGCCAAGCGCCTGTACGTGTGGTTCGACGCCGTCATCGGCTACCTGTCCGCGTCGGTCGAGTGGGCCCGGCGCTCCGGCGACGACGACGCCTGGCGCGCGTGGTGGAACGACCCCGAGGCGCTCTCGTACTACTTCATGGGCAAGGACAACATCACCTTCCACTCCCAGATCTGGCCCGCCGAGCTCATGGGCTACGACGGCCGGGGCACGAAGGGCGGCTCGCCCGGGGTCTACGGCGAGCTGCAGCTGCCCACGGAGGTGGTGTCGAGCGAGTTCCTCACGATGGAGGGCAGGAAGTTCGCCTCCTCGCGCGGGATCGTCATCTACGTCCGCGACATGCTCGCCCGGTACCAGCCCGACGCGCTGCGCTACTTCATCGCCACGGCCGGGCCGGAGAACCAGGACGCCGACTTCACGTGGGCGGACTTCCTGCGCCGGACGAACGACGAGCTCGTCGCGGGCTGGGGCAACCTCGTCAACCGGACCGCCAGCATGGTCGCGAAGAACTTCGGCGAGATCCCGGCGGCCGCGCAGCGGCTGCCGGTCGACGAGGCGCTCCTGGCGCAGACCGGCGCCGCCTTCGACCGGGTCGGCGAGCTCGTGCGCACCCACCGCCACCGCGCGGCGATCGCCGAGGCCATGCGGGTCGTCGGCGAGGCGAACCGGTACGTCTCGGAGACGGAGCCGTGGAAGCTCACGGGCGACCGGGAGCGGCTGGGCACCGTGCTGAACACCGCCGCGCAGGCGGTCTCCGACGCGAACACGCTGCTCGCGCCGTTCCTGCCGCACTCCGCGCAGCGCGTGCACGAGACGCTCGGCGGCACGGGGACCTTCTCGCCGATGCCGCGGCTCGAGGAGGTCACCGACCTCGACGACCCGAGCCGCGCCTACCCCGTCATCACGGGGGACTACCGGCTCGGGGAGACCGTCGCGCCGTGGCGGTCGGCGCCCGTGGTGCCGGGCACCCCCGTGGCGAAGCCGACGCCGGTGTTCACCAAGCTCGACGACGGCATCGTCGACGAGGAGCTCGCCCGCTACCGGGACCGCTGAGCGTGGGCCGCGGACGCGCCCGCGACCGGGGCTGGCCGGCGGACCCCGCGCCGCTGCCGCTGCCCGTCGTCGACGACCACACGCACCTGGAGTCCGTCCTCGCGTGGGCGCCCGACGGGTGGCGGCGGGACGCGGACGGCGAGCCGCTGCCCGGCCCGGCGCCCACGGTGGAGGACCACCTCGCGCGCGCGGCGGCGGCCGGCGTCGACCGGCACCTCCAGGTCGGGTGCGACCTCGAGGCGGCCGTGTGGACCGACGCCGCCGTCCGCGCCCACCCGGCGCTGCTCGGCGCGGTGGCGATCCACCCGAACGAGGCCGTCCTCCACGCGGGCGTCCGCGAGGTGGCCCCGGACGGGCTCGAGCCCGACCCGCAGGGGCGCCACGACGTGCCGCTCGACGAGGCCGTCGCCCGCATCGCCGACCTCGCGCGCGGCAACCCGCGCATCCGGGCGATCGGGGAGACGGGCCTGGACCACTTCCGCGCCGGGCCGCGGGGGCGGGCCGTGCAGCGGGAGGCGTTCCGGGCGCACGTCGCGCTGGCGAAGGAGCTGGGTCTCGCGCTGCAGATCCACGACCGGGACGCGCACGCCGAGGTCGTCGAGGTGCTGCTCGCGGACGGGGCGCCCGAGCGCACGGTGTTCCACTGCTTCTCCGGCGACGAGGGGCTCGCGCGCACCTGCGCCGAGAACGGCTGGTACTGCTCCTTCGCGGGGCCGCTGACGTTCGTCGCCAACGACGACCTGCGGGCCGCCCTGCGCGTGCTGCCCGCCGGGCTCGTGCTCGTGGAGACGGATGCGCCGTACCTCACACCGGCCCCCGACCGCGGCCGGCCCAACGCGCCGTACCTGCTCCCGACGACCGTGCGCCGCGTCGCGCAGGTGCGCGACGAGCCGCTGGAGCAGGTCTGCGCGCAGGTCAGCGCGACCGCCGAGGCGGTCTACGGCCCCTGGTGAGCCGGACCCGGCCGTCGGGCCCGGGCCTCCCGCGCCCCGTGCCGGGCCGCCCCCAGCCCCGCGCCGCGGTCCACGGGCGGGTGAGAGACCACGCGCGGGGTTCCGGGTCACATCACGGATCGGTTACGGTCGTCGCGGCCAGCCCTCCCTGACCCCCTCTCGAAGGACCGCATCCGTGACCCTGACGGACCCTGCCCTGCCGGCGCGCGCCGCTGCGCCCACCGGTCGGGCCGGCGCGGGCGACGCCGCGCAGACCGCCGTGCCCACGCCTGTGCGCCCGAGCTGGTTCGTCCTCGACCCGCGGGTCGCCGGGACGGACGCCGCCACGAGCGGGGCGGTGGCGACCCTGCGCACCGCCGGCCTCGGCGCCGAGGACACCCGTCCCGTGGTCCCGTCGGCCGTCCCGTCCGCCGTCCTGCCCGGGGCCGGCGCGCCGCCCGCGCGCCGCCGCCGGCACGTCGCGGAGGCGCCCGCCGACGGGCCCGCGCCGGCCCGCACCGACCGTCCCTCGGGGCGGCGCCGGCACGTCGCGACCCCCGGCAGCCCGGGCATGCTGCGCACGCCGTTCTCCGGGGAGATCCCGGTCGTCCCGCTCGCGGGGGACGTGCTC
>NZ_RWJX01000112.1 GCF_004123805.1 Cellulomonas endophytica | reverse complement strand
GGCCGACGCGCCCGCGCGACGGCCGGCGCGCGGGACGGGCGGTCGCGGCCGTCGGGCCGCCCCCAGCCCCGGTCGCGACCCGCCGTGCCCGCGACCCTCGCGCCCCGTCCCCGGCCGGCGGGCCGTCGAGCCACCCTCGTCGGGCAGGTGGCGAGGCGTCGGGAGGGGAGGGTCCGTGGCGGGTGGGGTGGACGGGGCGCAGCAGGGCGCCGTCGCGGTGGTCGTCGCGGCGCTGCGGGACGTCGTCGGCCTCGTGCTGCCGGTGGCGTGCGCCGGCTGCGGCCTGCCGGACGTGCCCCTGTGCGTCGCGTGCACGGCGCTCCTGCACGGCCCGCCCCGCCGCTGCGAGGACCGGGCCGGCCGCCTGGACCGGCTCGACGGGCGGCCGCTGCCGGTCTGGGCGCTCGCGGACGCCGTCGGCCCGGTCCGGGAGACCGTCGTGCAGTGGAAGGACCGGGGCCGCGCCGACCTCACGCCCGTCCTCGGCGCCGCCCTCGCCGCCGCGGCGGGGCTCGTCGTCCCGGGGCTCGTGGGGGGCGGTGGTCCGGGTGCCGCGGGCGCGATCCTCGTGGTCCCGGCGCCCTCGACGGCGGCCGCGCGGCGGCGGCGCGGGGAGCACCGGGTCGGGCGGCTGGCCGTGCTCGTCGCCCGCCGGATGGCGGTCGCGGGGGTGCCCGCCGTCGCGGTCGAGGCGCTCGTCCGGCGGGGGGCGGGGGACCAGGCCGGGCGGGGGCGTGCGCAGCGGGGCGGCGTGCGCGAGGAGGTGGCGCTGCACCGGCGGGGCCGCCGGGTCCTCGCCACGCCCGGGACGGCGTCGTCGGGCGGCCCGCCGCGGGTGCTCCTCGTCGACGACGTCCTCACCACCGGGGCGACGCTCGCCGCGTCCCGCCGGGTGCTCGAGGGGTCCGGGGCGTCGGTGGTCGGGGCGCTCGTCCTGGCCTCCACCCCGCCCCCCGGGACCTCCGTCCCGCGCCGCCCCGGCGGCGGCGTGGGCACGGCCGGCTCTCGGCCGGAAGAGGACACGGCGCGCGGGGTCCCCGCTGATGACGGGGGAGGCGGGCCGGGTTAGCGTGGACGGACCAGCCGAGGGGTGGGGTCGGACGACGGACCCGCGTCGTGAGCCCGTCCCCGGCCGGTGGAGGGGAGGTGCGCCGAGCAGTCGGGTGCCCGCCAGGGCGCCCGGGTCGAACACCGTCGCGAGCAGGTCCAGGACCTGCCCCGCCCACCTCAGGAGGTCTCGTGGAGATCGTGGTCGCCGGCAAGCACACCGACGTGACGCCCAAGTTCCGGGCGCACGCCGAGCAGAAGCTGGCCAAGGTCGAACAGCTCGCCCCGCGCGCGATGCGCGTGAACGTCATGGTGTCGCACGACGCGAACGCCAAGCCGTCCGGGGTCCGCGAGCGGGTCGAGCTCACCGTGATCGACAAGGGACCCGTCATCCGGGCCGAGGCGTGCGCCGACGAGCAGGTCGCCGCGCTCGACCTCGCGCTCGCCCGGCTCCTCGAGCGCCTGCGCCGCACGCACGACCGGCGCAAGACGCACCGCGGCCCGGCGCCTCTCGCCCCCGTCGACGTCCGCCCGCTGCCGCCCCAGGTCGCCCCCGAGCCGGCCGAGCCGCCGGCCGACCCCATGCAGGCCGGCACGACGACGGAGACGACGCTCGGCGACTCGCCGGTGGTCATCCGGCAGAAGGTCCACGAGGCCCAGCCCATGACCGTCGACGACGCCATCTACGAGATGGAGCTCGTCGGCCACGACTTCTTCCTCTTCGTCGACGTGGAGACCGCCCAGCCGTCCGTCGCCTACCGGCGCCGGGGCTGGACGTACGGCGTCATCAAGCTCGACACCGCGGTGGTCGACGCCGGCCGCCACGCGGTCGACGGAGCGGCCCGCGTGGGCGCGCCCTCCGGCCCGCCCGTGTTCGAGGTCGACCGCGAGACGGTCGCCGCCGGGGGCTGACGGATCCCTCAGGGTCGCGGGCCCGGTCGTCCCTCCCGGACGGCCGGGCCCGCGCCCGTCCCGGGTCGTGCGGGCCCCGACCTCGCCGGGCGACGACGGTGCGCGGGTCCGTGTCGGTGGGACGCGCCAGGATGGGCCGGTGGTCGCAGCCGAGCACCTGTCCCTGTCGCAGGCCCGTCGCCTGACCCTGCGGTCGCACGGGCTCGCCGCCCCGCGCCCGGCCCGGACCGGGCCCGCGACGATGCGGCACCTGCAGTCCGTGGTCGACCGGCTCGGCCTCCTGCAGATCGACTCCGTGAACGTGCTCGCGCGGGCGCACCTGCTGCCGACGTTCTCCCGGGTGGGGCCGTACGACCCCGGCCTGCTCGACCGGGCCGCGGGCCGGGCGCCGCGCCGCCTCGTCGAGGCCTGGGCCCACCAGGCGTCCTTCGTCCCGCCCGCCACCTTCCGGCTGCTCGGCTGGCGCCAGCGCGCCTACGCCCAGGAGGCCTGGGGCTCCATCGCCGAGGTCCCGCTGCAGCTGTCGTCCGAGGTGGCGGAGGTGCGCGCGCTCGTCCGGGCGGAGGGCCCGCTCACCGGGCGGCAGGTGCACGACCGGCTCTCGGTGCAGCACCCGGTGAGCAAGGAGGCGTGGGGCTGGAACTGGACGGTGGCCAAGCGCGTGCTCGAGTTCCTCTTCTTCACGGGGGAGCTCACGGCGGCGGGCCGCACCTCGTCGTTCGAGCGGCGGTACGACCTCGCCGAGCGCGTCCTGCCGGCGGAGGTCGTGGCCGCACCGGAGCCGACGGACGCGGAGGCGGCGCGGGGCCTCGTCGAGATCGCCGCGCGGGCGCACGGCGTCGCCTCCGTCCGGTGCCTGGCCGACTACTTCCGGATGCGGCAGGACCGCGTCCGCCCGGCGGTGGCCGAGCTCGTCGAGGACGGCGTTCTCGAGCCCGTGGTCGTCGAGGGCTGGGGCGACGGGCCGGTCCTGCGCCACCGGGACGCGGACGTGCCCCGGCGCGCGACCGGTGCCGCGCTGCTGAGCCCGTTCGACCCCGTGGTGTTCGAGCGGCGGCGGGTCGAGGCGCTCTTCGGGCTCCGCTACCGCATCGAGATCTACGTGCCCGAGCCCGCCCGGGTGTGGGGCTACTACGTCCTGCCCTTCCTCCTCGGGGAGCACGTGGTCGCGCTCGTCGACCTCAAGGCGGACCGCTCGGCGGGGGTCCTGCGGGTCCTCGCGGCGCACCCCGCCGGCACGGCCGCCGACCCCGGACCCGCCCGGTCGCGGCGCGGCGCCGCGGTGCCGGACGCGGGCGAGGTCGTCGAGGCGCTCGCCGCGGAGCTGCACCTCGTCGCCGCCTGGCTCGGGCTCGACGAGGTGCGCGTGGGCGACCGGGACGAACGGCCCCGGGGCGCGCTGGCGCTGCCCCTGGCGGCCCGGCTGCCGCACGCGGGGCGACCGGCCGGGGCGACGGCCACGGGCTCGCCTACGATGGTCACGGCGCCCGCCGCGGGGCGGGACGACGCCGACGACCACGCCGTGCCCGGGTCCTGAGCCCGCGCCGGTCGAGCCAGGGGAGTGACGTGCCAGCGATCCTCGAGAAGGTCCTGCGGATGGGCGAGGGCCGCGTCCTCAAGAAGCTGTCGGGCATCGCGGACCAGGTGAACGCCCTCGAGAGCGGCTTCGTGGACCTGTCGGACGCGGAGCTGCGCGAGGAGACCGACCGGTTCCGCGCCCGCCTGGCCGACGGCGAGAAGCTCGACGCGCTCCTGCCCGAGGCCTTCGCCGCGGTGCGCGAGGCCTCGAGCCGCACGCTGGGCCAGCGCCACTTCGACGTGCAGATCATGGGCGGGGCCGCGCTGCACCTGGGCAACATCGCCGAGATGCGCACCGGTGAGGGCAAGACCCTCGTCGCCACGGCGCCCGCGTACCTCAACGCGCTGGGCGGCCAGGGCGTCCACGTCGTCACCGTCAACGACTACCTCGCGCGGTACCAGGCCGAGCTCATGGGCCGCGTGTACCGCTTCCTCGGCATGACCACCGGCGTGGTGCTCACGGGCCAGCAGCCGGCGGAGCGGCGCGAGCAGTACGCGGCGGACATCACCTACGGCACGAACAACGAGTTCGGCTTCGACTACCTGCGCGACAACATGGCGTGGCAGAGCGCCGACCTCGTGCAGCGCGGCCACCACTTCGCCATCGTCGACGAGGTCGACTCCATCCTCATCGACGAGGCGCGCACGCCGCTCATCATCTCCGGGCCCGCCTCCGGCGACATCAACCGCTGGTACGCCGAGTTCGCCAAGGTCGTCCGCCGGCTCGAGGCGGAGCGCGACTACGAGGTCGACGAGAAGAAGCGCACCGTCGGCGTGCTGGAGCCCGGCATCGAGCGGGTGGAGGACCACCTCGGCATCGAGAACCTCTACGAGTCGCTGAACACGCCGCTCATCGGGTTCCTCAACAACGCCATCAAGGCCAAGGAGCTGTTCAAGCGGGACAAGGACTACGTCGTCATGAACGGCGAGGTCCTCATCGTCGACGAGCACACGGGCCGCATCCTGCCCGGCCGCCGCTACAACGAGGGCATGCACCAGGCCATCGAGGCCAAGGAGGGCGTCGCCATCAAGGCGGAGAACCAGACGCTCGCCACCATCACGCTGCAGAACTACTTCCGGCTCTACGGCAAGCTCGCCGGGATGACCGGCACGGCCGAGACCGAGGCCGCGGAGTTCCAGGGCACCTACAAGCTCGGCGTGGTCCCGATCCCGACGAACCGCCCGATGCAGCGCATCGACCAGAAGGACTTCGTCTACAAGTCCGAGGAGGGCAAGTTCGACGCCGTCGTCGCCGACATCGTCGAGCGCCACGGCCACGGGCAGCCCGTCCTCGTGGGCACCACGAGCGTGGAGAAGTCCGAGCTGCTCTCGAGCAAGCTCAAGAAGGCCGGCGTCCCGCACGAGGTCCTCAACGCCAAGCAGCACGCGCGGGAGGCGGCGATCGTCGCCCAGGCCGGGCGCAAGGGCGCGGTCACCGTCGCCACGAACATGGCCGGCCGCGGGACGGACATCATGCTCGGCGGCAACGCCGAGTTCATGGCCGTCGCCGACCTCGCCGCCCGGGGCCTGGACCCCAAGGAGAACGCCGAGGAGTACGAGGCCGCCTGGCCCGAGGCGCTGGAGAAGGCCAAGGAGGCCGTGGCGGCCGAGCACGACGAGGTGGTGGAGCTCGGCGGCCTCTACGTGCTCGGCACGGAGCGCCACGAGTCGCGCCGCATCGACAACCAGCTCCGCGGCCGGTCCGGGCGCCAGGGCGACCCGGGCGAGTCCCGGTTCTACCTGTCGCTGCAGGACGACCTCATGCGCCTGTTCAACTCGGGCCTGGCCGAGGCGATGATGACCCGCGCCGGCTTCCCCGAGGACATGCCGCTGGAGTCGAAGATGGTCACGCGCGGCATCCAGTCCGCGCAGTCGCAGGTCGAGGCCCGCAACTTCGAGATCCGCAAGAACGTCCTCAAGTACGACGACGTGCTGTCCCGGCAGCGCGCGGTCATCTACGACGAGCGGCGCCGCGTGCTCGAGGGCGAGGACCTGCACGAGCAGGTCGCGCACTTCCGCAGCGACGTGCTGAAGGGCTACATCGCCGCGGGGACCGCCGAGGGCCGCCCGGAGGACTGGGACCTCGACGCGCTGTGGACGGCCCTCAAGGGCGTGTACCCCGTGAGCATCACGCCCGAGGAGGTCGTCGAGGAGGCCGGCGGGCCCACCCGCCTGTCGACCGAGCTGCTCGAGCGGGAGGTGCTCTCCGACGCCGAGGTCGCCTACGCCGAGCGCGAGGCCCAGCTCGGCGAGGCCACGATGCGCCAGCTCGAGCGGCGCGTGACCCTGTCCGTCCTCGACCGCAAGTGGCGCGAGCACCTCTACGAGATGGACTACCTCAAGGAGGGCATCGGCCTGCGGGCGATGGCCCAGCGCGACCCCCTGGTGGAGTACCAGCGCGAGGGCTTCCAGCTCTTCGGCGCGATGACCGACGCCATCAAGGAGGAGACCGTCTCCTACCTGTACCGCCTCGAGGTGCAGGTCCAGCCCGCGGCGGCGGACTCCGTCGGCGCCGCCCCCAGCGTCGGCCTGCCGCGGGCCGGCGGGGCGACCGCCGCACCCGCGGCCGGGACGAACGGGACGCCCGCCACCGGTGCCGCCCCGGACGGTGCACCCGCGACCGGCGGCGCGACCGTGGCGGACGGCGCCGGTGTCGGGCCGGACGGGTCGGACGCCGCGGCGGCCCCCGCGGAGCCGGCACCGACCATCGTGGCGAAGGGGCTCGACGGCCCCGCGCCCGTGCCGCTGCAGTACTCCGCCCCGTCCCTGGACGGCGACGGCGGGCCCGTCGTGACCCGCCCCGACGGCTCCGCCACCGGCGCGGACGGCGACGACAGCGCGTCCAACCGCGAGGCCCGGCGCAAGGCGGCCAAGCAGCGCCGACGCTGACGCCGGCACCGAGGCGCCGACCGCGACGACGGCGGGTCCCCGCGGGGGCCCGCCGTCGTCGTCCCTCCCCGGCCCAGCACCGTCGTCCGGAGAGGGCGGAGGGTCAGCCCAGCTCGAGTGCGGTGACGCGCCACTGGCCCCGGTGCGCGTCGAGGCGCAGGGCCGCGGCTCGCACCCGCGTGCCCTGGTCGACGACCACCGTCGCCTCGACGGAGCGTTCGTCGACCGGGACGACCCGCACCCGTCGCACCGCCGGACGGGTCCCGGCGCTCGTCACCGGGCCACGCCCGGCGACGCCGAGCGTGAGCCCGGTGCGCACGCGCAGCTCCTCGTAGACACCGGGCGCGAGCCAGCGGGCGAGCTGCGCCACCGGTCGGGTCCCCGCGAGCACCTCGACGACCGCCCGGGCGAGGGTGCCGGCCGTGCGTGCGGGGTCGGCCTCGGGGACGGGTACGTCGTCGGCGTCGAGGACCTCCGCCTCGAAGGACGCGTCCCGCGTGCGCAGCGCCCGCACCCGGTCCGGGAGCGCGGGCGGGGCGGGACGACCCAGGGGCCCGGCGTCGGCCGTGCCGCCGCGGTACGCCGGGCGCACGAGCCGCACGCGCGCCGGACTGACGGCGGCCGGCGTGACGGCGGCCGGCGTGACGGCGGCCGGGGTGACGGTGGCCGGCCCAGCGGCGGCCGGGGCGACGGCGACCGGCGCGGGTCGTCCGTCCTGGGCCGGGGGAGCGGCGGGCGCGACGGGGCGGGGCAGGGTGGCGGCGCTCATCGTCCGCTCCTCTCGGGGTCGTCCGCGCTGTCGTCCGCGGCGCTGGTGGTGGTCCTGGCGTCGGTGGTGGTGGGGCTGGTGGGTGTCGCGGTCGTCCCGGTCGCGTCGGGGACCCGGAGGGTCTGACCCGGCAGCAGGAGGTCGGGGTCGGTGCCGACGACGTCCTCGTTCGCCGCGTACCAGAGGGGCCAGATGGCGGCGACGTCCGCGGGGCCGGCCTCCGGCCCCAGGGCGCGGGCGGCCAGGTCCCAGAGGGTGTCGCCGGCGACGACGACGACGCTGCCCGCAGCGGCGCTCCCCGCGCCGGTGACGCCCGTGCCGGTGACGCCCGTCGAGGTCCCACCGTCAGCCGAGGTGCCGGGCACGACCGCGCTCCCTCCTGCCGCGCCGGGGGTCGGGGCGGGGTTCGCCGTGGCGGCGGACGCCGTGGCAGGGGACGCCGTGGTGCCGTGGGGACCGAGGACGTCCTGCGCCGCCCCGCGGGCTACGGGCGCGGGTGCCAGCGCGGCCGTCCCGGCCGTGGTGCCGCGCGCGGGGGCGGCCTCGCGCGCCGCTCCGAGCGCCTCGGAGGTGGGTGTGCTCGCGCTGCCCGTGCGGGCGCGGCGGTCGAGGACGGCGTCGGCCGCTCCGAGCGCGGGCGGCGCGGTGCCGGCCGCCGGCCCGGGCGTGGCGCCGGGAGC
>NZ_RWJX01000111.1 GCF_004123805.1 Cellulomonas endophytica | reverse complement strand
GGGGGGCGACGTCGGGGGCGGCGGGCCCCCGACGAGGGCGGCGGCGGCGGCCAGCACCGCGTCGTGGTCGGCGCGGCGGCGCAGCCGCAGCCCGGTCGTGAGCGCGGCCGCGTCGGGACCGTCCGCCGCGCGCCAGTCGAGCAGGACGAGGCCCTCGCGGCCGACGACCTTGCCGGCCAGGCCCGGACCCGTGGTGACGACGAGCAGACGGTCCGCCGGGAGGAAGAGGTCGGGGGCGCCGCGGCGCTCGACGAGGACGCCCGCGTCGTGCACCTGCACCGTGGCGGGGCTGCGCACGCCCAGGCCGTGGGCGGTGACGCGGTCCAGCCAGCGCCCCTGGGTGGTCGTCCCGACGTAGGTGGCCTCGGCCGCGGCGGTGCGCGCCGCGCCGAGGTCGGCGGGGACGGCGGCCGGTGCGACGCCGAGCGCCTCCGTCCGGGTGGTGCGGGTGCGCCACCCGGACCGCATCGCGCGCAGGGCGAGCAGCGCGAGGAGCACCGCGACGACGACGAGGACGGCGCGGGTCATGCGCCCACCGCCGCGCCGGCCGCGACGCCCGGGCGGTCGGGGTCGTCCACGGGCCGGCCGTCCAGCACGGTCGCGCGCCCGCGCAGGAAGGTCGCGACGACCCGCCCGGGCAGCTCGCGCCCGCGCAGGGGCGAGTTCCGGCTGGCGGTGGCCTGCTCCTCCGGCACTACGACCCGGCGGGCGGCGGGGTCGACGACGACGAGGTTCGCCGGCTCGCCGACGGCCAGCGGCCGCCCCTGGTCCTCGACCCGGCCGATGCGCGCCGGCGCCTCCGACAGGACGCGCGCCACGTCGGCCCACGTCATGCGGCCGGTGTCGACCATCGTCTGCTGCACGACGGAGAGCACGGTCTCCAGCCCCGTCATCCCCATGGCGGCCGCGGCCCACTCGCAGTCCTTGTCCTCGCGGGCGTGCGGGGCGTGGTCGGTGGCGACGACGTCGATGGTGCCGTCGGCGAGCCCGGCGCGGACCGCGTCGACGTCCGCCTGCGTGCGCAGCGGCGGGTTCACCTTGAAGTGCGGGTCGTAGCCGCGGGCGGACTCGTCGGTGAGCAGGAGGTGGTGCGGCGTGACCTCGGCGGTGACGTCGATCCCGCGCGACTTGGCCCACCGGACGATCTCCACGGAGCCGGCGGTCGACACGTGGCACACGTGCAGGCGGGAGCCGACGTGCTCGGCGAGCAGCACGTCGCGGGCGACGACCGCCTCCTCCGCGACGGCGGGCCAGCCCGCGAGCCCGAGCTCGGCGGACACGACGCCCTCGTGCATCTGGGCGCCCTCCGTGAGCCGCGGCTCCTGCGCGTGCTGCGCGACGACCCCGTCGAAGGCCTTGACGTACTCCAGGGCGCGGCGCATGACGACCGGGTCGTGCACGCACCTCCCGTCGTCGGAGAACACCCGCACCCGGGCCGCGCTGTCGGCCATGGCGCCGAGCTCGGCGAGCCGCTCCCCCTCGAGCCCGACCGTCACCGCGCCCACGGGGTGCACGTCGCACCAGCCCGCGGCGCGGCCGAGCCGCCAGACCTGCTCCACGACCCCGGCGGTGTCCTGCGTCGGCGTCGTGTTCGCCATCGCGTGCACGGCGGTGAAGCCCCCGACGGCCGCGGCCCGGGTGCCGCTGGCCACGGTCTCCGTGTCCTCGCGGCCCGGCTCGCGCAGGTGCGTGTGCAGGTCGACGAGCCCCGGCAGGAGCACGTGGCCGGCGCCCTCGAGCACGCGCACGTCGTCACGCGCGGCGGCCTGCGCGGCCGCCTCCGCGCCGAGCGCCGCGACGACCCCGTCCACCACGAGCACGTCCGTGGCGTCGCCGCCGAGGGGGCGCACGCCCCGCAG
The DNA here is from genome assembly GCF_004123805.1 of Cellulomonas endophytica. Lineage (GTDB taxonomy): Bacteria > Actinomycetota > Actinomycetes > Actinomycetales > Cellulomonadaceae > Cellulomonas > Cellulomonas endophytica. The sequence continues at coordinate 6,483 of NZ_RWJX01000111.1, read as the reverse complement.
CCACCAGGTCGTCGTCATGCCGCACTCCCGTCGTTGCGTCCCGCGAGCAGGAGGTACAGCACCGCCATCCGGACGGCGACGCCGTTGGCCACCTGCTCGACGATGACGGAGCGCGGCGAGTCGGCCGCGTCCGCCGTGATCTCCAGCCCGCGGTTCATGGGGCCGGGGTGCAGCACGACCGCGTGGTCGGGCAGCGCCGCCAGGCGCCGGGCGTCGAGCCCGTAGCGCCGGGCGTACTCCAGCGGGCTGGGGAAGAAGCCCCCGCCCGCGCTCGACATCCGCTCGCGCTGGACCCGCAGCATCATGACCGCGTCGGGGCGCACCTGCGCGAGCGTCGCGTCGAGGTCGTAGGAGACGCGGGCGGGCCACGCCCCGGCGCCGACCGGCACGAGGGTGGGCGGCGCGACGAGCACCACCTCCGCGCCGAGCGTGTGCAGCAGGCCCACGTTGGAGCGCGCGACCCGGCTGTGCAGCACGTCCCCGACGAGCACGACCCGCGCGCCCTCGAGGTCGCGGCCGTACACGTCCGCGCGCCCGCCGTCCCCGACGAGGTGGCGGCGCAGGGTGTAGGCGTCGAGCAGGGCCTGCGTCGGGTGCTGGTGCATCCCGTCGCCGGCGTTGACGACCGCGCCGCGGGTCCACCCCGCCGTCGCCAGCGTGTGCGGCGCGCCGGAGGCCTGGTGCCGGATGACGACGGCGTCCGCGCCCATGGCCTGCAGCGTCAGGGCGGTGTCCTTGAGGGACTCGCCCTTGGACACCGAGGAACCCTTGGCCGAGAAGTTGATGACGTCCGCCGACAGCCGCTTCGCCGCGGTCTCGAAGGAGATCCGCGTGCGGGTGCTGTCCTCGAAGAAGAGGTTGACCACGGTGCGGCCGCGCAGCGTCGGCAGCTTCTTGATCTCGCGCTCCTGCGTCGCCGCCATCTGCGCGGCGGTGTCGAGGATGCGGACGGCGTCCTCGCGCGTGAGGTCCGCGACGGAGAGCAGGTGCTTCACGCGGCACCCCCCGCGGCTCCCGGCTCGATGAGCACGGCGTCGCGCCCGTCCGTCTCGGCGAGCAGGACGCGCACCCGCTCGCTCGTCGCCGTCGGCAGGTTCTTGCCGACGAAGTCCGCGCGGATGGGCAGCTCGCGGTGGCCGCGGTCGACGAGCGCCGCCAGCTGGACCGCCCGCGGCCGGCCGAGGTCGCTGATCGCGTCGAGGGCGGCACGGATGGTGCGCCCCGAGAAGAGCACGTCGTCGACGAGCACGACCGTCCGGCCGTCGATGCCGCCCGGCGGCAGGTGCGTGGCGCCCACGGCCCGTGTCGGGTGCTGGGCGAGGTCGTCGCGGTACATCGTCACGTCGAGGGAGCCGACGAGCGCCGCGGCGTCCGTGCCGGGCTCGACGTCCGCGATGCGGGCGGCGAGGCGGTGCGCCAGCGGCAGGCCCCGGGTCGGCACGCCGAGCAGGACGACGTCCGCCGCCCCGCGGTTCCGCTCGAGGATCTCGTGGGCGATGCGGGTGAGGGCCCGGCCGACGTCGGCGGGGCCGAGCACCTCGACGGCCGTCGGGCGATCGGTCGGTGGGCCCGGGTCGTCCCCGGGCACGGGAGGTCCAGCACGCATCCGCGACTCCTTGTCCGCCTCGCAGGACGGTCTTGAAGGACCGGTGGGGTGTCGGGTCCTCACCCTACCGGCGGGCCGGAGGGGGTCAGGACGGGCGTCCACGTGCCGATAGGGCGGACGTGGTCACGCTCGCGCTCCTCCAGGCCGGGACGGCGGCGACCCACCTCGCCACCGCGGGGCTGGTCGTCGGCGCCCTGGCCCTGCGGCGCGTGCGCGAGCCCGAGCGCCTCGGCGGCCGTGCGCCCCGGGAGGCGACGGCCCTCTCGCTCGTCACGGCCGCCCTGCTCGTCGTGCGCGGCGTCGGGCTCCTCCTCGTCCCGGCGGGCCCCGCGGCCGTGCCGGTGCTCGCGACGGCGGAGGCGCTGCTGGTCACGGCCCTGCTCGCCGCGTGCGTCCTCGCCGCGCACCGAGCGCGCCCGGCCTCCATGCCGCCGCTGCGCCCCTGGCTCGCCGCGCTCGCCGTGGCGGCGCTGCTGCGGCACGCGGTCGGCGGGCCCGTGCTGGAGGTGCTCGCCCCGTCCGTCCCGCCGCTGCCCGTCCCGCCCGGTCCCGCGTCCGTGGCGCCGGTCGTCGTGGCGGCGGCGTACCTGCTCGTCGGGGCGGTGCGGGCCCGCGGCCGCGGCGCCGTCCACATCGCGATGTTCGGCACCACGGTGGCCTGCCTCGGTGCCGGCGTGCTCGGTGCGGGGCTCGCGCCCGGCCCGGCGAGGGCGCTCCTGGTCGGCCTCTGGCCCGTGCCCGTGGCGCTGGCGCTCGTCCTGCGCGCCCTCGACCAGGGGCGCACCATCCAGCGCTCCGTGGACCGCGTGCTCGAGCGGCAGGCCGTCCAGAGCGAGGTGCTCGTCGCGGGCGCGGCGGGGGCGGACGTCGACGAGGTGCTCGCCGCGGCCCGTGACCGCGCGCGCACCGTGCTCGGCCGCCCGGACCTCGACGTCCGGGTGCACCTGCTCCCCCAGGACCGCGCCGAGGTCGAGGTCGTCGTGCCCGCCCACGCGCCGCCGCTCGACGTCACCGGCCGGGCCTTCGGCGACGCCCTGGGCCTGGCCCTGTCCTCCGTCGCGGAGCGCCGGTGGCTCACCCGGCGGCTCGACCGCACGGTGCGCACCGACCCCCTCACGGGGCTGGCCAACCGGCTCGCGCTCGACGCCCGCCTGCAGGCCGCCGTCACCGCGCCCGACCCCCGACCCCTCACGCTGCTGCTCGCCGACGTCGACGGGTTCCGCGCCGTCAACGACGTGCACGGGCACCAGGCGGGGGACGCGCTCCTCGGCGACGTCGGGCGCCACCTGCAGCGCGCGGCCGGGACGGCCTTCGTCGCCCGCCTCGGTGCGGACCAGTTCGTCGTGCTCGTCGACGAGCGGCTCGACGGTGCCGCCACGGAGCGCCTCGCGGGGCGGCTGGGCGGCCCGGTGACCTCCGGCGCCCACGTCCAGGTGCGGCTCACGCTCGGGACGGGGACCTGGGTGCCGGGCGAGGACGAGGGCTCCGACGCGCTCCTGCACCGGGCGGAGGCGGCCCTGCTCGAGGCGCGCCGCACCGGCGCGACGTGGCTGCCCTTCGACGTCGCGATGGAGGAGCGTGCCGCGGGCGAGCACCGGCGGCGCGCCGCGATGCTCGCCGCCGTGGCCGACCGGCGGTTCGTCGCCCACTACCAGCCCATCGTCTGCGCCCGCTCCCTCACGGTCGTCGGCGCCGAGGCGCTCGCCCGCTGGGTCGACGGCGGCACCCCCGTGGCCCCCGCGCTGTGGCTGCCCCTGGCGGAGTCGTCGGGGCTCGTCGTGCCGATCGGCGCCGACATGCTGCGGCAGGCGGCCGCGACGAACGCGCGCACCGGTCTGCCCGTCTCCGTGAACGTCGCGCCCCAGCAGCTCACGGACGCCGGGTTCCTCGACGCCGTCGACGCGGCCTGGGGCGACCGGCCCTTCTCCGAGCTCACGCTCGAGATCACCGAGGGCGCCCTCATGGCGACCCAGGAGGTCCTCCCCGTGCTGACCGCCCTGCGCGACCGCGGGGCCCGCATCTCCCTCGACGACTTCGGCACGGGCTACAGCTCGCTCGCGCGGCTGGCGGACCTGCCCGTCGACGAGCTGAAGATCGACCGGTCCTTCGTCGTGGCGTCGGGGACGGACCAGGGCCGCGCCGTCCTGGCCGCCATCCTCGAGCTCGCCCGCGCGCACGGGCTGGACGTGGTCGCGGAGGGCGTGGAGGACGCCGCGCAGCTCGCGGTGCTGACCGCCCTCGGCGTCGACCACGTGCAGGGCTACCTGCTGGGCCGGCCCGCCCCGGAGCCCGTGAGCGGCACGCTGCTCGTGCCGGGCGTCCAGCCGCAGCCCGACGCCGGGGTCGCCCACCGGGCCCGGTGGGCCGGGCGCGTCAGGTCAGCAGCGTCGGCTTCAGCTCCGACAGGCGGGCGAGCAGCCCGTTGACGAACGCGGGCGACTCGTCGGTCGAGAGCTGGGAGACGAGGTCGACCGCCTCGTCCATCGCCACGGCGTCCGGGACGTCCTCGGAGAAGAGGATCTCGAAGGCCCCGATCCGCAGCGCGGCCCGGTCGACCGCCGGCATCCGCTCGATCGTCCAGCCGTGCGCGTAGGTCGCCAGGAGCTCGTCGATCCGGTCGAGGTGCGCCACGACACCTTCGACGAGGTCCACGGCGTACTGCGGCAGCGCCGCCTCGCGCCCCGGGTCCACGACGCGCTGCGCCAGGAGCTCCGCGGGCGCGACGCCGCGCTGGTCGGCCTCGAAGAGGACGTCGAGGGCCCGTCGCCGGGCCTTGCTGCGGGCCGCCACGTCAGTCGTTCACGCGGCCGAGGTAGGAGCCGTCGCGCGTGTCCACCTTGACCTTCGTGCCGGTCTCGAGGAACAGCGGGACCTGGATCTCGTAGCCCGTCTCCACCGTGGCGGGCTTCGTGCCGCCCGTGGAGCGGTCGCCCTGCAGGCCCGGCTCCGTGTAGGTGATCTCGAGGACGACCGACGGGGGCAGCTCGACGTACAGCGGGGTGCCGTCGTTGAGCGCGACCATCGCGTTCTGGTTCTCGAGCAGGAAGTTGGCGGCGTCGCCCACCGTCGCCTCGGCGATCATCAGCTGGTCGAACGTGTCCGCGTCCATGAAGACGAAGTCCGAGCCGTCCTTGTACAGGTACTGCATGTCGCGCTTGTCCACGTTCGCGGTCTCGACCTTGATGCCCGCGTTGAACGTGCGGTCGACGACCTTGCCCGAGAGCACGTTCTTGAGCTTCGTCCGGACGAACGCGCCGCCCTTGCCGGGCTTCACGTGCTGGAACTCCACGACCGCCCACAGCTGGCCGTCGATCCGCAGCACGGTGCCGTTCTTCAGGTCGTTCGTCGTCGCCACAGCGAGGTTCTCCGATCAGGTCCGTCAGGGCCGAGGGGGTCGGTGGCCGGCGTCGTCCCCGGGCGTCGTCCACGGGGCCCCGGCGTCGGCCGCACGGGCCGCGGTGCGCGGCGCCGGTCGTGCCCGGCCTCGGCAGGCCGTCGGTCATCGTACCCGGCGCGGTGCCGCCGGGCCGAACGAGGCGTGCGGGGCCGGGCGCGGGTCCGGGGCTCAGGCGCCGGGCAGCAGCAGGGCGCGCGCGGCCAGCCCGACGCCCGCCGCGAAGACCAGCGACGCGAGGGTGCCGATGACGAACCGCTCGGAGGCCACGGGCTCCTTCTGCAGCTCGGGGAACCGGCCGAGGCCCTTGACGGCGACGACGACCGCGAGGCCCTCGGGCTGGTCGAGCATCACCGCCCCCGTCACGGCCACCCGCTCGAGCACGCCGATCCAGGTGCCGCCGCGCAGGACCGTGCGGGCGCGGGGCCCGTCGGGGGCGGCGGCCGCCTCGGCCGCCGCGGCCTGGGCGTCGACCGTGCCGGTGCCCCTCCGGGGCCCGGTGCGGGAGGCCAGGCGCAGCATCGCGACGGTGAACAGCCAGCCCCCGGCCACCGAGACGGCGAGCGCGACGACGACGAGCAGGGCGGCGAGCGGTCCGGGCACGCGCGGACGCTCCCGCGCACGACGCCCGCTGTCAACCCGGACGCGCAGGTCAGGAGGTGGCCGTCGTGGACGACGGCTGCTCGGCACGCGCGAGGAGCCGGGCGACGACGGGGTGCACCGCCTCCTCCTCGGCGGCGAGCGCCGCGCGCAACCGCTGGCTCACCGCCTGCTGGGTCACGCCGAGGCGGGCGGCGACGACCTCCTGCCCGGGCCGTCGGTCGGCGGCGAACGCGTCCACCGCCTGCCACCCCGCGTCCGACCGGCGGGCCCGGACGGCGGCAGCCAGCACGAGCACCGCCTCGGCGTCGCCGGCCGCGGTCGTGTCGGCGCCCCGCACGGCGACGGGCACGGCCCGGGCGCGGCTCTTCGCCGCCGTCACCGCGTCCCGGGCGAGCACGAAGGCCTCCCCCGACGACGCCCGCGACGTCCCGGCGAGGGGGTCGACGGGCCCCGCCCCGATGCCGACGCTCCACCCGCCCGCGCGCAGCACCCGCAGCGCCGTCGCCACGACGACGGCCGGGTCGTCGAGGACCGCCTGCACCTCGTCGCCCACCGTGCGCTCGAAGGGCAGCACCGCGGGGACGTCCGCGAGGTCGGCGAGCAACCCGTCGACCCGGTCGCCCTTCCTCCGGCTGCCCTTCTGGTCGATCGTGAGCACGAACACAGGACAAGTCTAGGGAGTTGTCGGCTCCGCAACAAGGCATCCGGCTTTAAGCGCTGCCTGGCTCGCTCCGTTCGCGCGGCAGTCGTCGCCTCCACGCCGGAGCCGCCGCCGCCGCGTCCCTGCGCGCTCCCTCACGGCACGGCGTCGTCCGACCCCGCTCGACCGTCCTCGGACGACGTACCCGAGCCGGACGAGGTGCGCGGAGGCCACGGAGGC
>NZ_RWJX01000110.1 GCF_004123805.1 Cellulomonas endophytica | reverse complement strand
CGGCCGCGCCGACGACGGCCGCCCCGCGCGCGCCGCCGGCGCGCTCGGGGTCCCCGAGTCCGACGCCGCGCGCCCCGAGGCCGCCCAGCGGGACACCCGGCCCGCCCGTGAGGACACGCGCGTGCCCGCCGTGGCCTTCGACGACGACGACGACGAGCGCGGCGGCCGCCGCCGCCGCTCGCGCGACCGCTTCCGCGACCGCGACCGCAAGCGCGGCCGCGGCACCGGCACCGCCACGCGGCCCGGCGAGCTGCCGGGCATCGAGGAGGTGGAGGTCGCCGACGACGACGTCCTGCTGCCCGTCGCGGGGATCCTCGACGTGCTGGACTCCTACGCGTTCGTGCGCACGACGGGCTACCTGCCCGGCCCGAACGACGTCTACGTCTCCCTCGGCCAGGTGAAGAAGGCCGGCCTGCGCCGCGGCGACGCGATCACGGGCGCCGTCCGCCAGCCGCGCGAGGGCGAGCTGCCGGCGGCGCAGGGTGGCCGCCCGAGCAAGTTCAACGCGCTCGTGCGCCTCGACACCGTCAACGGCATGAGCCCGGAGGAGGCGCGCCAGCGGCCCGAGTTCACCAAGCTCACGCCGCTGTACCCGCAGGAGCGGCTGCGCCTGGAGGCCGAGGCGAACCGCCTCACGCCGCGCGTCATCGACATCGTCGCGCCCATCGGCAAGGGCCAGCGCGGCCTCATCGTCGCGCCCCCGAAGGCGGGCAAGACGATCATCATGCAGCAGATCGCCAACGCGATCACCACGAACAACCCCGAGGTCCACCTCATGGTCGTGCTCGTCGACGAGCGCCCCGAGGAGGTCACGGACATGGAGCGGACGGTCAAGGGCGAGGTCATCGCCTCGACCTTCGACCGCCCCGCGTCCGACCACACCATCGTCGCCGAGCTCGCCATCGAGCGGGCGAAGCGGCTGGTGGAGCTCGGCCAGGACGTCGTGGTGCTGCTCGACTCCCTCACGCGCCTGTCGCGGGCGTACAACCTCGCGGCGCCCGCGTCGGGGCGGATCCTGTCCGGCGGCGTGGACGCCGCGGCGCTCTACCCGCCGAAGCGCTTCTTCGGCGCCGCCCGCAACATCGAGCACGGCGGCTCGCTGACGATCCTCGCCTCGGCCCTCGTCGAGACGGGCTCGAAGATGGACGAGGTCATCTTCGAGGAGTTCAAGGGCACCGGGAACATGGAGCTGCGGCTGTCGCGGAACCTCGCGGACAAGCGCATCTTCCCGGCGGTCGACGTCAACGCCTCCGGCACCCGGCGGGAGGAGATCCTCATCTCGCCCGACGAGCTGAAGATCGTCTACAAGCTGCGGCGCGTGCTCGGCGGGCTGGACCAGCAGCAGGCCATCGAGCTGCTCATCGGCAAGCTCCGCGAGACGCGCTCGAACGTGGAGTTCCTGCTGCAGGTGCAGAAGACGACGCCGGCCGGCACGGCCCACAAGGAGTCGGACGACATGCGCACGATGTGACGTGCGCGGGCCCGGCGCTCGCTCCCGCCACCGCGCGGCAGGAGGCGGCCGGGCGCGTCGCAGCACGCCGCCGCACCACGCAGCAGCACGCAGCAGCACGCAGTTCGTTGCAGCACCACGAGCACGGCTCCCGGCCCCGGCCGTCCCGCACGGGACGGCCGGGGCCGTCGTCGTCGCCGGGCACCCGGGGCCTCCGGCGACCGTCGGGCCCGTCCGCTCAGGTCACGTCCCACAGGAGCCGGTAGAAGGCCTCGCGCTCGGGGTCCGCGCGCACGCCGTAGGCGGCCAGCAGGGTCGGCCCCCAGCCCGGCCCGTAGTTCCACTCCGTGGACCAGGCGGCGACCGCGAGGTCGGCCCACCGGTCGGCCACGCCGAGGTGGCCCAGGTCGACGTGCCCCGCGGGGCGGCCCGCGTCGTCGAGCAGCGTGTTCGGCGCGCAGGCGTCGCCGTGGCACACGACCGCCTCGACCGGCGGCGGGTCGGCCAGCAGCGCGAGCACGCGGTCGGCGCCGATCGCCGCGTGCTCGGGCGCCCAGGCCGCGGTGCCCTCCACCTCGAGCCGGGCCCGTGCCCGGCCCGCCCGGTCCTGCGCCGACCACGTCCAGGGGCAGGTGCGCACGTCGAGCGCCTCGTGCAGCGCGCGCAGGCCGGCCCCGACGCCCGCGGCCGCCCGGGCGGGGTCGTCCCGCCACGGCGGCTGCACGGCGCTGCGCCCGGGGAGCGCGGTGGTGAGGAGCCAGTCGCCGTCCTCGTCGTGACCGGTGCCGAGCACCTCCGGCACCCGCGCGCGGCCGGCGGCCCACCGCAGCCGCGCGGCCTCGCCGGCGAGGTCGAGGACCGCGGCGACGGGCGACGGCACCCACTTGAGGTAGGCCGGGGCGGCCCCGGACCGCGCCCCGTCCCCCGAACCGGCCGGACCGGCCGGGGGGTCGAGCCGGTAGGTCAGCCCGCCCAGCTCGTTCTGCCACACGGGCGTCGCGCGCCACCCGGCGGCCACCCGCTCCCGGACGACGGCCGGCGGGGGAGCGGCGGCGGCGCGGGCCGCCTCCGGCACGCGCGCCAGGTCCTCGCGGGGGACGGCGCCGCTCACCGCCGGGCGCCGACCGGCCGTCCGGAGGGCCGTCGCCGCTCGAGGGCCCGCCGGTAGACGGCCTCGACGGCGTCGACGACGACGGGGGCCGCGAACCGCCGCGCGGCCCTCTGCTGCCGGCCCGCCGCGGCAGCACGGCCCGCGGGGTCGTCGATCCACCGGGCGAGGGCGGCGGCGAGGGCGGGGGCGTCGAGCGGGTCGACGAGCTGCGCCTCCAGGCCGGTCATCGTCGCCCGGTAGCCGGGGTTGTCCCCGGCGAGCACGACGCCGCGGCAGCACGCCAACGCCTCGACCACGGACACCCCGAAGCTCTCGCCGCCCGTCGAGGGGAGCACCACCAGGTCCGCGCCGGCCAGGAGCGCCGGCTTGTCCTCCTCGGAGACGAATCCCGGCAGGGTCACGCGGCCGCGCAGCCCCGCCGCCTCCAGGGTGCGGCGCAGCTCCGGCTCCAGCGGCCCCCGGCCGGCGATCTCGAGGGTCCAGGGGCGCCGGGCGAGGCCGTGGCGGTGGAGGTGGGCGACGGCGGCGACGAGCTCGCGCGCCCCCTTGCGCTCGACGAGCCGGCCGAGGAACACGAGGCGCACGGGCGCCCCCGGGTCGCCGGAGGCGCCGTCGGCCGCCGGCTCGGCGCCGTGCGTGCCGTCCGCCGTCCCGGGCTCGGCCGCGGCGCGGAACCGCTCGAGGTCGATGGGGGCGCCGAGGACCTCCGACCGCAGGCCGAAGGCGCGGCGCGCGAACACCGCCGCGGGCGCGGACAGGGCCAGCGTCTCGTCGAACCGGCGCAGCGTGCGGCGCTCGAGGAGGCCGAGCCCGTGCGCCGCGACGTCGACGAGGCGCGACTCCGTGAGGATGAGGAACGTGCCGACCACGGCGACGTCGGCCGGGGCGTGCGCGACGAGGCGGCCGGCGAGGAACGGGCTGTACGGCATGGCGACGTGCAGGACGTCGAACGGCACCGCGTCGAGCAGGGCGCGCACCGCCCGCCGCGGCGCCGGCAGCGGCGTGCGCAGGAGGTTGCCGTTGAAGCTCACGCCGGTGTGCCGGCCGAGGACGTGGAGGCGCTCGAGGTCCGTGCGGCGCGTCGAGGAGGCGACGAGGTGCACCTCGTGGCCCCGGGCGGTCAGCCCCTCGGCGAGGGCGAGCACGTACTGCTGCACGCCGTCGGGCCGGTCGAGGCCGTCGTCGAGCACGAGCCCGACGGTCAGGGGGTCGGTCGTCGGGCGGGCCACCCGCCGAGCATAGGAGCGCTCCGCGGCCCCGGCCGGGAAGTTCGCGGGGCCGTGCGCTGTTGTGGCAGACTGCACGGCTGGTCTGCGGTTCACCTGCGCGAGACACGCGCGGGACCCGCAGGCGCACCACCCCCCCTGAGGAGAACTCCCGTGAAGGCTGACATCCACCCGCAGTACGTGCCCACCCAGGTGGTCTGCACCTGCGGCAACACGTTCGTCACGCGCTCGACCGAGACCTCCGGCGAGATCCGCGCCGACGTCTGCAGCGCCTGCCACCCGTTCTACACGGGCAAGCAGAAGATCCTCGACACCGGCGGCCGCGTCGCGCGCTTCCAGCAGCGCTACGGCAAGAAGTCCGGCGAGTAGCACCTCCGCGGCGCCGGCACCGGCGCGCCCGACCCGCCCCCCGGGGCCGGCGGCGCGCCCGGTGCCGGCGCTGCGTCGTTCCCGGCCGGTCCCGTGCCCGGCCCGCCCGGCCCACCCGCCCACGGCCCCGTCCCGCACGGGTCCCGCCCGTCCCCCGGAGGACCCATGACCGACCCGCGCGCCGACGAGGGGCCCGCGGTCGACTTCGCCGCCGCGGCCCCGGCGCTGGCCGAGCACGCCGAGATCGAGGCGCGCCTGGCGGACCCGTCGGTGCACGCGGACCCCGCCCTCGCGCGCCGCCTGGGTCGGCGCTACGCCGAGCTCGGCGCCGTGGTGCGGGCCCACGCGGAGTGGCGCGCGGCGCAGGACGACGCGGACGCCGCCGCGGAGCTGGCCGAGCTCGACCCCGGGTTCGCCGCCGAGCTCCCCGGGCTGCGCGAGGCGGCCGCGGCCGCGGCGGAGCGGCTGCGGCGCCGGCTCGTGCCGCGCGACCCCGACGACGCGCGCGACGTCATCCTCGAGATCAAGGCGGGGGAGGGCGGCGAGGAGTCCGCGCTCTTCGCCGGGGACCTCCTGCGGATGTACCAGAGGTACGCCGAGCGCCGCGGGTGGTCGACGCAGCTGCTCGGCGCCACGGGCTCGGACCTCGGCGGCTTCAAGGACGTGCAGCTCGCCGTGAAGTCGCGGGGCGCCGCCGCCCCCGAGGACGGCGTCTGGGCGCACCTGAAGTACGAGGGCGGTGTCCACCGGGTCCAGCGGGTCCCCGTCACGGAGTCGCAGGGGCGAATCCACACGTCCGCGGCCGGGGTCCTCGTGCTGCCCGAGGCGGAGGACGAGGGCGAGGTCGAGATCGACCCGAACGACCTGCGCATCGACGTGTACCGCTCCTCGGGCCCGGGGGGGCAGTCCGTCAACACCACGGACTCCGCCGTGCGGATCACGCACCTGCCGACGGGCCTCGTCGTGTCGATGCAGGACGAGAAGTCCCAGCTGCAGAACCGCGAGGCGGCCCTGCGCGTGCTGCGCGCCCGGCTGCTCGCCGCCCGCCAGGAGGAGGCGGCGGCCGCCGCCAGCGCCGCCCGCCGGTCCCAGGTGCGCACCGTCGACCGGTCCGAGCGGATCCGGACCTACAACTTCCCGGAGAACCGCATCGCCGACCACCGCACGGGCTACAAGGCCTACAACCTCGACGCGGTGCTCGACGGGGACCTCGAGCCCGTCGTCCGCTCCGCGGTCGAGGCCGACGAGGCCGCGCGGCTCGCGGCGGTCGCCGCCGAGGCGGGGCGCGCCGGGTGACGGCGACGGACGACGGCGGTCCCCCCGCCGCCCGCCCCGGGGCCGACGGGCTGACCGTCCGCGCGGCGGTCGAGGGGGCGGTGCGCGTCCTGGCCGCGGCGGGCGTGCCCTCGCCGCGGCCGGACGCGACGGCGCTGGCCGAGCACGTGCTCGGCGTCGACCGGCTCGTCCTCGCCCCCGTCCTGGCGCCCGCGGGCTTCGCGACGACGTACGCGGGCCTCGTCGACCGGCGGCGCCGGCGGGAGCCGCTGCAGCACATCGTGGGGCGCACCGCCTTCCGGCACCTCGTGCTCGCCGTCGAGGCGGGCGTGTTCGTGCCGCGGCCGGAGACCGAGGCGGTGGCGCAGCCGGCCGTCGACGAGGCGGCGCGCGTCGCCGCGACGGGCGTCGCCCCGCTCGTCGTCGACCTGTGCTGCGGCGCCGGGCCCCTCGCGCTCGCGGTGGCCACCGAGGTGACGGCCGCCCGCGTCACGGCCGTGGACGCGTCGCCCGCAGCCGTCGCCCTCACCGCGCGGAACGCGGCGGCGGCCGGCGCGGACGTGCGGGTGCTCGTCGGCGACGTCACGGACCCCGGCCTGCTCGCCGACCTCGACGGGCAGGTCGACGTGCTCGTGTCCAACCCGCCGTACATCCCGCCCGACGCGGAGCCCGTCGACCCCGAGGTGCGCGACCACGACCCCGTCCTCGCGCTCTACGGGGGCGGGACGGACGGCCTCGACGTGCCGCGCGCGGTGCTCGTCGCGGCCGCCCGGCTGCTGCGCCCGGGCGGGCTGCTGGTGGTGGAGCACGCGGAGGTGCAGGACGCGGCGCTGCGCGCGGCCGCCGCCGCGGACGGGCGCTGGACCGGCGTGGCGACCGGCGCCGACCTCGCCGGGCGGCCCCGGATGCTCCTCGCGCGCCGGGCCGGCACGCCCCCGGCGCGTGCCAGACTCGACGCGTGAGCGCGCGCGTGCTGGACGTCAGGGACCCCGCGACGTGGGGGCCGGCCCTCGACGAGGCCGTCCACACCCTCGGGCGCGGCGGGCTCGTCGTGCTGCCCACGGACACCGTCTACGGCATCGGCGCGGACGCCTTCGACCCGCGGGCCGTCGCGGCGCTGCTGGCGGCCAAGGGCCGGGGCCGGCAGATGCCGCCGCCCGTCCTCATCGGCTCCGCGGCCACGCTCGACGGGCTCGCGACGGACGTGCCGCCCGACGCGCGGGCGCTCGCGGAGCGGTTCTGGCCGGGCGCGCTGACGATCATCCTGCGCGCCCAGCCGTCCCTGGCCTGGGACCTGGGGGAGACCCACGGCACCGTCGCGCTGCGGATGCCGGAGCACCCCGCGGCGCTGGCCCTGCTCCGGCGGACGGGCCCGCTCGCCGTCTCGAGCGCCAACCGCACGGGGCAGCCGGCGGGCACGGAGGTCGGGGCCGCGCGCGAGCAGCTCGGGGACGCGGTGGCCGTGTACCTCGACGGCGGCGCGACGCCCGGCGCGGTCGCGTCCACCATCGTCGACGCGACGGGCCCCGCGCTGCGGGTCGTCCGGGCGGGCGTCGTCGGGCTCGACGCGCTCCGCGAGGTCGCCCCGGTGCTCGGACTCGACGAGGCGCCCGCCGCGGGGGCGGGGGGCGAGGGGGTCCCCGACCCGGCCGTCGGGGACGTGGGCCGTTGAGGGTCTACCTCCTGGTCCTCCTCGTCGCCGCGCTGGTGACGTACCTCGGCACGCCGCTGGCGCGGTGGTGCGCGCTGCGCTGGGGGGCCGTGACGGCGCTGCGCGAGCGCGACGTCCACCGGGTGCCGACCCCGCGCCTCGGCGGCATGGCGATGTACGCCGGGATGCTCGCCGCCGTCCTGGTCGCGAGCCGGATCCCGTTCCTCGACCGGGTCTTCGCCGACCCGCGGCCGCTCGTCGGGATCCTCGGCGGCGGGGCGCTCGTCTGCCTGCTCGGCGTCGCCGACGACATCTGGGACCTGGACTGGGTCACGAAGCTCATGGGCCAGGTCCTCGCCGCGGGCTTCCTGGCCTGGCAGGGCGTGCAGCTCTACCAGCTGCCGCTGGGCGGCGTGACCGTGGGCTCCAGCCGGATGGGGACGGCGCTGACCGTGCTCACGGTCGTCGTGGCGATGAACGCCGTGAACTTCGTCGACGGTCTCGACGGGCTCGCGGCCGGGGTCCTCGCCATCGGCGGCACGGCGTACCTGCTCTACACCTACCGGCTGACGCAGGACGCGAGCCCGGCCGACTACTCGAGCCTGGCCACCCTCGTCGTGGCGGTGCTCGTGGGCGCGTGCGTCGGCTTCCTGCCGCACAACTTCGCGCCCGCACGCATCTTCATGGGCGACTCCGGCTCCATGGTGCTCGGCTTCGTCATCGCGGCGGCGGCCATCACCGTCACCGGCCAGATCGACCCGGGGTCCGTGACGGAGCGGCAGGCGTTCCCCGCCTACCTGCCCATGCTGCTGCCCGTCGCCGTGCTCGTGCTGCCCCTGCTCGACATGGTGCTGGCGGTCGTCCGGCGCGTCGGCGCGGGCCGCTCGCCCTTCCACCCCGACCGGATGCACCTGCACCACCGGCTGCTCGGGCTGGGGCACACGCACCGCCGTGCCGTCCTCATCATGTACATCTGGACCGCCGTGGTGTCGTTCGGCGTCGCCTCGCTCGTCGTGCTGCCGTCCGGCACCGCGCTGGTGCTGCTGGGCGTCGGGCTCGTCGCGGCCGCGGCGCTCACCCTCGGCCCGCTGCGCCCCCGCGGCACCGCCCCGCTGCCCGTCGTCACCGGCGCGATCCCCGTCGTGGCCGTCGACCGCGCCCGCGCGTCCGCCGCCGTCGCCCCCGCCGACGCCCCCGCCGTCGATCCCGCCGTCGCGCCCGCCCGCACGCCGGCCGCCGGCCCCCGCACCCCCCAGGCCCCCC
>NZ_RWJX01000011.1 GCF_004123805.1 Cellulomonas endophytica | reverse complement strand
AGTACCGCAAGACCCACAACGACGGCGTCTTCGACGTCTACCCGGCCGACGTCCGCGCCGCCCGCTCCTCCCACATCATCACGGGCCTGCCCGACGCCTACGGCCGCGGCCGGATCATCGGCGACTACCGCCGCGTCGCCCTCTACGGCGTGGACGCGCTGATCGAGGCGAAGCGGGCGGAGAAGGCGGGCCTCGACGCCGAGCGCTCCGTCGAGGACGTCATCCGCGACCGCGAGGAGCTCGCGGAGCAGCTGCGGGCCCTGGGCGAGCTGAAGACGATGGCGGCGTCCTACGGCCACGACGTGTCGCGCCCGGCGGAGACCGCCCGCGAGGCCGTGCAGTGGCTCTACCTGGCCTACCTCGCCGCGGTGAAGGAGCAGAACGGCGCGGCGATGTCCCTGGGCCGCACCTCGACGTTCCTCGACGTGTTCCTCGAGCGCGACCTCGTCGCCGGCCGGATCACGGAGCGGGAGGCGCAGGAGCTCGTCGACGACTTCGTCATCAAGCTGCGCATCGTCCGCTTCCTGCGCACGCCGGAGTACGACGCGCTCTTCTCGGGCGACCCGACCTGGGTGACCGAGACGATCGGCGGCGTGGGCGAGGACGGCCGCCCGCTGGTCACGAAGACGTCCTTCCGGTACCTGCAGACGCTGTACAACCTGGGCCCGGCCCCCGAGCCCAACCTCACGGTGTTCTGGTCCGAGCGCCTGCCGCGCGGCTTCAAGGACTTCTGCGCGAAGGTCTCCATCGACACCTCCGCGATCCAGTACGAGTCCGACGAGCTCATCCGCGCCACGTGGGGCGACGACGCCGCGATCGCCTGCTGCGTGTCGCCGATGCGGGTGGGCAAGCAGATGCAGTTCTTCGGCGCGCGGGTCAACCTCGCCAAGGCGCTGCTCTACGCGATCAACGGCGGCCGCGACGAGGTCTCCGGCAAGCAGGTCTCGCCCGCCACCGCGCCGGTGACCGGGGACGTCCTCGACTACGACGACGTCATGGCCCGCTTCGACGGGACGATGGACTGGCTGGCGCAGACCTACGTCGACGCCCTCAACTGCGTGCACTACATGCACGACAAGTACGCCTACGAGCGCATCGAGATGGCGCTGCACGACCGCGAGGTCCTGCGGACGATGGCGTGCGGCATCGCCGGCCTGTCCGTCGTCGCCGACTCCCTGTCCGCCATCAAGCACGCGACGGTCCGGCCCGTCCGGGACGACTCGGGCCTCGTCGTCGACTACCGCGTCGAGGGCGACTTCCCGACGTACGGCAACGACGACGACCGCGCCGACGACATCGCCGTGTGGCTCGTGCGGACGTTCATGGAGAAGCTCCGCCGCTACCCGACCTACCGCGGGGCGCTGCACACGCAGTCCGTGCTGACGATCACGTCCAACGTGGTCTACGGGAAGAGCACGGGCAACACCCCCGACGGCCGTCGGACCGGGCAGCCGTTCGCGCCCGGGGCCAACCCCATGAACGGGCGGGACCAGCACGGGGTGCTCGCCTCGGGCCTGTCGGTGGCGAAGCTGCCGTACTCGGAGGCCATGGACGGCATCTCGCTGACCTCGTCGGTGCTGCCCTCGGGCCTGGGGCGGACGGCGGAGGAGCGCGTGGCGAACCTCGTGGGCCTGCTCGACGCCTACACGCTCTCCTCGGGCTACCACATGAACGTCAACGTGCTGAACCGCGAGACGCTCGAGGACGCCATGGCGCACCCCGAGAACTACCCGCAGCTCACCGTGCGGGTCTCCGGGTACGCCGTGAACTTCGTCCGGCTCACGCGGGAGCAGCAGCTCGACGTGCTGTCGCGCACGTTCCACGGCGCCGTCTGACCCGCGCCGCCCGGTGCGCCCCGCAGGGGCGCGCCGGGCAGCCGGGCCGGCCGGCCCGCCGGCCCACCACCACCCCCACGAGCAGGACCCACGGAGCCCGAGATGACCGGCATCGACCAGCGCGAGCGCACCCCCGACGGCGCGCCCGTCGTCGACCTCGCGGTCCCGCTCGTGGGCGGCGCCCACGGGCGGGGGCACGGGCACGGCACCGTCGGGCTCGACCCGGTGGAGGTGGGCGAGCGGGCGGACCGGCTGACCGCCGTGCGCGAGGGCCGCCTCGGCTCCGTGCACTCCTGGGAGCTCGTCACGGCCGTCGACGGCCCCGGCACCCGGCTGACGGTGTTCCTCTCCGGGTGCCCGCTGCGGTGCCTGTACTGCCACAACCCCGACACCATGGAGATGCGCCGCGGCACGGACGTCACGGCGGACGCCCTCCTCGCGCGCGTGGCCCGCTACCGCGGCGTCTTCCGCGCCACCGGCGGCGGGCTGACGGTCAGCGGCGGGGAGCCGCTCATGCAGCCGGCGTTCCTCGCGCGGCTGCTGCGGGGGGCGAAGGCGATGGGCGTGCACACGACCCTGGACACCTCGGGGTACCTCGGCCGGCACTGCACGGACGCGATGCTCGACGACCTCGACCTCGTGCTGCTGGACCTCAAGTCCGGCGACGAGGACACCTACCGCCGGGCGACGGGGCGCGAGCTCGCGCCGACGCTCGAGTTCGGCCGGCGCCTGGCCGAGCACGGCACCCAGGTGTGGGTGCGGTTCGTGCTCGTCCCCGGCCTCACGGACGCCGTCGACAACGTGGAGCGGGTCGCGGCGCACGCGGCGGCGATCGCCACCGTGACGCGCGTCGAGGTCCTGCCCTTCCACCAGATGGGGCGCGACAAGTGGGACGCGCTCGGCATGCCGTACGCCCTCGACGGCGTCGCGCCGCCGACCCCAGACCTGGTCGAGCGCGTGCGCGCGCAGTTCCGCGCGCACGGGTTGACGACCTTCTAGACCGCCGCCGGGCGGCGCCCCATCGTGGGGGTGCGGCGTCGCCCGGCGGCACCCCGCGCGCGCGGTCAGGGCACGTCGGCCGTGCCCGGCGGCAGCAGCCGCCGCCCGAGCACCCGCGTCGTCCAGCCCGTCCGGTCGAGGTAGGGCACGATCCCGCCGAGGTGCGGCGGCCAGCCCGCGCCGAGCAGCAGGCACAGGTCCACCTCCTGCGGGCCGGGCACCACGCCCTCGTCGAGCAGGTGCCCGATCTCGTCCGTCAGCGCCCGGCACACCATGTCGTGCACGCCGTCCGCGTCGAGCGGCCCCCACGGCACGGACCCGTCGCGGGCCTCGTCGAGCACGGCCTGCAGCCCGGGGTCGAGCGGCGCGCGCTGCCCCGGGGCCGGCGGCCGCCCGACGAGCCGGGTGCCCCGCGCGACGAGCGCCTCGAGCCCGGGGGAGCGCGGCACCCGGTCGCCGAGGTCCGCGCGCAGGGACTGCAGCACGTGCAGGGCGACGGCGGGCCCGACGAGGTCGATGAGCGCGAAGGGGCGCATGGGCAGCCCCGTCCGGTCCAGCGCCGCGTCGGCGACCGCCACGGGGGTGCCCCGCTCCACCGCGTCGAGGACCACGCCGAGCAGGAGCACGAGCAGCCGGTTCACGACGAAGCCCGGGCGGTCGCCGACGACCACGGCCGTCTTCCCGGCCCCCTGGGCGACGGCGAGGGCCGTCGCGACGCCTCCGTCGTCGGCCCCGTCGGGACGGACGACCTCCACCAGGGGCATCGCCGCCACGGGGTTGAAGAAGTGCAGCCCCACGACCCGCCCCTGGTGCGCCAGCCCCTCGGCCATCGCCGCCACCGACAGCGCGGAGGTGTTCGTCGCGATGACGCAGCCGGGGTCCACGACCGTCTCGAGCTCGGCCAGCACCCGCCGCTTGAGGTCGAGCACCTCGGTGACGGCCTCGACGACGAGGTCGCAGCCGGCCAGGTCGGCGAGCACGGTCGTGCCGGTGACCCGGGCGCCCACCGCCTCCGCCGCGGCGGCGTCGAGGCGTCCGGCCCGCACCTGGCGCTGCAGGGTGGCGCGGACGGCGGCCAGCCCGGCGGACACGCGCTCCGCGTCGAGGTCGCGCAGGACCACGGGCACGCCGAGGCGGGCCGCGAGGAGGGCCGCGATCTGCGCCGCCATCAGCCCGGCGCCGACGAGGCCCACCCGGGTCACGGGACGGGCGAGCGCGGGGTCGGGGGCGCGCGAGGGCCGCCGGGCGCCCCGGACGAGGCCCGCGGCGTAGACGGACGCGCGCATCTCGTCGGTCATGACGAGGTCGGCGAGCGCGTCGTCCTCCGCCGCCCAGGCCTGCGCCCGCCCGGTCGTGCGCGCGGCGGCGAGGAGGTCCAGCGCGCGGTGCGGGGCCGGCCGGGCGCCCAGCGGCGTGGCGGCCAGGCGCTCGCGGGCGGCCGCCACGGCGGCGTCCCACGTCCCCGCGTCGTCGGGCGGGCGGCGGGCGACCTCGACGCGGCCGGCCAGGACGTCGCCGACCCACGCGAGCGCCGCCGGGACGAACCCGGTGGCGTCGGGCGCGTCCAGGACGGCGTCGACGAGGCCGACGTCGGCCGCCTCCCGCGCCGTCAGGGTGCGGTTCGCGGCCGGGCGGTCGACGACGAGCGCCACCGCGGCCTCGATCCCGACGAGGTGCGGCAGGCGTCGGCAGCCGCCCCACCCCGGGACCAGGCCGAGCGCGGTCTCCGGCAGGCCGAGCGTGCGCACGCCGACCGCGGCGACCCGGTGGTCGCACGCGAGGGCGAGCTCGAGGCCGCCCCCGAGCGCCGTGCCGTTGACGATGGCGAACGTCGGCACCGGCAGGTCCTCGAGCGCGTCGTACGCCGCGTGGCCGGCGCGGGCGAGCGCGAGCGCGTCGTCACGGTCCCGGACGGCGACGACCCGGCCGAGGTCGGCGCCGGCGAGGAACGTCCGGCCCGTGCCGGTGACCGCGACGGCGGCCGCACCGCCCGCGTCGACGCGCGCGCGCACGTCCGCGAGGGCCGTGGCGAGGCCCGCGAGCCCCTCCGGTCCCAGGGTCGCGGGCCGGCCCGCCGCCGCGTCCTCGTCGTCGGGCGCGAGGACGAGCAGCAGGAGGCGGTCCGCACCGGACGGCGCGCCGGGGACCACGTGCTCCTCGACCCGGGTGCGGGCGGGACGCTCGGCGGGTCCCGCGCCGTCGCGTCCTGCGGGCGCGGCCGGTCCGTCGGGTGGGGCGGACGTGCGGGTCATGACCCTCCTCGGGGACGTCGTCGTCCGGTCGCGGCCGACCGTACCGGGGTCGGCCCGTCACCGCCACGGACGTGTTACCGGACGGTAAGTGAGCCATCTCCTACCACGGAACCTGTACGAGAATTGGACATGCCGGTACTTTTCACCCGGTCAGTCCAGCCCGGGGCCGTCCGGTCCCGTGGGGGTGCGTGCGCGCCCCTCGTCGACGAGAGGCGCCTCCGTGCCCCCTGCCCCCTCCCGCCCCGCCCCCGACCGGTCGGCCCCGCGCCCGGCCGACCGCCTCCCCGGCGGGACGTCCGACCGCCGCCGCGCGGCCGCCGCGGGGCTGGCCGGCGTGCTCGTCCTCGGCGCCGGTGCCGTCGCGCTGGCGGCGCCCGCGCAGGCCGCGGACGTCCGCCAGGTGGCGCTGCTGTCCGTCAACGACTTCCACGGCCGGATCAACGACAGCACGACGACGTACGCGGCCACCGTCGAGGGGCTGCGGGAGCAGCTCGCCGCCGCGAACGGCGGCCTGCCCGTCACGGCGCTCGTGTCGGCCGGCGACCTCATCGGCGCGTCGGAGTTCGCGTCCGCCGTGGCGCAGGACCAGCCCACGATCGACCTCTTCGACGCGCTCGACCTGCAGGCGTCCGCGGTCGGCAACCACGAGTTCGACCAGGGCTACGACGACCTCGTCGACCGGGTGGTCGCGGGCGGCTCCAACGCCTCCTGGCCCTACCTCGGTGCGAACGTCTACACGGCGGGCACCACGACCCCGGCGCTCCCCGAGTACGCGACCTTCGAGGTCAACGGGGTGACGGTCGGCGTCATCGGCACGGTGACGCAGGAGACCCCCAGCCTCGTCTCGCCCGCCGGCGTGGCCGGCCTGACGTTCGGGGACCCGGTCGCGGCGACGAACCGCGTGGCGACGCAGCTGACGGACGGGGTCGCGGGCAACGGCGAGGCCGACCTCGTCGTGGCGGCGTACCACGAGGGGGCCTCGGAGGGCGGCGAGGGCGTCACGCTCGAGCAGGCGGTGGCGGCCAGCCCCGTGTTCGCGGGCATCGTCACCGGCACGAGCCCCGCGGTGGACGTGATCCTCACCGGGCACACGCACCAGGCGTACTCCTTCGCCGCGCCGGTGCCGGGCGACCCCGCCCGCACGCGTCCGGTGCTGCAGACGGGCCAGTACGGCGAGAACGTCGGGGTCGTCGAGGTCGCGTTCGACCTCGAGACGGGCACCGTGGTGCAGTCCTCGGCCCGCAACCAGCCGGTCGACGGGACCGTCGCCCCGGCGGCGCCCACCCCGGCGCTCGTGGAGGCGCAGGCCGTCGTGGACGCGGCGCTCGCCGAGGCGGAGGTCGTCGGGAGCCAGGTCGTCGGCGAGGTCACGGCCGACATCACGACGGCGTTCCGGGACGGGACGGTCGTCGACGGCGTCTACACGGGAGGCACGGGGGGCGACCGGTCCAAGGAGTCGACGCTGGGGCACCTCGTCGCGGACGCGCTGCTGGACGTCCTGGCCGACGAGGAGCGGGGCGGGGCGGAGATCACCCTGGTCAACCCCGGTGGACTGCGCTCCGAGCTCCTGCGGGACGTGCCCTTCGGCGACGAGGCGGCGGGCGACGTGACGTACGCCGAGGCGAACGCGGTGCTGCCCTTCGTCAACAACCTCTGGACGACGGACCTCACCGGCGCCCAGCTCGTCGAGGTGCTCGAGCAGCAGTGGCAGACGAACGCCGACGGCACCGTCCCGACGCGGCCCTACCTGCAGCTCAGCGGCTCGGCCAACCTGGCCTGGACCTACGACCCCGACGCCCCGCAGGGGCAGCACATCACCTCGGTGACGGTCGACGGCGAGCCCCTGGACCCGACGGCGCCGTACCGCGTCGGCTCCTTCAACTTCCTCCTCCAGGGCGGCGACAACTTCCGCGCCTTCGCCGGGGGCACGGACACGCGCGACTCCGGGCTCGTGGACCGCGACGGCTGGATCTCCTACCTCGGGCAGGGGCCGGTGTCGCCGGACTACGGCAAGCGGTCCGTGGCGGTCGACGGGCTGCCCGCGGGCCTGGCGCCCGGTGAGGCCTACGCGCTGACCGTGTCCGACCTGGACCTCACGAGCCTCGGGGCGCCCGCCACGGAGCAGCTCGACGCGTTCCTCTTCCCGCAGGGCGAGGACGCCGGGGTGCTCCTGGGCTCCTTCCCCGTGACGGGCGGTCGTGCCACGGTCGCCGGGACGCTGCCCGCGGACCTCGCGCTCGGCGGGTACCGCCTCGTGCTCCAGGCCTCCGTCGAGGGGGACTTCACGCAGGTCGCCCTGCCCCTCACGGTGCGCGAGACGCCGCCCGACGAGCCCACGCCGACGCCGACGCCGACCCCGGCGCCCACCGCGGTCCCGACCCCGACCGCCACGCCGGCGCCCGTCGCGAGCCCCTCGCCGTCGGCCACCGCCGCGGTCGTGGCCCGCGGGACCTCCCGCGGCGGACTGGCGACGACGGGCGCCGACGACGGCCTGCTCGTCGCGGGCTGGCTGGCAGGCGCCGCGGTGCTCGTCGGGGCCGTCCTCGTGGCGCTGCGCGCCCGACGCCCGGAGCGCGCCGACCGCTGAGGCGTCGTGCGCGACGGAGGGGGTGGACGCGGACGCGTCCACCCCCTCCGTCGTCCTGCTGGACCGCCGGGGCTCAGCCGAGTGCGGCGAAGGCCTCGGCGAGGGGGGCGGCGAGCAGGTCGACCTGCCACGGGCGCGCCCCGCCGGAGCGCAGGGCGTCGGCGAGCGCGTCCGCACCCCCGGGCCGCGGCGGGGTCCAGCAGACCCGGCGCAGCAGGTCCGGCTGGAGCAGGTTCTCCACCGGCACGGTCCACCGCGCGGACAGGTCCGTGACGATGGTCCGGGCGGCGGCCAGGCGGGCGGCGGCGGCCGGGTCGCGGTCGGGCCACGAGCGCGGCGGCGGCGGGGCGTCGGAGCGCGGGCCCCGGACGGACGGCAGGGCGGGCTCGGGGAGGGCGAGCGCCTCGTCGACGGCCCGCTGCCAGAGCTCGGCGCGACGGCGCGTGCCCTTGCCGGAGAAGGCCGGCAGGGCGACGAGCGCCGTCACGTCCCGCGGCAGGGCGGTCGCGGCGGCGACGATCGCGGCGTCGGGCAGGACCCGTCCGGGGGACAGGTCGCGCCGGCGGGCCTCGGCGTCGCGGGCCGCCCACAGGGACCGCACGACGGCGAGCCGGCGCGCGTCGTGGATCGCGTGCAGGCCCGACACCCGGCGCCACGGGTCCGCGCGCGGCGGGGCGGGCGGGGCGGTCCGGACCGCCTCGAACTCCTGCGCGGCCCACTCGGCCTTGCCGGCCTCCGCGAGCCGCTCGGCCAGCACCTCGCGCAGCTCGACGAGGACCTCCACGTCGAGCGCGGCGTAGCGCAGCCACTCCTCGGGCAGCGGGCGCGTCGACCAGTCGGCGGCGGAGTGCTCCTTGGCGAGGCCGAGGCCGAGGAGCTCGGCGACGACGGCCGCGAGCCCCACCCGGTCGAGGCCGAGCAGGCGCGCCGCGAGCTCCGTGTCGAAGAGCCGCGACGGACGCATGCCGTTCTCGGCCAGGCTCGGCAGGTCCTGGGACGCGGCGTGCAGGACCCACTCCACGCCGACGAGCGCCTCGGACAGGCTCGAGAGGTCCGGGAGCGGGACGGGGTCGACGAGCGCCGTGCCCACGCCCTCGCGGCGGAGCTGGACGAGGTACGTGCGCTGCCCGTAGCGGTAGCCCGAGGCGCGCTCGGCGTCGACGGCCACGGGGCCCGTGCCGGCGCCGAACGCCTCGACGGCGGCGGCCAGGGCCTCGGGCGTGTCGATGACGGGCGGGATGCCGCCGGACGGCTCCGTGAGGGGCACGACGGCGGGCGCCCCGAGGGCATCGGCCCCGTCGGGCGCCGCGGCGCCGGAGGTCCCCGGGGTGGCGGTGTCCCCGGCCGTCCCGAGGTCCTCGGCGACGAGGGGCGCCGCGGCCTCCGGCTCGGCCGTCTCGTGCGCGCGGGGGCCGGCCGGCTGCGGCACCGCGGCGGGCGCCGCTGACGTGCGGGAGCGGTCGACGGGCATGGGACCACTCTACGGGGAACCGGCACGGCCCCTCCCGACGACGTCCGCGGTCGTCGGGAGGGGCCGTGCCGTGCCCGACCCGGCAGGGTCGGGCCGGGATCAGCGCAGGACGCCGGCCCGGAACGAGATGGCGACGAGCTCGGCGCGGTCGCCCGTGCCCAGCTTGCGCGAGATCCGGGCGAGGTGGCTCTTCACCGTGAGCGCGGACAGGCCGAGCTCCTCGCCGATGCGCTTGTTGCTGCGGCCGTCCGCCACGAGCTCGAGCACGCCGATCTCGCGGGCGGTCAGCTCGGCCGCGGCCCGCAGGGAGGCGGGAGCGGTCGTGGGACGGGTGAGGGTGGAGGAGGTCGCGCCGACCACGGCACCACGGATGCCGGAGGCCAGCAGCACGGACATCTCTCGGCGGGCCGCCTGCTTCGCCAGCACGAGCACCCGGTGGGCGCCGCGTCGGCGGAGGGTCTGCACGAGAGGAGCGGCGTCACCGTCGGCCACCTCCGGGACCACCAGGCACAGCTGGTGGCCCGGCTGGGCGGCGCGCGGGACGGCCGTGACAGGGGCCCGCAGAGGCGGGCGCCTGGGCGTCACCAGGTCGCGTCGGAGGGGTTCGATGCTCACACCCCACCCATCGGCAGGGTGCTAGCACCTATTGAGGCACTGCTGCGCGTGGTGTATCGCGCGCGGCGGGTGAGAAGTGCCGGTCAGGGCGTCGCCGCCCCGAGGCCGCGGGCACGTGGCCGGCGCGTGGCCGGCGGACCCTACCGGCGCTCGAGCGGGACGACGCCCTCGGGCAGCGGGGGGAGCCCGGCCACGGTCCGCAGGAGGGTCGTCCAGGCGACGAGGTGCGGGGCGAGGTCCTCGTCGGCGGCCGTCCAGGACGCGCGGAGCTCGAGCTCGCTCTGCTCCTCCCGCATGCCGAGGGAGCCGAAGCTCTGGGAGTGGACGCGGGTGACGGTGCCGCCGGCGGCGTGCAGGTCCAGCCCCGCGGCGGCCAGCGACTCCCCGAACCAGCTCCAGGCCACCTCGCCGAAGAGCGGGTCGGCACCCACCTCGGGCTCCAGGGTGGCCCGGACCAGCGTGACGAGCCGGAAGCAGCCCTCCCACGCCTCCTGGCCGGCGGGGTCGTAGAGCACGACGAACCGCCCGGAGGCCAGCTCGTCGGCGGCCACGGAGCGCCGGGCGCTGCGGACCTCGCCGGTCAGCGCGGCGGAGAACGGTGCCAGGCGGGCGGGTCCGGGGACCTCCTCGAGGGCGACCTCGGGCGGCGTGGTCACCCCGCGCAGCGAGCGCAGGGCGCGGACGAAGGCGACGGGGACGTCGTCCGGGCCGGCATGGGTCACACCCGGGAGCGTACGGGCGGGCCCCGCGGGGGCGGCTCCGGCGCGCCGGGCCGGCAGGGGCGGCGGCTAGGCTGCCCGGTCGGCAGGGACACCGGCACGAGGAGGCACGGCATGGGCGCGACCGGCGCGGGCGACGGCACGGCGACGCCGGGGGTGCCCCTGGATGCGCCGGCGGCGCTGGCGGCCCCGACGGCGGGGACGGCACGGTCGGCACGGACCGGGCCGCTGCAGCCCGTGGTCCTCGGCGCCGACATCGGGGTCTACGCCATGGCGCGCTCCCTCCACGAGGCGTACGGGGTGCGGTCGGTGGTCGTCGCCGGCGCCGCCCTCGGGCCCGTGGCGCACTCGCGCATCGTGGAGCACGAGATCGTCGCCGACGGCCACGACCCCCGCCAGCTCGTCGACCGGCTGCTCGAGGTCGCCCGCCGCCTGCCCGACCGGCGCCTGCTGCTCCTGGCGAACTCGGACTGGCTCGTGCGGGTCGTCGTGCGGCACCGGGACGAGCTCGAGGCCCACTACGTCGTGCCGTTCCTCGACGGCGACCTGCTCGACCGGATCTCGGACAAGGCCACCTTCGCCGAGATCTGCTCGGACCTCGGCATCGCGGTGCCGCGCACGATCGTCGTCGACTTCGCGACGGCCGCCGACGCGGGCTGGGAGCCGACGCCGGTCGACCTGCCGTTCCCGCTCATCGCGAAGGCGGCCAGCAGCGCGGACTACCAGGACGTGGAGTTCGTCGGGAAGAAGAAGGTCTTCGAGATCGCCGATGCCGCCGAGCTCGCGCGGTTGTGGGACTCCCTCCGCGACGCCGGCTTCCGCGGGCGGTTCGTCGCCCAGGAGCTCGTGCCGGGCGACGACACGCAGATGCGCTCCATCACGGCCTACGTGGACACCCGCGGCGAGATCACGCTCCTGTGCACGGCGCACGTGCTGCTCGAGGAGCACACGCCCTCGGGCCTGGGCAACCCCGCCGCGATGCTCGTCAGTCGCGACGACGCCCTGCTCGAGGGCGCCCGCACCTTCCTGCGCGCCACGGGCTACCGCGGCTTCGCCAACTTCGACGTGAAGGTCGACCCGCGCGACGGCCGGCTCTGCTTCTTCGAGGTCAACCCCCGCATCGGCCGCAACAACTACTACGTCACCGCGGCGGGCGGGAACCCCATGCGCGTCGTCGTCGAGGACGCGGTGGAGGGGCGCGCGCTGGAGCCCGTCGTCGTCGAGGGCGAGGTCCTCTACTCGATCCTGCCGCACCGCCTGCTGCTGCGGTACGTGCGCGACGCGGACCTGGCGGCGCGGGTGCGGGCGCTCATCCGGGCGCGGCGGACGGCGCACCCGCTGCTGTACCGCGCGGACCTCTCGCCGCGTCGGGTGCTCTACGTGGCCGCCGCCATGGCGAACCAGGTGCGCAAGTTCCGCCGCTGGTACCCCGAGGTCACCGACACGGGCTTCTAGCCCGCGCGTGCCCCGCCCGCGGCCGGGCGGGCCGGCTCAGCCGAGCTCGCTGGTCCCGGCGTAGAGGTGGAGCACCGGGACCTGGAGCGCGTCCCGGGCCCGGGACGCCCAGTCGCGGTGGAAGGTGTCCTCGACCGCGTGGGGGTAGGTGACGACGGCGACCTCGCGCACGTCCCCGGCGGCGACCGCGGCGCGCAGCGCCGGCAGCGGGTCGTCCTCGACGACGGCGCCCGTGGCGCTGCGCCCCGCCGCGGCGAAGGCGGCGAGCGAGGCGTCGAGGTCCTCCTGCGCCGAGCGCTCCGCCTGCGCCCGGGAGGGCTCCTTGCCGCGGGCGGCGTCGAGGGCCTTGCGCAGCTCGCCGAGGCCGAGCGCGTCGACGATGGAGACCAGCACGTTGCGCTCCGTGTCGGCCGGCACGAGGACGCGGTAGTCGAGCGTCTCGTCGGCGTGCAGCCCGACGAGGTGCTCCACGTCGGTGCGGGACAGGGCGTCCTCGGCGAGGACGAGCACGGTGGTGGGCGCCTGGTCGGTCACGGGGTCGGTCACGGTCACGCGCCGACCCTATGCCAGGTGCCAGCGCCCCAGCAGGACGCCGCGGGCGTGCAGGAGGTGCACCAGGCGGGCGTCGACGGCCGGGTCGAGCCAGTCGTCGAGCGCCAGGGACCGCGGCGCCGGGCCCCCGACGAGGAGCGGGCTCACCGTGAGGTCCAGCTCGTCGACGAGGCCCGCGGCCACGAGCCGGCCGAGCAGGTGCGGCCCGCCCTCCGCCTGCACCCGGGTGAGCCCGCGCTCGGCGAGGGCGTCGAGCGCGCGGTCGAGGCCGACGCGGTCCTCGCCGGTCACCAGCACGGCGTCCGTGCCGAGCCGCTCGCGCAACGGCGCCAGCCGCGGGCAGCGGGCGTGCGTGACGACGAGGGGCGGGGGGCCGGCGGGCGCGTTGTCGTCGGAGCCGGGTCCCTCGTCGCCCAGGAGGCGGGGCGGCAGGTCGCCGGAGCCCGTGACCACCGCGGTCACGAGCGCGTCGGGGCGCCCGGCCGCCCGTCGGCCGGCGCGCAGCGGCGCGTCGACCACCAGCGGCGGGTAGCCCTCCGCGGCGGCGGTGCCCAGGCCGACGAGGACGACGTCGGCGAGGGCGCGGAGCGCGCCGAACACCCGGCCGTCGGCGGCGTCGTGGATGGAGCCCGACCGGCCGTCCGCGCCCGTGGCGGCGCCGTCGAGGGTGCTCACCATGACGCCCCGCACCCACCGGGCACGTGCGTCGGACGCCTCCGGTGCCGGGGCGGCGGCGTAGAGGGCGAGCAGCGCGGCCTCGTCGTCCTGCGGGGGCAGCTCCGACCGTCCCGCCGGGTTGCGGGGGAGGAGCACGTCGAGCGTGGGGGCGGGGGGCGTCACGCGCCGAGCCTAGGGACGCGTGGCCGCGCGACCCCTGAGGGCCCGTGCGGGCGGCCGCAGGCCCCGACCGGGGTGCCGCACTAGGCTCCACGCCGTGACCCGCCGGCTCGTCGACCGCCGTCCCTCCGTGCCGGTCGACCGGCTCGTGGCCGACCTCGTGCCGCCGCGGCACTTCGTCGCCGAGTCGTTCGACACGTACCGGCCCGACCCGGACTTCCCCTCCCAGGCCGCGGCGCTGGAGCGCCTGCGGGAACTCGCGGGCCGCGTGGCCGACGGCGGCGCAGGCGCGCGGTCGTGGTTCCGCCGCTCGCGGCCCGAGCCCGTCGCGGTCTACCTCGACGGCGGCTTCGGCGTCGGCAAGACCCACCTGCTCGTGTCCCTCGCGCAGGCCGTCGGGGTCGAGGGCACGGTCTACGGCACCTTCGTCGAGTACACGAACCTCGTCGGGGCGCTCGGGTTCGCGGCCACCGTCGAGACCCTCGGGCAGCGCCGGCTCGTCTGCATCGACGAGTTCGAGCTCGACGACCCCGGCGACACCGTCCTGATGTCGCGGCTCCTGCGCGAGCTCGCCGACCGGGGCGTGGCCCTGGCCGCCACGTCGAACACCCTGCCGGAGTCGCTGGGGGAGGGCCGCTTCGCCGCGGAGGACTTCCTGCGCGAGATCCAGGCCCTGTCCGCCCGGTTCGAGGTGCTGCGCATCGACGGCGAGGACTACCGCCACCGCCGCACCGTGACGCAGGCGCCCGAGGTCTCCTCTGACCAGGTGCAGGCCGCCGTCGACGCCCGGCCCGACGCGACCCTCGACGACTTCTCCGCGCTGCTCGAGCACCTGGCGACCGTCCACCCCTCCCGGTACGGGGCGCTCCTGGACGGCGTCGGCCTCGTCGGCCTGACGGACGTGGCTCCCGTCTCCCGGCAGGACGTCGCGCTGCGGCTCGTCGTGCTCGTCGACCGGCTCTACGACCGCGACGTCCCCGTCGTGCTGTCCGGGCGCGGGACGCAGGAGCTGTTCTCCGCCGAGATGCTCGCGGGCGGCTACCGCAAGAAGTACTTCCGCGCGCTGTCGCGGCTGGGCTCGCTCGCCGGCGACGGCGCGGCCCTCGTCGGGTAGGCGCCCCCTCGGTGGATGCCACTCAGCATCCGCTCATGCCGATGAGCGCGCGCTGCCGACAGGTCCACTAGGCGACCCTCCGGCCAAATCTTGATCTGCGAAGCGGAACAGCGTCGAATTCACCACGCGAGAGGCGAGACGGTGCGCTACTCCCTTTCGTCATCCTCCGCCTCGCGGCGTAGAAGCCAGTCCGCATTCTGTTCGAAGCGCATACGGGCGGCCTCGAAGTCCTCCCGTAGTTCGGGATCGGCTTCCGCCAGTGCGCATTCGGTGGCTGCCGCACGCGCACTTTCGAGTTCTGGGGAGACTCCATCTATCCATCCCCAGATGCCAAGGTGCATGGCGTCCGCGACCGCCGCGCGCACACCGGCGGCGTCTGTTCCCAGGTCCCTCGCCTTCAACACGAAGCGCCTTGCCAGCTCAGGGTGCCGCAGCGGCCAGGTGTGAATACTCCTGAGCAGAGTCGCCAGGGAGAGCAACTCTCTCGCGTCCATGTCATCCGCGGCGACCCGGAGCCGCTGTGCCTGTTCACCGGTCAGTCCGCCGTGGGCGACGAACTCGACCACCGCCGACGCCTCACTGACGTCTCCCTGCTGGCTCTGTTCGAGCATCCAGGCGATCAGTGCCTCGCCTTGGTCATCGAACGTCGCGCCGAGTCCGTGGTCGTCCGTCGGTAGGCTCCCGCTTCGGTGTGCAGCCACGAGGTGATTGAGTACCAGCCGCGGGTGGACTTGGGCGATGCCGCTGACGAGCTGCTGGACGGTGTAGTCGTTCCACCCAGCGCGTCTGGCTAGATTGAGCACTGCATCGGCGTCACGTTCGGCCAGCTGGGGCCCCCAAGAGGAACCGTCGTAGTGGCAAGCCTGCTCAAGGACGCGGGTCGCCGCGAAAGACGAGATGCCCTCGGCCAGGAGGTCGCCGACCGTTTTTGCGGGGTCGGCCACGAGGAGCCGCGAGCTGCCCATGAGGAACCTGTCGCGGACTTCAGTTGCGGGGTCGCGCGTGCCTCGTCGGTAGAGGTCGACGAAAGGGCCGCCGCGGTCTATCCAGTGGTAGTTCGCGAACACGTTACCGACTGCCAGGCGGACTGCGAGCCGCTGCTCCTCCATGCGGGCCAGCCAATTGATCAAGGTTGGTTCGTCGTGCTCTGCCCAACAGTTGAGCAGCTGGTCCAGGTTGTCGTCCAGTGGTCCGGCTTGACCAGCGGCGATCGCGAGCACTATCCCCGGCACGAGGCTGGGGCGGACTAGTCCGAGCTGGCGCCACACCGCCCAGAGCGAGAGGCGGTGGTCAGGATTCGCGGTACGGATTTCCCGGGAGACGGCGTCGAGGGCGGCAACGACGTAGGACGGATCGTCGGGGGCCGTCAGTTCGCTCACGGCTCGTTCAACGAGAGCGTCGTGCGCTGCGCCTTGACGTTCCACCAGCTCGCGGACCCGAGCGGAGCGTGCCGCCTCTCGTTCGTCCTCCGACTGCCGCGCATCGTGCTCGGCCCTAGCCGCCTCGACCGCGCGGAGCTCGACCAGCGGTGGCACCGGGACACCCCGCCGTGTCGGCTCATCGTAGCTTCTGGGGTGCAGGAGCAGCTCGACGACATCGTCTTCGCGCTCGTCAAGAGCGGCGACCAACGTCAGGGCGCCGTGACGCAGCGGCAGCGAGATGGCGTGCTGCGCCGTCCACGCGATCTTGTGACGAACGGACCGGCGGATCACCGCACTCGTGGTCGTCTCGGCGATCGTCCGAAGTACCTCTAGCGTGGCGAGATCGTCGCTCTCCCAGGCAAGTACCTCGTCATCGCTGACCGGTCGCCCGAATAGACCGGACGGCTGACGCAAGGCCTCTCGTAGCAGATCGACCGCTACCGCGGCGCGACGCAGGTCGCTGCCGCAGCCGTGCTCGAGCAGCGTCGACCGGATCGCATCCCGTACTGGCCGTGCCCAGGTCGGCGAGACCGCGAAAGGTTGGAACGCCAGCCGCCGTGGGCCCTCCATGAAGTGCCGCTCACCCTCCTTCGCGACCAGCGACCGCAGGAGGGACAGCGGCGTCGTGACGTCACGGTTGTCCGTCGGCTCTGCCAACCACTGCCGCACCCGGTCGACGATCCGAGCGGGAAACGACGGGTGGGGCAAGTTGCCCACGTTCGCCAGACGGTCCGCAATCACCCGCTCTGCATGCTCGGGATGCGGGTGCGTAGGGCGCGGGTCGTAGCGCCGCAGGGCCCAAAGCGCGTCAAGAACGGTTTCAAGCAGGTCCGGAGCGCTGGCCGCGCACTGGCCATACAGCTCCGGCATGCGCCGCCGCACTTCCTCGGGCGTAGCCGACCTCCTCCACTGCGGCGGTTGTGCCTCACCGGCCAGTGCCGAGGGGTCGCGCGGTTCGTCCGGCACGGTAGTTGCGTGCCCCTTGGGGTCGGTGCCGGCCCCCGTTCCATCGAGGCGTGCCCGAATGTCCTCGAGGGCATCCACGAGCGCGTGCGGCTGGGTGACAGCGAGAGGCTCGAGCCGGCCGAGGGCTTCGTACAGGCCGTCGTGATCGGCCGTACGGAGTCCCGACCGAACCACGTCCCAAATCGCGTCGAAGACCGGAGGCCCGCCTTGCGCGGTGAGCCGCCAGTCTAGCTCTGCGAGCGCAATGACCAAACGCGCGGCTTGGGTGCCGCTGAATGCGGTCCAGAGTTCCTCGGCGAAGCCGGTGGCGTCGGCGCCGACCGCGGCCTCCCTCTCGAGGATGTCGTCGGCCAGGACGTCCGGAACCACTCGAACGAGTCCACTGCGGGTCACCAGCACGCCTCGGTCGTGCAGGCTCTTGCGCAGGCGGAGCAGGTCCACCACGGGCAGACCACAGAACTCGGCGAAGTGCGCGTGTAGGCCCTCGTCATCGACGGGGCCCAAAGCCGCGTAGACGGCGAGAAGTCGGCGAACCGTGCCCGTCGGGACGCCGTCGACCTCGCCGGCCGCCAACTCCTCGTACCGTGCGAGAACCTGTTCGCGAAGTTCACCATCGACCACAAGCGGTGCCGTGAGTTCTCCGCGGCGAATGAGGTTCGCGGCGATGACCGCGACGTAAGGCGAATGCATGGCCTGCGCCGTGAGGTATTCGCGTGCTGCTAAAACCAAGCCCAAACCTTCGGTGACGGAGGCAACCAGAGCCCGTGCCTGCGACCTCTTGAGCTCGTCCACCTCGACGGTCTCGACCCTGCTGAGCGGATACCGGGCGTTTGCAACGCGGACCCGTAGCGCGTCAACCCCGGAGGGTCGGGAGGAGAGAACGAGCTGGGTGCCGCCCACATTCCTGACGTACTGAAGCAGCGGAGCGACGGCGGATGGTTCCTGATGCGCGTCGTCCACGACGATGACTGCCGGGGTCTGCGGCAACTCGGCCAGCGCCGCGGCGTCTACGGTTCGGCCGGGTGACAGGCACAGCACGGGGATCTGGCGGTTCTCCTCCTGGAATTGACTGAGGGCTTCGACCAGGAGCCGGGTCTTGCCCCTGCCGCCTGGTCCAGTCACCATCACCACGGCCGGCCAGTCGGCGGTGCGGTCGAGGGCTGCGCCCAGGGCCTCCAGCTCGGCTTCGCGGCCAAGACGGGGACCCAGGTCGTTCAACACCGTGTCAGGGTCCCGTCGGTCGCTGGCGAAGGCGTCGAGGGAGAGGAAAGCATCCTCACCCGGTACCTCGAGCACTCTCTTGCGCACCGCCACTCCCCAGGTGGCGTCGAGGACTTCCCGCTGCTTATGCAGTGGGAGGTCGTCCAGGAGCCGGCCGAGGCCACGCTGGTCGAGTAGTTCCCAGCTTGAGTACTTCGCCATCTCGTCGCGGGCGTCGCGGGATGCCTCACCCGAGAAGACGAGGTGGTGTACGTCCGCCTCAAAGGTGCAAGCCGTCACCGCCGCCCGAACGTCGGCTGGGGTTAGCGCGTCCTGGCGCTTGCACTGCCAGCTCGCCGACGCTCCGTCGCTGAGGTCGCCCTCGAAGTCGATGCCGTCCTGCTTGTCCCCCCGGCGGCCCCAGCGCTCGACGCGGACGACATGGCGTAGCGGTTCAACGCAGAAGCGGTGAGCGCTGAGCAGGCGCTCGGTGAAGTCCTCAAAGCTCTCCCACAACAAGGACGGGGTCGGCAGTAGGTCGGGGTTCCTGCCCGGCAACGGACCGCCGGCCCGATGCGCGGCGGCGCCTTCGCTCGCTCCGGGAGCTGGAGATGGGCGGCTCGGCACCTGCTTCCTCCTTGACATGTCCGGTTCAGCGTGTCGCCGAAGATCGCACAGGTGGTGTCACCGTACGTGAGCTCGCCGACGCCGCAGGGCGGCATGGCGGTGCGTGATCACGTCCTTCGGTAGGTAACTTCCCACTTCAGGGGTGCCGAGGGCGGCTGCGCTGGCGCGGATCTGTCGCGTTGAGGGCGGCCACGCTCGCCCGGATCTGCCGCTGTGCGCGCGGTCGGTGCCGACTGCGGCCCGGCCGCGGCGGCCTGACATGCTTGCGCTCGTGACGGGGGCTGTGATCGACGCCGAGGCCTGGCGCGGGGCGCGCGCTCACATACAAGTCAGCGACCCGTGGGACGTCTACGAGCTCTTCCCGGACGGTCGCGCGGCCGTTCGACTGATCGATCGCCTACCGGCGCGGGGTGGCGACCGCCCAGAACTCCTGCTCGCCTTGTTGGAAGAGCCCGTCTTATGGTCCGGGCGGGAGTACCTCCATCTCACTGTGGCCGATCGATCGGACGCGTCGATCACATCCACGATGACCCCGGGCCAGCTCATCGCGGTCACCTGCCGAGGGCTCGCCGAAGACGTCGCCGCGGAGTGGGTGCGCGCACACGATGCCTGGCGAGGAGGTCTGACCTTGGTCGGCTCGTTCGGACTCGACTGAGTCCCGAGCTCGCTGGCTCGCGTCCTCGTCCGAAATACAGCGGGACCCATCCGAGACAAACGCTCATGCCGCGATCCGACTTCGCGCGTGCCAGCGTCCCGGGCCTGCTCAACTTCGCTGCCGCCGGCAGGATCTCGGCACGCCCGGCTTGAGGCAGCGACACTGACGCCATGAGGAAGCCGTCCGATGCTGGTCGATCGCCGGTGGGCACTGCGATCGCCGAAGCTCTGAACCCGGTCATGACAGCGGCCGGCTTCGCGCCAGGGCAGTCCGGCGAGGGACCAACAGGCGCAGCGGTCGTGTACTGCTCCCCTCACGCGCACTTCCGGTCCCGGTACCCGCACCTTGCCGTCGGTGTCGACAACGACGATCCCGGCGCCTGCACAAACCTCAACGTCTACGTCGACCTGCTGCCGGAGCCTCACATCAGCGAGGCCCATCTTGATGGCGTACCGCTACAGCAGCAGCTGCGCGAGACCGGGCACGACGACCTGATCCCTCAACTTGCGACATGGGCATCGCGCCCCGCAAGTGACGCTCTTCCTGAGCTGGAAAGCGTCCTCGAGGCCGTGTTCTCGCGCCGGTAGGCCGCGGCCTGGCACGACCGCCCGGATCTGCCGCGTTGAGGGCGGCTGCGCTCGCCCGGATCTGCCGCGTTGAGGGCGGCTACGCTCGCCCGGATCTGCCGCGTTGAGGGCGGCTACGCTCGCCCGGATCTGCCGCGATGAGCGCAATTGCGCCGGCTTGCTCTCGTCGCTGATCGCTCGACGGCAGGCGTACAGCCGCCAGCCGTTGGCGCCCGGGGAGGGCTCAGGCTGTCCAGCCCGGCGCCGTCGCGAAGCAGATCGCGTGCGGTGCGCTCGGGTCTTCGTGCTCGAGCTCGTATCGGCACTCCCCGCACCCCTGGGAGGGGTCATGCTCTCGCCAGTCGTGACGGCAGGCGGGGCAGTCGCCGTAGTAGGCGCGGGCTCTTCGTCGTTGCTGACGTCGACGCCACAGAGCCGTCAGTCTGGCGAGCACGCGCCGAGCATCGCAGGAGGAGCTCCAGGTCGCGCACCATCCGCTCATGCCGCTGAGCAGCACGCGCGATCGGAACCCGATGGTCGACCACGTTGGCGCCGTACGAGCCCCGTCTGCTCCTGGGTGGGACGACAAGCACATGGAGAACTAGAGGGCGGAGGACTCCGGCTCGAAGAGGAGCGCTCGTTCGGCGTGCTCAGATCCTCACAGATGGCCCGGCGTGCCGGTCTGCTCGGACCCGCCGACGGAACGGGCGACCGGTAGCGTCGGCGATCAGCGTGACCGGGCGGCGCGCACGAGTCGGACGCCGCCGTAGGCGGCGACGAGCAGGCCCAGCCCGGCGACGAGCCAGTTGGCCCAGAGCGGGTTCGTCCCGCGCAGCGGCTCGACCTGGTAGCCGATGACCGCAAGCCCGAGGACGAGCCACAGCGTGGCCGACCACCACCAGCGGTCGCGCAGCGCCGTGCCGCCGGAAGCCGAATCGGGCGAGCTGCTGTCGTACGGGGGGACGGGGTCGCGATCGGTCATGCGTCGACGATCCCACCCGCACGCGGCCCGTCCGCCACCTCGGACGCGGCGTGCCGGCGCAGAGTGTTCTTCGAAGCGACGGCTGGTGACCGTCCTGACTTGGTCGTTGATGTCGCGAGCCTCCCCGACACTGCTTCGCGGCCCCGGGAGTCCGTCCTCCGACGCATCGAGCGAGAGTGCGACTTCGCCGGCTGGGAACTGGTCCTCGGCTGAACGCACCGACCGGACGGGACACACAGATGCCGCCCGGACTTGCCGCTGTCCGCTCTCACGACGCATCCCTCGGGGGGCCCACCTCGTGCGGCTGTCAACCACGACCACCGGGCGGGCCGACCGCGATCAGGACCACGAACACCCCGACCACGACGACCGCGAGCACCGCGGCGGAGGCCACCGGGTGGCGCAGGAGCACCCGTAGCGCCCGGTCGTGCCACGCGCGATCGCGCGGGTGCCGGCTCTCCTCGCGCCGCCAGCTCCCGTGCAACCGCCCGCTGCGGCGCAGCCACAGCTCGGCCGGGACGGTCGCGTAGGGGACGACAGCGCTCATGACCGCGACGGTGGTCGCACCAGCGCCCCAGCGCTGGTTGAGGGCGACGACGATCGTGCTGGTGATGAAGGCGAGGAACACGAGTCCGTGCACCGCGCCACCGATCGTCACGGCGATGTCGAGGTCGAGCGTCCGGCGCAGCACGAGTCCTGCAAGGAGCAGCGTCCATGACACCGCCTCGGCGATGGCGACGACGCGGAAGAGTGCGAGCGGGGTACGGGCCACGGTCCTCCTCGCGTTCTGGTCGGTTGGCGGGGCGGGCACCATCGGAGTTCGCACGCGCCCATCGTCCCGCAGCCACCAGGCGGGTGTCCGGTCGTGCCACCGCCCGAGCGTCTTGAGTCGCATGCTGTCCGTGCGACGTGCGGGTGCCGAACTCACCCTGCGGCCGGCGCCGCTGCGGCCCTGACGGGGAGGGGCGGCCTCGTACGGGGCGGGGGAGAAGCAGATGTCCCCGTGGGGACGGCGTCGATCGAGACGATCGACGCCCAGCCCCGGGGCGCGAGCGGGTGCCTCATCCCGCAGGGGCGAAGCGGCGCACGGTCGTGCCCCCACCGTTGAGCAGGACGCTCCCGTCGGGCAGGACGAAGAGGTCGCCGGTGGCGTTGCCGGCGGGCACCTCCCAGCGGACCTCGCCGGTGTGGAGGTCGCGGGCGGCCAGGACGTTGGACAGACCTCGGGTCTCCATCTGCAGCACAGCGCGCCCGTCGCTGATGACGTCACCGAAGACGGACACCGACACCTGCTCCCACACGGGGGTGCCCCCGCGCGCGTCCAGGACGGTGGTCCGCTGCGGGCCGGGCACGACGAGGACGCCGCGTAGGGCGGCGACGACGCGGGGCAGCTCGGGCAGGGTCCACAGCTCGCGCCCGTTGGTCGCGTCGACGGCGGTGACCCCACCGTCGGGGTCCTGCCCCAGCAGGACGACGTCGAAGGTGGTCCCGTCGTCGGGGCGCGTGGTCAGCGGGTACCCGGGCTGGTTCCAGCGTTCCTGACCATCGGGGCCGACCGCACCGGTGTGCAGGGACCCGTCGCCCGCGCGTGCGGCCCTCAGGGTGCTGCCGTCGGGCAGATCACGAGCGGGCAGCCCTCCGCCGGCCGGCTCGACGGGGAGGACAGCACCGGTGGTCAGGTCGAGGGTGGTCTGCCGTCCCAGCACCTCGACGACGAGGGTGGTGCCGTCGGGGCTCCACGCCGCGAAGGGGGCGTACTCGTCGGTCGGTCCGCTGTCCCGCCACGTCCACGCGGGGTGTGCGCCGCTGACGTCCGCGACGACGACCTGCAGGACGTCGTCGTCATCGCGGCCGTAGGTCACGACGCGGTCCTCGAGCCCGAACCACCACTCGGCGGCGGGCAGGTCGACCGGGACGGCCCCGGCGCCGGTGTCGGTGGCGACAGAGGTGTACCGGTCCGCCCCTGTCCCGGGTGCCGGCTCCCGGCAGACCAGCCGGTGGTGACCGGTGCGCCGCCCGGCGAAGCTGCGATCGGCGACGGTCTGGAAGATGTCGCAGTTCCCGGGGCGGGTCCACACCGTCCTGCCGGTCCGGGTGTCGACGGCGGTCACCTGCTCCTCGTGCTGCACGACGACGACGGCGTCGGTCGCGGTGATCATGTAGCGGGCGTCGTCGATCTCCCAGCCGGGCTGCACCGGGTCGTCCAGCCGGACCGACAGGCCCTCGACGTCGGCGAGCTCGGCATCGAGGCGTGCATCGCGGACGAGGTCGACGGCCAGGACGGCGCCGGCGCCGGCGACCAGGACGCCGACGGTGCACAGGGCGAGCCACCGGGGTGGTCGCGGCAGGCGTCGTCGCTCCTGCGCGGGGCCCCCGTCGTCGGGGCGGGCCTCGGCGTCGTCCCAGACGACCTCGGCGAAGCGGTGGTGGTCCGGCACGTGCTCCCCCTCCGCTGCGGTCGTACGCGTGAGCCTCGCACGTCCTCGGTCGTGCGCGAGGGCGATCGACCGGGGTCGGTTGCCGGTGGCGGGGACGGGGAGGGGCACCATGGTCGCCGGGTCCGACGGGGAGGAGGCGAGGGCTCCGCACGCCCGGAGACGTGACGGGGGAGGGTCGGGCGGTCCCCGCTTGAGGAGCGGCTGAGTCCGCGCGCCCGGCGGACGGCCCTCCTCGGGACGACGCGGGCGTCCTCCGACGTTGACGTCCCTGATGATCCCCACGCCCCCCGCCGCGCCGGCCCTCGGGCCCCTCGCGGCCGGCACCGCCGCCGCCCCGGTCGCCCCCGGCCGCTCCGCGCCCACCGCGAGCGTTGCGGACGCGGCGCTGGAGGAGTCGTTGCGTCCACCGCGCCGGTGGCAGCCGAAGAGGGTGCTGGTCACCGCCTCCGCTGCCGACACCCCGCACGGGCAGGCGATCGTGGCCCGGTGCGAGGCCGCCGGCGTCGAGCGGATCGAGCTGCTGCGTGCGGACCGGTTGCCCTCCCTGCGCGGGGACGACGAGCGCGCGACGTACGCGCTGGCGAAGTCGACGCTCGCGGTGGTGACCTCCGCCCCCTCGGCACGCCGGCTCGCACCGATCCCGCCGAGCGCCGACTGGCGCCTCGACCTGGCGGTCGGCTGCCCCGCCCACTGCCAGTACTGCTACCTCGCCGGCTCCCTGGCCGGCCCTCCGGTGACGCGGGTCTTCGCCGACCTGCCGCAGGTGCTCTCCTCCATGGACACGCACGTCGGGCGCGGAGGGGTGACCAGCACTTCCCGCCATCGCGCCGGTGAGGGCACGACGTTCGAGGTGTCGTGCTACACCGACCCTCTCGGCATCGAGCACCTCACCGGGTCCCTCGCCGCGACGGTCGCCCACGTCGGCACGCGGGACTGGCCGAGCCCGGTGGGCCTGCGCTTCACGACGAAGTTCGACGACGTCGCACCGCTGCTGGACCTCCCGCACGGCGGGCGCACCCGCGTGCGGTTCAGCGTGAACTCCGCCGGCCCGGCCGGTGCGGAGCGGTTCGAAGGCGGCACCGCCCGCGTGCGCGAACGGCTCGGCGCGCTGCGACGGCTGGCGCTGGCCGGCTACCCGGTCGGCCTGACGATCGCGCCGGTCATCCCCGGACCGGGCTGGCAGGACGCCTACGGCGCACTGCTGGACGACGTGGCGTCCGCCCTGGCGGACGTCCCGGACCCGGACCTGACGGCGGAGGTCATCACCCACCGGTTCACGCCCAAGAGCCGGGAGGTGCTGCTGGGCTGGTACCCCCGCACCCAGCTCGAGATGGACCCCGCGCAGCGAGCCACCAAGCGGGGCAAGTACGCCAGCATCAAGCACGTGTACACGGCGCCGGTCATGACCGAGGTGCGCTCCTGGTTCGAGCGCGAGCTCGACCGCCGGCTGTCGACGGCCCGGCTGCTCTACTTCACCTGACGCGTCCGCCGATCTCGGCAGGGCCGGGGCGTCCGCACCGGCCCTGCCGCGCGGCGGAACCTGGCCGCCGTCGACCGCGCCGCCTCGACGGCGGCACCTCCGGGGCTAGCATGCCGTCGTGGCCAGGACTCCGGTGGTGCCGCGCCCTGCCGGCCGCCGAGGACCCGCCGTGGTCGGCGTGGTCGGGGCCCTGCTGTCCGCGCTCGGGGACGTCCTCGTCCTGGGCCGGCCCTGCTCCGGCCGGGACTTCGACCGGGCCTCCGGCAGGGTCCCCCCGCACGTCGTCGCCGACCCCACGTGGCGGTCGTTGTGGAACGGCGCCGGCCTCCCCGCGCGTCGCATCCAGGCCGGGACCGTCATCGGCTGCCTCGGGATCGCCCTGCTGCAGTGGCCGGCGATGCGCGGCATCAGCCGGACGCTCCCCGCCGGGCGCGACCGGCGGGTCGCCGAGGCGTCGGCCGCGGCCTTCGCGGTCGCCGGGGTGCTCACCCACCAGTGCTGCGGCTCGGTGGTCCTGGCGTACCGGAGGGCGGCCGAGGAGGACCCCGGCCCCGACACCGGGACCCGTCGCGCGCCGCGCTCCGCCACCCCGTTGCTGGCGCTCAGCACCGCTGCGACGCTCGGTGCGCTCGCGACCTACAGCGCCGGCCTGACGGTGTCGGCGCTGCGTCGTCCCAGCCCCTCCTCCGCGTGGCCGTCGGTCGTGACGCCCCTGTCGTCGGTGCTGGTGACGTTGCTGGGGTTCGGCGTCCTGCCCGCCCCGATCGGCGGGTTCGCCCGTCCGGCGTCGATCAGCATCGGCCTGATGACGTCCTTCGCCGTCACCGCCGCGTTGGACCGGCGTCGCGGGGACGAGTGACGGCCGGACCGACGCGTCAGAGCTCGACGACCAGCGTGTCCGAGCCGCCGGTGCGACCGACCGGCGTGAACCCGTGCCGCTCGTACAGGTGCCGTGCCGCCGTGTTCCCGTCCTCGACGCTGAGGCTCAGGGCGCGCCAACCCCGCGCGCGGCCCCCGTCCAGGCACGCGGACAGGAGGGCGGCCCCGATGCCGCGCCCGCGCGCGTGCGCGACGACCGCCATGCTGATCTCGGGCACGTCGTCGGCGACGTAGCCGTACCCCGCGGCGGCCGCCGGCAGGGGGCGTGCCCAGACCGCTCCCAGCGCCGCGTCGTCGGACGCCGACGGGTCGAGCGCCACGAAGCCGAAGTCGCCGACCCGTCGCCAGCCCGACAGGTACCGGCCGGCGTGCTCGTCCCGCAGCAGCTGCTGCGGCGTGAACCGCCGCTCGCCCGTCCAGTTGTACGCCTCGAGCAGCATGTCGCGCAGGACCGGGAGGTCGTGGTCCGTCGCCTCGCGGATCCTCACCCGGCCAGCCTAGGCATCACCTCGGGGGCGCGACGCCGTCCGCCCCGGGGAGAGGCTGCTCCGGTCGTCGGGACCGGGTGGCGAGGGGCCGAGGTACCGTCCCGTCCGTGCTCGCCACGGTCCTCGCCCAGCACCCGTGGACGACCACGGCTGCCCTGGTGGGCCTCGTCGTCCTCGGCCCGGCCGTCGGTGCCTGGCTCGTCGGCAGGCCGCGGGTGAGCCGCGTGCTGCTCGCGCCGGCGGTGCTCCTGGTGGCGCTCCTGACGCTGGTCCCCACGCGCCGCGACCTCGACGTGGGCTGCACGGTCGAGTGGTCGCTCCCTCGGCTGGCTGCGGTCGAACCCATGGCGAACCTCGTCCTGTTCGTCCCGGTGGTCCTCCTGGCCGGAGTGCTGACGCGTCGGCCCGTGGTCGTCGTGCTCGCCGCCAGCGGCTCGTCGCTGGTGATCGAGACCGTCCAGGCGCTCGTGCCCGCGCTCGGCCGGAGCTGCTCGAGCAACGACTGGCTCCACAACACGCTCGGCGCGCTCCTCGGGGCGCTCCTGGCACGGGCCGGGCTCCGCCTCGCGCAGCGCCGCCGGGGTCCCGATCGGACCGGACCCCGCTGACGTGAGGATGCGGGTCCCTCGACGCCCGGGTGCCGGAGGGTGCGGTCCGACCTCCGGGCGGAACGCGATGGAGCCGGTCGCCCGGCGGGGCTAGCGTCCGCGGATGGTCTGGTGGCAGGACTGGCCGTGGTCCTTGCCGGGGTGGGACCCCGAGGCGGTGCAGGCCGTGCGGGACGGGCCCTCGTTGGTCCTCCTCGCCCTGCGGAGGCGCCGACCGTCGTCGGCCGGACGGGCTGCGCGAGCGCGCGGTGGGGGAGGGAGGTCAGCCTGTTCATTCCTTGACAACAATTGTTGTCAGGAGGACCGTGGTCGGCATGCAGGACGTCGAGGTCATCGAGGACGCGCAGGCGGCTGCTGCGGCGCTCGACCCCGTACGGGCCCGTCTGCTCGGGGAGCTGGCGGTGCCGGCCTCCGCCGCCGGGCTCGCCGCCCGCGTCGGGATCCCGCGCCAGAAGGTCAACTACCACCTCAAGGCGCTCGAGGCGCACGGCCTGGTGGAGCTGTCCGAGGAGCGCCGGCACGGCGGCATCACGGAGCGCGTGCTCCGGGCGACGGCGGCGTCGTACGTCGTGTCACCCGCGGCCCTCAGCGCCTCCGCGGCCGACCCCGACGCCTCCGCCGACCGCCTGTCGGCCGGCTATCTCGTCGCGCTGGCCGGACGGCTGGTGCGCGAGGTCGGGACGCTGGTGCGCCGCGCCGGGTCGTCCGGCGTCCGGGTCCCGACGCTGACCATCGACACGCGGATCGGCTTCCGGTCAGCCGCCGACCGTGCCGCCTTCGCCGAGGACCTGACCGCGGCGGTGCTGGACCTGGCCGCCCGCTACCACCACGACGACGGGCGGCCGCACCGGCTCGTCGTCGCCGCCCACCCCGTACCCGAGGAGACCTCATGAGCACCGCACCCGACGTCCCGTACCGCCTGGAGTTCGAGGTCGAGGTCCCGGGCACCCCCGAACAGGTCTGGCAGGCGATCGCCACCGCGCAGGGCATGAGCGCGTGGTTCCTGCCGACGCGGATCGAGGAGCGCCAGGGCGGCCTCCTGCACTTCAGCATGGGCCCCGAGATGGGCTCGGACGGCCGGGTCACCGCCTGGGACCCGCCCCGCCGCCTCGTCTACGAGGAGGACTGGGCCGCCCTCATGGGCAAGGACCCCGACGCGGTGAGCCCGCTGACCTCGGAGTTCGTCGTCGAGGCGCGCTCGGGCGGCACCTGCGTCGTG
Source organism: Cellulomonas endophytica (assembly GCF_004123805.1). Classification (GTDB taxonomy): domain Bacteria; phylum Actinomycetota; class Actinomycetes; order Actinomycetales; family Cellulomonadaceae; genus Cellulomonas; species Cellulomonas endophytica. The sequence goes on along the minus strand of NZ_RWJX01000011.1, from coordinate 29,053 downwards.
CGGGTGACCAGCAGCGGCTTCGGCACCGGCGCCGACTGGGAGCCGGAGTTCTGGGACGACATGGCGCCGAACTGGATGCCGTTCTTCGACAACCTGCGCCTCTACCTCGCGCACTTCGCGGGTCAGGAGGCCACCCCCCTCGAGGTCACCGCGTCCCACCCCGGCGGTGCCGACGCGGTCTGGTCGGCGCTGCGCGGCGCGCTGCCGCTCGGCGACGAGGGGGAGGCCTTCGAGGCCCTCGGCACGAGCGGGACCGTGGAGCGCGTCGGTGAGCGGCGGGCGCTCGTGCGTCTGACGGGGCCCGTGCCCGGCATGCTCACCGCCTTCACCTTCGGCGAGGCCGAGGACCGTGCCCTGGTGGGCGTGCGGGCGTACCTGTTCTCGCCCGACGCGGCCGACCACGTGCGGCGCGAGGAGCCCGCCTGGCGGCAGTGGCTGCAGAACCTCTCGGTCCCGGTCGGCTGACGCGGTCGGCTGACGCGGTCGGCTGACGCGGTCGGCCACCGGCGTCCCCCCGCACGGCGCGCTCGTCGCGGTCCCGTCAGGCGGCGGCGAGCCGCGCGCGCAGGGTGCCGACCCCGGGGCCGTGCAGGACCTCCAGCGCCACCGCCCGTCCGGTGGCGGCGAGCAGGAGGGCCTGCGCCGGGCCGCGCACCACCGGACCCCGGCCCTGCGCGAAGCCCACGTCCTCGGCCTCCAGACGCAGGCCGGCGAGCGCCCCCCGGGGCACGAGCCCCGCGGGCGCCGTCCCGACGAAGCGCAGGGCCGTGACCAGCCGCGGCTCCGGGACCTCGCGGTGCAGCCCCAGCGGCCAGCGGATGTCCGATCCGTGCACCAGGACGTCCAGGAGGGGGGCCTCCGGACCCCCGCCGGGCGGGGTGAAGCGGACGTGCGCGCGACGGTGCAGCACGTCGACGATCTCGGTGAAGGGCCGGCGTGCGAGCCGGGCGGTCACGCGCACGTTGGCCCGGTCGAACCTCCCGCGCTCCCGGAGCACCGCCAGCACGAGCCGCGCGGTGCTCACCTCGAGGGGCATGACCAGGTGCGCGGCGACGTCGTGGACCGTCCACGGGCGGCACAGGCTCGGGCTCGCCTGCTGCTGCGGGGTCAGGTCGGCGAGCTGCAGCGCCAGCGCCCGTCGCTCGTCGGCGATCTCCTCGAAGACGTCCACGCGCCGATCCTGGCAGCCGGCACCGCCGCGCGGGCGCTGCTCGGGCCGGCAGCTTGTCGAGCAGCGCGCGCAGCTGCACGCGCTCGCCCGCGTCCAGCTTCGACATGACCGTGGCGCCGGCCGCGACGCGCTCGGCGACCTGGGTCCGCAGGGCCGTCCACTCCGGCGTCAGCCGCAGGAGCTTCACCCTGCGGTCCTGCCCCTCGACGCGCTCCGCGAGGCCGGCGCGGGCGAGCCGGTCGGCGATGCCGGTGACGTCGCAGGCGTCGGCACCTCGGCGAGGGCGCGAGAGGTCCACCATGACCCCGCCTGTCGTCCCTGCCGCCGACGAGACGCCGGCTCCCGCCCCGCCGCGCCCGTCGGCGCCGGCCGGGTGCTCCGCACGACGGGCGTGGCCGCCGGCGTCGCGCTGCTCGTGAACCTGGTGGTCCTCCTCGTCGGGCGGCTCGCCGGCGCGCCATGACCGTCGGGGAGCCGGACGGGACCGAGACGCTCGCCGCGATGCACGTCGCCACGGGGCTGGTCTGGTCCGTCGTCGTGCGCCGCGGCGCCCCGCGCCGAGTCACACGGTGCCGGGTGGACGGGCCGGGGGGTCGAGCTCGTCGGCGTAGGAGCGCACGGCCCGTCCGTACAGGGTGAGGTGCGGCGCCAGGGCGCGCAGTGCGGTGGCGAGGGCCTGCGCCGGCTCCCCGGCGGACTGCAGTGACAGGGCGAGGAAGGCGTCGACCCAGTCCCGGCCCTCCGCCGGGGCCCCGGTGCGCGCCCGGCGCAGCAGGGCAACGGCCTCGTCGGCGTCCCCCTCGTTCCGCAGGGAGGACGCCAGCTGGACCACGCACTGGAGCCGTTCGGGCTCCTCGAGCCCGCGGTCCAGGGCCTCCCGGTACAGCGGGATCGCCTCGCCCTCGAGCCCGAGGAAGTCCCGGGCCCCGGCGCGCTCGAACGCCGCCCGGGCCGGGCCGGCGCCGTGCGCCTGAAGGACCCGGTCCACGGCCGCCAGCAGGTCCGGGGAGTCGCCGATGCTGCGGTAGAGGTCGTCGATCTCGTCGGTCAGGTCCGCCACGACGGCGATCCTGCCGCACCCGTCAGCCCAGGACGGCGACGCTCTTCGCGCCCAGGCGCAGCACGCCGTCGGTGACGTCGGCGGTCGTGCCGCTGAAGAGCGCGAGCACGTCCAGGCCCTCGCCGGGCTCGAGCGGGATCGCCTGCTCCGTCGTGGTGAGGTTGATCGCGACGCGCCCGCGGCCCCGGTGCAGCACGAGCCAGCCGTGGAAGCCCTCCGCGGGCGGCACCAGCGCGGTGATGGCCTCGGCCGCCGTCGTGGCGCCCCCGGCGCCGGCCGGTCCCGCCGCCTCGCCCGGGGTGGCCGCGGCGGCCCCGCCCTCGCGGGGCACCTCGTGCCAGCGCAGGTCCGTGTGCGAGCGGTCGCCGGTGGCGAAGTACGGCGCCGTGCGCCGCAGCTCCGCCAGTCGCGTGTACCAGGCCAGCAGGGAGCGGTGCGCCGGCTCGTCGAGCTCGGACCAGACCAGCGTCGAGTCCTGGAAGGTCCGGGCGGCCTGCGGGTCCGGCACCTCGACGTCGCCGCCGTACAGCTCGGACCAGCCGTGCGCGCCGAACTCGGACCGGCGCCCCTCGCGGATGGCGTCCGCGAGCTCGGGCTCGTGGTGGTCCGTGAAGAACTGGAACGGGCCGCGGGTGCCCCACTCCTCGCCCTGGAAGAGCATCGGCGTGAAGGGGGACAGGAGCACCAGGGCCGCCTCGGCCGCGAGCTCGCCGTCGGTGAGGCGCGCGGAGGGCCGGTCGCCGATGGCGCGGTTGCCCACCTGGTCGTGGTCGGAGGCGAAGACGACGAACCGGTGGCCGTCGAGCTCGGGCGGCACCGGGGCGCCCCACTCCTCGCCGCGGAACGTCGACATGGTGCCGTCGTGGACGAAGACCTTCGTGAGGGCCTTGCGCAGCGTCTCGGGGGCGCCGAAGTCGCCGTAGTAGCCGTGCCGCTCGCCCGTGAACAGGGCGTGCAGGGCGTGGTGGACGTCGTCCGCCCACTGCGCGGTCATGCCCCAGCCGCCCTCGTCCGTCGGGGTGACGGACACGGGGTCGTTGAGGTCGACCTCGGCGACGAGGGACAGGGGACGCCCGAGCCGGTCGGACAGGTCCGCCGTCTCGTCGGACAGCTGGGCCAGGACGTGGCGGTCCGAGGTGTCGACGAGCGCGTGGACCGCGTCGAGGCGCAGCGCGTCGACGTGGAAGTCGCGGAACCACCGGGCCGTGCTGTCGAGGATCCAGCGGCGGACCTCGTGCGCGCCCTCGGCGTCGAGGTTGATGGCGGAGCCCCACGGCGTCTGGTGCGTGTCCGTGAAGTACGGGCCGAACTCCGACAGGTAGTTGCCGGACGGGCCCAGGTGGTTGTGCACCACGTCGAGGCAGACCGCCAGGCTGGCGGCGTGCGCCGCGTCGACGAAGGCCTGCAGCCCGGCGGGGCCGCCGTAGGGCGCGTGCACGGCGTAGAGCGCGACGCCGTCGTAGCCCCAGCCATGGGCGCCGTTGAAGGCGGCGACGGGCATCAGCTCGACGACCTCCACGCCGAGCGCGGCGAGGTGGTCGAGGCGCTCGGCGGCGGCGGTGAAGGTGCCCTCGGGCGTGAAGGTACCCACGTGCAGCTCGTAGACGATGCGGCCCCGCACGTCGAGCCCGTCCCAGCCGTCGTCGCTCCAGTCGAAGCGGGACGGCTCGAACACGCGGCTCGGCCCGTGCACGCCCTCGGGCTGCCACGCGCTGCGCGGGTCCGGCCGGGGGTCCCCGCCGTCGAGGGCGAACGCGTAGTCCGTCCCGTGGGGGAGGTCCTCGCCGGCGACCCACCAGCCGCCGTCGCCGGGCTGCATCGGGTCGGTCCGGCCGGACGCGGGCTGCACGAGGTCGACCCGCCCGGCGGCGGGGGCCCAGACACGGGGGCGCATGGTCTACCGGTCCTCCGGGGTGGTGGTGCCGTCCGCGCGGACGAGGAGCGCGACGGGCAGGCGGTCGAGCAGCGGGGCGACGGGCACGACCCCGCCCTCGACCGGTCGGCCGGTGAGGACGTCGGTCCAGGCGCCGGGGGGCAGGGCGACGGTGTGCTCGTCCCAGCCGCCGAGGCGGTCGACCGCCGCGGCGAGCCGCGTGGCGACGACCGCCACCCGGGGCTCGCCGGCGACCGTGCGCGCGTAGCTCATCGTGTTGCCGGAGGAGTGCGCCAGGGGCACGAAGCCGGCGTCCGGGCCGACGAAGGCCTCGGGCAGGTCGCGCCGCAGCCGCAGGGCGCGGGAGGTGACGAGGAGCTTCTCGTCGTCCAGGTCCCGCGGGCCGGCGCCCTCGTCGAGCCGCTCGAGCCGGGCGGCCAGCGAGCCCGCGTGCACGGGGCGGCGGTTGTCCGGGTCGACGAGCGACACGGCGGTCACCTCCGTGCCCTGGTAGACGTCGGCGACGCCGGGCAGCGTGAGCTGCACGAGCTTCGTGCCGAGCGTGGCGGCCCGGACGGCCGGCGCGGTGCGCTGCACCCAGGCCTCGAACAGCTCGGTGACGCGCTCGTCGGCGACGGCGCGCGTGACGAGCTCGAGCACGGCGCGCTCGAAGGCCTCGTCGGGGGCGGTCCACGTGGTGCGGCTCTTGGCCTCGCGGAGCGCCTTCGTGAGGTAGTCCGTGAGCCGGTCGGTCGCGATCGGACCCTCGGGGCCCCAGGTGCCGGCGAGCGTCTGCCACACGATGTACTCCGTGCGGCCGTCGATGATGGCCGACCGGTAGGGCGCCGTGGCGGCGCGCAGCCCCTCGACGAGGGACGCCCACTCCGTCGGCAGCTCCGACAGGACGCCGAGGCGCGCACGGGTGTCCTCGCTGCGCTTCGTGTCGTGGGTCGAGCCCGTCGTCATCGCCAGGGGGTGCAGCGCCTGGGCCTTCGTCGCCCACGCGAGCAGCTCCGTCGGCGTCAGCGCGAAGCGCTCGGGCTCGCCGCCGACCTCGCAGAGCGCGACGAGGTGCGTCCAGCGGTAGAAGGTCGTGTCCTCCACGCCCTTGGCGGTGACGGCGCCGCAGGTCTGCTGGAACCGGACGATGAGCTCGTCGCGCCGCGCGCCGCGGGTGCGACCCGCGGAGCCGACCTCGCGGCCGAGCAGCAGGTCGACGACGACGTCCATCGTCTCGGCGCGGTCGGGGCCGAGACGGCGGCGGGCGATCGCGGCCGCCTCCTCCATCGCCTCGACGGAGTCGCGGTGCACGGTCTCGCCCGGGACGACGTAGGCGCGGTAGCGGTCGAAGGCGACGAGCAGCTCGATGAGGCAGTCCTCGAGCGCGCGCCAGGTGTGGTCGCGCAGCCGCAGGTCGTCGGCGCAGATGCTCGCCGCGAGCGACGTCAGCCGGTGCACCTCGGCGTAGAGGGCGCCGTCGATGATCTCCCGCTTGGCCGCCTCCGTGAGGACGGGCAGCGCGTCGGAGGTGTCCCCGGTGATCCGGTGCATGAGCGAGCCCAGCGGCGCGGCGCCGCCCGGGTCGACGAACGTCTGCTGGATGCGCCACATCGCGTCGTAGCCGGTGGTCCCGACGGTCTCCCAGTCGGCGGGCAGCTCCTCGTCGCCGGCGAGGATCTTCTCCACCGACACCCAGGCGCCGCCCGAGGCCTCGCGCAGGCGGGTCAGGTAGCCCGCCGGGTCGGCGAGGCCGTCCGGGTGGTCGATGCGCAGGCCGTCGATCGTGCCGTCCGCGATGAGGTCGAGCACGAGCCGGTGGGTGGCGTCGAAGACCTCGGGGTCCTCCACGCGGATCGCGACGAGCGTCCCGACGTCGAAGAAGCGCCGGTAGTTGAGCTCCTCGTCGGCGACCTTCCAGTACGCGAGGCGGTAGTGCTGCGCCTCGACGAGCTGGGCCAGGGGGAGAGCCTCCGTGCCGGCCCGGACGGGGAAGACGTGGTCGTGGTAGCGCAGCACGGGCAGCTCGCCCTCGCCGGGCACGTCCTCCGTGGACAGCTCGAGCTCGCCGCGGGCGAGCACGGCGCCGATGCGGTCGCCGAGCACGGGCATGAGCACCGCGCCGTCGCCCGCCGACCAGTCGACGTCGAACCACGACGCGAAGGGGGACTCCGGGCCGAGCCGCAGCACGGACCACAGCTGGCGGTTGTGCCAGGCGGGGGTCGGCACGGCCATGTGGTTGGGGACGATGTCGAGGACCATCGACAGCCCGGCCGCCTTCGCCGCGGAGGAGAGCCGGCGCAGGCCGTCCTCGCCGCCCAGGACGGGGGAGACCACGTCGTGGTCGACGACGTCGTAGCCGTGCGTCGAGCCCGGGGCCGCCTGCAGGATCGGCGACAGGTACAGGTGCGTCACGCCGAGGTCGGCCAGGTACGGCACCCGGGTGGCGACGTCGTCGAACGTGAGGTCCGCACCGAGCTGGAGCCGGTAGGTGGAGACGGGGACGGGCCGCCCCGGCGCGACGAGACGCCGCGCCGGCACGGTGCGCTCGTCGCTCATCGAGCCGCGGGCTTCTTGCGCGAGCGGGCGGGCTTCGTGCCGGTGGTGGACGCGGCCTGCACCGCCTGCGCCGCCTCCGACACCTGCTCCGCGACCGCACCGGTGCCCGAGGCGCTCGGGGCGGTGGTCACCGGGGGACGGGTGAGGAGCACGAGGGAGCGGCCCGTGATCGTCACCGTGGACCCCGCGTCGAGCACGTCGCCGGCCGCGATGGCCGTGTCGGTGTCCTCCAGCGCCGTCCACCGGGGCCCGTACTCGGCGGGCGGCAGCGTGAAGTCGACGGACTCGGGATTCGCGTTGAAGAGCAGGAGGAAGCTGTCGTCGTGGATCTCCTGGCCGCGGCCGTCGGGCTCGACGATCGCGTCGCCGTTGAGGAAGACGCTGACGGACCGCGCCAGGCCGGCGCTCCAGTCCTCGTCGGACATGTGCTCGCCCGAAGGGTTCAGCCAGGCGATGTCCTTGAGGTCCGACTCGCCGCCGTGCTCGGGCGCGCCGGCGAAGAAGCGGCGGCGGCGCAGCACGGGGTGCTTGCGGCGCAGCGCGACGATCCGCTGCGTGAACGCGAGCAGGTCCGTGTTGCCCTCGTCGAGGTCCCAGTTCACCCAGGCGAGCTCGCTGTCCTGGCAGTACACGTTGTTGTTGCCCTGCTGGGTGCGGCCCAGCTCGTCCCCGTGGGCGATCATCGGCACGCCCTGGGAGAGCAGGAGCGTCGCCAGGAAGTTCTTGCGCTGGCGGGCCCGGAGCGCGAGCACCTCGGGGTCGTCCGTGGGGCCCTCCACGCCGCTGTTCCAGGAGCGGTTGTGGCTCTCCCCGTCGTTGCCGCCCTCGCCGTTCGCCTCGTTGTGCTTCTCGTTGTACGAGACGAGGTCGTTGAGCGTGAAGCCGTCGTGCGCGATGACGAAGTTCACCGACGCGATGGGCCGGCGGCCCGTGTGCTCGTACAGGTCCGAGGAGCCCGACAGGCGGCTGGCGAACTCGCCGAGGGTCGAGGGCTCGCCGCGCCAGAAGTCGCGCATGGAGTCGCGGTACTTGCCGTTCCACTCCGACCACAGGGGCGGGAAGCCGCCGACCTGGTAGCCGCCGTCGCCGAGGTCCCAGGGCTCGGCGATGAGCTTGACCTGGGAGATCGTCGGGTCCTGCTGCACGATGTCGAAGAACGCCGAGAGGCGGTCGACCTCGTGGAACTGGCGGGCCAGCGTCGCGGCGAGGTCGAACCGGAAGCCGTCGACGTGCATGTCCTGCACCCAGTAGCGCAGCGAGTCCATGATCATCTGCAGGACGTGCGGGGACCGCATGAGCAGCGAGTTGCCCGTGCCGGTGGTGTCGAAGTAGTGGCGCTGGTCCTCGTCGACGAGCCGGTAGTAGCTGGCGTTGTCGATGCCGCGGAAGCCGAGCGTGGGACCCATGTGGTTGCCCTCGGCGGTGTGGTTGTAGACCACGTCGAGGATGACCTCGATGTTCGCCTCGTGCAGGGCCTTGACCATGCTCTTGAACTCCTGGACCTGCTGGCCGTCCGTGCCGTAGGCCGCGTAGGAGTTGTGGGGCGCGAAGAAGCCGATGGTGTTGTAGCCCCAGTAGTTCGACAGCCCCTTCTCGACGAGGTGGGGGTCGTTGACGAACTGGTGCACCGGCATGAGCTCGATGGCCGTCACGCCGAGGTTGGTCAGGTGCTCGATGATCGCGGGGTGCGCCAGGCCGGCGTACGTGCCGCGCAGCTCCTCGGGGACCGCCGGGTGCAGCTTCGTCAGGCCCTTGACGTGCGCCTCGTAGATGACGGACTCGTGGTACTCGTGCTGCGGCGGACGGTCGTGGCCCCAGTCGAAGTAGGGGTTCACGACGACGGAGTGCATCGTGTGGGAGGCCGAGTCGTCCGTGTTCCGCTCGTCCGGGTTGCCGAACTGGTACGAGTACAGCGACGGGTCGCCGTCGATCTGGCCCGTGACGGCCTTGGCGTAGGGGTCGAGGAGGAGCTTGCTCGGGTCGCAGCGGTGGCCCTGCGTCGGGTCGTACGGACCGTGCACGCGGAAGCCGTAGCGCTGGCCCGGCTGGACCGAGGGCAGGAAGCCGTGCCAGACGAACCCGTCGACCTCGCGCAGGTCGACCCGCTCCTCGGTCCCGTCGGCGGAGATGAGGCAGAGCTCCACGCGCTCGGCCACGCCGGAGAAGAGCGCGAAGTTGGTGCCGCTGCCGTCGTAGGTGGCACCCAGCGGGTAGGGACGTCCGGGCCAGATCTGCATGCGCACACCATGCCAGCGAGCGCCGCGCTCGGCGCGCGGAGCGGGGGTGGTGCCGGAGGGAGTACCACACGCCGGCGGCGGGGCGCGCCGGAGGGGGAGAGCCGCAGGTCAGGTGCCGTCCGGGGAGGTCGGCCGACGGGACGCGCCGACGCCCGACGTGGGCAGCATCACGTCCTCGGGTCGCGCCCGGACGGGCCCGGTCGTGCCCGGGCGGCCGCCGGCCCGGGGAGGGGCCGGCGGGTCAGGCCCGGGTGCGCCCCAGCGCGCGACGGACCACCTCGTCGTCGTCGGCCCCCTCCTCGCGCCAGCGCCGCTGCTCGTCGGCGCCCGTGCCCCCGGCGAGGAGCGCGGCGAGCCGCTCGTCGACCCAGGCGAGGTCGCCGGTGGCGCGCAGGGCGGGCGCCACGTGCTCCCGGAGCCGCCCGACGACGTCCGCCGCCGGCGCCGGCAGGCCCGACAGCGGGTCGACGAGGTCCCCGCGCAGCCCGGCGTGCGCGGCCTGCCAGCCGGCCACCCGCAGCAGCTCGGCCCGCGGCGGGTCCGGGTCGGGGTCCGCCGTCACCGCGGTGTCCGCCAGGGCCCGGACGAGCGCCCCGAGCAGGGCGGCGTCCCGCGCGTCGAGGCAGACGTCGGCGACCCGCACCTCGACGGTGGGGTAGCGGGCCGAGAGGCGGGCGTCGAAGTAGACCATCCCCGCGTCGAGGATCGTGCCGGAGTCGAGCAACGCCTGCGTGGCGCGTCGGTAGCCCTCGGCGTCGCCGAAGGGCGCGGTGGGGCCGGCGGTGGGCCAGCGCCCCCACACCTGCGAGCGGTAGCTCTGGTAGCCCGAGTCCTGGCCCTGGTAGAAGGGGCTGTTCGTCGACAGGGCGAGAAGCACCGCGTTCCACCGCCGCAGGTGGTCGACGACGCGGACGCCCTCCTCGTCGTCGTCGACGCCCACGTGCACGTGGCAGCCGCAGGTGAGCTGGTCGGCGGCCGTCCGCCCGAACACCTCGCCGATGCGCAGGGCGCGCGGCTCGGGGACGACCGTGGCCTGGACGAGCTGCGGGGCGGTGGCGAGCGCGACGACCCGGGCGCCGGCGCGGCGGGCGGCGTCGTCGGCGTGCGCGCGGCCCGTGCGCAGGGCGTCGAGGAGGGCCCCCACCTCCGTGCACGGCGGCGTCGAGGTCTCGAGCTGCTCCTGGGTGAACTCCTTCTCCAGGTCGCCGCCGGGCCGGTCGGGGTCGGTCGCGGCGTCCGGGTCGCCGGCCGCGGCCGCGGCGCGCTCGCCCGCCAGCACCGCCCCGGCCACCGCCCGCGGCCTGCCGCCGGGCGTGACCAGCAGGAACTCCTCCTCGACCCCCATGGTGCGCACGGCACAGTGTGGACCGGGGCCCGGGCGGCGGGCGACCGCGGCGCGCGGGTCGGCGCCCCCCGGCGGCGTCACCCGAGGGCGACGAGGGTGCGCACGTCGTCGTCGGGCAGGACGTCCGCCACCGCCGTCACCGACAGCTCGCCCAGCACCGCCACGCCGTGGTGCACCGACAGGAAGGCGGTGTCGGAGGCGTCGCGGCCCGTGGCGATCCGCACCAGCGTCGACCGCGGGGCGAGGGTGGTCGCGTCCACGACCCGCCACGCGTCGTCGACGTACGCCTCGGCGACCGCGTGGAAGTCCATGGGGTCCAGCCCGGGCGCGTACACCGCCACGAGCCGCGCCGGCACGTCCAGGGCGCGCAGCAGCGCCACGACGAGGTGCGCGTAGTCGCGGCACACGCCCTGCCGGGCCAGAAGGGTGGACACCGCCCCGTCCGTCGGGCCGCTCGAGCCGGGCACGTAGGACAGCTGCGTGCCCACCCAGGAGCTCACGGCGGCGAGCAGGTCCGCGCCGACGAGGCCCGCGAACTGCGCGCGGGCGGTCGGGCCGAGCGTGTCGGACTCGGAGTAGCGGCTGGGCCGGCGGTAGCGCAGCAGGTCGGCCTCGGCGACGGGTGCCGGCCCCGAGCGGCCCGTGACCGTGGCGCGGTAGTCGATCCGCAGGGCGCCGGGCTCCGCGTCGAGGACGTGCCAGCGGGTCCCGTGCTCCACCCGCAGCTCCCGGGGCTCGATCGGGCGGCCGTCGAGGGTCACGTCCCAGTGCTCCTCGAGCGTCCAGCCCGGCTCGTCGGCGACCGCGACCTCCAGGACGAGCGTGGACGCGCGCTGCACGTCGAGGGTCATGTGGGCCTGCACGTCACGCCGCATGGCCGCGAGTCTGCCCGCCCGGGACCCCGCCGGTCGGCCCACCGCGGTCCCGGCCCCTGTGGCGCTCGACACGCGGTGCGGGCGGTCTCAGAGGACGCGGGCCAGGAAGTCCCGGGTGCGCTGCTCGCGGGGGTCGACGAGGACCTCGCCGGGCGGGCCGCTCTCCACCACGACGCCGTCGGCCATGAACACCGCCTGGTCGGCGACCTCGCGCGCGAAGCCGATCTCGTGCGTCACGACGACCATCGTCATCCCGCTGGCGGCCAGGTCCCGCATGACGCCGAGCACCTCGCCCACGAGCTCGGGGTCGAGGGCCGAGGTGGGCTCGTCGAAGAGCATGAGCTCGGGGTCCATCGCGAGCGCCCGCGCGATCGCCACCCGCTGCTGCTGACCGCCCGAGAGCTGGGCGGGGTAGTGGTCGACGCGGTCGGACAGGCCGACGCGGTCCAGCAGCTCGTGCGCACGCGCCCGGGCGGTGGCCCGGTCGCGGCGCAGGACCTGCACCTGGGCCTCGACGACGTTGCCGAGCGCCGTCATGTGCGGGAAGAGGTTGAAGCGCTGGAACACCATGCCGATCCGGGCCCGCTGCTGCGCGACCTGGCGCGGGTGGAGCCGGAACAGGGCGGGTGCCCCGCGGCGCACCCCCTCGCGGTAGCCCATGAGCTCGCCGTCGACCAAGATCCGCCCCGCGCCGATCTCCTCGAGCTGGTTGATGCAGCGCAGGGCCGTCGACTTGCCCGAGCCCGACGGCCCGAGGACGACGGACACCGACCCGCGGGGGACGGCGAGGTCGATGCCGCGGAGCACGTGGGCGTGCCCGAACCACTTGTGGACGCCCTCCATGCGGACCATCGGCACGTCGCCGGTCGGGCCGGCGCCGGGGGCGGGGGCTGCTGCGGCGGTGCTCATGCGGGGCCTCCGGTGGGGCCGCCGGTGGAGCGGCCCATGTCGTCGACGACGGGCGCCTCGGGCGTCGTCCGCGCCGCGTTGATGGCGGCCTGCCGGCCGCGCCCGCCGGCGGGACGGTGGCCCTCGAAGCCGCGGCCGTAGTACCGCTCGAGGAAGTGCTGGCCGACCATGAGCACGCTCGTCACGGCCAGGTACCAGATCGCCGCGACCATGAGCAGCGGCACGGGCTGGAAGGTGCGGTTGCCGATGGCGTTCGTCGCGAACTGCAGGTCCAGGGTGAACGGCACGGCCAGCACCAGCGAGGTGGTCTTCAGCATGGAGATCGTCTCGTTGCCCGTCGGCGGCACGATGACGCGCATCGCCTGGGGCAGGACGACCCGCCGCAGGATCGCGGGGTCCTTCATGCCGAGGGCCCGGGCGGCCTCGGACTGGCCGGGGTCGACGCTCTGCAGGCCGGCCCGGACGATCTCCGCGAGGTAGGCGGCCTCGTTGAGCGCGAGCCCGACCAGCGCGGCGCGCCCGGCGGTGACGAGGTCCTGGGTGTCGAACTCCGCGAACGCCGGCCCGAACGGCACCCCGAGCGAGATCACGGGGTACAGGACCGACAGCAGCCCCCAGAACACGAGCTGCGTGTAGATGGGGGTGCCGCGGAAGACCCAGATGTAGGTCCACGACACGCCCCGCATGACGGGGTTGTCCGAGCGCCGCATGACCGCGAGCAGCACCGCGAGCAGCACGGCGATGACCATGGAGCCGACCGTGAGCCCCAGCGTCCAGCCGACGCCGCGCAGGACGTTGGGGCTGAACAGGTACTCGGCGACGGTCGGCCAGGCGAACGTGTCGTTCGTGACGAGGCCGTGCACGACCATGGCGGCCAGCACGGCGACGACGGCCGCGGACACCCACCGGCCGGGGTACCGGACGGGGACCGCGTGGATCCGCTCCGGCTCGCCGGCGGGCGTCCGCGGGGTGCTCACGGGCGTCAGCCCACGCTCGGGTTGAGCTCGGCGGTCTCGACGGCCCCCGCGTCGTTGCCCCACGCCGCGAGGATCTCGCCGTAGGTGCCGTCGTCGATGAGGGACTGCAGCGCCGCCTGCACGGCCTCCGTCAGCTCCGGGTCGTCCTGCGACACGACGATGCCCTGCGGCGCGCTGGCGAACACGTCGCCGAGCTGCTCGAGCTGGCCGCCCGTCTGCTCCACGGCGTAGGCGATGATCGGCGAGTCCGCCCACATGACGTCGGCCCGGCCGCCGACGAGCGCCGTCGTGACGTCGGTCTGGGCCTCGAAGCGCAGCGGCTCGACGGGGTCGCCGGCGGCCTCGCACTCCGGGATGAGGGTCGCCTCGAGCTCCTCGTCCTCGACCGTGCCCGTCTGGACGCCGACGACGAGCCCGCAGAGGTTCTCCGGGTCGACGCCCTCGGGGTTGCCCGCCTGCACGGCGTAGGCCTCGCCCGCCTCGAAGTAGCTGATCATGTTCGCCTGCTCGAGGCGCTCGGGGTTGATCGTGAAGGACGACATGCCCACGTCGTAGCGCGACCCGATGGCGGGGATGATCCCGGTGAAGTCCGCGGGCTGGACGTCCGCCTCCAGGCCCAGGCGGGCGGCGACCGCCGTGATGAGGTCCACGTCGTACCCGACGACCGTCTGCCCGTCCTCGGCGATGAACTCGGCCGGCGCGTAGCTGGCGTCCGACCCGACGACGAGGGTGCCGGCCTCGGCGACGTCGGCGGGCAGCAGGCCCGCGAGCTCCTCGTCGGCCTCGACGGCGGAGACGTCGTAGCCCACGACCTCCTCGCCCGCGGCGGGGGCGCCGGAGGAGGCGCCGTCGGCGGCGGGCTCGCCCGAGCAGGCGGCGAGGAGCAGCGAGGCCGCGGCGAGAGCCGGGACGAGGGCGAGGGGTGTGCTGCGCACGGGTGTCCTCCAGGGCGCCGCTGGCGGGCGCGGTGTCCGTGACCGGCCGTCGACGCGCGGGGCGTCCCGGGCCGACCGGGGGTGGGAGCCGCCGCCGGGTGGGCGGGCCGCCCGGGACGCTAACGCGGCGATGTTACGGCGTGGTGTCCGCCCGCCCGGCGCGCCACCGCCGCGCCGGACGGCTCGAGCCCGGGCGCCCGGCGCTGTGGGCGGCCCGGCGCGACGGGGCCGCGACCGGATGCGGTGCCGGCGCGGCGCGCCCAGGATCGGCTCGGGCGCCGCCGTGGCGCCCGGCGAGAGGGGCAGCGCGATGACCACGGGCAGCACGGGCAGCACGGACGGCACCACCGGCACCACCGGCACGGGCGGCGACGCGCTCGAGAGCCTCGTCGCGCCCCCCGGGCCGCGGGGCGTGGCCGTCGTCACGGGTGGCTCCGCGGGGCTGGGCCGTGCGATCGTGCGGCGCCTGGCGCAGGACGGCTGGGACGTGGCCGTGCTGGCGCGCGGCCGGGACGGGCTGTCGGGGGCGGTGGCCGACGTGGCCGCGCTCGGCCGGCGGGCGCTGGCGGTGCCGACCGACGTCGCCGACCACGCCCAGGTGGAGCGTGCCGCCGCCGCGGTGGAGGACCGGCTGGGGCCGGTCGACCTCTGGGTGAACAACGCCATGACGGGTGTCTTCGGCACGTTCCTCGAGGTCGAGCCCGAGGACTACGAGCGGGCGACCTCCGTGACGTACCTCGGCTTCGTCAACGGCACCCGCTCGGCGCTGCGCCGGATGGTGCCCCGCGACCGCGGCACGGTGGTGCAGGTCGGCAGCTCCCTGGCCTACCGCGGCATCCCCGCGCAGTCGGCCTACTGCGGGGCGAAGCACGCCATGGTGGGGATGACGGAGTCCGTCGTGGCCGAGCTGCTCGGCGCCGGCAGCCACGTCCGCGTCTGCATGGTGCACATGCCCGCGCTCAACACCCCGCAGTTCGACTGGCTGAAGAACCTCCTGCCCGACCGGGCCCAGCCCGTGCCGCCGATCTACCAGCCCGAGGTCGGCGCCGAGGCGGTCGCGCACGTCGCCCGCCACCCGCGCCGTTCGATGTGGGTGGGGACGAGCACGGCCTACACGATCCTCGGCAACCGGTTCGCCGCGCCGCTGCTCGACCGGTACCTCGCCCGCAACGGGATCTCCGGGCAGCAGGTCCCCGGCGAGGCCAAGCCCGACCTGGGGCCGAACCTCTACGCCTCCGTGCCCGGTGACCGCGGCGCGCACGGGGCGTTCGACGACCGCGCGCGGGACCGCAGCCTGCAGGTGTGGGCGGACCGCAACCGCGGCGTCCTCGCGGGTGCCGCGGCGGCGGCCGGGACGGCGACCGCGCTCGCCGTCGGCCTCCTGCGTCGCCGGTGACGCGCGGGGGCAGCCCGTGGTGCGGCCTCTCCCCGCGCCCGTCGGCGCCCTGACCTGCCGTCCTCACCGTGAGACGCGGCGCCGTGTGAGGTCCGCGTTGCGCTGAGGTGACCTGCGCGTGCCACTGGCGGAAACATGGTCCTCGTACCGTGACCCCCGTCGGTCCCGTCCGGGCCGGCGCGTGCGGACGAGGAGGTGGCATGACCGCGATGCTCGGGGTGGACCTCACCGGTCGCCGGGTGCTCGTCGCCGGCGGGGGTCCCGTGGCGGCGCGCCGCGCGGAGACCCTGCTCGCGGCGGGCGCGGACGTGCTCGTCGTCGCCCCGGCCCTCTGCGAGGCGCTGGCCCAGGTCGTCCGTGCCGGCCGCGTGCGGTGGGAGGGGCGCCGGGTCGAGGCCGCCGACCTCGACGAGGCCTGGCTCGTGCACACCGCGACCGGTGACCCCGCCGCGGACGCCGCCGTGGTGCGCTGGGCCGAGGACCGCCGGGTCTTCTGCGTGCACGCCGGGGACGTCGCGAGCGGCACCGCGCGCACGCCGGCGGTCGCGCGCCAGGGCGACGTCCTGCTCGGCGTGGTCTCCACCGCGGTCGCGGACCCGCGGCGCTCCGTGGCGGTGCGCGACGCGCTCGCCGCGCACCTCGAGGCCGGCGGCGCCGACCTGCGCCGTCGCCGCGCCGCGCGTCCCGGCCACGGGCGCGTGGTGCTCGTCGGCGGGGGGCCGGGGGACCCCGGGCTCCTCACCCTCGCCGCCCGGGCCGCCCTGGCCGAGGCCGACGTCGTGGTCGCCGACCGCCTCGGGCCCGTGAGCGTGCTCGACGAGCTGCCCGCCGACGTCGAGGTCGTCGACGTCGGCAAGCAGCCCGGCCACCACCCCGTGCCCCAGCGCGAGATCAACCGGATCCTCGTCGAGCGGGCGCTCGCCGGGCACGTCGTCGTGCGCCTCAAGGGCGGCGACCCCTTCGTCTTCGGGCGCGGCGGCGAGGAGGTCCTCGCGTGCCGGGAGGCCGGCGTCCCCGTCGAGGTCGTCGCGGGCGTGTCCAGCGCCCTGGCGGCGCCGACGGCGGCCGGCATCCCGCTGACCCACCGCGGCACGGTGGGGGCCTTCCTCGTCATGAACGGGCACGACGGCTGGGGCGCCGCCGCGCTGACCGGCCTGCGCGAGCGGGGGCTCACCATCGTGGTGCTCATGGGCGTCGCCGTGCTGCCCGACCTCGTCGGCGAGGCGCTCGCGGGCGGCGTCGACGTCGGCACCCCGGTCGCCATCGTCGAGAACGCCACCCTGCCCGGCCAGCGGGTCACCCGCGCCCGGCTCGGCGACGTGGTCGGCGTGGCCGCGCGGGCGGGCGTCCACGCCCCGGCCGTCGTCGTGCTCGGCGAGGTCGCCGCGGAGGGGCTGCTCGCCGGTGCCGCGGCCCCGGGGGCGGTCGCGTCCCGGTGACCGCTGCGCCCGGCCCCGGCACGGCGACGGCCGCCCCCGCCCCGGTCCCCACCCGTGCCGGCGAGGCCATGGACCAGGTCCTCGCCGGGTGCGTCGTGCTCGTGACGGCCGACCGGCGCGCCGGCGAGCTGTCCGCCGCGCTCATGCGGCGCGGCGCCACCGTCCGGCACGCGCCGGCCCTCGGGATGGTGCCCCACACGGACGACGCGGCCCTCGTCGCGGCGACCCGCGACCTGCTGGCCGACCCGCCGGACACCGTCGTCGTCACCACGGGCATCGGCTTCCGGGGCTGGGTCGAGGCCGCCGACGCGGCCGGGCTCGCGGAGCCCCTCGTCGCCGTGCTGTCCCGCGCCCGGATCATCGCCCGCGGCCCCAAGGCGCGCGGGGCGATCCAGGCGGCCGGCCTCACGGCGGACTGGGTCGCGGAGTCCGAGACGAGCGCGGAGATCGCGGAGGTGCTGCTCGACGAGGGCGTCGCCGGCCGGGACATCGCCGTGCAGCACCACGGCGCCGGCGACGACGGCCTCGACGCCGCCTTCACCGCCGCGGGCGCCCGGGTGCGGTCCCTCGTCGTGTACCGCTGGGGCCCGCCGCCGGACCCCGAGGTCGTGGCGGCGTCCGTGCGCGCCACGGCGGCGGGGGAGGTCGACGCCGTCGTCTTCACGTCGGCGCCCGCGACCGCCGCCTGGCTCGCCGCGGCCGACGCGGAGGGGGTCGCCGACGCCGTGCGGGCGCGCGCCGCGGACGGCTCGCTCGTGCTGGCCGCCGTCGGGCCCGTGACGGCCCGGCCCCTCCTCGACCGGGGCGTGCAGCCCCTCGTGCCCGACCGCGGCCGGCTGGGCTCGCTCGTGCGCGCCGTCGTGACGCACTACGGCGGGCTCCAGGCGCTGCGGACCGTCGCCGGGCCGCTGCGGGTGCACCGCAACGCGGCCGTGCTCGACGGGCAGGTGCTGGCCCTCACCCCGACGGGCCTGGAGGTCCTGCGCCTGCTCGCCGGCGCCGCCGGGCGCGTGGTCCCGCGCGACGAGGTGCTGGCCGCGCTGCCCGGGGCCTCGCGGGACCCGCACGCGGCGGAGGTGGCGATCGCCCGCCTCCGCGAGGCCACGGGCAGCCGCGCCCTCATCCGTACGGTGGTCAAGCGTGGCTACCGGCTCGAGCTCGAGGAGGACGCATGACCACCCCGCAGGTGCGGCCCGTGCCGCCGGCCCTGGTCGGCTGCTCGCACGGCACGGACGACCTCGCCGGCCGCTCCGCGGTGCGCTCGGTCGTCGAGTCCGTGCGGCAGGCCCGGCCCCACCTCGACGTGCGCGAGGCGTTCGTCGACGTCCAGACGCCCGAGGTCGGCGACGTCGTGGCCGGTGCCCTCGCCGCCGCGCCCGAGGCGGTGGTCGTGCCGCTGCTGCTGTCCGTGGGGTTCCACACCTCCGTCGACATCGCCGAGGCCGTCGCGCGGCCCGGCGCGGTGGCCGCGGCGCCGCTGGGGCCCGACGAGCGGCTCGTCGACGTGCTGGTGGACCGGCTGGAGGCGGTGGGCCTGCGGCGGGAGGACCACGTCGTGCTCGCCGCGGCGGGCTCGAGCGTGGCGGCGGCGGCCGAGGCCGTCCAGGTCGTGCGCGCCGCCCTGGCCCGGCGCCTCGGGCGACCGGTCGCCGTCGCGTACGGCGCCGGTGCCCGGCCGCGCGTGCCGGACGCCGTCGAAGCGGCCCGGGAGGGACTGGTCCCGGGGGGCCGGGTCGTCGTCGCCTCCTACCTGCTCGCGCCGGGGTACTTCCTCGACCGGCTGCTGGAGGCGGGGGCGGACGTGGTGACGGCCCCGCTGGCGCCGGACCCGCGCCTGACGGCGATCGTGCTCGACCGCTACGACGCCGCCCGGGCCGAGCTCGCAACCCGGGCGGTGGGGACCGACGACCAGGGGCGGTCCGTGGGCGGCCCGGAGGGGGGTGCCGGCGCCGGTGCGGAGGACGCGCCCGACGCGGACCCCGTCCTCGTCCCCGCCGGCGACCTCGCCGTCGTCGCCGGGGTGCGCCGCGGCGTGACGGGCGTGCTGGCGCCGGCCCTGGCGCTCGCCGCCGTGGCGCTCGGCGTCGCGGCTCTGGGCGGCCGGTCCGGCGGACGGCCCGGCGCTCGGCCCGGCGCTCGCCCCGTGGGGGGACCGCGCCCGTGACCCGCGCAGGGCGGGCGGGGGCTGTGGAGGATCCGTGCCGGGGGACCTGAGTCCCTCAGGTCCGGCCGGGCGGGCGTCGATCATGGGGGCATGAGCAGCGCACCCGCCCTGGCCCCCGACCTGTCCGCCGCACTCGCCGACGCCCTCGCCCGCACGGGCGTCCTCGTCGACGACGAGCTCCCGCCCTACTGGGACTGACCGCCCGGACGGTCCGCGACGGTCCGCGACGGTCCGGGGACGGTCCGTCAGAACCGGAACGGGATGGGGATCGGCCCGCAGCAGCACACGCCCCGCACGTCGGACGCCTGGAGCAGGCGCGCCGCCGCCGCGCAGGCGACGAACCGCGCGACCGTCGGCGCCACCGCCCCCCGCAGCCCGCGCCGCCGCACGAACCCGCGCACCGCGCCGGAGCAGGAGTCCCCGCCGTGGGCGACCCGGTGCGCGCAGGACCAGCCCTTGTGCGGCGAGACCCGGCGCTGGTAGCCCGCGACGAGGCCGTCGGCGATCCGGGCGCCGACGCCGGGCCCGTCCATCCGGGGGCCGGCGGAGGGGCGCCGGCCGGCGACGGCGGCGAGGGCCGCGCCCACGGCGGGTCGGAGGGACTGCGGCATCGGACGCTCCCGGGGTGAGGGGTCGGGTGGGCGACGACGCTACCGACGTCGCCGCCGACGGCAACCGCGGGACCACGCCGTCCGCGACGAGCACGTCCGCAGGGGGGCGTCCTGCCGCCGGTGACGCGGACCCGCCGGTACCGTCGGCCGGCATGGCGCAGGGGCGGGACGACAGGTGCGGGCTGCGCGGGTGCGCCTGCGAGGACCGGCGGACGCTGCGGACCGCGGCGAACGCCGTCACGCTGGCCCGGACCGTCGGCTCGCTGGCCCTCGTCGTCCCGGCGGCCGCGCTGCGCTCGTGGCCGCTGCTGGTCCTCGCCTACGCGGTGTACTGGATCGGCGACGTCGCCGACGGGGCCGTCGCCCGCCGTCGCGGTGAGGAGACCCGCGTCGGGGCGGTGCTCGACGTCGTCTGCGACCGGGTCAACACCGTCCCGTGCGTCCTCCTCGTCGCCGCGCTCGTGCCCGCGCCCTGGCCCGTCGCGGTCTTCCTCGTGCAGTTCGCCGTCGTCGACCTCGTGCTGTCCCTGCTGCCCCTGCGCTGGCCCGTGCTCTCGCCGAACTACTTCGCGCTCGTGGACCCGCTCGTGCACCGCCTCAACTGGCACCCGGCGGCCAAGGCGACGAACACGATGCTGCTCGTGCTCCTCGTCGTGCTCGTGCCGGACCAGCGGCCGGCGGTCGCCGTGGCGACGACGGTGCTGCTGGTCAAGGCGTTCTCGCTGGCGCGGGTGGTCCGCCTGCTGCGGGACCCGGCGACCGCGCCGCCGCGCCGCCCGGCCCGCGCCCACCTGGGCACCGGCGGGCGGCCGGCGTCCGTGCCCGCCCGCGCCGCCGACCCCGGCGCCGTCACGGCCCCCGCCGCCGGGTGAGCGCCGACCTCGTCCCGGCGGTCCTCGCGCTGCTCACGGGCCTCGTCGTCGGGTGCGTCTCCGCCGTCACGCCGTTCCTGCCCGCCGAGGCGTACGTCCTGTCGCTGGCCGTCGCGGAGCCGGGCACGGTCGCGCTCGCGGCGGCGCTCGGCACCGCGGGCGGCCAGACCGTCGGCAAGGTGCTCCTGGTGCTGTCGGTCCGCTCGGCGGCCGGCGCCCGCCCGTGGGACCGGCTGCTCGCCCGGCGCCGCCGTGCCGTCGTGGCCGCGGCCGGGACCGGACGTCCCGCCCCGGGCGACGACGGCGTGCCTCCGGGAGCGGACGCCGCGGGCGGGGCCGGCGGCCGGCGGTCGGACCGCACCCGGGGCGAGGGGCCCCTGGCCCGGGCGCGCCGGCGGGCCGCCCCGGCCCTCACCGGGGCCCGGCGCGGCCTGGCGGTGGTCCACCGCTCCGCCCTGGCCCTGCTCGACGGTCGCGCGGGTCCGGCCGTGGTCGTGACCAGCGGCGCGATCGGGATCCCGCCCCTGCTGGCGGTGGCCGCCTACGCCGGGGCCTCGCGCCTGGGCGTGCGCACCTTCGCCGCCGCCTGCCTCGTCGGCCGGGCCGTCCGCTTCACGACCCTCGCCCTCGTGCCCGCCTGGGCCGGCGGCCTCCTCGGCCACGGGTAGGTCGCGGGCCGCCGCCGCCGCCCCCGGCGACCGGACGGGTCAGCGGGGGCCGGGCCGGCGCGCGGGGACCAGGACCCGCAGGGCCTCCGCGGCCAGCGTCACGTGCACGGGCGTGGTGCCGGTGATCTCGCCGTCCACGTCGAGGGCCAGGGGGCGGTCCGTCGACACGTGGAACTCCGTGCCCGTGAGGTAGCCCTTGCGCGCCATGGGCTGCCACGGCGTCAGGGCCTGGTGGACGGTGGCCCCGACCGCGGAGAGGCGCGAGGGCCCCCCGAGCGCGTAGGCGACGAGGAGCCGGTCCTCGATGCCGGCGTCCGCGGCGATGGCGGTGCCGGCGTGCACGCCGCCGTTGGCGACGTTGAGCTGGTGGGTGCGGAAGCGCCAGGTGAGGTCGCCGCTGCGCACCTCGGCGGTGAACGCGCGGTGCCGCACGAGCGCCCGGCCCGCGGTCACGGCGTAGGCGGCCCGCCCGATGCGGCGCTTGAGGGCGTGCGGGGTGCGCCCGGCCACCTCGCCGGAGATGCCGATGCTCACGAGGTTGGCGAACCAGTCGCCGTTGGCCCGCGCGAGGTCGACGGCGTGCACCTCGCCGCCCGCCACCACGTCGACGGCGTCGCGCAGCCGCAGCGGCAGGCCGAGGCTGCGCCCGAAGTTGTTCGTCGTGCCCAGCGGCAGGTAGCCCAGCACCGTGTCGGTGCGCGCCAGGTGGTCGACGATGCTCGCGACGGTGCCGTCGCCGCTGCCGACCACGAGGAGCGGGGGACGGGCGGCCAGGACGCGGGGGAGCAGCGTCGGCAGCTCCCCGGCGGGGTCGCGCACGAGGTGCTCCGCCGTGACGACGACCCCGCGCGCCTCGAGCATCGCGCGCACCTGCCCGTGCAGCGCGGCGCCGCGGCGCGAGCGGACGTTCACGAGCAGGACGGCCTCGCGGGGCCGCGGCACGGCCAGCGGTGTCGTCATCGGTGCGCCTCCGGTCGTCCCGTGCGGTGGGCGGGCGGGTCGCCGGCGACACGCGCGACGCCGGCGCCCCGGACGCTACCGGCGCCGGGCACGCCGTGGGCCGTGCCCGGCCTGTGCGCGCGCCGAGCGCCCGCCGCACGGCAGGATGGGCGGCGCCCGGTCCGCGGCAGGACGCCGCGCCCGGGGCACGACGGCGCCCGTCGGGCGGACGGAGCACGCGACGGTGCCGGCGGCGGACACGCGACGGAGCGGTCGCACGAGGCGAGGAGGACGGACCATGGGCCAGGCGGGGCGTGCGCGATGGGTCGAGGGGCCGGACCACCGGGCCTGGCTGGCGCAGCAGCTGGCGCTCCAGCTGCGCTTCGGCCGGAGGTTCCCCCACCCCGACGGCGGGGCCGCCTACCTCGACGACGAGGGCGCGCCCGACCTGTCGCGGCCGGTGCACACGTGGGTCACCGCCCGCATGGCGCACGTCTACGCCCTCGGCCACCTCGCGGGGCTGCCCGGGGCCGGCCCCCTGGCGGCGACCGCCCTCGACGGGCTGCGCGGCCCGCTGCGCGACGGCGAGCACGGCGGCTGGTACGCCTCCGTCGGGCCCGAGGGCCGGGACGGCACGAAGGCCGCCTACGCCCACGCCTTCGTCGTCTTCGCGTCCTCCAGCGCGACCGTCGCCGGCGTGCCCGGGGCCCGGGCCCTGCTCGACGAGGCGCTGGACGTCCTCGACCGCCGCTTCTGGGAGGACGGCCCGGGCCTGCACCTGGACTCCGCCTCCGAGGACTGGTCCGAGGTCTCCGGCTACCGCGGGGTCAACGCGAACATGCACAGCGTCGAGGCGCTGCTCAGCGCGGCGGACACCACGGGCGACCCGGTGTGGCGCGAGCGGGCGGCGCGCATCACGGCGACGGTCCTGGGCTGGGCGGCCGGCAACGGGTGGCGCATCCCCGAGCACTTCGACGCGGGCTGGGCCCCGCAGCTCGAGCACCACCGGGACCAGCCCGACCACCCCTTCGAGCCCTACGGCGCCACCGTCGGCCACGGCCTGGAGTGGGCCCGCCTCGCGCTGCACGTGCGGGCCGCCCTCGGCGACGCCGCCCCCGACGCCCTGCTCGAGGGCGCGGTGGGCCTGTTCGACCGGGCCGTGGCCGACGGCTGGGCGGCGGACGGCGCCGACGGGTTCGTCTACACGACGGACTGGGACGGCACCCCCGTGGTCCGCCAGCGCATGCACTGGGTCCTCGCCGAGGCGATCGGCGCCGCGGCGGCCTTGGGCGCCGTCACGGACGACCCGCGCTACGAGGCGTGGTACCGCCGGTGGTGGGACCACGCGCTCGCGGTGTTCGTCCGCGAGGACGGGTCCTGGCAGCACGAGCTCGACGGGCAGAACCGCCCGGCGGGGACGGTCTGGCCGGGCCGCCCCGACCTGTACCACTCCGTGCACGCGGTCCTGCTGCAGCGCCTGCCGCTGGCCCCGACGGCCCCGACCGCGCTCGCGGCGGGCCTCCTGCGCTGAGTCGTCCGCGGGACGACCCGGGCGGCCGCCGCGCCGCGGTTCGTCGCCCCGCGGGACCGGGTGCGAGAGTGTGCCCGTGCCGACGCCGCTGACGACCTGGGCCCGCAACCACACCTACCGCGCCGCGCGCGTCCACGCGCCCCGCACGCTCGAGGAGCTCCAGGCCGCCGTGGCCGCGGAGCCCCGGGTGCGGGCCGTGGGCAGCCGGCACTCCTTCAACGACCTGGTGGACACGGACGCGCTCGTCCGCCTCGACGCCCTGCCGACCTCCGTCGACGTCGACGCGGCCGCGCGGACCGTGCGGGTCGCCGGCCCCGTCCGGTACGGGGACCTGGCCCCGGTGCTCGACGCCGCGGGCTTCGCGCTGCACACGATGGCCTCGCTGCCGCACATCTCCGTGGCGGGGGCGGTCGCCACCGCGACGCACGGGTCGGGCGACCGCACCCGCAACCTCGCCGCCGTGGTGCGCGGGCTCGAGCTCGTCACCGGGGACGGGCACCTGCGCGAGATCGGCGCCGACGACCCGGACCTGCCGGGCGCCGTCGTCGGGCTCGGGTCGATCGGCGTCGTGCACGCGGTGACCCTCGCCGTCGAGCCCACCTACGAGGTGGCCCAGGAGGTGCACCTGGACGTGCCGTGGGACGACGTCCTGACCCACCTCGACGAGGTCACCGGCAGCGCGACGAGCGTCAGCCTCTTCACGGACTACGCCGGCCCGACCGTGGCGCAGGTGTGGCGCAAGAGCCGGCTCGACGCGGGGTGGCGGCCGGGGGAGCGCGTGCTCGGCGTCGCCCCGGCGGACCACGCCGTCCACCCCATCGACGGCGGCGACGCCACGAGCGCCACGCAGCAGCTCGGCGTCCCCGGCCCCTGGCACGCGCGCCTGCCGCACTTCCGGATGGAGTTCACGCCGAGCCACGGCGCCGAGATCCAGTCGGAGTACCTCGTGCCGCGCGAGCACGCCGTGGCCGCCCTCACGGCGCTGCGGGCGCTGGGCCCGCGGCTGGCGGAGCTGCTCCTCGTCGCCGAGGTCCGCACGGTGGCCGCCGACGACCTGTGGCTGTCGACCGCGTCCGGCCGCGACAGCGTCGCGCTGCACTTCACCTGGCAGCAGCGCACCGAGGACCTCGCGGCCCTGCTGCCCGTCGTCGAGGCGGCCCTGGCGCCCTTCGACCCGCGCCCGCACTGGGGCAAGGTCTTCACGCTCGAGGGGGCCGGCGCGCCGGACGCCCTCGCGCGCCTGTACCCGCGGCTCGACGACTTCCGCGCCCTCGCGGCGCGGTTCGACCCGGCCGGCCGCTTCGCGGGGGACCTCGTCCGGCGGCACGGGCTCCTGCCCGCCTGACGGGCGGGTCGGGCACCCCGCCCCCGGGCGCCCGACCGCGCAGGCCCCCGAGGTCCGGCGGCCGTCCTGCGGGCGGTCGGGTCTCAGGCGGGGCCGTACGTCCCCGAGCCCGGCGTGGCGCGGTTGAGGGCGGCCTGGTGGAGGGTGTGCGTCTGCGGGCCGAGCACGCCGTCGACCGCGAGCGGGCCGCCGAGCAGGAGCTGCTGGAGCGCCGGGTCGACGCAGGCGCGCAGCCGGTGCTGGCGCACCGTGGCCGTGCGCGGCCCCTCGTCGCCGTCCTCCACCAGGGCGGGCTTCCCCGTCAGGGCGGCGATGTCGGCCGCGGGGACCGACGCGTTGAGGAAGCGCTGGTCCGCCGCGACGACCGCGGACGGCCGGGACAGGACGCCGTCGACCGGCGTGCCCATGACCTCCTGCCACCGGGAGACGGTCCGGGGGCCGCGGACGCCGTCGAGCGCGAGCCCGGCCGCGGGGGTCGGCGCCGGTGCGGCCGCGGCCGACGTCGCGGCCTCCAGCGCCGCCCGGGTCCGCGGGCCGTAGACGCCGTCGGCCTCGAGGCCGGCCGAGCGCTGGAAGGCGACGAGCGCCGCCTCCGTGCGCGCGCCGAGGTCGCCGTCGGCGCCCGCGGGACCGAGGTCGTGGCCGAGCGCGGCCAGGCGCCGCTGGAGCTCCGAGACGGCCGCACCCCGGTGCCCCCGCGCGAGGTGGTCGGCCGAGACGCCCTGCGCCTGCACCGGGGCCCCGCCGCCGCCCGCGTAGTCGGGGCGCCCGTAGCCGACGATCCACGACCGGCGCCGCTTGCGCAGGCAGGCGCCGCCGTTGCGCTGCTCGCCGCCGGGGCCCGCGGTGTTGCCCTCGATGGTCAGCACCGAGCCGTCCGCGGCCACGGACTCCACGAGCCCGACGTGCGACACCCGCCGCGGGCCGCCGGGGAAGTCGAAGTAGAGGACGTCGCCGCGGCGGATGCCGGCGGGGCCGCCGTGCCAGCGCCCGCGCGCCTGGAACCAGGCGACGCCGGAGGGCGTGTAGGCGTGCTTGGGGATGATGTCCAGCGCCCCCGCCTCGTTGGCCGACCACGAGACGAACATCGCGCACCACTGGCCCTGCGGCAGGCCGTACCAGGACCCGAACTTGGTCACCCCGCCCGGGCGGACGAAGTAGCCGATCTGCGAGGCGGCGGCCGCCACCACCGCGTCCGCCGTCGCGACCATCACGCACCCCCGCCGAGGTCGGCGGGCGTCTGGTCCGGCAGCGGGAACTCGTCCTCGGGGAAGACGGTGCTCTCCAGCAGCTCCGCGTCCCGGGGGCTGGACGCGTCGGCGACCGCCCCGCCCCCGGACGCGGCCGGCTCGGGTGTCGTGACGGGCCCCGCCGTGCCGGGGACCTCCTGCGCAGGTGTGGGGTCCACCGTGATCACTCCTCCGCGGTCGGTGGTGTGCGGCGCTGGTGCAGCGCTCTCGCTGCCCGGAGCCGCCGCGGGGCCGCCTGATACCCGCGGCCCGCCGTCCGCGCGCGGGTCGGCCCGGCGCCCGAGCACCGCCGCAGGGCCGCCCCCGGCTACCCCAGCGCGAGGAACGGCGGCGCCGGCACCCCCTGCTCCGGGCCCGTGCCGTCGACGGCCGCCCCCGCCAGCAGGTCCGCGAGCGCCGCGCGCGGCGGGACCCCGAGCTCCGCCGCCCGGGCGGCGACCCGCCCCGCGACCAGCGCCGCCGAGAACGACGTGCCGCTCCAGCGGGCCCAGCCGCGGAAGGGTGCGCCGCCGGCGGGGTCGGGGCCGCTGAGGTAGGTGCTCACGAGGTCCTCGCCGTCCGCGAGGACGTCGATCCACGGCGCGTCCGGGGGCGTGAAGGGGGACGGCACGGGGGCGCCCCGGCCGCCGCCCGGGCCCCGCCGGGCCGCCGGCCGGCGCGCGGCACCGACGGCCACGACGTCGTCGAGGGCGGCGGGCCAGGCGGGCCGCCGCCGCGCGTCGGACGCCGGAGGGGGACCGCCGGGACCGCCGGGACCGCCGACGGGGCCGTCGCCGTCGCCGTCGCCGGCCGCCCCGTGGTTGCCCGCGCAGGCGACGACGAGGACGTCGGGGTCGAGCCGGTCGACGGCGGCGGCCAGGCCCAGCGGCGGACGCCCGTCCTCCGTCGTGCAGACGAGGGAGAGGTTGAGGACCTGCACGCCGCTGCGGCCCAGCGCCACGACCGCGTTCGCCACGTCCCACGACAGGGCGCGCCCCTCGTCGTCCAGCACGCGCCGCACGCGGACCGTCGCCCCCGGCGCCTGCCGCAGCACGAGGCCGGCGACGAAGGTCGCGTGGCCCGCGGCGTGGGGGCGGGCCGTGCGGTGCGCGGTGCCCGGCGCCACGACGTCCTCCGGGACGCGGCCGAGCACCGCCCCGGTGAGCGCGGGGTGGGGGACGAGCGCGGTGTCGAGGACGCCGACCGTGAGCCCCGCGCCGGCCCCGGGCGCGACGCCCCGGGCGGCGAGCCCGCGGGCCGGGGGCCGGGCGGGGACCGGTGCGGGGCCGCCGCCGTGCGAGACGGTGCCGCCGCCGCCCGTCACGTGCCCGACGAGCCGGTTCCGCCCCAGGGTCGGCACCCAGCCCGCGTAGCGGTCCGCGCAGTGCGCCCGCAGCCGCGCGAGGACGGCCACGGTGGGGTCCGCCGCCGGCGCGCCGGCCGACGTCCCCCTCGGCGACCCGCCGGGCGCGCCGCGCCCCGGCAGCCGCCCGACGAGACGGGCCAGGCCCAGGTCGGCGGAGGGCGTGGCGACGACGTCCCGTGCGTCCCACCCCGCGAGCAGGCCCTGGACGAGCCGGGCGTGCTCGAGGGCGACGAGGAGGTCGAACGTCCCGTCGGCCGCAGGGGCTTCTGCGGGCGTGCGCGGTGCAGCCATGATGCCCCCGGAGGACGAGCGGTCGGGGCGCCACTATGGCACCGGGGGCGGGGCCGGCGGCAGGGGTGCGCGGCACGGGGGGAGGCGGCGTGGCGGCACCCGACGACGCGCCCCGCTCCGCCCGCACGTCCAGCACGCCTCCGACGGCCGGCGACGCCGTCCGGGCCGACGCCGAGGAGGCGCTGCGCCTCGCGGGCGACGACCCCGCGGCGGCGCGCACGCTCGCGACCCGGGTGGCGGCGCTCGCCCGGGCGGCGCGCCGCTGGGACGCGGTGTGCGTCGCGGAGCGCGCCCTGGGCGTGGCCGCGATGCAGCAGGCCCGTCTCGACGAGGCGGTCGCCCACCTGCGGGCCGCCGTCGCGGCGGGCGGGCGGGGCCACGACGCCCGGGCCCGGGGGGAGGCGCGCATGAGCCTGGCGTCCGCCCTGCTCCTGCGCGGGCGCCCCGGCGCCGCGCTGCGGGCCATCAGCACGGCCGTCGCCGAGCTGGACGGGGTCGCGGCCGCCCGCGCCCGGACGCAGCACGCGGCGATCCTGCAGGAGCTCGGCCGGCTCGACGAGTCCCTGCGCGAGGTCCGGCGCGCGCTGCCGGTGCTCCGTCGTGCCGGCGACGCCACCTGGCAGACCCGGGCCCTGTCGAACCGCGGCCTGCTGCACGCGTCCCGCCGGGAGTTCACGGCCGCCGAGTCCGACCTGCGGGCCGCCGGGCGGCTGTGCGCGGAGCACGGCCTGCGGGTGCCCGCCGCGATCGTCGAGCACAACCTCGCCTGGGTCGCCTCCCAGCGCGGGGACGTGCCGACGGCGCTGCACCACCTGGGTCGCGCGCGGTCGCGCTTCGAGGCGCTCGGCCTGCCGCTGGGGTCCGTGCTCGCCGACCACGCCGAGCTGCTGCTGTCCGTGCGGCTCGTCGACGAGGCGCGGGCCGCGGCGGAGGCGGCGGTGGCGGCGGACGCGCGCGACGGCCGCGGCAACCACGCGCCGGAGGCGCACCTGCTGCTGTCGACGGTCGCCCTCGTGCAGGGGGACGTGGACGCCGCCCTCGCCGCCGCCGACCGCGCGCTGCGCACCCTGGCCGCGCAGCGCCGGCGCGAGTGGGTGGTGCTCGCGCGGTGGGCCCGTCTGCAGGCCCTCGTGGCGGGCGGCCGGCCCGTGACCGCCGCCCAGTGCCGGCGCGCGGCCCTGGGCCTCGAGCGGGCGGGCTGGCAGGTGCCCGCGCTGGAGGCGCGCCTGCTCGCCGGTCGCCTCGCCCTGGCGGCCGGCCGCGG
>NZ_RWJX01000109.1 GCF_004123805.1 Cellulomonas endophytica | reverse complement strand
TCGGTCGCGCGGCGCATCACCTACCTCGTCACGGGCGAGGTCCAGGGCTCCGTCGTCGCCCACTGACGACCGGCGCCCGCGCGGCGCCCACGACGACGCAGGCCCGGTCCCCCTCGGGGGGACCGGGCCTGCGTCGTCGTGCGGGGCCCGCGTCGGACCGGGGTCAGCGCCCCTGGTTGGCGACGGCCTGGATCGCGGCGGCCGCGGCGTCGGGGTCGAGGTAGCGCCCGCCGGGGACGGTGGGGCGCAGGCTCTCGTCGAGCTCGTACAGCAGCGGGATGCCCGTGGGGATGTTGAGCTTGGAGATCGTCTCGTCGTCGATGCCGTCGAGGTGCTTGACCAGGGCCCGGATGGAGTTGCCGTGCGCGGCGACGAGCACGACCTTGCCGGCGCGCAGGTCGGGCACGATCTCCGCGTCCCAGTAGGGCAGCTCGCGCTCGAGGACGTTCGCGAGGGCCTCCGTGCGCGGGATGGGCTCGCCCGCGTAGCGCGGGTCGGCGTCCTGCGAGTACTCCGAGCCGAGCTCGATCTCGGGCGGCGGCACGTCGTACGAACGGCGCCAGAGCATGAACTGCTCCTCGCCGTACGTGTCGAGGGTCTGCTTCTTGTCCTTGCCCTGGAGCGCGCCGTAGTGCCGCTCGTTGAGCCGCCAGGTGCGCCTGACCGGGACCCAGTGGCGGTCCGCGGCGTCGAGCGCGAGGTTCGCGGTGGTGATCGCGCGGCGCAGCACGGAGGTGTGGACCACGTCCGGCAGGACGCCTGCGGCGGTGAGCATCGTCCCGCCGCGCGTCGCCTCGGCGACGCCCTTCTCGGACAGGGGCACGTCGACCCAGCCGGTGAAGAGGTTCTTGGCGTTCCACTCGCTCTCGCCGTGGCGGAGCAGCACGAGGGTGTAGGTCATGGGCGCCATCCTGCCGCAGCGGGGCAGGCGGCGCAGGGACGTCCGGCCCACGCCCGGACGGGCACCGGACCAGCACCGGACCACGACCGGTGCCGGCCGCGGGCGGTCAGAGCGAGGCGCGGACCTCGTCGGCGACGCCGTAGACCTTGAGGAGCTGGTCGGCCGCGGCGTCCCACCCGAAGCGCTCGGCAGCGGGGCGCGCGCCCAGGGCGAGGCGGGCGCGCTCCCCGTCGTCCGCCAGGAGGCCTCCCAGCACGCGGGCCCACCGCACCGGGTCGTGGCCCCGCACGAGCCGCCCCGAGACGCCGTCCTCGACGATGCTGCGCAGGCCGCCGACCGCCGCGGCCACGACGGGCACGCCGCACGCCTGCGCCTCGGCCGCGACGAGCCCGAAGGACTCCGACCGCGACGGCATGGCCACGAGGTCCGCCGCCCGGAACCACGTCGGCAGGTCCGCGCGCGAGGCCGGCGGGCGGACGAGCACGTCGTCGGCGACGCCGAGCGTGGCGGCCAGGGCGAGGAGCTCGCGGACGCCGGAGGACCGGCCGCTGGGGCCGCCGAGGACGACGAGGAGCGGGCGGGCGGCGCGGCCGTCGCCCGCAGCCGTCCCCGTGCCCGTGCCCGTGCCCGTGCCCGCGCGGTCCGCCGCCAGCACGCCCAGCGCTCGCACGAGCACGTCGGGCGCCTTCAGCGGCTGCACGCGACCCGCGAAGAGGACGACGGGCCGGTCCGCGGGCAGCCCGAGCGCGGCGCGGGCGGCGGCGCGGTCTCCCGGGCGGAAGCCGTCGAGGTCGACGCCGGGCTCGACGACGTGCACGCGGTCCGGCGCGGCGCCGTACAGGTCGGTGAGCTCGCGCGCCTCGTCGCCGGTGCTCGCGACGAGGGCGTGGGCGCCCGCGACCACGCTCTCCTCCCCCAGCACGCGCGCCGGGGGCTCGGGGTCGTCGCCCGGGGCGAGCGCGGCGTTCTTCACGAGCGCGAGCGTGTGGGCGGTGTGGACCAGCGGCACGTCCCAGCGGTGGGCCGCGACGAGCCCGACCTGCCCCGAGAGCCAGTAGTGCGAGTGCACCACGTCGTACCAGCCGGGCCGGTGGGCGGCCTCGGAGCGCAGCACCCCCGCCGCCATGGAGCACAGCACGCCCGGCAGGTCGTTCTTGTCGAGCCGCTCGAAGGGGCCGGCCGGGACGTGGTGGACGAGCACGGGGGGCACCGTCCCGGCCGGCACGTCCGGCGCCAGCAGGGCCGCGCGGGCGCTCTCCCCGTGCAGGGGGCGCCCGTCGGGGTCGGTGCCGTCGAGCACGACGGTCTCGGGCAGGTCCGAGGACGTGGCCCGCGTGAAGATCTCCACCCGTGCCCCGCGGGCGGCCAGTGCGCGGCTCAGCTCGAGCACGTAGACGTTCATCCCGCCGGCGTCGCCCGTCCCCGGCTGCTCCAGCGGTGACGTGTGCACCGAGAGCATGGCGACGCGGGGCGCGCGCGGGACGGTCACGGAGGGGCTCCTCGGGGGACGGGTCGGGCCGAGGGCCATTGTCGCCTCATCCCCGCGCCGCGCGCGCCCGGGGTCCGCGGGGGCTCAGCCGCCGGGCGGCGGTGCGGTCCGGCGGGCTCAGCCGGCCGGGACCACACAGGCGGGCGCGGGGATCGCCACCTCCGCGTCCGGACCCACGGACGCACCGGGCCCGTCCGGCAGGGCGACCACGCGGTCGGAGCGCTGCAGCGCCACCACGACGTGCCCGCCGACGACGGCGTGGTGGCGCGGCCAGGCGCCGGGCAGCACCGCAGCGGTCCCGGCGACGGCACCGGCCGGGCCGCCGACGCCCGCTCCGACCTCCACGGGCACCATCCGGTCGGTGCCGGGGGCGTCCGTCCCGCGCACCCCGACGAGCGCCCGCCCGCCGTGGAGCGTCACGTGCGCGGGCAGGGGCCGGCGCGGCGCACCGGGCGCCCCGTCGGCGGCCGGGTCGGCGGCGGGCACGTCGTCGGGCAGGAGGGGCACGACGCCTCGGGGCGACGCCGTGGCGGTCGCCGCGTCCCAGGCCAGCACGTGCAGGCGGCCGTCGAGCTCGCCGACGACGAGGAGGTGGCCGCCGTCGGGCGTGACGGCGAGGTGGCGCGGGCCCGTCCCGGGCGGCAGCGTCGCGGCGACGCCCTCGTCGACGAGGTGCACCCGCCCGTCCCGCGCGGTGGGACGCAGGCGGCGCAGACGGTCCGTCCCGAGGTCGACCACGAGGACGACGCCGCCCGGCGCCGGGGCGACGAAGTGGGCGTGCGGCGCCTCCTGCCGGTCGGCCCGCGGCCCCGTGCCGGTGCCGGCGAGCACCTGCGTCGGCCCGTCCGTCGCGAAGGTCCCGGCCGCGGGCCCGTCGGCGACGAGCGGCAGGACGGCCAGCGACCCGGAGGAGTAGTTCGCGACGAGCAGCGCGGCACCGCCGCCGGGCACGTCGACGCGCACGAGGTGGCAGGGGTCGGCGCCGCCGGAGGGCACGGTGGCGAGGTGCTCGAGGGCGCCGGGGCCGGCGCCGTCCGGGCCCGCGCCCTCCGGGCCCGCCCCGTCCGGGCCCGGGACCACGCGGAGGGCGCTCACCGTGCCGTCGGACGCCTCGCCGACGGCGTGCACGACGCCCGCGGCGCGGTCGTGCCGGAGGAACGACGGCGCCGGGGTGGCGAGGAGGAGCCGGGGCCCGTGCAGGGACCCGTCGGCCGGGTCGAGGTCGACGCGCCAGACCCCCTCGCCCCGGCCGGCCGGCGCACCCGCGCCGGCCGCCGGGTACGTCCCGACGAGGAGCGGGATCAGTGCGCGGCCTCGTAGGCCGCCTTGACCTCGGCGGAGATGCGGCCGCGCTCGGACACCTCGTGCCCGTTGGACTTCGCCCACTCGCGGATGGCCTGCGCCTCGTTGCCGGAGGTGCGGCGGCTGCGGGAGCCGCCGGAGGACCCGGAGCCGGAGCCCGAGGAGCGGCCCGAGGAGGAGCGGCCGCCGGACACCTTGCGGGCGTGCCCGACCCAGGTGGACAGCTCGTCGCGCAGCTTCGTGGCGTTGTCGGACGTGAGGTCGATCTCGTACTGGACCCCGTCGAGGGCGAACGTGACGGTCTCGTCGGCCGTGCCCCCGTCGATGTCGTCGACCAGGAGGACCTGGACCTTCTGAGCCATGGTGGGTGCTCTCCGCAATGTTCGGGGAATGCGTCTTCGGACGGCGCCATCCTGGTCCGTCGCGACCCCCCGCGTCAAACAGCGACACGCATTCGAGTGCATTCTGCGGCACAAACGACGCCGGCAAACTCGTCGGTCCCGGGCACGGCGTCCGTTTCTCCGTGCGCTTTACCGTGCACGCGGACGGCTAGCGCCCGTCGGCGTCCGGCGCGGGCACGTCCGCCGCGGCGCCGCCCTGGCGCCGGCGCTCCTCCTCGGCCAGGCGCGCGAGGGCCTGCCGCTCGCGGCGGTCGGCGCCGATGATCATGCGCATCACGAACCAGAAGACGAGGCCCACGCCCAGGGGCGGGAGCAGGGCGACGAGGACCGCGGTGGCGCCGTCCACGTCAGAGCGGCTTCACGAGCGGGAAGAGCACGGTCTCGCGGATCCCGAGGCCCGTGAGCGCCATGAGGAGGCGGTCGACGCCCATCCCCATGCCGCCCGCGGGCGGCATCGCGTGCTCGACGGCGGCGAGGAAGTCCTCGTCGACGGCCATGGCCTCGTCGTCGCCGGCGGCCGCGAGCAGGGCCTGCGCCTCGAGCCGCTCGCGCTGGACGACGGGGTCGACGAGCTCGGAGTAGGCCGTCGCGAGCTCGAAGCCGCGCACGTACAGGTCCCACTTCTCCACGAGGCCCGGGGTCCGCCGGTGCGCGCGGGTGAGGGGGCTCGTCTCGACGGGGAAGTCCCGCACGAAGGTCGGCGCGTGCAGCCCGTCGCCGACGAGGTGCTCCCACAGGCGCTCGACGAGCTTGCCGTGCGAGAGGCGCCGCGGGTCGACCTCGACGTCGAGCCGGTCCGCGTGCGCCTGCAGGGTCGCCACCGACGTCTCCGGCGTCACCTCCTCGCCCAGCGCGGAGGACAGGGAGCCGTACATCTCCAGGCGCGTCCACTCGCCGCCCAGGTCGTACTCCTCGCCCCCCGGCAGCGTCACGACGGTGGTGCCGAGGACGTCCCGCGCGGCCGTCTGCACGAGGTCCTGGGTGAGCGCGGCCATGGTGTCGTAGTCGCCGTAGGCCTCGTACGCCTCGAGCATCGCGAACTCCGGCGAGTGCGTGGAGTCCGCGCCCTCGTTGCGGAAGTTCCGGTTGATCTCGAACACCTTCTCCACGCCGCCGACGACCGCGCGCTTGAGGAACAGCTCCGGCGCGATCCGCAGGTACAGGTCGATGTCGAAGGCGTTCATGTGCGTGACGAAGGGGCGCGCCGCGGCGCCGCCCGCCTGCGTCTGCAGCATGGGCGTCTCGACCTCGAGGAACGCGCGACGGTGGAAGTTCTCGCGCAGGGACCGCACGACGCCGGCGCGCAGGCGCACGGTGTCGCGGGCCTCGGGCCGGACGATGAGGTCGACGTAGCGCTGCCGGACGCGGGCCTCCTCCGACAGCTCCGTGCCCTCGTAGAGGTTCGGCAGCGGACGGATGGCCTTCGCCGCCATCGTCCACGCGTCCGCCATCACGGACAGCTCCCCGCGCCGCGACCGCACGACCCGCCCGTGGACGAAGAGGTGGTCGCCGAGGTCCACGTCGGCCTTGAACGCGGCGAGGCGCTCCTCGCCGACGGCGGCCAGGCCGAGCATCGCCTGCAGGCGGTTGCCCTCGCCGTCCTGCAGCGTGGCGAAGCACAGCTTGCCCGTGTTGCGCAGGAACACGACGCGACCGGCGACGCCCACGAGGTCGTCCGTCTCCTCGCCCGTGGCCAGGTGGTCCCAGCCCGTGCGCACCTCCGCGACGGAGTGCGTGCGCGGCACCCCGACGGGGTACGGCTCGACGCCCTCGGCGAGCATCCGGGCGCGCTTCTCGCGGCGCACCCGCAGCTGCTCCGGGAGGTCCTCGGCGGGCGGGGTGGGGGCGTCGGTCACGCAGAGGATGGTAGTCGGCGGGCCCGCGCGCCCCGTCCGCCCGGCCCGGGGCGCGGGCGCCGCCCTCAGCCGAGCGGGCCGAGGTCCAGGGCCAGGTCGAGGATCGGCGAGGAGTGCGTGAGCGCGCCGACGGAGAGGTAGTCGACCCCCGTGGCGGCGACCTCGGCGGCGCGGTCGAGGGTGAGCGTGCCCGTCGCCTCGAGCTCGACCCGGCCCGTCCGGCCCTCGCCGGCGCGGACCGCCGCGACGGCGGCCGCGAGCAGGGGGGTCGGCATGTTGTCGAGCAGCAGGAAGCGGGCTCCGGCCGCCACCGCCTCGAGGGCCTGCTCGGGGGTGTCCGCCTCCACCTGGACGGGGACCTCCGGGAACCGGGCCGTCACCGCGGCGACCGCGGCCGCGACCCCGCCGGCCGCCACGACGTGGTTGTCCTTCACCATCGCGACGTCGTGCAGGCCGAACCGCTTGTTCGTGCCGCCCCCGCAGCGGACGGCGTACTTCTCCAGGCCCCGCAGGCCCGGCGTCGTCTTGCGGGTGTCGAGGACCTGCGCGCCCGTGCCCGCGAGCGCGTCGGCCCACCGCCGGGTGTGCGTGGCCACCCCCGACGCGCGGCAGACGAGGTTGAGCAGCGTCCGTTCGGCGACGAGGAGCACGGTCACCGGTCCCCGCAGCTCGGCGGCGGCGTCCCCGCGGGCCGCGCGGTCCCCGTCGCGGAGGTGCCAGTCGACCGCGGGCTCCGGCAGCCCCAGCCGGCGGGCGACCTGCCCGAGGACCTCCGGGACGGCGACGAGCCCCGCCAGCACCCCGTCGGCGCGCACGGCCAGCGTCGCGGCGCCCGTGGCGCCGGGCGGCACCGTGGCCTGCGTCGTGACGTCGCGGCCAGGGTCGCCGCCGAGGTCCTCGTCGAGCGCCGCGGCCACGAGCCGGCGCAGCGCGGCGGTGTCGGGGCCGGGGTCGCCGGGCAGCCCGGGCCCGGGTCCGGCGGCGGGGAGGGGCGCGGCGTCGGTCACGGCGGGAGGCTAGCGGCCGGGGCCGTCGCCGGGCGCCGCCGGCCCGGTCGTCAGCGGCGCGCGCCGGCCGACGAGGGTCCCGTCGGGGTCCAGCGCCAGCTCCACCCGCACGGACCACGCGGCGTCGTCGCGGGCGGGGGCGTCGGTGCGCACGTGCCCGCCGCGGGACTCCTCGCGCACGAGCGCGGCGGCGGCGACGAGGGTGGCGACCTGGTGCACGTTCGTCGTCTCCCACTCCCCCGCCTGCGGCGCGGCCAGGGGGCGGCCCTCGTCGCGCCGCTCGTGGGCGTCCGTGGGCACGGCCGCGAGCGCGTCGAGCGTCGCGGCGAGCCCCGGACCGGACCTCAGGACGCCCGCGCCACCCGTCGCGACGCGCTGCACGCGGGGGCGCGCCGCGGCGGCGACGAGCGCGGCCGGCCCCGTCCGCGGCTGGGGCTCGAGCTCGAGCGCCCGCCGGTCCGGGGCGCGCTCCGCGACGTGGCGGGCGGCGCGGTGCGCGAAGACGAGGCCCTCGAGCAGGGAGTTCGAGGCGAGGCGGTTCGCGCCGTGCACCCCGGTGCACGCCACCTCGCCCACGGCGTACAGGCCCGGGACGCTCGACAGCCCGACGGCGTCCGTGCGCACGCCCCCCGAGTGGTAGTGCTGCGCGGGCGCGACGGGGACGAGGTCCGTCGTGAGGTCGATGCCGTGCTCGAGGAGCCGGGCGTGGATCGTCGGGAAGCGCCGGCGCAGGAAGGACGCGCCGAGGTGCCGGGCGTCGAGCCAGACGTGGTCCGAGCCCGTGGCCGCCAGGCGACGGACGATCGCGTGCGCGACCACGTCGCGCGGGGCGAGCTCGGCGAGGGGGTGCTCGTCGGGCATGAAGCGCGTCCCGTCCGTGTCCAGCAGCAGCGCGCCCTCGCCGCGGACCGCCTCCGACACGAGCGTGAGCTGGCCCTTCACGCCGGCGCCGAGCCACAGCACCGTCGGGTGGAACTGCACGAACTCCACGTCGGCCACCCGGGCCCCCGCGCGCAGCGCCGCGGCCGTGCCGTCGCCCGTGGCGCCGGCCGGGTTCGTCGACGAGCGGTACACCTGCCCGATGCCGCCCGTCGCGAGCACGACCGCCCGGCCGAGGGCGGCGCCGACCCCGTCGCGGCTGCCCTCCCCGATGACGTGCAGCGTGACGCCGCACGCCCGCCCGGGGGCACCGCCGGGGCCCGCCGGACCCGTGAGGACGTCGAGGACGAGCGCGTGCTCGACGACCTCGATGCCCGGGTCGTCGCGGACGGCCTCGAGCTGGGCGACGAGGGCCCGGGAGATCTCGGCGCCCGTGGCGTCGCCGCCGGCGTGGGCGATGCGGTCGGCGCCGTGGCCGCCCTCGCGGGTGAGCGCCAGCCCGCCGTCCGCCGCGCGGTCGAAGACGGCCCCGCGGGCGACGAGCTCGCGCACCCGGCGCGGGCCCTCCGTGACGAGCACGTCGACGGCCGGGGGGTCGCACAGCCCCACGCCCGCCACGAGGGTGTCCGCGCGGTGCGCGGCCGGGGAGTCGGCCGGGTCGAGGGCGGCGGCGATCCCGCCCTGCGCCCAGGGCGTCGACCCCGAGGCGAGCTGCGTCTTCGTCACCAGCAGCACCCGCGGCACGCGCGTGCGCAGCTCGAGCGCCGCCGTCAGCCCGGCGATGCCGGAGCCGACGACGACCGCGTCGGCCGCGACCGTCCAGCCCGGCTCGGGGGCGGCGAGCCGGCGCGCGAGGCGCGGGGGGCCCGCGGCGCCGCCGGGCACCGGCCGGGCGCCGACCGCCTCCGGCGCGAGGGTCAC
>NZ_RWJX01000108.1 GCF_004123805.1 Cellulomonas endophytica | reverse complement strand
GCCGGCCTCGTCCTGGCGGCGGCGGCGGCGCAGACCGCGGGCGCGGGTCGCCGGCCCACCGCGCGCGCGGGCTCCGCGCTCCTGGTCGCGGCGCCCCTCGTCGCGCTCGCCGCGGTGCTCGCGGACGTCCGCCTGTCGACCCTGCCCGCGCCGGCGTGGCCCGTCCTGGCCGGGCTCGCCCTCGTCGTCGGCGCCCTCGCGCTGCTCGTCGACCGGCGCCTGGACCGGCTGCCCGGGCGCTCCGTGCGCGAGAGCGGGTCCCTGACGTCCCAGGCCGTCGGGGCGGTGGTGTCCCTCGACTCCCGCGAGCTCGGGCGGGTGCTCACGGACGGCGGCACGCCCGCGCGCCGCCGGCGGTGGACCCGGTTCCGGACCGCCCGGGGCCCGGCGACCGCGCTCGTCACCGCGGACCTCGTCGTGCTGCGCCGCTCCCCGCGGCACCTGCTCCAGCTCGCCGTCACCGCGGCCGTGCCGCCCCTCGTCGCGCTCGTCCCGCAGCTGTCCGGCACGGCGGGCACGGTGCTCGCCCTCGTGGGCGCCGGGCTGCTCGCGACGAGCGCCACCGGTGAGGGTGCGCGCCGGGCGGAGATGGCCCCCGTGCTCGACCGGCTGCTGCCCCTCGCGGCGGGCCGGGTGCGCGCCCTGCGGCTCGTCGTGCCCGCGCTGGTCCTCCTGCCGTGGGCGCTCGTGGCCTTCGGCGGCCTGGGGCTCGTCCTGGGCGACCCCGGGCCCTGGCTGCTGCTCGGCGCGGCGACGACGCCCGTGTGGGCCGCCGCGGCGGTGCGCGGCGCGTACCGGCCGTCGCCGGACTGGGGCGGGGCGCTCGTGGCCACGCCCGCCGGGGCGCTGCCGACGGGGGTCGCGTCCGTCGTCGCGCGCGGGCCCGACGTCGTCCTCGTCGGCCTGCTGCCCGTGCTCGTCACGCTCCTGCTCGGGACCGTCCACCCCGCGGCGGTCGCCGTGCAGCTCGGCCTCGGCGCGGTCGCCCTGCGGGTGGCGGCGTCCACGGCCACCGGCACCCTGGTCGAGCGGCTCGAGCGGCTCTCGGGGGCGCCGGCGGGCGACGGCCCCGGCGGGACCGCCCCGCCCGCCGGGCCCGTGCGTCCGCCGGGGTCCGGTGGTCCCGCGGGCGCCGGCGGACGCCCCCCGGCCGGCGGCCCGGCGCGCGTGGCCGGGACGGCACCGTGACGCGGCTCGTCGCCGGCTCGGCCGGCGGCCGCACCCTGCGGGTCCCGGCGAAGGGCACCCGTCCCACGAGCGAGCGCGTCCGCGAGGCCCTGTTCTCGCGGCTCGAGCACCTCGGCGTCGTCCGGGACGCGCGCGTGCTCGACCTGTACGCCGGGTCCGGCGCCCTCGGCCTCGAGGCCGCCAGCCGGGGTGCCGCGGCGGTGGTCCTCGTCGAGGCGGCGCGGGCGGCGGCGGACGTGTGCCGGACCAACGTGGCCGCCACGGGCCTGGGGGCGCGCGTGCGCGTCGTCGCCGACCGCGCCGAGCGCTTCGTCCTCGCGCCGCCGCCGGCGCCGTGGGACCTCGTCCTGGTGGACCCGCCGTACGACCTGGCCGAGGACGTCCTCGGCGGCGTGCTCGCGGCGGTCGGCCGGTCGCTGGCGCCGGCGGCCGTCGTGCTCGTCGAGCGGTCGTCGCGGACGCCCGAGCCGACGTGGGGACCGGGCCTGGTGCGCTTCGACGAGCGCCTCTACGGCGACACGCGCGTGTGGTTCGCCGAACCCGCGGAGCCGCCGGCCGGCAGGCCCGACGACACGCCCGACGACGGGCCCGACGACGATCCCGACGACGGGCCCGCCGGCACGTCCGCCGGGCCGTCCGCCGGACCGGCGGGGGAGACGCCCGCGCGGGGGGCCGAGGGGGCGTCCGCGGCCGTGCCGCGCCGGGCCGGGGACTAGGGTCGGCGCGTGCGCACCGCCGTCTGCCCCGGCTCCTTCGACCCGGTCACGCTCGGCCACGTGGACGTGTTCCGGCGCGCACGGGCGATGTTCGACGAGGTCGTCGTGGTCGTCGCCCGCAACTCCGCCAAGAGCCCGCTGCTGTCCGCGGGCGAGCGCGTGCGCCTGTGCGAGGCGGCCGTCGCCGACCTCGACGGCGTCCGCGTCGAGGCGTCCGACGGGCTCCTCGCCGAGCACGTCGCCGGGCTCGGGGCGGCCGCGGTGGTCAAGGGGCTGCGGGGCGGGGCCGACCTCGACGCCGAGCTGCCGATGGCCCTCATGAACCGGCACCTGTCGGGCGTCGACACGGTCTTCGTCGTCGGTGACACCCGCCTGGCGCACGTGGCCTCCTCGCTCGTCAAGGACGTGGCGCGGCACGGCGGGCGGGTCGACGACCTCGTCCCGCCCGGCGTCGCCGACGCCGTCCGCCGGGCGCTCGAGCGGCGGGACGGCCCGTCGGGCCCACCGGCCGGCAGCACGGACGGCAGCACGGACGGCAGCACGGACGGCAGCACCCACGAGGCACGGGAGGGCAGGGCGTGAGCACCACGGAGGGGACGTGGCCGACGGCTCCGGGGGACGGGCCGGACCGGCGTCGTCCGGAGGGGCTGACGGGCGTGCTCGACGCGCTCGCGACGGCGGTGCGGGGCGCGCGGTCGATGCCGATGTCCTCCAGCGTGCTGGTCAACCGCGCGGAGCTGCTGGACCTCGTCGAGCAGGCGCTCGAGATCCTGCCCCGCCAGCTCACGGAGGCCGACGAGGTGCTCGCCGGCGCCGAGCGGGCCCGCGCGCAGGCCCAGGCGGAGGCCGACGTCCTCCTCGAGCGGGCGCGCGCGCAGGCGGCCGAGCTCGTCTCGGAGGAGGCCGTCGTGGTGGAGGCCCGCCGGGAGGCGGAGCGGCTGGTCGAGGCCGCGCGGGCCCAGGGCGAGGCGCTGCGCCGCGACGCGGACGACTGGTGCGACCGCCGACTGGCCGACTTCGAGATCGACGTCCAGCGCGTCCTCGCCCAGGTGCAGGCGGGCCGGACGAAGCTGGCCGGGCGTCTCGTCGACCCCGTCCCGGGCGCGTCCGACGGCGACGGCGCGGCGGACCCCGCCTGATTTGGGCCGCCGGACCGGCGTGCCGTAGAGTGGCCCGCTGGTCCAGCCGTCCTGGCGTCGGGCCGATCATCTGACGAGGGGGAACCGGTCGTGTCGCGCCCTGTCCACCTCGATCCTCGCTCGCCCCTCGTGCTCGAGACGCTCGAGCTCGGGAGACGTCCAGGATCGACGCGGACCGTGACCCGCACGGTGCCCGCCCCGGCAGATCTCGGCACCGCCGTCATCGGCATCCCCGAGGGGTCGGACCTCGAGCTGGACCTCCGGCTCGAGGCCGTCATGGAGGGGGTCCTGGTCACCGGATCCGTCCGGGGCCGGGCGGTCGGGGAGTGCGCACGGTGCCTCACGGAGGTCGTCGACGAGGTCGACGCCCCCCTGCAGGAGCTGTACG
The DNA here is from genome assembly GCF_004123805.1 of Cellulomonas endophytica. Lineage (GTDB taxonomy): Bacteria > Actinomycetota > Actinomycetes > Actinomycetales > Cellulomonadaceae > Cellulomonas > Cellulomonas endophytica. Next base: position 5,530 of record NZ_RWJX01000108.1, on the reverse strand, counting down.
TCTACCCCGAGCGCGCGGCGGCCGCCGTCGAGGCGGGCGACGACGACGAGGACGTGCGCGAGCTGGAGGGCGACCTGGTCGGCCTCGAGCCCGCGCTGCGGGACGCGGTGGTCACCGTGCTGCCGTTCCGCCCCCTGTGCACCCCGGACTGCCCGGGGCTGTGCGTGGAGTGCGGGGCGCGGCTGGCGGACGACCCGGACCACGCGCACGAGACGACGGACCCGCGCTGGGCGGCCCTGCAGGGGCTGCTCGGGGCACCGAGCACGCACGACGACGAGAGAGAAGGCTGACCGTGGCTGTTCCGAAGCGCAAGATGTCGCGCAGCAACACCCGTGCGCGTCGGTCGCAGTGGAAGACCACTGCCACCACGCTCCACACCTGCCCCGCGTGCCGCGCGGACAAGATGCCCCACACGGCGTGCCCGACGTGCGGCGTCTACAACGGCCGGCAGTACGCCGCCGCCGTGCGCACCGAGTTCGAGGCTCGCTGACCCTCCGCAGGTGACGCGCGCCCGACGCGGCACCGCCGGGGCGGCCCAGCCGCCCTCGTCGGACGCCGCCGCACAGCTTCTCGAGCAGCTCGGGGCCCCCGTGGACCCCGAGCTGCTCGTGCTGGCGCTCACGCACCGGTCGTTCGCCCACGAGGCGGGCGGCATCCCGACGAACGAGCGCCTCGAGTTCCTCGGGGACACCGTGCTCGGGCTCGTGGTGACCGAGGCGCTCTACCGCGACCACCCCGGCGAGCCCGAGGGCGCCCTCGCGAAGATGCGGGCCGCCACGGTCTCGCAGCGCGCGCTGGCGGCCGTGGCCCGGCGCCTGGACCTGGGGTCGTACCTCCTCCTCGGCCGGGGCGAGCTCACCACGGGCGGTGCGGACAAGGACTCGATCCTGTCCGACACCGTCGAGGCGCTCATCGGCGCGGTCTACCTCCAGCACGGCCTCGAGACGGCGCGCACCACGGTGCTCGGCCTCGTCGGGCCGACGCTGGCCGCCGCGGCGGACCTCGGCGCGGGCCTGGACTGGAAGACGTCCCTGCAGGAGCTCGCCGCCGCCCGCGAGCTCGGCGCACCCGTCTACGAGGTGGACGCGACCGGCCCCGACCACGCGCGGGTCTTCACCGCCCGGGCGGTGGTCGGCGGGGCCGTCCGCGGCACCGGCACGGGACCCGCGAAGAAGATCGCGGAGCAGGAGGCCGCGGCCGCGGCCCACGGGCTGCTGTCCGCCGAGGGCGCACCGGACGCCGGGGACGCCGACGCCGCCTCCCTGCCCGCGGACGCCGGCCCCGACGGTCCCGGGCGCCCCGCCGCCGCCCGCTGACGTGCCGGAGCTGCCCGAGGTCGAGACGGTCCGCGCCGGCCTCGCCGAGCACGTGCTCGGCCGCACCGTGCGCGAGGTCGAGGTGCGGCGCCCGTACTCCGTGCGCCGCCACGTGGCCGGCCCGCAGGACCTCGCCGGGCGCCTGGCCGGGCGTCGTCTGCTCGCCGCGGTCCGGCGGGGCAAGTTCCTCTGGCTCCCGCTCGACGAGCCGCGGGCGGCCGACGACGACGGGGCCGTCGGGACGGGCGACCCGGCCCCCGCGGAGGCGCTGCTGGCCCACCTCGGCATGAGCGGCCAGCTGCTCGTCCGCACGGACGGGACGGAGGCGCGCGCGGGCGCCGACCACCCCCACCTGCGGGTGCGGCTGCACCTGGACGGCGGCGGCGCGCTGGACTTCGTCGACCAGCGGACCTTCGGCCACCTGAGCATGGTCGACCTCGACCCCACGGCCGACGGCCGGCCCGGCGGGCGCGGGGCGCCGTGGGCCGTCGTGCCGGGGCCCGTCGGCCACGTGGCGCGCGACCTGCTCGACCCCGACCTCGACGTCGAGGCCGTCGTCCGGCGGCTGCGGGCCCGGCGGACAGGCGTCAAGCGTGCGCTGCTGGACCAGACGCTCGTCTCCGGCGTCGGCAACATCTACGCCGACGAGGCGCTGTGGCGCGCCCGGCTGCACGGCGACCGCCCGACGCAGGCCCTGCGCCGCGCCGACGCGCTCACGCTCCTGGCGGCCGCGCGCGAGGTCATGACGGAGGCCCTCGCGCAGGGCGGCACGAGCTTCGACGCGCTCTACGTCAACGTCAACGGCCGCTCGGGCTACTTCGACCGGTCCCTGGCGGTGTACGGCCAGGAGGGCCGGCCGTGCCCGCGCTGCGGGACGCCGGTGCGCCGGGAGGAGTTCGCCAACCGGTCGTCGTTCTCCTGCCCCCGCTGCCAGCCGCGCCCGCGCGCCCGTCGCCCCGTCGCCCTGCCGCCCCGCCGCCCCGCGGGCGCGTCCCCGCGGCCCGCGGCGGCCGCTGGCTAGGATCGCGGCGTGGCTGCGACGACCCCTGGGACCTCCGCCGGACCGATCTCCGTGATGATCGTGGACGACCACGAGGTGGTGCGCCGCGGCATCGCGGAGGTCGTGGAGCGCGCGGAGGGGATGACCGTCGTCGCCGAGGCCGGCACCGTCGCGGACGGCGTGCGCCGCGCCGGCCTCGTGAAGCCGCAGGTGCTCCTCGTCGACCTGCAGCTCCCCGACGGGACCGGCATCGACCTGCTGGGCCAGGTGCGCGCGACGCTGCCCGACGTGCGGGCCGTGGTCCTCACGTCCTTCGACGACGACGACGCGGTCGCCGCCGCCCTCGAGGCGGGGGCTTCGGCCTACCTGCTCAAGAGCGTGCGGGGCGCGGAGATCACCGACGTGGTCCGGGCCGTCGCGGCGGGCCGCACCCTGCTCGACGAGCGCACGGTGACTCGGCGCCGCGCCGGCCACGACGACCCCACGGAGGACCTCACGCCGAGCGAGCTGCGCGTGCTCGACCTCATCGGCGAGGGGCTGTCCAACCGGGAGATCGGCGAGCGGCTGGGGGTCGCGGAGAAGACCGTCAAGAACCACATCACGTCGCTGCTGGCGAAGATGGGGCTGCAGCGGCGCACGCAGGTGGCGGCATGGGTGGCCTCGCGCAAGCACAGCGGCTGGCGCGCCGAGCCCGGCCACTGAGACCCGGGCGTCCGCGCGCTCAGGTCAGCGGGGCCGACCAGGCCAGGAGCGTCCCCCGTCCGTCCGGCGGCGTGCCGAGCGCGAAGGTGCCGCCGCGCTGGCGGGCGCGCGTCGCGAGGTTCCCCGTGCCGGAGCGGCGGTCGCGGTGCTCCGGCAGCCCCGTCCCGTCGTCCTGCACCTCGACGAGCACGGACCCCGTCGGCGCGGTCCCGCGCACGCCCAGCCGCACCGTCACCGACGAGGCCTGCGCGTGCCGGGCGGCGTTGGCCAGGCCCTCCCGGACCACGGCGACGACGTCGTCCGTCAGGGCCGGGTCGAGGCGCTCGTCGAGCCGGTCGGCCTCCACGTCGTCGAGCGAGGACAGCACGACGCCGTCGAGCTCCATGACGACGGACGGGGCGAAGCCCAACCCCGTGCGCGCCAGGGAGGCCTCGCGGCGCAGGCGCTCGGTCGCGCCCGTCGCGGCGTCGGGGTCGCGCAGCGCGTGCACCACGCGCCGGATCTCGCGCACGGAGCCGTCGACGTTGTCGAGGGCCTCCTCGACGATCGACAGCAGCTCGGCGGGGTCGACGCCCCGCGCGACGCGCCGCCGGACGGTCTCGAGCTGCATGCCCGTGGCGAAGAGCTGCTGGATCGCCATGTCGTGCAGGTCGCGGGCGATCCGCTCGCGCTCGTCGAGGAGCGCCGCGACGTCCTGCGCGTGCCGGGCCTCCGCGAGCACGTAGGCCAGCGCCGCCTGGGCGGCGAAGGACTCCGCGGTGGCGAGGTCCTCGTCCTCGAAGGGCTCCCGTCCCACCCGCCGCAGCAGGATGAGGACGCCGACGCCGCGACCGGTCGTCTGCAGGGGTGCGAACATCGCGGGGCCGAACGCGCGCATCAGCGGGTTCCGCACGGTCCGGGACGCCGACAGCGACGGGGTCAGGAGCCCCCTGCCCTCCGTCATGACGGTCCACGCCCGCCCGCCGGGCGGCATGACGGCGCCGACCAGCTCGTCGGCGCGGCTGCCGTCCGCGAGCTCGACGACGAGCTCCCCGCCCAGGCCCGGCAGCGCCAGCGCGGCGGTGTCGGCGTCCGCGACGAGCCGCGCCCGGGACGCGATGTGCTCGAGGGCCTCCTCCTCGTCGAGCCCCTCGAGGAGCATCGTGGTGATCTCCTGGCCGGCCCGGACCCAGTGCTCGCGGCGCTCGGCCTCGCCGTACAGGCGGGCGTTCGCGACGGCGACGCCGGCGGCGGCGGCCAGCGCGACGACCACCTCCTCGTCGGCGGCGGTGAAGGGGCCGCCCTCGCGCTCGGACAGGTAGAGCTGGCCGAAGACGCGCTCGCCGATCCGGACGGACGCGCCGAGGAAGGAGCCCATCGGCGGGTGGGCGGCGGGGAAGCCGCGGAACGCCGGGTGCTCGCGCAGGTCGTCCAGCCGCAGGACGCCCTGCGCGGGGATCTGGCCGAGGACGCCGTGGGCGTGCGGCGCCGTGCCGAGCACCCGCGCCAGCGCGGTGGGGATGCCCGTGTAGGCGAAGGTCGTCGACGCCCCGTGCGGGTCGAGCACGTTGAGCGCGCCGTACCGGGCGCGGGTCATCGTCGCGCTGACCTGGACGAGGCGGCTGAGGACCGCGGGCAGGTCGAGCTCGCCGGCGATCGAGAGGATCGCCTGCAGGAGGTCCTTGAGCGGGTCGCCCGTGACGAGGTCCGGCCGCACGTCGACGGGGTAGAACTGGCCGCGCACGACGCCGGCGTCCGGACGCCCGTCCGCGCCGTCCGCGCCGTGCGTCCGCCCCTCGGGCCGCCCGGTCCCGCCGGTCCCGGCCCGCGCTCCCGTCGTCGTCACCGCGTCCCCACCCCTCCCGCCGGCGCCCCGTCCGGCGCCGCCGCCGCGCCCGGGCGTGCGCCCCACGGTAGCCCCGGCCGCGTCCCGGGCGGCCCCCTCGGACGGCGTCGGAGGCCGGCGGGTCGCGAGGTCCCCGGCCGCCCGGGACCGCTGTGCGATACTGCTCGCGGCGAGGGCCGTGCCACACCACGTGCCCGGACCCTTGAGCCCGACGCTGCCAGCACCTCGTGCGCACCAGCCGCCGCCCGTCCGGCGCCCGTCCGGTCCCACAGGACCCCCCGGGCGTGCCGACCGGCAGGCGATGGTCCCGACCTGGCACCCGGGCCACGACCGACGACTTCTCGTCGCCGCGAGGACCGCGGCGGACGACGACCGCAGGGCGGGGGGTGTGGCTCCCGGCCCGCCAGGAGCACCCCGAGTGACCTCGACGAGCACCCCCGACGACGCAGCCGTGACGACGCCCGGGGGTGACGCGCCCGCCGCCCCGGCGCCGCGCCGCCGCCGTGCGACCCGGACGGCCGGCGCCGGCACCACCCCCACGACCCCGGCCGACGGCGGCACCCCCGCCACGGCCCCGGAGGCTCCCGCGGCCGCCGACGACCCCGCACCGGTCGACCCCGACGCCGCGGCGCCGGCGAAGCCGGTCCGCGCCCGCCGGACCCGCCGCGCGACCAGCGCACCGGCCGC
>NZ_RWJX01000107.1 GCF_004123805.1 Cellulomonas endophytica | reverse complement strand
TCTCGGTGACGGGTGGCGGGCCGGCGGGGCCCGCGCGGGTGGATCGGTGGGGGGGGGGTGGGGCGGTCGCTCAGAGGTGGCGGTAGACGTCCGCGAGCGTCAGGCCCTTCGCCAGCAGCAGCACCTGGAGGTGGTACAGCAGCTGGGAGACCTCCTCGGCGGTGCGCTCGTCGGACTCGTGCTCCGCGGCCATCCACACCTCGGCCGCCTCCTCGACGACCTTCTTGCCGATGGCGTGGACGCCCGCGTCCAGCTCCGCGACGGTGCCCGACCCCGCGGGACGGGTGGCGGCCTTCTCGGCCAGCTCGGCGAACAGGTCCTCGAACGTCTTCACGGGGCGCGAGCCTAGACGGCGCCGGCCGCGGGGGCGGCGAGCGTCCGCAGCGCGACGACCGCCGCGACCGCGGCCTCGGCCGCCTCGGCGCCCTTGTCCTCCTGCGAGCCCTCGAGCCCGGCGCGGGCGAGCGCCTGCTCCTCCGTGTCGCACGTGAGGACGCCGAAGCCGACGGGTACGCCGGTCCGGACGGCCACGTCGGTGAGCCCGAGGGTCGCGGCCTGGCAGACGTAGTCGAAGTGCGGCGTGCCGCCGCGGATGACGACCCCGAGCGCCACGACGGCGTCGAAGCCCGCCGCCGCGGCCCGGGAGGCGGCCACCGGCAGCTCGAAGGAGCCGGGCACGCGCACCCAGGTGACGTCCGCGACGCCGGCGGCGTCGAGGGCGCGGCGCGCGCCGGCCAGCAGGCCGTCCATGACGACGTCGTGCCAGCTCGAGGCGAGGACGGCGACGCGCAGGCCGCGGCCGTCGACGGTGAGGGTGGGGGCGCCGTGGCCGCTCATGCGAGGTCCTCCGTGGGGTCGATGACGTGGTCGGTGGTGTCCGTGCCGGGCGCCGGGGCGGCCACGTGGACGGGCAGGACGTGGACGGGCGCGCCCAGGGGCGGCTCGTCGCCGGCCGGGGCGGGGGTGCGCCCCTCGTCGAGGTGCAGCACGTGGCCCATCTGACGGGCCTTCGTCGCCAGGTAGGCGGCGTTGTGCGGGGTGCGCCCGACCTCGAGACCCCGCACCTGCGCGACCTCGACGCCGTGCGCCTGGAGGCCGGCGACCTTGGCCGGGTTGTTCGTCAGGAGGCTCACGCGCCGCACCCCGAGGTCGAGCAGGATCGCGGCGGCGGCCCCGTACTCCCGGCGGTCGGCCGGCCAGCCGAGGTCGAGGTTCGCCTCGACGGTGTCGCGGCCGGCGTCCTGGAGGGCGTAGGCCGCGACCTTCGCCAGGAGCCCGATGCCGCGGCCCTCGTGGCCGCGCAGGTAGACGACGGCGCCGCCCTCGGCCGCGGCGAGGCGCATCGCGGCCTGCAGCTGCGGCCCGCAGTCGCACCGGGCGGAGCCGAACGCGTCGCCCGTGAGGCACTCGGAGTGCACGCGGACGACGGGCTCGGCGGACAGGCCGCCGACGGGCACGAGCGCGACGTGCTCGTCGCCCGTGCGCAGGTCGCGGTAGCCGTGGATGCGGAACTCCCCGTGCGCCGTGGGCAGCCAGGCGGTGTGCGTCGCGTGCACGCGGGGCCGGACGGGGGCGTCGGCGGGCGCGGCGGACAGGTCGTCGTCGTGCTCCCGGCGCCACGCGACGAGCTGCTCGATGGTCAGCACGACGAGACCCTCCTGCGCGGCGAGGGCGGCGATGCGCGGCAGCCGCATCATCGTGCCGTCGTCGTTGACGAGCTCGGCGATGCCCGCGACGGGCTCGAGCCCGGCCAGCCGGCACAGGTCGACCGCCGCCTCCGTGTGCCCCGGACGGTGCAGCACGCCCCCGGGCACCGCCCGCAGCGGCAGCACGTGGCCGGGGCGGATGAGGTCGCCGCGCCCCGACGCCGGGTCCGCCAGCACGTGCAGGGTGCGGGTGCGGTCGGCGGCGGAGATGCCGGTGCTGACCCCGGTCGTCGCGTCGACGGTCACCGTGTAGGCCGTGCGCCGCGGGTCCTGGCTGTGCGGGACCATGAGCGGCAGGTCGAGGGCGTCGGCCCGGGCGCCCGTCATGGGCGCGCAGAGGTAGCCCGAGGAGTGGCGGATGGTCCACGCGACCCACTCCGCGGTCGCCGACTGCGCCGCGAGGATCACGTCGCCCTCGTTCTCGCGGTCCTCCGAGTCGGCCACGAGGACGGGCCGCCCGGCGCGCAGGGCGTCGAGCGCCTCCTCGACCGTGCCGAGGCGCACCCCGGCGTCCGTCGCGCTCACCGGAGCACCCCCGCCGCGGCCAGGAGGCGCTCGGTGTACTTCGCCAGCGCGTCGACCTCGAGGTTCACGCGGGACCCGGGCGCGAGCTCGCCGAGGGTCGTGCCCGCCAGCGTCGTGGGGATGAGCGAGACGCCGAAGCTCGCGTCGTCGACCTGCGTCACGGTCAGGCTCACGCCCTGGACGGCGATGGAGCCCTTCTCCGCGACGTAGCGCGCGAGCTCGGGCGGCACCGCGACGGTCACCTCGTCCCAGCGGGGGCCGGGGCGGCGGTCGCGGATGGTCCCGACGCCGTCGACGTGGCCCTGCACGACGTGCCCCCCGTAGCGGCCCCCGACGGCCAGGGCGCGCTCGAGGTTCACGCGCGAGCCGGGCGCGACGTCGCCGAGCGCGGAGCGGCGCAGGGTCTCGGGCATGACGTCGGCGACGAAGGTGCCGTCGCCGGGCAGCTCGGTGACCGTCAGGCAGACTCCGGAGACGGCGATGGAGTCGCCGAGGTGGGCGTCGGAGACGGCGAGGGGGCCGCGCACGCGCAGGCGCGCGTCGGTGGCCCCGGGGGCGGTGTCGAGCTCGACGACGACGCCGACCTCCTCGACGATGCCGGTGAACATCAGGACTCCTCGTGGACGACGGGCGGGGCAGGGGGTGCGGCGGGGCGGTCGGCCGGGTCGGGCGGCCGCGGGACGGCCACGACGAGGACGTCGGGCCCGAGGTGGTGGACGGCGACGGTCTCCAGCCGCAGGGCGTCGGCGAGGGTGCCGGCGCCGAGGTCGGCCACGGCGGGCGGCCCGGCGCCCAGGAGCACGGGCGCCACGTAGGCGTGCACCTCGTCGACGAGGCCCGCGCGCAGGAAGGCGGCGGCCACGGCGGGACCGCCCTCGACGAGGACGTGCTCGACGTCGCGGGCGGCGAGCGCCGCGAGGACCTGCGCCGGGTCGTGGGTGCGCACGTGGACGAGGTCGCCGCCCGCGCCGTGCAGCCGGGCGCCGGCCGGGACGTCCCGGTGCCCCATGACGACGCGCAGGGGCTGGCGCCGCCGGAGCGTGCCGTCGGCGGACCGGGCGGTGAGCGAGGGGTCGTCGGCCAGCACGGTCCCGGTGCCGACGACCACCGCGCCGACCTGCGCGCGCAGGTCGTGGGCGTGGGCGCGGGACACGGCGGAGGTGATCCACCGGCTCGTGCCGTCGGCGGCGGCGACGCGGCCGTCGAGGCTCGTGGCGAGCTTGAGGGTCACCACGGGGCGGCGGTGCGCGTCCGTCGGCCACCACGACCCCAGGACCGCGCGTCCCTCGTCGACCAGGACGCCCCCGACCACCTCGACGCCCCCGCCGCGCAGGCGCTCGGCGCCGCCGCGGGCGACGGGGTTCGGGTCGGGGACGGAGAAGACCACGCGCGCCACCCCGGCGGCGAGCAGCGCGCGCGAGCACGGGCCGGTGCGGCCGGTGTGGTCGCAGGGCTCGAGCGACACGACGGCCGTGGCGCCGCGGACGTCGCTGCCGCGGGCGGCGGCGTCCTCGAGGGCGGCGACCTCGGCGTGCGCGGTGCCGGCCCCCCGGTGCCAGCCCTCCCCCAGCACCGCACCGGTCGTCGCGTCGAGCAGCACGGCGCCGACCTGCGGGTTGGGGCCGCCGGCGGGGCCGCGGGCCGCCAGCTCGAACGCCCGGCGCAGCGCGACGAGCTCCACGGGCCGGACGAGGCGCTCGGGGACGGGGACGACCGGCACCGGGGCCGTCGGCGGCGACGACGTGGTCCCGGGCGGCGGCGCGTCGCGTCCCGACCCCTGCGTGCCCGGCATGCTGCGCCCCTCGGACCACGGGCCTCTCGGCCCGCACGGCGCACCCCGGGGAGCGGCCGCGCGCGCTGGGGCGTCGCGGCCACGGCGCGCGCCACGGGGCGCACGCCGCCACTGCTCCTCCCATCCGGGCTCTCACCGTCGGTCCCGGAGTTCCACCAGGTCAACCGTCCGGTCCCGAGGGACCGTGCGGGTCGCGGACTGTCACCGCCGGCTCGGACTCTCACCGACCCCGGAGCACGTGTGCTGCGTCGCGATCATGCCACAGGCGCCCCCGTCGTCGGCGCGGGGGCCCGCCCGCCGCGCGCCGGCCGGCGGCCGGCTCTCAGCCGGCGGCGTCGGCGAGCCGGCGCAGCTCGGCGATCTCCCCCGCCACGTCGTCGGCGCCGTAGACGGCCGACCCCGCGACGAAGACGTCCGCCCCCGCGGCCGCGATCCGGCCGATCGTCGCCCGGGAGACCCCGCCGTCGACCTGGATGCGCGTGCCGGTGCCGGCGGCGTCGACCGCCGCCCGCAGGCGCCGCACCTTCGGCAGCGTCCCCTCGATGAAGGACTGGCCGCCGAAGCCCGGCTCCACGGTCATGACGAGCACCATGTCGAGCTCGTCGAGGAGGTCGAGGAACGGCTCCACGGGCGTGGCGGGGCGCAGCGCGACCGCGGCCCGCACGCCGCCCGCGCGCAGCTCGCGCGCCAGGCGGACCGGTGCCTGGGCGGCCTCGGCGTGGAAGGTCACGGACGCCGCCCCGGCCTCGGCGAACGCGACCGCCCAGCGGTCGGCGTCGGCGATCATGAGGTGCAGGTCCAGCGGCACGGGCGAGACCTCCGCCAGCCGCTGCACGACGGGGAGCCCCAGCGTGAGGTTCGGGACGAAGTGCAGGTCCATGACGTCCACGTGCGCCGCGTCGGCGGTCGCGATGGCGCCGAGGTCGCGCTCGAGGTTGGCGAAGTCGGCCGAGAGGATGCTGGGGTGGAGGCGGGCCGCGGGCCGGGACGCCCCGGTCGTCGGGGTCGCGGGGGTCGGGGTCGCGGCGGGGGACGGCTCGTCGTGGGGCACGCGGCCAGGCTAGCGACCGGACCCGGCGCGGGGACGCCGCACCTCCGGCACGCACCCGCCCTCCCACCGCTCCCGGGCGAGCCGACCGGGGCCGCGTGCCGGACCCCGCCTAGACGAGGTGCTGCTCGATCCGGGACACCGAGGGCGTGTGCGTCACCCGGGCCAGGGCGCCGTTGACCAGCGCGAGGTGCGGGGGCACGTGCCCGCAGTCCACGTCGGTGAGGACGGGGACGCCCAGGTCGCCGAGTGCGGTGCGCGCGGCGTCCCGGTGCGTGTGACCGGGCAGCTCCGGGCCCCTCGTGCGGGCCAGCAGGACGGCCGAGGCGGCCTCGAACCAGCCCGCGTAGCGCAGGCCGAGCAGACGACGGGTCACGTCGTAGGCGTCCGACCCGGCCGACTCCAGGTAGACGACCAGCCCTTCGGGCGCGTGCTCCCGGGCGAACCGCGGCACGTCGCCGAAGGGCGTGCCGGCGAGGTGCGCCACGGTCTCGAGGCAGCCGCCGATGAGACGGCCCTGGACGTCGACGTCGCCGGGCCCGTCGACCCGCACCCACCCCTCGCCCGGGGTGTCGAACGTGGGCACGGTCACCCCGGGGTCGGAGACCCAGTCGTCGAACCCCTGCGCCCGGTAGGCCCTCGCCGCGCCCTGCACGAGGACGCCGCCCGGCGGGGTGGTCACCACCTCCGTCCAGGGCAGCATCGGCGCGGGCACGCGGTACGGCGTGTCCATGAGGTTCTGCCCGTGCACCGTCGCCACGCCGGTGAGCACGGTCAGCGGCAGCAGCAGCGTCGAGATGTCCGAGAACCCCACGAGCCAGGTCGGGTCCTGCGCCCACGCGTCCCAGTCGACCCACGGCAGGAGGTCCATCGCGATCTCCCCGCCCCACGGCGGGACCACCGCGCGCACGTCGGGATCGCGCACGAAGGCGTCGAGCTCGGCCGCCCGGTCCCGCGCGGGGGCGCTGACGACCCCGGTCCCGTCGAGGCACCGGCCCAGCCGCGTCCGGAGACCGAGAGCGGCCAGGTGCTCGAGCGCGACGTCGAGGCGGGGACGCAGCTCGTCCGCGACCCCCGAGGACGGCGCCGTGACGCCGATCGTGTCGCCGGGGCGGACCGGCCGCGGGTAGCGGATCACCCGTCTCAGTCCTCGCGGCGCAGCAGGGCGAGGTACATCGCGTCGGTCCCGTGCCGGTGCGGCCACAGCTGCACGTCGCTCCCGGGCCCCGGCGCGCCGGCGTCGAGGTCGGGCGAGACCTCCGCGACGACCGCGCGGGTGTCCAGGCGCGTCACCGTCGCCCCTGCCTTCGCCCGCGCCCGCACGACGTCCTTCACGACGAGCGACGTCTCGGCCAGGTGCGGCGAGCACGTCACGTAGGCGACGACGCCACCGGGCCGCACTGCGGCGAGGGCCGACGTGAGCAGCTCGCGCTGCAGGGTGCCGAGGGCGGCGAGGTCCGCGGGCGAGCGGCGCCAGCGGGCCTCGGGACGGCGGCGCAGCGCGCCGAGGCCGGTGCAGGGGGCGTCGACGAGCACGCGGTCGAACGCCCCGGGCTCGCTCTCCCCCAGCTCCCGGCCGTCCTGGGTGCGCACGGCCTCCACGGCACGGCGCGGGACGGCGCGCAGCGAGCGGTCCACGAGCCGGGTGCGGTGCGGCTGCACCTCCGTCGCGAGCAGCCGCGCGCCGCGGTCGAGGGCGGCGCCGGCGAGGAGCGCGGACTTGCCCCCGGGTCCCGCGCACAGGTCGAGCCACCGCTCGTCGCGCCCCTCGAGCGGTGCCGCCAGGAGCGCCAGCGCCACGAGCTGGCTGCCCTCGTCCTGCACGCCGGCCCGGCCGTCGCGGACGGGCGGCACGTCGGCCGGGTCGCCGCCGTCGAGCACGACCGCCGTCGGGGCCACCGTGCCGCGGGTGCCGCGGGTGCCGGCCGGGACGGCGGCGAGCAGCTCCTCGCGGTCCACGAGGCCGGGACGGGCGACGAGCGAGACCCGCGCCGGCGTGTTGTCGGCGGCGAGCAGGGCCTCGAGCTCGTCGACCGGACGGCCGTGCCCGACGAGCGCCTCGCGCAGCGCCCGCACGACCCACGCCGGGTGGCTCTCCGTCACGGCGAGCCGGGCGACGCGGTCCTCGCCCGTGGGGTCCGCGGCGTCGCCGATGCGGACGAGCCACTCCTCCAGCGGTGCCTCCGCGACCCGCCGCAGCACGGCGTTGACGAGCTGCGCGGCCCCCGCGCCGACCCGGTCGCGGGCCAGCCCGACGGTCTCGGACACGGCCGCGTGCGCCGGCACCCGCATCCCCAGGAGCTGGTGGGCGCCCAGGCGCAGCACGTCCCGGACGGGCGCGTCGAGCGCCGTCACCGGTCGCCGGGCGGCGATCTCGACGACCGCGTCGTAGCGCCCGGCCAGGCGCAGCGCACCGTAGGCGAGCTCCGTGGCGAAGCCGGCGTCCCGCCCCCGCACCCCGCGCCGGGACAGCAGGGGCGGCAGCACGAGGTTGGCGTAGGCGTCCTCCTCGTCGACCGCGCGCAGCACCTCCAGCGCCGCGGTGCGGGCGGGGTCGGCGGACCGGCGGCGCTCGGAGGGCGCCTGCGACGAGAACTGGCCGCGGGACTCCGTGCGGGCGGCACCCCGCTGGCGGCCCGTGAGGTCGCGGCGCTCGGCCCGGTCGCGGTCCGTGCGTCGGTCGCGCTCCGGCGGGTTCACCGCGCACCCCCGGCGGCCGCGACGGCACCGAGCACCGCGCCCTCCTGCAGGCGGGCGCCACGGGCCCAGTCCGCGGCCGCCATCGCGCGGCGCCCGGCGGGCACGACCGTGTCGAGCAGGACGGCCGTCGTGCCGGTACCGACGTGCACGGTCCGCCTGCCCGGGCGCACCTGCCCGGGGGCGAGGTCGTCCACCTCCGGGGCGGGGCGCACCGGGCCCAGGCCGAGGCGGGCGCCGTCCGGCCCGACGGTCCAGGCGCCCGGGGCGGGCGTGACGCCGCGGACGAGCCGGTCGACGGCGTGCGCGGGGAGACCCCAGCGCACCTGCGCCTCCTCGACGGTGATCTTCGGGGCGAGGCTCACGCCGTCCGCGGGCTGCGGGACGGGCGCGAGCACGCCGTCCTCGAGCGCGTCCAGCGTCCGGACGAGGAGCTCGGCGCCCGCCACCGACAGCCGCTCGAGCAGGTCGCCGGCGGTGTCCCGCGCCCGCACCGTCTCCGTCAGCGTCCCGAGCACGGGCCCGGTGTCGAGCCCGGCGTCCAGGCGGAAGGTCGTCGCACCCGTGACCTCGTCGCCGGCCATGACGGCCCGCTGCACGGGGGCGGCGCCGCGCCAGGCGGGCAGGACGCTGAAGTGGAGGTTGACCCAGCCGTACCGCGGCGCGTCGAGCAGGCCGGGCGGCACGAGCGCGCCGTAGGCGACGACGGGGGCGGCGTCGACCCTTAGGTCCGCGATCTGCTCCGCCACGCCCGCGTCGCGCAGCCGGGCCGGGGTGAGGACGGGCACGCCCGCCTCCTCCGCCACGTCGCGCACGGGGCTGGTCCGCGGGGCACGGCCGCGGCCGGCCGGCGCGTCCGGGCGGGTCAGCACGGCGACGACCTCGTGGCGGGAGGCGAGCAGCGCCCGCAGGGAGGGGACCGCCGGGGCGGGGGTCCCGGCGAAGAGCAGACGCATGACCCCGATCCTAGGAGGCCCCCGGGTCACCGGTCGTCGGTCAGAGGGCGTCGGGCGGGTCCACCTGCACCCGGACGGTGCCGGGCTCGCGCCGGGCGCCGCGGACGGCCAGCGCCGCCGCGAGGGCGCGGCCCAGCCCGCCGCCGGCGGCGCGCGGGACGCGGACGATCGCGCGGACCGGGTCGTCGTCGAGGGGGTCGACGAGGAACGCGCCCGCGCCCGGCGGCCCGGCGGGCGGCGGCCCCGCCAGGACGGCCAGGCTCCCCTGCTCGCCGACGACCGTCCGCCCCGGAGCGCCGGTGCCCGCGGGCGGGGCCTCCGGCGCCGGGACCGGG
>NZ_RWJX01000106.1 GCF_004123805.1 Cellulomonas endophytica | reverse complement strand
CGGGCGGGTACCCTCGGGACGTCCCCCGATCGTGCTCCAGAGGACGGAACCGCCCGCATGGCTCAGCCGGTCCGCGCGCTCCTCGCGTCGTCGGCGGTCCGCTACCTCCTCGTGGGCGGGCTCAGCCTCGTCGTCGACGTGGGGCTGCTGACCCTCCTCTACGAGGTGGTCGGCACGCCCCTGTGGCTGGCCACCCTCGTGGGGTTCTGGACGAGCGTCGTCGTCAACTTCCTGCTGCAGCGCGCCGCCTTCCGGTCCGGCGCCGGCCTGGCGGGCAGCGCCTGGCGCTACGGCGTGCTCCTGGGCGCCAACACGGTGGTGACCGTCCTCGTCGTCGACGGGGCCGAGGCGGCCGGCCTCGGCTACGCGCCCGGCAAGCTCGCCGCCGTCGCCCTGACGACCGTCTGGAACTTCTTCCTCTACCGCGGCTGGGTGTTCCCCGCCGCCCCCTCGTCCCTGCCCGTGGCCGGCACCGCGCCCGCGTCCGCGCCGCTCGAGGACGACCCGCAGCGAGAGGTGCGCGCGTGAGCGACCCGTCGACCGGGCGCGCCCGCGCCCTCGTCATCATGCCGGCGTGGAACGAGCAGGAGGCCCTGCCCGGCACGCTCGCGGAGGTCTTCGCCCACGCCGGGGACGTGGACGTGCTCGTCGTGGACGACGGCTCCGACGACGACACCGCCAGTGTGGCGGCCGCCGCCGGCGCCACGGTCCTGCGGATGCCCTACAACACGGGGGTCGGCGGCGCGATGCGCGCAGGCTTCAAGTACGCCCAGCGGCACGGGTACGGCGCCGCGATCCAGGTCGACGCCGACGGGCAGCACGACCCGCGGGAGATCGCCGTGGTGCTCGCGGGTCTGCACGAGGCCGACGTCGTCATCGGGGCGCGCTTCGCCGACAAGGGCGCCTACGCCGTCCGCGGCCCGCGCCGGTGGGCGATGCAGCTCCTCGCCGGGACGATGTCGCGCATCGGTCGGACCCGGCTGACCGACCCGACCTCGGGGTTCCGGGCCGCCAACGTCGCCGCGATCGACCTCTACGCCCGCCACTACCCGGCGGAGTACCTCGGCGACACGGTCGAGTCCCTCGTCATCGCGATCCGCTCCGGCCTGCGGGTGCAGCAGGTCCCGGTGGAGATGCGGCCGCGCCAGGGCGGTCGGCCGAGCCACGCGCCCTGGAAGGCGGCGGTCTACCTCGTGCGGGCGGTGTTCGCCCTCGGCCTCGCGCTCGTGCGCCGCTGGCCCGCCGTCCCGCCCCACGCCCCCGTGGTGGCCGCTCCCGAGGGGGTCCGCCCGTGACCGTCCAGCTGCTCGCGCTCCTCACCGCCCTCGTGATCGTCGTCGGGATCCTCGAGATGGTCCGGCGCCGGGAGCTGCGCGAGAAGTACGCCGCCCTCTGGGTGGTGGTGGGCCTCGTCATCGTCCTGCTCGCCGCCTTCCCGGGGCTGCTCGCGCGGCTCGCGGACCTCATCGGGGTCGAGGTCCCGGCCAACCTCCTGTTCTTCCTCGCGCTGGTGCTCCTGCTCGCCGTGAGCGTGCACCTGTCGTGGGAGCTGTCGAAGACGGAGGAGGAGATGCGGGTCCTCGCCGAGGAGGTGGCGATCCTCCGCCTCGAGCTCGACCGCGTCCGGCTCCGCCTCGACGCGCCCCGGCCCGGGACGCCGTCGCCGGACGCGCGGCGGCCCGACGTGCCCGTGCAGGACCTGCCGCGGCCCGAGCCCGTGCGGCGCGACGAGGGCCGGGCGTGACGGACCCGGCCGTCTCGGCGCCGGCGGCCCGCCCCGGCCCCGTGGGCGACGGGCCCTCCGGCACCCCGCCGGCCGCTCCCGGGCAGGGCGGCGCGGGTGCCGCCCCCCGGGGCCGGCGGACCGCCCCGGGGGTCCCTCCCCGCGTGCGGCGCCACCTGCCCGCCGCGCTCGTGCTGCTGGGGTACGCGCTCCTCGTGCTCACGGGGACGACCACCTCGTCCATCGGGATCGGCCACCTGCGCCAGGACCCCGCGGCCCCCCTCGGCACCCAGGTCGGCGACCCGAGCTGGATCCGTTCCGACGAGTACAACGCCTTCACGCCGATCGACCTGTCCATCATGGCGACGGGCGGGGCACCCACGCTGAGCGCTCTGGGCGAGCGTGCCGACGTGGTGCACCGCTTCCCGTCGGACGGGCCCCTCGAGACGCTCGTGTACTTCGACGCGACGCTCCTGCGCGCCGCGACCGTCCTGCCGGACGCGATGGTCTTCGCCGCGCACTGGTGGCTGCCGGTCGTGGTGCTCCTGCTCGCGCTCCCGCGGTGGTTCCGCCAGACCGGGCACTCCGGGCGGCTGGGCTGGCTCGCCGGCCTGCTGGTCGTGCTCTCCCCGAGCGTCGCCTGGTGGTCGATGCAGCCGGTGCAGCTGCTCGCCTGGACGGTGGCGGGCTCGTCGCTGCTGCTCACGGCCGCGGAGCGGTGGGCGCAGGGGTCGCGGGTGCTCGCCGCCCTCGCCGCCGCGGGCTCCGGCCTCCTGCTGGCCGGGCTGCCGTCGGCGTACATCCCCTGGGCGCTCGTCCTCGGGCTGCCCGTGCTCGTGGCCTCCGTGCTGCACGTGCTCACCGCGCCCGGCCGGACCTGGGCCACCCGCGTGGTCCCGGTCGCGGCCGCGGGCCTCGTGGCCGCGGTGCTCGGGCTCGGCACGCTCTGGGAGAACCGGGCAGGGCTCCAGGCGCTGCTCGGCACGGTCTACCCGGGCTCGCGGCGCTCCGCGGGCGAGGCCCAGCCCCTCGGCATGCTCCTCGGCGCGCCCGGGCTCGGGGCGCTGCAGGACGGCGACCCGGTCGGCACGAACGCCAGCGAGCTGTCCAGCTCCTTCACGGTCGCCTTCGTGTGGGCGCTCGTCCTCCTGGCCGGCGGGGCCGCCGCCTCCCTCCGGCTGCGCCGCGAGGCGCTGCCGGCGGTCGTCGTCGGCGTGTCGGGCCTCGCCCTCCTCGCGTGGTGCACCGTGTCCACGGGCACCCCGGGCGAGCACGTCCCGCTGCTGAACCGCATCACCGCGCCGCGCGCGGCGCAGGTGGTCGGCGTGCTCGGGGTGCTGCTCGTCGCGATGCTCCTCTCGCGGCTGCCCCGGCCCTCCTGGGCCCTCGCGGGCCTGTCGGCCCTCGCGTGCGGGGGTGTGACCGCCTACGCCGTCTCGTCCCTGCGGGCGACCTCGCTGCCGCAGACCTCCCTGGCCGGCGTCGCCCTCGCGGCGCTGGGCGTCGCCGTCGTCGTCCTCGCCGTCTCCCGGGCACCGCACCGCACCTGGCCCGTGGTCCTCGCGGCCGCCCTCGCCCTCGTGCCCGTCGCGCGGGCGAACCCCGTCCTCGTCGGTCTGGGCGACCTGCGCGCCAGCTCCTCCGCCCGGTACCTCGCGCAGGCCGGGGACGCGGCGCGCGCCGCCGGGCAGGTGTGGGCCTCGGACTCCGTCGCGATCGACGTGGTCATGCTCGCCAACGGCGTGCCGTCGCTCTCGGGCCTCCAGCGCAGCGGGCCCGACCGGCAGCAGTGGGAGCGCCTGGACCCGTCGGGCACCTTCAGGTCCTCCTGGAACCGGGGCGGGGGCTACCTGCCCTTCGCCTTCCGCGAGGGCGGCCCGCTCGAGATCACGGACAACGGCTTCGACTCGACGGTGGTGACCGTCGACCCGTGCGCCCTCGCGGCGACCTTCCCGGAGCTCTCGCACGTGGTGAGCGGCCAGGCCTTCACCGGCCCCTGCCTCACGGCCGAGCGGACGCTCCTCTGGGGCGGCGTCGAGCACACGGTCTACCGGGTCGGCTGACCCGGCCGGCCGTCGCGGGCACCGGCCCCTCAGCCCACCACGACGGGACGGGGCGTCCCCATCGCGGCCCACTCGGCGTACGACAGCGGCTTGTTCACCGTCGGGCCGGCGTACCAGATCGTCGCGCTGCCGCGCGGCTGGTAGACGGTGTCGCCCGGGAAGCGGGCGGCCACGGTCGGCGCGGGGAAGTCGTAGGCCGCCCACTGCGCGTAGGTGACCGGGGTCCCGCGGCCCCCGGCGACGTCCGTCATGTACCCGATGGACTCGTTCCAGCTCAGGCGGATGAAGCCCTCGTTCGTCCGCGTCGTCGGGGCCGGGCTGCCCATGGCGGACCACTCGCCGTGGGTGAGCCGGTGGTGCACGCCGCCGGGGTCCACCACGAAGAGGTCGACGCCGGTGCCCCAGCGGTAGACGGACGCGCCCGGGACGACGGGTGAGACCTCCGGCGCGGGGCGGCCCGCACGGGCCCACTGCTCGCCGGTGAGCGCGGCCGTCAGCGGGGCCGCACCGGGCACCGTCGTGCTCGCGACGACCGTGCCCGACCAGGGGAGACGGAGGAAGCGCGTGGGTGCCGCGGCGGGCGCGGGGAAGCCCAGGGCCGACCACTCGGCGAAGGTCACGGGGGTGAGGACCCCGCCCCGGACCGTGGCGACCTGCCCCGACCACGGGACGGACCAGAACGTCACGGTCGCCGTGGGCGTGCTCGTCGAGGGGATCGTCGGGGACGGGGAGGCGGACGGCGACGGGGAGGCGGACGGGGACGCCGACGGGGAGGCGGACGGCGACGCCGACGGGGAGGCGGACGGGGACGCGGACGGGGAGGCCGTCGGGGACGGGGACGTCGACGGCGCGGCCGGGGAGGGAGACGGGGCGGCCGGGGAGGGCTGCGAGCCCGTGGCGCCGAGCGTCAGGGTCCCGACGGCGACCTCCTGCCCGAGCAACGCGGGCAGCGTGGCCGTGGCGGTCACGGTGCCGGCGGTGCAGGCCCACGAGGAGGTGTCGGGGGCCGGCGCCTCCACCCGCAGGGTGTAGGTGCCGTCGTCGAGGCCGCGCAGGACGAACCGGCCGTCCTCCCCCGTGACGGCGAGCCGGGCGCTCCGCGAGCCGTCGGGGGTGAGGGCCGTGACCCGCGCGCCGCCGACGCCCGCACCGGCGGCGTCCTCGACCTCGCCGACCGCCGTGCCGCCGCGGACCGGCGTGACGGGGGCCAGC
The DNA here is from genome assembly GCF_004123805.1 of Cellulomonas endophytica. Lineage (GTDB taxonomy): Bacteria > Actinomycetota > Actinomycetes > Actinomycetales > Cellulomonadaceae > Cellulomonas > Cellulomonas endophytica. Next base: position 4,407 of record NZ_RWJX01000106.1, on the reverse strand, counting down.
GTGACGGCCGCACCGCCGCTCACCACGACGGGGCGGGCGGCCCCGGGCCCGCGCGACTCCGGCACGAAGCCGTCCGCGCCGACGTAGCCCGCGACCCAGGGGGTCTCGGCCTCGACCCGGTGCAGCCCGAGCAGGTAGGAGCCGTCGGCGAGCCCGTCGACGCGGAGGGACTGCTGCGTCCCCGTGGTCGTCGAGGTGGCCGTCCCCGGCGTGGCGGGGGCCGTGCCCGTGGGCGTGAGCGTCGTGACGGTCAGCGGGTCCTGCGCCAGGACCGTCACGGCGAGGGAGCCGACGGGCGCCGCGTCGGCACCCGCGGCGAAGACCACGCCGCCGACGAGCGTCACCAGGGCGCCCGCGGCCGCACCGGCCCAGCGGTGCCCCCGGGGGGTCGTCCGTGCCCGGTCTCGCATCATCCGTCTCCCTCTGCTCGCCCGGGCGCGCCACTCCTGCCGCGACCCGGCCCGTCCCCGGTCCTGTCGGCGGACCGGGGGCCGGCTTGACCGTCGGCGGGTCACGCCATCCGTTCGGACGAGCGCCGGCCGGGGCAGCGGGGGCGCCGGGGGCCCCGGGCCCACGGGTGCGGCGACGCGCACGGACCGGCGCGGCGACGGGCGGACGGGAGGGGGCCGGGTGGGGGGACGGGCGGCGGGAGGGGAGGGGGACGGGAGGGGGACCGCCCCTCAGGCGCCGTCGACGACGGTCCCGTCCGCCCGGCGCCAGAGCCGGTAGCCCGTCCGCCGGACGGCCTCCGGGAGCAGCCGGTAGACGCCGCGCACGACGACGTTGCGCACGAGCTGCGGCATCGTCGTGACGCCGGCGCGCCGCATCCGCGCCTGGAGGACGAGCTCGGAGCGCAGCAGGCGCAGCCCGCCCCGGCGTGCGTAGGCCCCCGCCCCGACGCGGTACAGCACGAGGGGCTCGGGCACGTTGGCCACCCGGGCGCCGGCGGCCACCATCCGCGCGAAGAGCCAGTAGTCCTCGAGGAGCGGGAGGTCCTGGTAGCCGCCGGCGGCGCGCACGGCGGAGCGCCGGTAGACGACGGAGGGGTGGTTGAAGGGGCTGTGCAGCCGGGCGTACCGCGCGATGGCCACGGCGTCGAGCGGCGGCACCCGGACCAGGCCCGGGGCCTCCTCCGTCGCGAACTCCTGGATCGCGGAGCCGACGAGGTCCAGGCCGGCCGCGACGAGCGGCACCTGGGCGGCGAACCGCCCCGGCCGGCTGACGTCGTCGGCGTCCGCCCGCGCGACCACGTCGTGCGCGCACACGGCGAGGCCGGCCTCCAGCGCCCGGGCCAGGCCGACGTTGCGCTCCAGGGGCACCCAGCGGACCGGCACGCCGAGCCCGCCCGCGCGCGCCCGGTCCAGGACGTCCGCGAGCGCCGGCCCCACCGGGCCGTCCTGCACGAGGACCACCTCGTCGGGGGGCAGCGTCTGCTCCGCGGTGCAGGAGCGCAGCGCCCGCGCCAGGTGCGCGGCGTCGTCCCCGGCGTAGACCGGCAGGAGCAGCGAGAAGGCGGGGTCGCTCACGCGCGTCCCCCGGGCCGGGCGAGGGCGCGCAGGTCCTCGTCGAGGCCGAGCCCGGCCAGCACCTCCGCCGTCGGGCGCGGCCCGTGGCGCAGGCCGTCCCGCAGGCCCCGCGCCCCGGCCCGCAGGAGGGTCGGGCGGTCCGACGACCGCCGCACGGTCCGCACCCAGCGGCGCAGGGTGGACCCGGCGTACAGCACCCGCTCGAGCGGGCGCAGCGCCGACGACCTGCCGAAGAGCCACAGCTTGTTGCGGACCTCGTAGGCGAAGCGCTCCCCCGGGTCGGCGTCCGTCGACCCGAACGTGCGGGTGCGGTGCTCCACCACGCTGCCCGGCACGAAGAGCCCCTCGGCGTCCCGCAGCAGGCGCGTCGTGAACTCGAAGTCGTCGTTCCAGATGAAGTAGTCGGCCACGGGCAGCCCGCGGGCCCGCACGGCGGCGCCGTCGACGAGCAGGGCGACGAAGGAGGCGGAGCGCACGGGCAGCGCCCCGGCGGCGGCGGCCCGGGCTCTCGTCGCGGCGTCGACGAGGGGGCGCTCGCGCGGGGTGTTCATCGGGTGGTCGCGCCCGTCCGTCCACACGGCGCGGCTCGCCCAGAGCACGGCTCGCCCCTGGTGCGCGGCCCGCGCGGCGAGCAGCCGCTCGAGGGCCCCGGGGGTGGGGACGGTGTCGTCGTCCATGAGCCAGACGAGGTCCGCGCCACGGGCCAGCGCCCGGGCCAGCCCGGCGGCGAAGCCCCCGGCACCGCCCGTGTTGCGGGCGAGCTCGAGGACCTCGGGCGCCAGGGCGTGAGCGCGGGCGACCTCCGCCGACCCGTCGCCGGACGCGTTGTCCACGACGACGACGAGGTCGGCGGGCCGGGTCTGCGCCGCGAGTCCGTCGAGCGCCGCGGCGAGCAGCACGGGACGCCGGTGGGACACGACGACGGCGGCGACCGTCGGCCGCGGCGGGGCCGACGGGTCGGGGGGAGCGCTCGGCACGGGGGCAGGCTACCGGGGCGCCGACGACGCCCCGCCGACGGCCGGGCAGGTGGGCAGTGGCGTGACGCGGCGGCGGGAGGGCGACGGGGAGGGCGACGAGGAAGGCGACGAGGACGGCGACGGTCTCCACAGGTCCTCCACCCGGTCACCCCCTCCGCTCCCCCGGGCGCCGCGGCGCATCTCCTAGCATCGAGCGCGTGACCTCCCGCCATGCCGCCGTGCGGCGTGCCCGCCCGACGCGGCACGCCCGGCGCCCGGCGCGCGCCGGCGTGCTCCACGGGCTCGCCCTCACGGCCACGGCCGTGCTCGCCTTCGGCGGGGCGGCCGCCGCCACGGCCTACGTGCAGCTGCAGGACAACATCACCTCCGCCGACGTGAGCGACCTCCTCGCCCCCGTGCCGACCGACGAGGCCGCGGCCCCCGCCGACCCCGACGACCCGAACGCCGGCCAGGACCTCAACATCCTCGTCATGGGGTCCGACGACCGCTCGGGCGAGAACGAGCAGGTGTCGGGCTACTACGTCGACGGCATGCGCTCGGACACGACGATCGTCGTGCACGTCTCGGCGGACCGCTCGCGCGTCGAGCTCGTCTCGATCCCCCGCGACTCCATGGTCCAGATCCCCGCCTGCACGATGACGAACGGCGTGACGACCCGCGCCCAGCGGGGCATGTTCAACTCGGCCTTCGCCCTCGGGGCGGACACGGGGGGCGACGTGCTGTCCGCCGCCGCGTGCACGATCAACACGGTGCAGCAGAACACCGGCCTGACGATCGACGACTGGGTGGTCGTCGACATGGCGGGGTTCGTGCGGATGGTCGACGCCCTCGGGGGCGTGACGATGTGCATCCCCGAGGACATCTCCTCGGAGAAGGCCAACAACCTCACCCTGACGGCGGGCGTGCAGACGCTCCCCGGGACGATCGCGCTCGACTTCGCCCGGGCCCGGACGGGCGAGGGCCTCGGCGACGGCTCCGACACCTCCCGCATCGGCCGCCAGCAGCAGCTCATCGCCGCGACGCTGAACCAGGTGCTGTCGAAGAACATGCTCACCGACGTCGGCCAGCTCATCTCCTTCTTCGACGCCGCGACGGAGTCCCTCACCATCGACGAGGGCCTGTCCTCGCTCACCGACCTCACGGGCCTGGCCTTCAGCCTCCGGGAGATCGGCGCGGAGGACATCACCCTGCTGACGATCCCCTGGGCGCCGGACCCGGCCGACCCCAACCGCGTGGTGTGGACCGACGAGGCCGACGCCGTGTGGGCGCGGCTCGTCGCGGACCAGCCCGCCGTCGTCGAGCCCGCGCCCGAGGCGCCGGCGGACCCGCAGAGCCCCGGCGCCACCGACGCGCCGGCGACGGACCCCGCCACCGACCCGGGCACCGGCACGGACCCCGGCACCGACCCGGCCGCCCCCACGCCGACGGAGACGAAGGAGGCCGGGCGCGAGGCCTTCACCGGTGCCGACGTGACGGCGGTGTGCGCGTGAGCGGGGACCGCCGCCCGCGCTCGCGCCTGCGCCGCCCCGGCCGCCCTCGGTGGCACGATCGCGGGATGACGTCCGCCCGAGGCCCGAGGGCGGCCCGCGCGTGAGCGGCGACCGCCGGCCGGGGCCCGATCCCGCGCCCGCCGGGCGCACGCCGCCGAGCTTCACCCCGGCACGCACCGCCGCGTCCCGTCCGACCGCGGGCCCGGGGCCCGCGGTGCGCGTGGGAACCGACGCCCCGGCGACGGGCGGCCCGACCACCGGTGGCCCGTCCACCGGCGGCCCGACCACGGCGGGCGCCGCAGCCGGCGCGACGCCCCGGCGCCCCCCGGCACCGCGCTCGGCCCGGTCGGGGGGCGGCGCCCCCGCCGCCCCGGTGCGCAGCGCCCGGTCGTCGTCGTCGACCGCCGCCCCGGC
>NZ_RWJX01000105.1 GCF_004123805.1 Cellulomonas endophytica | reverse complement strand
ACAGACGGACAGGGTCGCGGGCGACGGGGACATGGACGGACGAGACACGGGCGGACGGAGACACGGGTGGACAGGGACGCGGGCGACGGGGACACGGGCGGACGGGAGGCAGGCCGACGGGAGGCAGGGCGACGGGATGCGGGCCGACGGGAGGCAGGGCGACGGGATGCGGGCGGACAGACGTGCGAGCGACGGTCGATGGTCGCCGGTCGGCTGCTCGTCGCTGAGCGCGGGTGCGTCGCGCGGGCTGCAGCTCCCCTGCGGCGGCGGCTCGGCGGTGCACAGGGCAGGCACAGGGGCGGCTCAGCGGGGACGCGGGGTGGGAGCCGACCCTCGTCGCGTACCCGACGACCGGTCTCCCGCGGCCGGCGACCACCAGGAGGACGACCCATGAGCACCACGGGCGCACCGCAGCACCCGGGCCCCTCGACGCCCGGCACCACACCCGTCCCGCCCGCCCCCGGGGCGGCGACGACCCCCGAGCCGCACCCGGCCGCACCGCTCGCGAGCCCGCCCCTCGCGACGGCCACCCTGCCTCCGCCCCCGGGCGCACCCGCGACGGCGCCGGTCGGCACCGTCGGCGCGACGGGAGCCGCCGGACCCTGGGGGCCCTTCCCCGCCGAGGGGTCCGTGGCCGCCGCCCCCGGCGCCGCCCCGCACCCCTCGCGCTGGTCCCGGCTCCGCGGTCGCCTGTCGGCCCGGCCGCTGCTCGCCGCAGGGCTCGCGATCGTGCTGGCGGCCGGCCTGGCGGGCGGTGCCGGCTTCGCCTCCGGGTACGCCGTCGGCCACGCCGGCGCCCGCACCGCCACGACCCCCTGGGTGCCCGGCGACGACGGCTTCCCCGGCGACGGCACCCGGCCCGACGGCGGCCCGGGCGGCATGGGTGGCGGCGGCCTCCCCGACCTGCAGCAGCCCGGGACCGACGGCACGGCCGACGACGAGGGCGAGGGCGACGACGGCACCGCGAGCAGCAGCTCGACCGACGGCACCTCCACCTGAGGTCGTGCCCTCTCCGGCCGGCACGTCGCCTCGCGCCTCGCCACCCGCAGCACCCCACCCCGGAGGCCTCTCCTCGGGCGCGCGCACCGGAGATCGGCAGACGTCCGGTGAGGGGGCGGCGGTCGGCCGGGGCGTGCCCCCGCCCCGCGGTGCGGCTGCGGTACCGGGCAGGGGCAGGGGCAGGGGCAGGGCCTCGCGCACCGGACCGGCGGGGACGGGGCAGGACCGGCGCCGGTCCGCGCGGGTCCTGCCCCGTCGTCGTGCCGGTGCGCTGCGGTCCTGGCGACACCGCAGACTCGACCCCGTGAGCGAGCACACCGGGCACAGCGAGCACGTCCGTGACACCGCCAGGACGCACCACCCCCGGCACCCGCACCACGCGCAGCACGGGCCGGCGGCGCAGGACCCGCAGCACGGGCCGCAGGGGCAGGACGGGCCGGAGGGGCCGGACGCGCCAGACCCGAAGCACGCCCCGGAGGGGCAGGACCCGCAGGGCGGCCAGCAGGGCGGCCAGCAGGACGGCCAGCAGGACGGCCAGCAGGACGGCCAGCAGGACGGCGAGCAGGACCAGACGACGCCGGCGCCGCCGTCCCCGCAGGGCCGGCCGGAGCAGCACGGCCCCGACGGCCCCGTCGCCACGCCGGGGGAGGGCACTCCCTCCCCCCGGCCCCCGGGAGGACCCGACGCACCGCTCGAGGCGCTGCTGCGCGTCGCCGCCCGGGTCGCGGGGACGGCCGCCGCGTCGCTGCACCTCGTGGAGGCCGGCGGCCTCCGTCGCCTGGTGGGCGTGGGCCCGGCCGGGCTCGCCCTCGCGGACGGGCTGCCCGCCGACGAGCCCCTCGTCGCCCTGCTGCACGGCGGCGGGACGCGGTGGGTCGCCGACGCCGCCGCCGACCCCGCCCTCGCCGGCAGCGCCTGGGTCGACGGCCGGCGCGGCCGGGTCCGGGGTCTGGCGCTCACGCCCCTCGCCCTCCCCGACGGTCGCCGCGCGGTGCTCGCCGCGGCCGGCACCGCCCCGCTGCCCCCGACGAGCGGCGCGGGCGACGACCGCCCGGCCGCCCTCGCCGACCTCGCCCTCGCCGTGGCGGCGCTGCTCGGCCACGCCGCGCAGGTGCGCCGCTGGGCGACCCTCGCCGCCGAGCACGACCGGCGGCGCCTGGCCACCGACGACCGCCGGGCCCGGGAGGCCCACGCCTCCGACCGCCGCGAGGCCCTCGTCGCGGCCCGGCTCCGCGTCGCCGAGGCCGAGCTCGTGCCCGCCGTCGTCACGGACCGGGTCTGCCGCGGCGCGCGCGACGTCACGGGGGCGGCCGGTGCCGCACTCCTCGAGCTGCACGCCGGGCACCTCGTCGTCCAGGCCGCCGACGGCACCCTCGCCCCCCTGCGGTCGCTGGCGCTCGAGCTCGAGGGCTCCCTGTGCGGGCGCGCCCTGGAGACGGGCACGGTCGTCCGGGCGGGGGCCGGCAGCACGCGCGCCGACGACGTGTTCGAGGGCGCCCTCACCGGCGCGCCCTCCCTGCTCGCCGTCCCCCTGCACCGGGACGGGCGCGTCGTGGGCGCGGCGCTCGTCGCCGGCGCGGCCCCCGACGACCTCGGGCCGGAGGACGCGGCGGCCCTGCAGGAGCTCGCGACCCCCTCCAGCGCCGCGCTGGCCAACGCCTGGGCCATGGACCGGGCCGTCCGCGAGGCCGCGACCGACCCCCTCACGGGCCTGCCGAACCGCGGCGCCGGCCTGCTCGCCCTCGAGGGCGCCCTGGCCCGGCAGGACCGGCGCGGCGGCCACCTCGCGCTGCTGTTCGTCGACCTCGACGGGTTCAAGTCCGTCAACGACCGGCACGGCCACCGGGCGGGCGACGCGCTCCTCGTCGAGGTGGCCCGGCGGCTGCGCGCCACCGTCCGCCGCTCCGACACCCCCGCCCGCTACGGCGGCGACGAGTTCCTCGTCGTGGCCGAGGCCCTCGCCCACCCCGACGACGCCCACGCGCTCGCCCGGCGGGTCGCGGACGCGCTCGCCGCACCCCACACCCTCCCCGACGGCTCGACGATCCGCGTCGGCGGGGCGGTCGGCGTCGCCCCGGCCCCGCCCGTGACCTCGCCGACCGGGTCGCCGGGCGGCGCGCCGCCCCTGCCGGCCCGGGTCACCGCCCTGCTCGCCGCCGCCGACGCCGACATGTACGCCCGCAAGGCCGCCGGCCCGCGCCGAGCGCTCCGCTGACCCGCCGGCCGCCGGGCGGGGCCCGGTCAGCGCGCCGGCGCGGGTCCCGTGCTGTTCCGCACGACGAGGGGCGCGGCGACCACGACGCGCTCGTCGGACAGCAGCGTCCCCGAGCGCACCTGCCGCAGCAGCATCTCGACGAGCGCGTGCCCGATGGCCGTGAAGTCCTGCAGGACCGTCGTCAGCGGCGGGTGCAGGTGGGCGGCGAGGGGGATGTCGTCGAAGCCCGTCACCGAGACGTCCTCGGGCACGCGCCGCCCCGCCTCGTGCAGGGCCCGCAGGACGCCGGTGGCCATCTCGTCGTTCGCGCAGCTGATGGCGGTGACGTCCGGGTCGGCGGCGAGCCGCTGCCCGAGGGCGTACCCCGACACCGGCGTCCAGTCGCCGCGCAGGACCGGCGGCAGCGGGCGCCCGGCGGCCCTCAGCGCCCGCCCCCAGCCGTCCTCGCGCAGGATGGACGGCGTCGAGTCCGCGGGGCCGGCGACGTGGTGGACGGTCCGGTGCCCGAGCGCGAGGAGGTGGTCGACCGCCGCCGCCGCCCCGCCCCGCTGGTCCGCGCCGACCGTGGGGTGGTGCCCGATGAAGCGCGAGTCGGACACGACCACCGGCATCCGCGGGGGCAGGCGGAGGGTCTCCGGCGTGGCGGTCTCCGCGCGGATGATGACGAGCCCGTCGATGGACTGGTGCTCCAGGCGCAGGACGGCGGACTCCACCTCCGGCCCCGTCGGGGACGCGAGGTCGACGAGGGCCAGGGTGTACCCCTCGCGGCGGGCCGCGTCGACGACCCCCGCCGTGGTCCGCGACTCGCCGGTGCGGGCCAGCTGGTGGGCGACGAGGCCGAGGGTGCCGAAGGTGCCCGACCGCAGCGCCCGCGCCGCGTGGTTCGGCGTGTACCCGAGCTCCGCCATCGCGGCGAGCACCCGCTCGCGCGTCGCGGGCCGCACCGCCGGGGAGCCGGTCGACACCCGCGACACCGTCTGCGTGGACACGCCGGCGACCGCCGCGACGTCGGCGATCGACGCGCGGGCCCGCGCCGTCGCCGGACCGACCATGCGGGCAGCATAGTTACCCCCGATGAGCACCTTCACGATCGGCGAGCACGACTTCCTCGAGGACGGCCGGCCCGTGCGGCTCCTGGCCGGCGCCCTGCACTTCACCCGCATCCACCCGGGCCACTGGCGCGACCGGGTGCGGACGGCGCGGCTCATGGGGCTGGACACCATCGAGACCTACGTCATGTGGAACGAGCACGCGCCGACGCCCGACCGGTTCGACACCGACGGCCGCCTCGACCTCGTCGCGTTCCTCCGCGTGGTGCAGGAGGAGGGCATGCGCGCCATCGTGCGCCCCGGCCCCTACGTGTGCGCGGAGTTCGACAACGGCGGGCTGCCCGCCTGGCTCACCGCCGACCCCGAGGTCGGGCTGCGGCGCCTCGAGCCCCGGTACATGGCCGCCGTCGAGCGCTACCTGCGGCAGGTGTACGCCCTCGTCGCCCCCCTCCAGGTCGACCGGGGCGGGCCCGTCGTGCTCGTGCAGGTCGAGAACGAGTACGGCGCCTACGGCGACGACCACGACTACCTGCGCGCGCTCGTCCGCATCACCCGCGACGCCGGCATCACGGTGCCGCTGACCTCCATCGACCAGCCCGAGCCGCAGATGCTGCGCGACGGCTCGGTCGAGGGGCTCCACCGCACCGGGTCCTTCGGCTCCCGCGCCGTCGAGCGCCTGGCCACCCTGCGGGAGGCCCAGCCCACCGGCCCGCTCATGTGCGCGGAGTTCTGGTGCGGCTGGTTCGACCACTGGGGCGCCCACCACCACACGACCGACGCCGCCGCCTCCGCCGCCGAGCTCGACGCGCTGCTCGCCGCCGGCGCCTCGGTGAACGTCTACATGGTCCACGGCGGCACGAGCTTCGGGCTCACCTCCGGCGCCAACGACAAGGGCGTCTACCAGCCGACCCTCACGAGCTACGACTACGACGCCCCGATCGACGAGGCGGGCCGTCCCACGGAGAAGTTCTGGCGGTTCCGCGAGGTCATCGCCCGGTACGCGCCCGTCCCCGACGAGGTGCCGGCACCCGCGCCGCCCGCCCCGGCGCTGACCGCCCCGCTGCGCCCCGTCGTCGGCCTCCTCGACGCCGCCGGGCGGCTCGCCGCCTGGACGACGCACCCCGACGAGGGACGCACCCCCGGCGTGCCGCCGACCCACGACGACCTGCAGCAGTGGCGCGGGTTCGTCGCCTACCGGGCCACGCTCGGCGGCGGCGACGCGCCGGCCGTCCTCAGCCTGACCGAGGTGCGCGACCGCGCGCAGGTGCTGCTCGACGGCGCGCCCGTCGGCGTGCTGCACCGCGACCACCACGACACCGCCCTCGTGCTGCCGCACGGCCGCGGGGAGCTCGTCGTCCTCGTCGAGGACCAGGGCCGCGTGAACTACGGCCCCCGGCTCGGGGAGCCCAAGGGGCTCGTCGGGCCCGTGCTCCTCGACGGCGTGCCGGTGACCGGCTGGTCGACCCTCGCGGTGGACCACGACGGGCTCGTCGGCGTGGTGGAGTCCCTGGCGGCTGCCGGTGCCGTGGACACCGCCCGTGGCGGCACCGCGGACGACGGGGACTCCCCCGGCCGCCCCCTCGCCGGCCCGGTCCTGGCGCGCGCCGAGCTGCGGCTCGACGGGCCCGCCGACCTGTTCCTCGACACCCGCGGCTGGGGCAAGGGCCTGGCCTGGGTGAACGGCTTCGCGCTCGGCCGCTACTGGTCCCGCGGCCCCCAGCGCACCCTCTACGTGCCCGGGCCGGCGACGCGGGCCGGGACGAACGCGCTCGTCGTCCTCGAGCTCGGCGCCGCGGCGCCCGTGGCCAGGACGCTGCCCGCCCCCGACCTGGGCCACACGGAGCAGTGACCGGGCGGTAGGGGAGGACGGCCGGGCGGCCCGTCGTCCGGCCCCTCGGCCGTCCCGGGTTGCGCTGCGGCGCAACCGTGGTGCCATGGATACGACGCACCGAGCGGCTCCCCCCGGGGAGCCCGGTGCCCCGGGTGGCTTCAAACCATCGGCCGCCCACGAGCATCACGACCTCGAGACATTCGGGAGAGCGAGCACACCATGATCACCACGCAGCAGGCCCAGACCCTCGCCGGCACGACCGTCCACGGCTCCGACGGCGCCAAGATCGGCAAGGTCGGCCAGGTCTACCTCGACGACGCCAGCGGTTCCGTGGAGTGGGTGACCGTCCACACCGGTCTCTTCGGCACGAAGGAGCACTTCGTGCCCGTGGCCGACGCCACGACGAGCGGTGACGGCCTCTCGGTCCCCTTCACGGCGGACCAGGTCAAGAACGCGCCCTCCATCGACGCCGAGGGCCACCTCGACCCGCAGGAGGAGGAGGCGCTGTACCGCCACTACTCCCTCGACTACGCGACGACGGGCACGACCGGCACCGCCGGCACCGCGGGCTACGCCGACACGGACACCCGTGGCACGGCTGGCTACGCCGACACGGACGCGCGCGGCACCGTCGGCCACGACACCTCCGGTCCCACCACCGACGACGCCATGACGCTGTCGGAGGAGCGGCTCGACGTGGGCACGGAGCGCCGCGAGGCCGGCCGCGCCCGCCTGCGCAAGTACGTCGTGACGGAGCAGCAGACCGTCCAGGTCCCCGTGTCCCGCGAGGAGGTCCGCCTCGAGCGCGAGCCCATCACGGACGCGAACCGCGGTGCCGCCCTGTCCGGCCCCGACCTGAGCTCGGAGGAGCACGAGGTGATCCTCACCGAGGAGCGCCCCGTCATCGCCACCGAGACGGTCCCGGTCGAGCGCGTGCGCCTCGACAAGGAGACGGTCACGGACACGGAGACCGTCACCGCCCAGACGCGCCACGAGGAGGTCGAGCTGGACGACGCCGGCACGACGACCCGCGGCACCACGGCGGGCACGGACCGGGACCGCGACGTCCTCTGACCTGCCCGCGGCCGGCGACCCCGGCCGCACCCCAGCTCCATCCGACGGGGCCGCCCGCACCCGCGGGCGGCCCCGTCGTCACGAAAGGGAACGACCATGAGCACCGCCGACGACCGCCCCCACGACCGCCCCTCGGGCGCACCCGGCGCCACCCCCGTCGACGCCGACGGGCCCGCCCCCTCGCGGCACGACGGACCCGCCGGTGCCGTCTCGGGCGCGCTGTCCGCGCAGGCGCTCGGGCGGGACCGCCAGAGCGTCGTCGCCCGCGAGAAGGAGCAGTTCGGCGGCGTGAAGATCGGCTCGGCCTTCTTCGGCTGGCTCACCGCCACGGGGACCGCCGTGCTGCTCACGGCGCTCGTCGCCGGCGCGGGCACCGCCCTCAGCGTCGCGACGAACACGGACCCCGACGAGGTCGCCAGCACCCCCGAGGCCATCGGCATCGGCGGGTCCATCGCCCTGCTCGTCATCACGCTCGTCGCCTACTACTGCGGCGGCTACGTGGCCGGACGCATGGCCCGGTTCAACGGCCTCAAGCAGGGCGTGGCCGTGTGGTTGTGGGCGGTCGTCATCGCGGTCGTCGTGGCCCTGCTCGGGCTCGCCGTCGGCAACCAGTACGACGTGCTCGCGCAGCTCAACAGCTTCCCCCGCATCCCCGTCGGCGAGGGCGAGCTCACCACCAGCGGCATCATCGCGGCGCTCATCGTGGCCGCGAGCAGCCTCGTGGGCGCGATCCTCGGCGGGATCGTCGGCATGCGCTTCCACCGGCGCGTCGACAAGGCGGGCCTCGGCAGCTGACGGCGGGCGGGCGGCCCCTCCCCCTGCCCGGGGCCGCCCGCCCCCCGACCCGATCGGCTGACGTGCGACCGACCGGCCCCTCCCGCCCGGCGACGGGCGCTACCGTGAGCCGCCCTGCTCCGCCGCCGACCCCTGCCGGTGACGGGGCAGGGCCCTACGCCGCGGCCAGCCGCCCGGCGAGGAGCACCGCGAGGGCCTCCGCGCCCGCCGCGTCCCGCTCGGAGGCCGGGATCCCGGCGAGGCCCGTGGACACGACGAGCCACCCGCCCTCGACCTCCGCGTGGACGACGCCGTCCACGCGCGTCGCGCCCGGCAGGGCCGCCACGGGGACCACGTCGACGCCGACCGCCGAGGACAGCTCGAGCTCGCCGTCGGCCGTCAGGCGCACCGTGATGCGGTCCGAGTCGTCGTCGAACGTGCACGTCCCCTCGTCGTAGGGCGAGGGCACCCCCGGGTCCACGGCGTACCCCGTGGTGGCACGGACGTCCTCGGCGTCGACGACCGTGCAGGCGGCCGGGAACGGCGTGCCCTCCTCGTCGGCCTCCGGGGCGAGCGCCTCGACGGCGGCGGCGACGTCGTCGTCTGACGAGCCCGACCCCGCCCCGCCCGACCCCCCCGACCCGCCGTCCCCGCCGCCGCACGCGGCGGTGGCGAGCAGGAGGGCGCCGGTGAGCAGGGCGAGGAACGGGCGGGCGGAGGACGGGGTCCGGGTCGTGGTCATGACGCCGACGCTAGGGACGGCCCTTCAGGTGCCCTGAGCGTGGCCTTCGGGTGCACGCCCGTCACCGGTCCCGCGGACCACGCGCAGCCGGGTCCGCGCCGCCGGGAAGGGTGCGGCCGGCAGGCCGAGCTCGGCCATGCGGTCCCGGTAGAGCCGGTGCCGGCGCCGCGCCTCCCCGTGGCGGTCCCCCGCGTCGAGCGCCCGCACGAGGGCGAGGTGGGCCGCCTCGTCGAAGGGGTCCCGCTCGAGGAGCCGCAGGCGGTAGCGCACCGCGAGGTCCGTGTCCCCCGCCGCGCCCGCCGCGTCGCCGAGCGCGCGCACGACCGCCAGGTAGGCGGCGCGGGCCTCCTCCCGCAGCGGGGCGGCGCCGTCGGCGTAGGGCTCGTCCTCGAAGAGGTCGCCGCCGTACAGCGCCTCGACGGGCTCGAGCCGGGCGCGGGCGGCCCCGGGGTCGACGGCGGCCACCGCCAGGCCCGCGGCGGCCCCGGCGAGGAAGCGCTCGACGTCGACGTCGAGGTGCTCCACGACGAGCGCGGCCGTGGTGCGGTCCCCCGTCACGTGGTGCTCGGGCGGGTGCACGCGGCCGGGGTCGAGCACGGCGCGCAGCGTCGAGAGGAGCACGGACAGGCGGTTGCCCACCCGGTCCGGGTCCTCGTCGGGCCACAGCTCCGCCATGAGGACCTCGCGCGGGGCCGGCCGCCCCCGCCGGACGAGGAGCAGCCGGAGCAGGTCCCGCGCCTTCTTCGACTGCCACTCCCCGGCGGGCACGGGCACGCCGTGCCGCAGCACCCGCAGCCCGCCGAGGGTGCGGACCTCGACGGCGGGCACCCCGACCTCGGCCACGCGCAGCGCCCCGGCCAGGGCGTCGGCCGCCGAGGTCCGGACGCCGAGCGCCGCGAGCCGGGCCCGCGCGGCCGCCGCGCGGCCCCTCGCCCCGCCCGCCTCACCGCC
>NZ_RWJX01000104.1 GCF_004123805.1 Cellulomonas endophytica | reverse complement strand
ACGTCGACGGCGTGTTCACCGCGGACCCGCGCATCGTGCCGTCCGCGCGCAAGCTCGACCGGATCAGCTACGACGAGATGCTCGAGATGGCGGCGAGCGGTGCCAAGGTGCTCGTGCTGCGGTGCGTGGAGTACGCGCGCCGCTACGGCGTCCCCGTGCACGTGCGCTCGTCGTTCTCGACGCACACCGGGACCCTGGTGACCGACCGGCCCCGCACGACCGAGGGAGAGGTGCCCATGGAGCAGCCGATGATCGCCGGCGTCGCGCACGACCGGTCCGAGGCCAAGATCACGGTCGTCGGCGTCCCCGACGTGCCGGGCAAGGCCGCGCGCATCTTCGAGGTCGTCGCCGGCGCGGGCGTCAACATCGACATGATCGTGCAGAACGTGTCCGTGGCCCGCACCGGGCTGACGGACATCTCCTTCACGCTGCCCGCCACGGACGGCCCCGCCGCCACGGCCGCGCTCACGGCGCACCAGCCGGGCATCGGGTTCGCGTCGCTGCAGTTCGACGACGCCATCGGCAAGCTCTCGCTCATCGGCGCGGGGATGAAGTCGCACCCCGGTGTCTCGGCGCGGCTGTTCGCCGCGCTGTCGACGGCCGGCATCAACATCGAGATGATCTCGACCTCGGAGATCCGCATCTCGGTGGTCACGCGGGCGGACTCGCTCGACGAGGCCGTGCGCGCGGTGCACACGGCCTTCGACCTGGACGCGGAGACGGCCGAGGCCGTCGTGTACGGAGGGACCGGGCGATGAGCGCGGCAGCGGAGCAGCAGGCCTCGGGGCGTCCCGGCGTGCGGGTCGCCGTCGTCGGTGCCACGGGGCAGGTCGGCAAGGTCATGCGGGCGCTGCTGGAGGAGCGCGACTTCCCCGTCGCGAGCATCCGGTACTTCGCCTCCGCCCGTTCCGCCGGCACGACGCTGCCGTGGAGGGGCGAGGACGTCGTCGTCGAGGACGTCGCCACGGCGGACCTCTCGGGCATCGACCTCGCGCTCTTCTCGGCCGGCGCCACGGGCTCGCGCGAGCACGCCCCGCGGTTCGCCGCGGCGGGCGCGGTCGTCGTCGACAACTCCTCCGCCTGGCGGCGCGACCCGCAGGTGCCGCTCGTCGTGTCCGAGGTGAACCCCGGCGCCCTCGACGAGATCCCCCTCGGCATCGTCGCGAACCCCAACTGCACGACGATGGCCGCGATGCCCGTCCTCAAGGTGCTGCACGAGGAGGCCGGCCTGCGCCGCCTCGTCGTGTCGACCTACCAGGCCGTCTCGGGCTCGGGCCTCGCCGGCGCCCGCGAGCTCGACGAGCAGGTCCGCGCCGCCGTCGAGCAGGACACGCTCGCGCTCGTGCACGACGGGTCCGCCGTCCGCTTCCCGGAGCCGCAGAAGTACGTGGCGCCCATCGCGTTCGACGTCATCCCGCTCGCCGGGTCGATCGTCGACGACGGACTGGGGGAGACCGACGAGGAGCAGAAGCTGCGGAACGAGTCGCGCAAGATCCTCGACATCCCCGACCTGCTCGTGTCGGGCACGTGCGTCCGCGTGCCGGTGTTCACCGGGCACTCGCTGTCGATCAACGCGGAGTTCGAGCGGCCGATCAGCCCGCAGCGCGCCACGGAGCTGCTGTCGACGGCGCCGGGCGTCCAGCTCGCCGACGTCCCGACGCCGCTGGGCGCCGCGGGGCAGGACCCGTCCTTCGTCGGGCGGATCCGCGCCGACGAGGGCGCGCCGGAGGGCCGTGGCCTCGCGCTGTTCGTCTCGAACGACAACTTGCGCAAGGGCGCGGCGCTCAACGCGGTCCAGATCGCCGAGCTGCTCGCGACGTACCGGTTCGCGGGCGCTCCGGCCTGACGCGCTGCACCCCACGGGCCCCGGTCGTCGACCGGGGCCCGTCGGCGTCCTCCCCGGCACGCGGGCGGGCGGGGCGTGGCGGGGCGGTCAGGCCAGCCGGAGGCCGTCCGCCCAGACGCCCTCGACCCGGAGGCCGTCCCCGAGCACGACGAGGTCGCCGGCCATCCTGGGCCGGAGCCGGCCGAGGCGGTGCCCGAGGCCGAGGGCGGCGGCCGGCGTCGCGGTGAGCGCCGCGACGGCCGCGACGAGGTCGAGCCCGACGACCTGCACGGCGACCCGCAGCGCGGTGTCGAGCGTGAGGGTCGAGCCCGCGATCGTGGAGGTGCCCGCGACCGTCGCGAGGCCGTCGTGGACCGTCACGTCGAGGGCGCCGAGGCGGTAGTCGCCGTCCGGCGCTCCGGCACCGGCCATGGCGTCGGACACGAGCGCGAGGCGACCCGGCGCGGCGGCGGCGAGGACGCCGACGAGGGACGGGTCCACGTGGTGGCCGTCGAGCACGACCTCGAGCGTCACCCGCGGGTCGCGCAGCGCCGCGACGACCGGGCCGGGCGCGCGGTGGTGGATGCCCGCCATCGCGTTGAAGGCGTGCGTGAGCAGGGTGGCGCCGGCGCCGAACGCCGCCGCGGCCCCGGCGGCGTCGGTCTCCGTGTGCCCGACGGCGACGACGACGCCCGCGCCGACGAGCCGGCGCACGGCCGCGTCCGCCCCGGGCAGCTCCGGCGCGAGGGTGACCTGCCGCAGCGTGCCGCGGGCCGCGGCCAGCAGGGCGTCGACGTCGGCGGGCCGCGGGGGGAGCAGGTGCGCCGGGTCGTGGGCGCCGTGCCGGCCCGGGGCGAGCCACGGCCCCTCCAGGTGGCTGCCGAGCACGAGCGGGTCCTCGTCGGCGAGGTCCGCGACCGCGGCGAGGGACCGGGCGAGGTCCGCCACCGGCCGGGCGACCAGGCTCAGCACGGAGCGGGTGGTGCCGTGCGCGCGGTGCACGGCGAGCGCGGTCCGGGCGGCCCCGACGCCGTCGTCGAACGACGCCCCACCACCGCCGTGGCCGTGCAGGTCCACGAAGCCGGGCACGAGGAGACGGCCGGCGACGTCGACGACCTCGACGTCGTCCGGCGCGGGCGGGCCGCCCGTGCCGGCCGCTGCGATGCGCCCGTCCCGCACGAGCACCCAGGCGTCCGGGACCTCGCCGTCGGCGTCGACCCGGTGCGCCCGGACGAACAGGGTGCCGAGCGGGGGCCGCGCCCGCGCCGCGCCCGTCGCCCGGCCCTGGGCCACGGGACCCTCCGGGGGTCGCGTCGTGCCGGTCACGTCGCCGCCGGCCGTGGTGCTGCCTCTCGTCGCCCCGTCGCTGCCGCTCACAGGGGCATCCTGCCGTCGTCGGCCGCCGTGGGCGGGACGTGGCCACGCGCGGGGCGGCGCGACCACCCGGGCGACCGCGCACCGCCACGGGCGCCCGCACCCGGGGACGACGAAGGGGCCGGACCTCACGGTCCGGCCCCTTCACGCCCTCCTCGCGGAGGATCCCTGGGTCGGGGTGGCGGGATTCGAACCCACGACCTCCTCGTCCCGAACGAGGCGCGCTACCAAGCTGCGCCACACCCCGGGGAGCCTGACAAGAGTACCCGACGCGCGGGGCAGGTCGGGACACCCGACCGGGCCGGGGCGGGCCGGTCCGGGCCCGTCAGGCCCGGTCGGGGCCGGCCGTGCCGACGGGGACGAGCGTGAGCAGCGTCGCCTCGGGGCGGCAGGCGAAGCGCACCGGCGCGTACGGGGATGTCCCGAGGCCGGCGCTGACGTGCAGCCAGCTCGAGCCGGACCCGCCGGTGCGGTCGGGCCGGGGCCCCGGCCAGCCGTGCAGCCCCTTGACGCGGCCCGTGTCGAGATCGCAGTTCGTCACGAGCGCGCCCAGGCCCGGCACGCAGATCTGCCCGCCGTGGGTGTGCCCGGCGATCGCGAGGTCGACCCCGTCCGCGTGCAGCGCGTCCAGCACCCGCCGGTAGGGCGCGTGCGTGACGCCCACCAGCAGGTCGACGGCGCCGCTCGTGCGCGCGTCGTCGGGGCCGCCGGCGGCGGGGTAGCGGTCGAGGTCCAGGTGCGCGTCGGAGGTCCCCACGAGGGCCACGCGCCGCCCGTCGACCTCGACGACGCCGCGGCGGTTCTCCAGGTCCACCCAGCCCGCCGCCGTGAAGCGGGCGACGAGCTCGCGCCAGGGCAGGTCCTGGTGGTCCGTGCGCGGTCGGCGCGAGTCGCGCAGGAGGTAGCGCGCGGGGTTGCGCGGGACCGGCGCGACGTAGTCGTTCGAGCCGAGGACGAACGCGCCGGGGACGGCCAGGTGCGGCTCCAGGGCGCGCAGCAGGCCGGGCATCGCGTCGAGGTGCGACCAGTTGTCGCCGGTGTCGACGACCATGTCGGGCCGCAGCGAGGCGAGGTCGCGGACCCAGTCGATCTTGCGCCGCTGGCCGGGCATCAGGTGCAGGTCGGACAGGTGCAGCACCCGCAGGGGCGACTGGCCGGAGGGCAGGACCGGCACGGTCACCTCGCGCAGGGCGAAGAGCGACCGCTCGACGAGGCCGCCCCAGGCGAGCGCCGCCGTGCCCGCGAGGGCGGCCGCGCCGACCGCCCGGCCCAGCGTGCGGGCCGCGGTCACCCCTCGGTCCCGGGCTGGCCCTCGCCCTGGCCGCCGCCGCCGTCCCCGCCGCCCTGCCCGGCGTCGGGGGCGGGGGGTGCGGGGTCGGCCGGGGGGGTCGTCGGCGCCGGCGGCTGACCGTTCGACAGCGTCAGGGTGATCGTCGCGCCGGTCGTCGACGTGCGGGCCGACTGCTGCGCCACGGCGCCGTCCGGGAGGGTCGAGGACACCCGCTCGGAGGCGACGCGGACGCGGAAGCCCGCCGCCTCGAGGGCGCTCGTCGCGGCCCCGACCGACCGGCCGACCACGGAGGGGACGCTCACGCGCCGGCCCACCACCTGGTCGTTCTCCGGGGCGGCGAAGGGGGGCACGCTGAGGCCCGCCATGGCCTGGTCCATGAACCGCACCCACGTCGGCGCGGCGATGGTCGACCCGTACATGTTCCGCACGACGCGCCCGTTGACGCGCACGCCCTGCATGGGCTGCCAGTTGTCGGCGTAGCCGACCCAGACCGCGGCGGAGCGCAGGGGGTTGAAGCCGACGAACCAGGTGTGCTCGTTCTCCGACGTGGTGCCCGTCTTGCCGGCCGCCGTGTAGGAGGGCCGGTCGACGCCGCTGGCCGTGCCCGTCCACACGTTGCTCAGCGTGTAGTTCATCGC
Organism: Cellulomonas endophytica; assembly: GCF_004123805.1. GTDB lineage: Bacteria > Actinomycetota > Actinomycetes > Actinomycetales > Cellulomonadaceae > Cellulomonas > Cellulomonas endophytica. Next base: position 4,497 of record NZ_RWJX01000104.1, on the reverse strand, counting down.
GTTCGCGATGCGGGGCTCCAGCGCCTGCCGGCAGCCCGCGTCGGGCACCGGCAGCGCCTCGCCGGCCGCGTCGAGCACCTGGGTGATGGCGATGGGGGTGCAGTACACCCCGCCCGAGGCGAACGCGGCGAAGGCGCCGGCCATGGACAGGGGGGTGGTGGAGTCCGAGCCGAGGACGGTGGAGGGGTAGGCGTCGAACTCGCCCGTGTTGTCCTCGCTGCCGCCCGCCTTCACCACGCCGAGGTCGGCGGCGCCGGCCATGATGTCGCAGAGGTCCAGCTGGGTCGCCATCGTGAGGTAGGCGAGGTTGACCGAGTTCTTCGTCGCGTTGAGGACCGTCATGTTGCCCGCGCCGCCCTCGGCGTTGCCCGGCGTCCACGAGCGGTTCGGGAAGCGGCTGCCGCACGCGGTGAACATGTTCTCGTTCAGCGGGCGCACGCTGCCGTTGACGACCTCGCTGAGGTTGCGGCCCTTCTTCAGCCACTCGAGCAGCGTGAAGGGCTTGAAGGTCGACCCCGGGGGGAAGCCCGTGCTGCCGCCGTAGGTGTAGCTCGTGCTGTAGTTCACCGAGGTCTCGCGCTCGGTCTGACCCGTCTCGTTGTTGTACGTGCGGTTCTGGGCCATCGCCGTGATCCGGCCCGTGCCGGGCTCGACGACGACGAGGGCGCTCGCGATGCCCGACGGGTCGTCGACCGGGACGCCCGCCTTGACCTCCGTGTCGGCGGCCGTCTGCTCGCCCGGGACGAGGGTCGTCGTGATGTCCAGCCCGCCGCGGTAGAGCAGGGAGACGCGCTCGTCCTGCGTCTCGCCGAAGGCCGGGTCGTTGCGGATGACCTTGACGACGTAGTCGCAGAAGTACCCGGAGCCGGCGATGACGTCACCGGCGGACATGCAGCCGAGCTTGGGCTGGGAGACGCGCAGGGTGTCGACGAGCGGCGTCGCCGTGCCGGTGGCGAACTCCTCGTCCGTGATCCTGCCCTGCCGGTGCATGAGGGACAGGACCGTGTTGCGGCGGACCTGGGACGCGTCGGGGTTGCGCACCGGGTCGAGCGCCGTCGGGCTCTTCGTCACCCCGGCGATCGTCGCGGCCTCCAGGTACGTCAGCTCCGCCGCCGGCTTGCTGAAGTAGAACTGCGCCGCCGACTCGGCCCCGTACACGGAGACGCCGAACTGCGCGATGTTGAGGTAGCGCTCGAGGATCTGGTCCTTCGAGAGCCGCTCCTCGAGCGTGAGGGCGAGCTTGGCCTCCCGGAGCTTGCGGGCGTAGCCCGCGTCGCCCTCGTCCTCCCGCGCCGCCGCGAGCGCCGCCGCCCGCGCCTCGGGGGTGTCCTGCTCCAGGGCCTGCTCGACGAGCACGTTCTTCACGTACTGCTGCGTCAGGGTCGACGCGCCCTCCTGGCCCCCGGAGCCGGCGAGGTTGCGCAGCAGCGCGCGACCCATGCCCGTCGGGTCGACCCCGTTGTGCTCGTAGAAGCGCCGGTCCTCCACCGCGACGACGGCGTCGCGCAGGGACGGCGAGATCTGGTCGAGGGACACCACCACGCGGTTCTGGCTGTAGAACGTCGCCAGCACCGTCCCGTCCGCGGCGCGGATCGTCGACTTCTCCGGCAGGGCGGTCTCCTGCAGCTCGCCCGGCAGGTCGTCGAACGCGGTGACCGTGACCTCCGTGGCCGTGCTCGCGGCGGCGACCGACGGCAGCAGCAGGCCGGCGGTGAGGAGGCCGCCGACGCCGGCGACGAGCACCAGGCTCAGCAGCAGCGCGAGCGCCTGGAACCCGGTGACCTGACGGCGGGCACGGGGGGGCTGGGGCATGGCGCACAGGCTAACGGCGGGCACCGACGGCGCCGAGGGGCGGTGGTGCCCGGGGGGCACACCTGCACCGGATGTCCACACGGCGGCACGCGCCGCGCCGGCCCGGGCGCGGGCGGCGCGGTGGGCGGCGCGGTGGGCACGCGACCACGGCGCGGGCGACGTGTGACGCAGGCGACACCGGGCCGGGCCGAGACCACCTCCTCAGGGTCTACTCAGGGGCCCGGAGCACGCGTTACCGTCCGGTCCGGAGAGGGACCTGGACCCACCCGCCGGGGGGCGGCGGGTGCCGGACGCCACGGCGGCCGGGCCAGGTCAGGGGGAGGCGGCATGAGCATCCTGGCGGCCGAGGGCCACTGGAGCGCGCAGGCGTCGTGCGGACGGGACTACCCGGCGGACGCGCTCTTCGTCGAGGGGTCCGCGCAGCGCGAGGCCCGGTCCGTGTGCGAGCGGTGCCCCGTGAGGCTGCAGTGCCTCGCGGACGCGCTGGACAACCGCATGGACTTCGGCGTCTGGGGCGGGATGACCGAGCGGGAGCGCCGGGCGCTGCTGCGGCGCCGGCCCGACGTCCGCTCGTGGCACGAGGAGCTGCTCGGCACGCAGGTGCCCGTCCCGGCCCTCGAGCGCGCCGCCGCCCGCTAGGACCCGGGACGCCCGGCTAGGGTGACCGGCATGGCCACCACCCGCTGGGAGTACGCGACCGTCCCGCTCATCGTCCACGCGACGAAGGCGATCCTCGACCAGTGGGGCGAGGACGGCTGGGAGCTCGTGCAGGTGCTCGAGGGCGGGACGGGCCTCGTCGCCTACCTCAAGCGCCCCCAGGGCGCCTGAGGCGTGGGCGCCGCCGACCGCCTCGCGGGGCTCGGGCTCGAGCTGCCGCCGGTCGCGGCGCCGGTCGCGGCCTACGTCCCGGCCGTCCGCACGGGGGCGTACGTCCACACCTCCGGGCAGCTGCCCTTCCGTGACGGCGCCCTGGCCGTGACGGGCAAGGTCGGCGTGGGCCCGGGCCTCGTCGACCCGGCGACGGCCGCCGACCTGGCCCGGACCGCCGCGCTGAACGCGCTCGCCGCCGTCGCGTCCGTCGTCGCCGGGGACGCCGGTGCGGGCGGCGGCGGCGCCGTGCCCGCCGACGCGCTCGACGCCGTCGTCCGGGTCGTCAAGGTCGTCGTGTTCGTCGCCAGCGACCCCGGCTTCACAGGTCAGCCGGCGGTCGCCAACGGCGCCAGCACGTTGCTCGCGGACGTCCTCGGTGCCGCCGGCGTCCACGCGCGCTCGGCCGTCGGGGTCGCGGTGCTGCCGCTCGACTCCCCGGTCGAGGTCGAGGTCCTCGTGGAGCTCGGGGCGCCCTGACCCTCCCCGCGGCGCTGCGGGGAGGGCGGGTCGGGCGGTCGACCGATCGGCGGACGAGCCTCACGGCTCAGCGCGCGCGGCGCTCCAGCCGGTCGACGTCCAGCAGGACGACCGCACGGCCCTCGCGCCGGACCCAGCGGCGCGCCGCGAAGTCGGCGAGCGCCTTGTTGACGGTCTCGCGGGAGGCGCCGACGAGCTGGGCGAGCTCCTCCTGCGTGAGGTCGTGCGCGACCCGGACGCCCTCGTCGGTCTGCTCCCCGAAACGGGTGGACAGGTCGAGCAGGGCCTTGGCCACGCGCCCGGGGACGTCGGAGAAGACGAGGTCGGCCAGGGCCTCGTTGGTCCGCCGCAGCCGGCGGGCCAGGGCCTGCAGCAGGTGCTGCGCGACGCCCGGGTTGAGCTGCAGCCAGGTGACGAGGTCCGCGTGCGCGAGCTCGAGCACGGCTCCGTCGGCGACGACGGAGGCGGTCGCGGTCCGCGGACCCGGGTCGAAGAGCGACAGCTCGCCGAACATCTCGCCGGGTCCGAGGACGGCCAGGAGGTTCTCCCGGCCGTCGTTCGAGCGCCGCCCGAGCTTGATCTTCCCGCTGCGCACGACGTAGAGCCGGTCACCCGGCTCGCCCTCGTGGAACAGGACCTGCCCCCGGACCACCTCGTGCGTCTTCATGCGCTCGACGAGCGTCGACGAGGACTCACGGTCCAGTCCGGCGAACATCGGCGCGGACAGCACGACGTCGTCAGGCACGAGCACCCCACCCTCTCCTGGCCTCGTGCCAGGCATAGACCGGACGACGCCCCCGTCCCGTCCGCGACCACCCGGGGCCGCTGCGGCCCCGGGCCCAGTGTGCCGCATGCCACGCACGGGACCCGGGACCCGGGCCCCCGGAGCGCGGTCAGCGGTCGGTGGGCAGGGGCCGGGACAGCGCCTGCAGCACCCCGGGCGGGTCCTGGACCACCCGGTCGAGCAGCTCGTCGGTCGCCGCACGGAGCGCCACGACGACGCCGGCCTCGTAGGCGGCCAGACGGTCGTCGAGGTCCCGGAGCTCGCCGAGGCGCCGGACGGCGCGGACGCCCGGCGGGTCGCCGGGGGTGCCCGCGCGGCCGTCCGGGGACCCGAGGTCGGGCCCGCGCCCCTCGGGCCGTGCCGGCGGGAGGTCCGGACCGTGCCGCCGGACCCGGTCGGCCTCGCGCGGCGCGCCTGCGGCAGGTCCGGCGTCCCTCTCGCCGGGCCATCCCCCCCGCGCCGCGCCCTCGGCCCCGCCGGCCTCGCCGTCCGCCGGGCCTCCGGGGACGGACTCCGCCGTGCCGCCGCCGGCGGCCCGGGCGCCGCGCGCCCCC
>NZ_RWJX01000103.1 GCF_004123805.1 Cellulomonas endophytica | reverse complement strand
AGCCCTCGGAGGACTCCCGCCCACCAGCCGCCTGTCACCAACGTGATGGCTCAGTACAGCTAGGCGCGTGCCTGACGGCAGGGAGGTCGTGCTGGGCGCCGTCGCGGGGCACTTCGGCCGCGACGTGGGGCGGACGCTGGCCAAGCTGCCGGCCCTCGTCGAGGCCGCCGCCGCCCGGGGCGTGGACCTGCTCGTGCTGCCCGACGCGACGCTCGGCGGCTACCTGCTCGACATGCACCACCCCGGACCGGCGGACCTGCCCCCTGCGGTGGCGCTCGACGGCCCCGAGGTCGCGCGGGTGGCGGCCCTCGCGCCCGACCTGACGATCTGCTTCGGCCTCGCCGAGCGGGTCGTCGAGGACGGGGTGGAGCGCTGCTACAACACCGCCGTCTGCGTCCACGGCGGGCAGGTCCTCGGCACGCACCGCAAGGTGCACCTGCCGCTGGGGGAGTCGCAGGCGTACGCGCCCGGCGACGGCTTCGCGGCGTTCGACACCCCGGTCGGGCGGCTCGGGATGCTCATCGACTTCGACAAGACGTTCCCGGAGTCGGCGCGCACCCTCGCTCTCGACGGCGCCGAGGTCCTCGTGTGCCTGTCCGCCTGGCCGGCCAGCGTCACCGACCGCTCCGACCGGATCCGGCACGACCGGCAGGCGCACCTGTTCGACCTCTACGACTGCGCGCGCGCCGCCGAGAACCAGGTGTGGCTCGTCTCGTCGAACCAGACCGGCGTGCTCGGGGGGCTGCGGTTCCTGGGGCAGGCCAAGGTCGTCGACCCGGCGGGGGAGATCGTCGCGAAGACGTGGGCGAAGGGCGGCCTGGCGGTGGCGCGGGCCGACGTGGCGGGCTCGCTCGCCCGCGCCCGGCGCACGATGCACCACCTGGCCGACCGCGCGGAGCACGCCTACCACCCGTCCCTCGCGCACCCGTCCCCCGCGCACCCCTTCCTCGCCCGCCCCTGACCCGACCGGTCCGGCCCCGACCACCCCGGAGGACCCGCGTGCGCGTGGACCTGCTCACCTACTCCACGAAGCCGCGCGGCGGGGTCGTCCACACCCTCGCGCTGGCGGAGGCGCTCGCGGCCCGCGGTCACGCGGTCACGGTGCGGACCCTCGGCCGCGGCGGGGACGCCGCCTTCTTCCGGCCCGTCGACCCCCGCGTCCGGGTGGCGGTCGTCCCCTTCGTGCCGCAGGACGACGAGGCGGTCGGCGAGCGCATCGTGCGCTCCATCGCGGCGCTGGCGGCCGCCCTGGCCCGGGACGCCGACGCCGGCGACCTCGCCGACGTCGTGCACGCCCAGGACTGCCTGTCGGCGAACGCGGCGCTCGACGCGGGGCTGGCGCCCGTGCGCACCGTCCACCACCTCGACGCCTTCACCACCCCGCAGCTCGTCGCGTGCCACGAGCGGGCCCTCGTCGCCCCCGCCGTCCGCCTCACCGTCTCCCGGGCGGTGTCCGACGAGATCGCGGCCGGCTGGGGGCTGCCGTCCACGGTCGTCGGCAACGGCGTCGACGCCGCGCGCTTCGCCGCCGCCGCCGCCGGGCCCGACCGGGAGGCCTGGCGCGCCGAGCTGGGGGACTACGTCCTCGCGCTCGGGGGGATCGAGCCCCGCAAGGGGACGCTCGACCTCCTCGAGGCCTGGGCGGCCCTGCGCCGGACCCGGCCGGGGCTGCGCCTCGTCGTCGCGGGCGGGGAGACCCTCTTCGACTACCGCGACTACCGCGACCGCTTCGACGCCCGCGCCCGGGAGCTCGCCGCCGAGGTCGGCGCGCTGCCGACGGTCCTGGGGACCGTGCCCGAGGCGCGGCTGGCCGGGCTCGTCGCCGGGGCGCGGGCGCTCGCGTCCGTCTCGACGCAGGAGGGCTTCGGCCTCGCGGCGATCGAGGCGCTCGCCGCGGGGGTGCCCGTGGTGGCGCGGTCGCTGCCCGTGCTGCGCGAGGTCCTCCGCGGCACCGTCGCCTACGGGTCCGACCCGGCGTCGTTCGCGGCCGCGCTCGACGCGGCGCTCGCGGGCGAGGGGCCGGCCCCCGACGCCGGTCGGGCCCTCGCCGCGGCGTACCGCTGGGACGACGTCGCGGCGCGCCACGAGGCCGTCTACGCGCAGGTCCTCGCGGGGACGGGGGGTGCCGGTGCGCCGCTCGTTCTCGCGGGTGCTCGCCGGGCTGGCTGAGGCCGACCCCGACCGGGTCGTCGTCGTCGCACCGGACGCCACGCTCACCGCCGCGCAGCTCGACCGCCGGGCCACCCGGCTGGCGCACCGCCTCCGGGCGGTGGGGGTCCGACGCGACGACCTCGTCACGGTCGCCCTGCCGAACGGCGCGGCGCACGTGGTCGCCTGCGCCGCGGTGTGGCGGGCGGGCGCGACGCCCCAGCCGCTCGCGCCCGGGCTCGACGCGGCCGAGCGGGCGGAGGTCGAGGCGCTGGCGGCCCCGGCGGCGGTCGTCGGCGCCCCGGCGGCCACGCCGGGCGTCCCGACGCTGCCGGGGGACCTCGGGCCGCTCCCGCCGCGGCGGGACGCCCACGACGCGCCTCTGCCCGACCTCTGGGCCGCGTCCTGGAAGGCGCCGACGAGCTCGGGCTCCACCGGTCGGCCGAAGCTCGTCCTGGCGGCCGCCCCGGCGCTGGTGGACCCCGGGCGGCCGGTGGCGGAGTTCCTGCCGCGCGAGGCCGTCCAGCTCGTCGCCGGGCCGATGCACCACTCCGCGGTGTTCACCTACGCCTACCGGGGCCTGCTCACCGGGCACCGCCTCGTCGTGCTGCCGCGCTTCGGCGCCGACGCCTGGCTGCGGGCCGTCGCGGCGCACCGCGTGACCTGGGCGCTCCTCGTCCCGACGACGGTCCGGCGCCTCCTGGCCCTGCCGGAGGCCCGGCGGGCGGCGGCGGACCTGGCGAGCCTGCGGACCGTGCTGCACCTCGGCGCGCCGATCGGTCCCGACGACAAGCGCGCGCTCCTGGACTGGCTCGGCCCCGAGCGCGTCCTCGAGCTCTACGCGGGCAGCGAGAGCAACGGCCTCGTGCTCGTGCGGGGCCCGGAGTGGCTGGCCCGCCCCGGCACGGTGGGGCGGCCCGTCGCCGGGACGGAGGTGGCCGTGCGACGCCCCGACGGGACGGACGCGGCGCCCGGGGAGGTCGGCACCGTGTGGCTGCGCCGCGGGGACGCACCGGCCTACGCCTACCGCGGGGCGCCCTCCCGCCGCACCGCCGACGGCTGGGACACCCTCGGCGACGCCGGGCACCTCGACGCCGACGGCTGGCTGTTCCTCGCGGACCGCGCCGACGACCTCGTCGTCCGGGGCGGGGTCAACGTGTGGCCCGCCGAGGTGGAGCGGGCGCTGGAGCGGCACCCCGCCGTGCGGTCGGCGGTCGCGTTCGGGGTGCCCGACGAGGACCTGGGCCAGGCGCTCGAGGCCGTCGTCGACCTCGGCGGCGCGGACGCGGCGGTGGCGGCGGACGTCGCCGTGCACGCCCGTCGGGTCCTCGGTCCCGAGCGCCGGCTGCGGCGCCTGCATGTCGTCGCCGAGCCCCTGCGCGACGACGCCGGCAAGGCGCGGCGCCGCGCGCTGGCCGCGCGGTTCAGCCGGCGCTGACGGCCGTCGCGTCGCCCGCCCGCACCACCGCGACGGCCTGGCGCGCGATCTCGAGCTCCTCGTCCGTGGGCAGCACGAGCACCGTGACCGGGGCGCCCTCGGGGGAGATCACGGTGGTCGCCTTCTTGCGCCCGGCGTTGCGGGCCGGGTCGACCGTGATGCCGAAGCCCTCGAGCCCCGCGAGGCAGCCGGCGCGCACGACGTCGTCGTTCTCGCCGACGCCGGCGGTGAAGGCGATGGCGTCGACGCGGCCGAGGTGGGCCATGTAGGCGCCGACGTAGCCGCGGACGCGGTGGTAGTAGACCTCCAGGGCCTCCTGCACCCGCTCGTCGCCCGCCGCGGCGGCCGCGTGGACGTCGCGCATGTCCGTGTGCCCGGCCAGGCCGAGCATCCCCGAGCGACGGTTGAGCAGGTCGTCGAGCGAGTCCGCGTCGTAGCCGCCGACGCGCAGCAGGTGCAGCAGCACGCCCGGGTCGAGGTCCCCCGTGCGCGTGCCCATGACGAGGCCCGCCAGGGGGGTCATCCCCATCGACGTCTCGACGGACCGGCCGCCGCGGACGGCGGTGACGGAGGCCCCGTTGCCCAGGTGCAGGACGATCGTGTTCGTCTCCTCCAGCGGCCGGCCCAGGAACGCCGCCGTCTCCCGCGACACGTACTGGTGGGAGGTGCCGTGCGCGCCGTAGCGGCGGATGCCGTGGGCCGCGGCGACCTCGCGGTCGAGGGCGTAGGTCGCGGCCGCCGGCGGCAGCGTCCGGTGGAACGCGGTGTCGAAGACGGCCACGTGCGGCACCTGGGGGAAGGCGTGCCGGGCCGCGCGGATGCCCGAGAGGTTGGCCGGGTTGTGCAGCGGCGCGAGGGGGGACAGCTCCTCGACGAGCTGCTCCACCGCGTCGTCGACGAGGACCGGCCCGTCGAAGCGGTCGCCGCCCTGGACCACCCGGTGCCCCACCGCCGTGAGCGCCGCGGGGTCCAGCGCCGGCCCGTGGTCGGCGAAGGCCGCGAGCACCAGGCGCATGCCCTCCTCGTGGTCGGCGACGGGCTGCGCGGTCTCGTGCGTCCCGCCCGGCCCCTCGTGCACGAGGCGCCCCGTGCCCTGGCCGATCCGCTCGACGAGGCCCGTCGCCAGCGGCCGCCCGGCCTCCGGGTCGAGCAGGCGGTACTTGATGGAGGACGAGCCGGAGTTCAGCACGAGCACGAGGGAGCTCAAGGACGGGCCTTCCGTGGGGAGGGGCGGCGGGGCGTCGGGGACGGGAGGGGCGCGGGGCGGGAGGAGGCCCGGCGGCTCAGCGCGGCTGCGCCTGGATGGCGGTGATCGCCACGGTGTTGACGATGTCGCTGACCAGCGCGCCGCGCGAGAGGTCGTTGACGGGCTTGTTCAGGCCCTGGAGCACGGGGCCGATGGCCACGGCGCCGGCGGAGCGCTGCACGGCCTTGTACGTGTTGTTGCCGGTGTTGAGGTCGGGGAACACGAACACGGTGGCGCGCCCGGCGACGGCCGACTCGGGCAGCTTCGTCTTCGCGACGGAGACGTCCACGGCGGCGTCGTACTGGATGGGCCCCTCGACCGACAGGTCGGGGCGGCGCTCGCGGACGAGGGCGGTCGCGGCGCGCACCTTCTCCACGTCGGCCCCGGAGCCCGACGCCCCGGTGGAGTAGGACAGCATCGCGATCCGCGGCTCGATGCCGAACTGCTCGGCCGTCGCCGCCGAGGAGATGGCGATGTCGGCGAGCTGCTCGGCGGTCGGGTCGGGGATGACGGCGCAGTCGCCGTAGACGAGGACCCGGTCCTCCAGGCACATGAGGAAGACGCTGGAGACGTTGTCCGTGCCCGGGGCGGTCTTGATGATCTCGAAGGCCGGCTTGATGGTGTGGGCGGTCGTGTGGACCGCGCCGGACACCATGCCGTCGGCCAGGCCGAGGTGGACCATCATCGTGCCGAAGTAGGAGACGGAGGAGACGATCTCCCGCGCCCGCTCGACCGTCATGCCCTTGTGGGCGCGCAACCGGGCGTACTCCTCGGCGAACCGCTCGAGCAGCACGGGCTCGTGCGGGTCGATGACGTCGGCGCCGTCGAGGGCCAGGCCGAGCTCGGTGGCGCGGGCCCGGATCGTCGTCTCGTCGCCGAGGATCGTCAGCCGCGCGACGTTGCGGGCCAGCAGCGTCGAGGCCGCGCGCAGCACCCGGTCGTCCGTGCCCTCGGGCAGGACGATGTGCTTGCCGTCGGAGCGGGCGCGGTCCAGCAGCGTGTACTCGAACATCAGCGGCGTCACCACGGAAGGGCGCGGCACGTCCAGCGCCGCCAGCAGCGCGTCGCCGTCGACGTGGTCCTCGAAGAGCGCCAGGGCCGTGTCGACCTTGCGCTGGGCGTCCACGGTGAGCTGCCCGCGCGTGGCGGCGGCCGCGCTCGCGGACCGGAAGGTGCCGCTCTCGGTGACGATGACGGGCAGCCGCGTGCCCAGGCCCTCGACGAGGCGCTGGACCGCCGCCGGGGGCCGGAAACCGCCGTTGAGGATGATGCCCGCGAGGTTGGCGAAGCCCTCCGCCTGGTGCGCGACGAGCAGGCCGAGCAGCACGTCCGAGCGGTCACCCGGCGTGATGACGACCGCGCCGTCGACGAGCCGGTCGAGCAGGTGCTCCACGGACATCGCCCCGACGAGGACGTCGAGCACCTCCCGGGACAGGAGCGCCTCGTCGCCGGCGAGCAGCTCCCCGCCGACGGCCTCCATCAGCTGGCGGACCGTCGGCGCGTCGAGCAGGGCGTGCGCCGGGACGGCCCAGGCGGGGACGGACAGGGCCTGGCCGACCTCCGCGTGCACGGCGTCGAGCGCGGCCGGCGTGCTGCGCAGCGCGATCGCCGCCGCGAGCTGCGCGTGGCCCGCCTCGAGCGCGGCGGCCGCGACCTCCGCCACCTGGCCGACGTCCTCCGGGCGCCGGTTCGCCGCCGACAGCACGAGCAGCACCGGCGCGCCGAGGTTCGCCGCGACGCGGGCGTTGAAGGCGAGCTCCGTGGGCCCGGCGAGCCCGGAGTAGTCCGTGCCGACGACGACGACCGCGTCGCACCGGCGCTCCACCTCGTGGAAGCGGGCGACGATCTGCGCCAGCGCGGCGTCGGGGTCGTCGATGACCTCCTGGTAGGTGACGCCGATGCAGTCCTCGCGCGCGAGGTCCACCCCGTCGTGGGCGAGCAGGAGCTCGAGCACGTGGTCGCGGTCGGAGCGGGTCACCGGCCGGAAGATGCCGACGCGGGCGACGGTGCGCCCCAGCAGGTCCAGCAGCCCGAGGGCGACGAGGGACTTGCCGGTGTTCCCTCCGGCGAGGTGACGTAGATGCTGCGGGCCACGGTGGGCTCTCCTGGCGTGGGGGGCGGGTGCGGTGCTGACGTGCGCGGGGTGGGCGTGCGGGCGGCCGACCGGTCCCGACGGTAGACCGTCGGGACCGGTCGGGCCTCACAGGCTGCGGCGGCGGGCGCTACTCGTTGTCACCGCCGGTGGACGTCGTGCCGGCGTTCGCGGCGACCTGGCCGCGGTCGGCGAGGTCCTGCGCGTCGGGCCACACCCAGTCGCGCACCTCGGGCACGTCCTCGCCGTGCTCGCGCGTGTACTGGCGGGCCGACAGGCGGGCGTCGACCATCTTCTGGCGCAGGCCGGCGGCGCTGGAGCGCAGCCAGTGGACCTGGTCGATGACGTCGATGACGAGCTTGTACCGGTCGAGGTCGTTGAGCATGACCATGTCGAACGGCGTCGTCGTGGTGCCCTCCTCCTTGTAGCCGCGCACGTGGATGTTCGCGTGGCCCTTGCGGCGGTAGGTGAGGCGGTGGATGAGCCACGGGTAGCCGTGGTACGCGAAGACGACGGGCCGGTCGGTCGTGAACAGGGTGTCGAACTCGCGGTCGGACAGGCCGTGCGGGTGCTCCCGCTCGTCCTGCAGGCGCATGAGGTCCACGACGTTGACCACGCGGACCATGAGCTGGGGCAGCTCCCGCCGCAGGATGTCCGCCGCGGCGAGCACCTCGATCGTCGGCACGTCGCCGGCGCAGCCGAGGACGACGTCCGGCTCCTTGCCGGGCCTCTCCGTCCCCGCCCACTCCCAGATGCCCAGGCCCCGCGTGCAGTGCGCGATGGCCTCGTCCATCGACAGGATGTTCGCGGTGGGCTGCTTGCCCGCCACGACCACGTTGACGTAGTTGCGGCTGCGCAGGCAGTGGTCGTAGGTCGACAGCAGCGTGTTGGCGTCGATCGGCAGGTAGACCCGCACGACCTCGGCCTTCTTGTTCACGACGTGGTCGATGAAGCCCGGGTCCTGGTGCGAGAAGCCGTTGTGGTCCTGGCGCCACACGTGGCTCGACAGCAGGTAGTTCAGGCTCGCGACGGGCCGGCGCCACGGGATGTCGCGCGTCACCTTCAGCCACTTCGCGTGCTGGTTGAACATGGAGTCGATGATGTGGATGAAGGCCTCGTAGCAGTTGAACAGGCCGTGGCGGCCCGTCAGCAGGTAGCCCTCGAGCCAGCCCTGGCACTGGTGCTCCGAGAGCATCTCCAGGACCCGGCCGGCCCGGGACAGGTGCTCGTCGACCTCGTCGGAGTAGAACTCCGCGTTCCACTGCTTGTCGGTCACGTCGAAGACGGCCTGGAGGCGGTTCGACGCGGTCTCGTCGGGCCCGAAGATCCGGAAGTTGTCCGGGTTGAGGCGGATGACGTCCGTGAGCCACTGCCCGAGCACGCGGGGTGCCTCGGCGACCGTCGCGCCCGGGCTCGGCACGTCGACCGCGTAGTCGCGGAAGTCCGGCAGCCGCAGGTCCTTCAGCAGGAGCCCGCCGTTGGCGTGCGGGTTGTCGCTCATGCGCAGGGCGCCCTCGGGCGCGCAGGCCGCGACGTCCTCGACCACCCGGCCGGCCTCGTCGAACAGCTCCGCCGGGCGGTAGCTCTCGAGCCACCGCCGCAGCACGTCGAGGTGCTCGGGGGTGTCGCGGGCGTTGGCCAGCGGCACCTGGTGGGCGCGCCAGGAGCCCGTCGTCTTCTTGCCGTCGATGTAGTCCGGGCCCGTCCAGCCCTTCGGCGTGCGGAAGACGATCATCGGCCACATCGGGCGGCTGTCGTCGCCGTCGGCCGCCCGCTGCTTGATGGCGGCGATCTCGTCCAGCACCCCGTCGAGCAGGACGGCGAAGCGGCGGTGGATGCTCAGGGCGTCCTCGTCGTCGAAGCCGGCGACGAAGACGTGCGGCGTGTGCCCGTAGCCGACCATGAGGCTGTTCAGCTCGTCGTCGCCGATGCGGGCCAGGACCGTCGGGTTGGCGATCTTGTACCCGTTGAGGTGCAGGATCGGCAGGACGACGCCGTCCTTCTGCGGGTTGACGAACTTGTTCGAGTGCCAGGACGTGGCCAGCGGGCCCGTCTCGGCCTCGCCGTCGCCGACGACCGCCGCCACGAGCAGGTCGGGGTTGTCGAAGGCGGCACCGTAGGCGTGGGACAGCGCGTAGCCGAGCTCGCCGCCCTCGTGGATGGAGCCCGGCGTCTCCGGCGCGACGTGGCTGGGGATGCCGCCCGGGAACGAGAACTGCCGGAAGAGACGCCGCAGCCCCTCCTCGTCCGGCGTCACGTCCGAGTACATCTCGGAGTACGTGCCGTCGAGGTAGGCCGCGGCCACCAGGCCCGGCCCGCCGTGACCCGGACCCGTGATGTAGATCGTCGACTGCTGGCGCTCGACGATCGCGCGGTTGAGGTGCGCGTACAGGAACGTCAGCCCGGGCGTCGTGCCCCAGTGGCCCAGGAGGCGGGGCTTGACGTGGTCGCGCGTCAGCGGCTCGCGCAGCAGCGGGTTGTCGAGGAGGTAGATCTGGCCGACGGACAGGAAGTTCGCCGCCCGCCACCAGCGGTCGATCCGCTCGAGGGACTCCGTGCTCGGCTCCTGGCCGGCACCGGTGCGCCAGGTGGGGGCAGGTCTGGTCGACGTCGTGGTCACTGCAGCTCCTCGTTCTCGTCCCTGCGTGCGCTCGGTCGTGAGGAGAGGTGGGGGTCCCACCGCCGCGCCGGGCGACGCCAGGACCAGCGTCCCCGCCCGGCCGGCAGCCGGGCTGGGACGTCGGACCCACGCCGCCGGCCGGCGGGGGCGCCGGGCCGCTCCTCGGCCCCAGTCAACCGCTCGGAGCCCGCCGGCGCCCGGGTTCTGCCCGACGGGTCCGCCCAGGTCCTCGGGTTACCGTGAGGTGTGCCC
>NZ_RWJX01000102.1 GCF_004123805.1 Cellulomonas endophytica | reverse complement strand
TCTCGGCGCGGATGTCGATCCCCTCCTCGAGCATCGCCTCGACGGCCACGGGGTTGATCTGCGCGCCGGGCATGGACCCGGCGGAGCGGACCTCCACGGCGCCGCCGGACAGGTGGCGCAGGTACCCGGCGGCCATCTGGGAGCGGCCGGCGTTGTGGACGCAGACGAACAGGACGCTGGGCTTGGTCAGGGGCTCGGTGCTCATCAGGCATCTCCTCGGAGGGTGATGGGGGGCAGGTCAGGTGTGGGCGGGCAGGCGCAGGTCGGGGACGAGGTCGGACAGCAGGGCGCGGATGCGCGTGTCGATGTCGTCGCGGATGGCGGCCGTGCCCTCGGGCGAGGCCAGGGCCGGGTCGCCGACGACCCAGTCCTCGTAGCGCTTGCCGGGCAGGACCGGGCAGGTGTCGCCGCAGCCCATGGTGATCACCACGTCGGCGGCGCGCACCGCGTCGTCGGTCAGCGGCTTGGGGAACACCGCGTCCGCCTGCACGCCCAGCTCGGCGAGCAGCGGTCGCACGGTGGTGTGAATGGAGCCGGCAGGCGCGGACCCTGCCGAGCGGGCGATGACGCGGTCGCCGGCGTAGTGCTGCAGGAGGGCTGCGGCCAGCTGGGAGCGTCCGGCGTTGGCCACGCACACGAACAGCACCTGCGGCGCTCGTCCGTCGGGCTCGCCCTGGGTGCGGACCATGTCGGTCAGCCGCTGCTGCGCGAAGCGGCGGGCCAGGGTGACGAGGTAGCCAGTGATGCCGGCGTTGCGCGCCAGCGCGGTGTAGGACTCGCGCACGGTGCGCAGCACCACCTCCGGCGCCACGCTCGGGAACCGGTCCTGCAGGTCCTGCGCCACACGGGTCAGTGCGTGGTCGACGTCGCTGAGCTGGTGCAGGGGCTGCTCGCGGTGGTGGGCGGCGTCCAGCGCTGCGGGCGCGAAGGCCTCCAGCAGGGCGGTAACCGCCCTCCTCACGTCGGGAGCGACCCGGTACCAGACCCAGGTGCCCCGGCGCTCGGAGACCAGCAGCCCGACGTCCTTGAGGACCTTCAGGTGGTGCGAGACCGTGGGCTGGGAGACCTCGGCGACGGTGGCGATGTCGCACACGCACGCCTCACCGGCCGTGCTGGTGGTGATCAGCGACAGCATCCGCAGCCGCAGCGGATCGGCCAGCGCCTTCAACATCCCGGCGACCTGTGTGGCGGCCTCAGCGCCCATGGCGTGGGCCTCACCCGGCGTGGTCGCCGGCGACGGTGCCGGGCTCAGTGCGGTCATGACGGACTCCTCGGGGAGGAACGGGGCGAGCACAGGGTGGTGCAGGCGCTCTCAGGCCAGCACGGCGTCGATCTCGGCGGCGATCACGGGTCCGGGCTTGGCCCCGATCACGGACTTCACCAGCTGCCCACCGACGTAGAAGCCGAGGGTGGGGATGGAGACCACCCCGGCGGCGGTGACGGCCCGGGGGTTGGCGTCGGCGTCGACCTTGACGATCTTCACCACGCCCGCGTACTGCTCGGACAGGCGCTCCAGGATCGGGGCGACCTGCCGGCACGGGCCGCACCAGGTGGCCCAGAAGTCGACGACCACGGGAACATCAGCAGCCAGGACCTCGGCGTCGAAGGTGGCGTCGGTGACGGTCGTGGTGGGCACGCTCAGACCTCCTCGAGGACGGCGGGTGAGCGGGTGGCACTGGCGGAGTCGGGCAGGCCCGGGGTGCCGGTGACGCCCTCCTCGGGCAGGGCGGCCAGGAAGTGCTGCGCGTCCAGCGCGGCCGCGCACCCGGATCCGGCGGCGGTGATGGCCTGCCGGTAGGTGTGGTCGACCAGGTCCCCGCAGGCGAAGACCCCGGGCACGTTGGTGGCTGTGGTGCGGCCCACGACCTGCACATAGCCGTTCTCGTCGAGCTCGACCTGGCCCAGCAGCAGCTCCGAGCGCGGCACGTGCCCGATCGCGACGAACAGCCCCGTCGCCGCGTGCTCCCGGGTCTGGCCGGTCACCGTGTCGCGCAGCGTCACCCCGGTCAGCTTGTCCTGCCCGTGGATCGTCGCGACCTCGCTGTTCCAGGCGAAGGTGATCTTCGGGTTCGCGGCGGCCCGCTCGGCCATGATCTTCGAGGCTCGCAGCGCCTCGCGGCGGTGCACCACGGTCACGGAGCGGGCGAAGCGCGTCAGGAATGTGGCCTCCTCCACGGCGGAGTCGCCGCCGCCGACGACCAGGACGTCCTGGTCCCGGAAGAAGAAGCCGTCGCAGGTGGCGCACCAGGACACCCCGCGCCCGGTCAGCTCCTTCTCCCCGGGCAGGCCCAGCTCCCGGTACGCCGAACCCGTCGACAGGATCACCGACCGGGCCGAGTACTCCTCGCCCGAGCCGGTCACCACGCGCTTGACCGGCCCGGTCAGCTCGACCGAGACCACGTCGTCCCACACAACCTCGGCGCCGAAGCGCTCGGCCTGCGCCTGCAGCTTCTCCATCAGCTCCGGTCCCTGGATGCCCTCAGGGAACCCCGGGAAGTTCTCCACCTCGGTGGTGTTCATCAGCGCCCCGCCAGCCGTCACCGAACCGGCGATGACCACCGGCGCCAGGCCGGCGCGGGCGGCGTAGATCGCCGCCGTGTACCCGGCGGGACCGGAACCGACGATGACCAAGTCATGCTGCTGCTTCGGCATGGGTCGATATTGACACACTTCGAACTAGCACGACAGGTCCCCTCGGGGTGAGGCAACCGGGCCCGGAAGCACCGATGGTGAGCGTGTCTGCCGTGTCTGAACGTCTAGCGCCTTCTTGCGGCAAGGGCTGGCAGTCCACGTGGAAGTTCCTCTTGGGGCAGGCCTCCCAAGGGGGAGGTCCTTCGGCCCAGGCGGGCTGGCGCGTGCGGATCGCAAACACATCTTGCAGGGCCTGGTCTGGACCAACGGCGCAAGCTACTCACGCTCTTGAGCACGTGTCTGCCGGTCGCGCCGCACTCGCCGAGCGATCCACAGCCCGAAGCGGCGACAGATGAAGGCCGAACCGTCGTTCAGGGTAGGGAGGGCGGAGCGCGGCTTGCTGCGGCCGCAGCAAGAGCACGACGCCATCTCGCTCGTCATGTCTGGATGGTGTCAGCACAGGCGGAGTTGGCCGCAGTGCGGGTGTAGATGCGCGGTCCGGCGACACCTACCACGAGGGTGCACAGGTCCCTGCGCGAAGGTGCCACTTCAGTCGTCGCCGTCGTCATCGTCTTCGACGAGCTCGCCCTCCCATGCCTCTCGGCCTTCGTGGATGGCGAAGGCGGCGATGACGAACCCGGCGACGGGGTCCAACCACACTGCACCGGTGACCTCGTACAGTCCGACGGCGATCAGGGTGGAGATGCTCAGCAGGACGCAGATCCGGGTCTCGGCTGCGTCGGCGAGGATGAGGTTGTCCCCCAGCCGCAGGCCGACCTTGCGCTTCAGGGCGGCCAGCGCCGGCATGATCATGACGGATGCGACGAGCAGCACGATGCTGATCGGCGAGCTGTCCGGGGCTTCGCCGTCGATCAGGCTACGGATGCCTTCGAAGGTGACGTAGGCGGCCAGGATGAAGAAGGTGACCGCGACGGCCTTGAGGGTCCGACGCTCCTTGGCCTCGTCCGCTTCGCCGTGGCGCAGCCGAGCGGCCAGGCGGAGCCCGACCAGGACGGCGGCGATCGACTCGATGCCAGAGTCGATGCCGAACCCGACGACGGAGACCAGGCCGGCCATCAGGCCGACGGTGATCGCGACGGCACCTTCGACGACGTTGTAGCCGACCGTGAACTGGGCCAGGCGTAGCCCGCGGCGGGTCAGACGTTCGACCTCGACGTCGGTGAGCGTGGTGGTCTCAGCCACGAGTGGTTCCCCCACGGGTGCGGGCGGCCGCGGGAGCGGACGCGGCGGACGTTGCGGTGCCGGCGCCGTAGGTCGGGCACAGCGCGACGGCGTCGCCGGTGAGCTCGAGCAGACGCTCGGCGGCACGAAGGAGGTCCATCAACGCCTCGGGGTGCGTCAGTCGGAATACGGACGCACGGCCCTGCGGCCGGGACTCCACCAGCCCGCAATCCCGCAGGCAGGCCAGGTGCTTGGACACGGTCGACTGAGCCAGGCCCAGGTGCCGGGTCAGGTCGACCACGCGGTGCTCACCCAGCGCCAGGTGGCGCAGGATCGCCAGACGGGACGCGTCGCTGAACCCGTTGAACAAGCACGCGGCCGGCCCCAGGGCTGCCGTCTCGTCGACGATTGGTGCATCGGGTTCTATCGCTGTCATGCTCATATGGCGATGCTAGCGCCTTCTGGCATCGAAGTGCAGCACGTGATGTGTGAAGCTCGCTACGTCCCGGCCCAAGCGGAGGACCACCTTCGGCGCTCCGCACCACACGTCGGGCGTTTCGCCGGGTTCCGACAGCGGCCGCTAGCCCTGTCGCGTGCCGGACCGGTGATCGCGCACGGGGCCCGGCCTCATATGACGGTGACGAAGCCGCCGATGAGGGACTGCAGGCTCTGTGTCCAGTTGGCCCACACGCCGGTGATCAGGGCTAGGCCGATGAGGACGAGCAGCCCTCCGCCCAGGCGCATGATGGCGACCCGGTGGCTGCGCAGGAACGTGACCGCGGCGGTCGAGCGGTGCGCGCCCAGGGCGATCAGCAGGAATGGGATGCCCAGGCCGGCGGCGTAGGCGGCGGCCAGTGCAGCACCGCGTGGGGCGCTGGCTTGGTCCAGGGACAGCGACAGGACGGTGGCCAGGGTTGGTCCGATGCATGGTGCCCAGCCCAGTCCGAACGCGATCCCGAGCAGGGGCGCGCCCCACAGCCCCTTCCCCGGAGCGACATGGAACCGGCGTTCACGTTGCAGGGACGGGATCCATCCGAGGAAGGACAGCCCCATCAGGACCACCCCGACGCCCAGGACGGGTGTGATGACGTCCAGCCAGGGGCGCAGTGCCAGCCCGAGCCAGCCGAACGCGACTCCGAGCAGGACGAACACGGCGGAGAACCCCAGCACGAACAGGGCGACGCCTGTGAGCAGCAACGACCGGGACCGCTGCCCGGGATTCGCGCCGGTCATCCCGGAGACGAATGCGAAGTACCCCGGCAGCAGCGGGATCACGCACGGCGAGGCGAACGAGACCAGACCCGCCACCACCGCCACGGGCACGGCGAGCAGCATGGGACCGGAGAAGGCGGTGGTCTGGAACGTCGTGGCCAGGTCCTCCCAGAAGCCGGCCGTCATGCGGTCTCGGCCAGCACGTCGTCGATCAGCCCGCGCAGGATCGTCGCGTCGGCCAGCCCCAGGATCCGGCCGCTGACCCGCCCCTGGCGGTCCAGCACCACGGTCGTGGGCACGGCCTCGACCGGCACGCTGCCCTGCAACGCGGCGATCGCGGTGCCGTCGGTGTCGGCGATGCTCGGATACGGGATCTGGAAGGAGCGCTCGAAGGGCTGGGCGGCGCCGGCGTCGTCGACGCCGTTGATCCCGATGAACCGCACCCCCTGGTCGGCGTAGTCCGTCGCTGCCGCCGCTAGGTCCGGGGCCTCCACCCGGCACGGAGGGCAGGCGGCGTACCAGGTGTTGACCACGACCACGTCACCGACCCAGTCGCCGGTGTCGATCGCGTTGCCGGCGAAGTCCTGCCCGACCAGGCGCACGGGCTCGCCTCGGCCGTCGGGCTCCCAGCTGGCCACCGACCCGTCCCCGGAGATGTACCCGGCCTGCTCACCATCCGCGGTGCGTCCGGTCTGTGCCGACGAGCCGGCGCACGCGCTCAGAGCGACAACGACTGCGGCCAGGGCGGCCGCCCACGCGTGGCCACGTCGGGTGGCGCGACGGCCCGGGTGCGGCTCGCGTGGTGCGCCGGTCCTCACTGCGCCTCCTCTTCCGGTCGTGCGTTCGCCGGTAGACCAGCGGAGTCGGGCCCCGTCCGGCCCGCCGCGTCGTCCGGTCGGTGCCGCCATGACGCTGCGACGAGGAGGACGGCACCGCACACGATGGCGGTGTCCGCGAGGTTGAACGTGGGCCACCACCCCGAGTGCAGGTAGTCGGTGACCACACCGTCGGCGGCGCGATCAAGCAGGTTCGCCACAGCGCCGCCCAGCACCAGCCCCAGTGCGGTGCGCTGCATGCGGCCGGCGCGGGCGGCGCTGCGCCAGGCGAACACCGCCACGGCAGCCGTGAGGGCGGTGGTGGCCGCGATCACCAGCCATCGGGGAGCGTCCGCCCCCACCGAGAAGGCCACCCCGGGGTTGTACGCCAGCTGCAGGTCCACCATGCCCATCGAGATCGCGCCGGCGGGCAGCGCCTCTTGCGCCCACGCCTTGGCCCACAGGTCAACGACGGCGACGAGTGCGGCGACCGCGAACAACGCCGCGCGACGCCGACCCGCGGTCGTGGGAACCGGCACGGTCCTGGAGTTCTCGCCCGTGCCCGTCATCGCGCGTCCATCGCAACGCTCTGCGTGCCGAATTGCGGGCACAGCACCACCGCGCTGCCGGTCGCGGCCAGCACCGCCTCCGCGGCCACCAACAGCCCGATGAGCTCAGGATGGGGCAGGTAGTACACCGACGCCCGGCCCTGGGCGCGAAAGTCGATCAACCCGCACTCACGCAGGCACGCCAGGTGCGAGGAGACCGTAGACGGAGCGAGCTGGAGGTCCGCGGCAAGATCGACCACACGGGCCGGGCTCGCAGCCAGGCGCTGCACCAACGCCAGCCGGGTCAGGTCACCCAGGCCGCGGAACAACGCGCCCGCAGGAGCCAGGGCGCCCCGCCCCGTCGGAACGGGCCTTGTCGTAGTCATCGCCACGTGGGAATGATAACGGCATGGACCGGATCGAAGGCGGGCCGGGATGTTGATGAACGGGGTCGAAACGCTGCTGGTGGATAGCCCACCACGGGCATGGCTACAACGCGTGTACGAGGTCCGCCTGCTCGAGCGCCTCGGCGGTCACCTGCACGGCGCCCGCGTGGTGGAGATCGGGTGCGGCCGTGGCGTCGGTGCCGAGCTGGTGCTCGAGCGGCGCCTGCAGTTGCAGACGCCGGCGGTCACCCGCTACTTCGGCGACTACGTTCTCGGTGTCGCCTCCAAGCCCACCACCCCTGACGGAACCCCCGAGTGAGAGCCGCAAGGGGCATCCGCGGGCGGCGACAGCGCGCGTCAGGGGCCCACGGCGGCCCGGCCCCGGTCGCCCGTTCAGGCGCGGTTACGGCGTAGCCGTGGACCTTGCCACAGCAGCCCTGCAAGCAGGAGCGTTGTTCTTCGCCACGAACGTCGACGACATCATCATCCTGTCGCTGTTCTTCGCCCGCGGAGCCGGCACCCCCGGCACGACCGCCCGAATCACGGCCGGCCAGTACCTCGGCTTCGGCGCGATCCTGGCGGCCTCCATCCTGGTGACCCTGGGCGCGAGCGCGTTCCTGCCCCAGGACGCCATCGCCTACTTCGGGCTCATCCCGTTGCTGCTGGGGATCTACGCCGCCTGGCAGGCATGGCGCGGGCGCGACGACAATGACGATGACGACCGGCAGGTCGATCAGTGTCGCGACCGTAGCGGCAGTCACCTTTGCGAACGGTGGCGACAACATCGGGGTCTACGTACCGGTCTTCCTGACGGTCGGTCCGGCCGCCGTGGCGGCGTACACGGTCGTGTTCCTCGCGCTGGTGTCCGTGCTCGTGCTGGCCGCCCGATACATCGCTACCCGTCGCCCGATCGCCGAGCTTCTCGAGCGGTGGGAACACGTGCTGTTCCCCCTCGTCCTGATCGTGCTGGGTGTGGTGATCCTGATCGAGGGCGGTGCGTTCGGCTTCTAGCTCTCCTCGGCGGGTTACGCCCGTAAATGCCTTCGGCGCAGCGCCCTGCTGCCCGGGCTGTCAAGCAGCCGAGCGACCTGCCACATAGCTCCAACAGGTACACACGCCGGCGAAGGCCCGGCCGTGAACGTCCCGAAGGGTCGGTGGTGGACGGGCTGCAAGCAGCGCCGACGCTGCCGGCACCGTTCACCGATCGCCGGACTCTGCTCCCGACCGGCTGGGTCGGTCCGTCTGGCACCTGATCGACCAGTTTGAGTTCCAAGCCGAGCAGTTCCTTGCCCGGGTACCGGCGCGCCGACTGCACCGGAAGCGCAACCACGCTAGTCGGCAACGTTCAAAGGCGCTATCATTGCTAGATTGCGATGCAAGAGTTGCCGGTAGGTGGAGGTGTCGATCGAAGCACTGACGTCGAGGCTGCGACGTTGACGGCGGCGGCATGCCTGTTCGACGGGTTCTCGAGACCTCCGCGGTCGCTGATCGTCTGGCACCTAGCCCTGGGCGAGCACCGGGTGGTGGGCCCGACCGCGCGCCTTGGGCTGACGCAGAGCACTGTCTCGAAGCACCCGGCCTGCTTGCGTGACTGCGGATTGGCGAACTCGCGACCGCAGGAGCGGGCATCGATGTTCTCGCTGATTCATCCCGCTGAGGTCCTGGCAGTCCTATCTGCGGCCGAGCAGTTGCTGGCGCTGACCGGCGACGCGGTCACGCTCGCGAAGACCCAGGTGGGCCGCGGGCTGGGCGTCAACCTGATCCTGGCCGACGCCGCCAAGACGCGAATCTGTGTCCTGCTGTCGATCTCGACGCTGGCCGGCGTCGGGCTGTACGCGCTGACAGGCGCGGCGTGGCTGGACCCCGTCGCCGGCTTCGTCATCGCCGCCTTCGCCGCGCACGAGGGCAAGGAGGCCTGGGAGGGCGAGCTCGTGGAGGACGACGATGACGACTGACCATGCAGGCCTGGTCGCCCTGGTGCTCTACGCCATCGGGTGCGCCGCGACCTTCGGCTGGCGCAGCTACGTGCACAGTCGACGAACCGGCAGCGCCGGCTTCCGCGGCATCAGCGGGCCGGTCGGTTCGGCGGGCTGGTGGGGTGGGGTGCTATTCGTGGTGGCGCTCGTTGCCGGAGCACTCGGTCCCGCTCTGGCTGCGGCAGCAGTGCTGCCCGCTCGCGAGTCGACCGCTATGGCTCGCGTCGTCGTGGGCGCCTTGCTGGCACTGGTGGGCTTCGTCCTGGTGCTGGCAGCGCAGGGCGCGCTGGGGTCGTCCTGGCGGATCGGGGTCGACCCTGCCGAGCGGACCGCGTTGGTCACCGACGGGTGGTTTCCGCGGGTGCGCAACCCGGTGTTCAGCGCAATGGTCGTCGCCCAGGCCGGGATCGCGCTGCTGATCCCGACGGTCCTGACCGTCGCGGCGCTGGTGGCCCTCGTGCTGGCGATCCAGCTGCAGGTGCGGTGCGTCGAAGAGCCCTACCTGCGTGCGGTGCACGGCGCGAGCTACCTCGGGTACGCCGGCACCGTGGGCCGCTTCGTCCCCGGCATGGGTCGGTATCCCCGAGCGGGAACTGATCCGGCGACCACGTCGTCCACGAGAGGAGACGTGCCATGAGCGCCGGACACAACCATGGCGCGGCCGCCACGGCCACCGGTCAGCATCGACGTCGGATGCTCGCCGTGCTCGTCATCACCTTGTCGGTCGTCGGGATCCAAGTCGTCGGCGGGCTCGCCTCGGGGTCCCTGGCACTGCTGGCCGATGCCGGGCACATGTTCACCGACGCCACCGGTGTGGCCATCGCCCTGGCCGCCGCGTCGCGGGCCGCCCGCCCGGCCACCACGGCCCGCACCTTCGGATTGATGCGCGCCGAGATCCTGGCCGCGTTGGCTAACGCGGTCCTGCTCGCCGTGCTGGCGATCTGGGTCATCGTGGAGGCCCTGCAGCGGTGGAACGACCCGCCCGAGGTCTCCACCGGGGTGATGCTGATCGTCGCGGTCGCCGGCGCCGCCGCCAACCTCGTCTCCTTGCTGCTGCTGCGCGGTGGGCAGGGGCAGAGCCTGAACGTGCGCGGCGCCTACCTGG
>NZ_RWJX01000101.1 GCF_004123805.1 Cellulomonas endophytica | reverse complement strand
GGCCCCGCGGGGCGCGCGAGCCGGCACGGCCGCCACGGCGGGGGGTGGCCGGCTTCGTCGCCCCCGGCGCGGCGCGCGGGGCACCGGGGCGACGGAGGGGGGCCATGGCCTGATCATGCCCCGTGACCGGCGACGACGGCCGCACCCCTCCCCGCCGGGCGTGCCGCCGGGCCCTCCGGCGTGCGTGCGCCGGGGGGGCCGGGGGGGCCGGGGACGACGGCGGCGGGCCCGCGCACCGGTGCGGTGCGCGGACCCGCCGCGGGGTCGTGCGTCAGGCCTGCGCGAACCGCGGGAAGGCCGAGCGGCCGGCGTAGCGGCCGGCGTCGTCGAGCTCCTCCTCGATGCGGAGCAGCTGGTTGTACTTGTTGATGCGCTCGCCACGGGCGGGCGCACCGGTCTTGATCTGGCCGGCGTTCGTCGCCACCGACAGGTCGGCGATGGTGGTGTCCTCGGTCTCGCCGGAGCGGTGCGAGGTCATCGTCGTGAAGCCGGAGCGCTGCGCCAGCGTGACCGCGTCGAGCGTCTCCGTGAGCGTGCCGATCTGGTTGAGCTTGACCAGCAGCGAGTTCGCGGCCTTGAGCTGGATGCCCTTGGCGAGGCGCTCGGGGTTCGTGACGAACAGGTCGTCGCCGACGATCTGCACGCGGTCGCCCACGCGGCGCACGAGCTCGGACCAGGAGTCCCACTCGTCCTCGGACAGCGGGTCCTCGATGGACACGAGCGGGTAGTCCGCGACGAGGGACTCGTACCAGGCGAGCATCTCGTCGGGCGACTTCGCGGCGCCCTCGAACTGGTAGGCGCCGTCGCGGAAGAACTCGGTCGCCGCCACGTCGAGGGCCAGGGCCACGTCGACGCCGGGCGTGAAGCCGGCCTTCTCCACCGCGGAGAGGATGAGGTCCAGCGCGGCGCGGTTGCTCGACAGGTTCGGCGCGAAGCCGCCCTCGTCGCCGAGGCCGGTGCTCAGGCCCTGGGTCTTCAGCACGGACTTGAGGGAGTGGTAGACCTCCGCGCCGGTGCGCAGGGCCTCGCGGAAGGACGTGGCGCCGATGGGGGCGACCATGAACTCCTGGATGTCGACGTTGGAGTCCGCGTGCGACCCGCCGTTGAGGATGTTCATCATCGGCACGGGCAGGACGTGCGCGTTCGGCCCGCCGACGTAGCGGAACAGCGGCAGGTCGGCCGAGTCCGCGGCGGCCTTCGCCACCGCGAGCGAGACGCCGAGGATGGCGTTCGCGCCGAGCTTGCCCTTGTTGGGCGTGCCGTCCAGGTCGATGAGGGCCTGGTCGACGAGGCGCTGCTCCGTCGCCTCGAAGCCGATGAGCTCGGGGGCGATCTCGTCGATGACCGCGTTCACGGCCTGCTCGACGCCCTTGCCCAGGTAGCGGCCCTTGTCGCCGTCACGGCGCTCGACGGCCTCGAAGGCGCCGGTGGACGCGCCCGAGGGGACGCCTGCGCGGGCGATGGTGCCGTCGTCGAGGGCGACCTCGACCTCGACGGTGGGGTTGCCGCGCGAGTCGAGGATCTCGCGTGCTCCGACGGCCTCGATGCTGGCCATGGGTACTCCTTCAGCGGGAGGGGGGGTGTACGTCCTCACCCTAGCGACGCCCGGCTCGCCCGCCTCCAGGACCTTCGGCGCGCGGACCGCGGACCCGCCGTGCCGGCCGCGCTCGCCCGGGCGCCGCGGGCGGCGGGAGGGCTGTGGGCGTCCCGTCGCGGCCTGGGGGCGCGCGGACGCGCGGCACGGGGACGGGGACGGGCACTACCGTGGGCGCGCCCGAGCGCCCACCGGGGCGGGGCGGAGGAGAGAGCGTGCGCACCGAGGGTCCCGTCGTCCTGCCCACCACCGAGGGTGTCGAGGACGCCTCGTTCGTGTTCCCCCGGGGCGAGGCCGTCGACGGCCGGACCCACGTGCGCAACGTCGGCGTCGCCACCCTCACCGCCTACCTGCCCGAGCCCGGGCGGGCGACGGGCACGGGCGTCGTCGTCGCCCCCGGCGGGGCGCTGCACTTCCTGTCCGTCGACAACGAGGGCGTCTGGGTGGCCCGGCGCCTCGTCGAGCAGGGCGTCGCCGCCTTCGTGCTGCGCTACCGGACGGTGCCCTCCGGGCCGGACGTGACGGAGTGGGAGGCGATGTCCGAGCGCGCCTTCACCGACATGCCGTACATGACGCAGATCGGCCGGGAGTACCGCGCCGTCGCGGCGGCCGACGGCGGGGCGGCCGTCGCCCTCGTCCGCGAGCGCGCGCAGGAGTGGGGTGTGCGCCCGGACCGCGTGGGGCTCCTGGGGTTCTCCGCGGGCGGCTTCGTCGCGGCGGTCACGACCCTCGACGCCCCGCCGGAGGGCCGGCCGGACTTCGTCGCCCCCGTGTACCCCGCGCTGTGGGGGTCGGCGGTCGTGCCGGAGCCCGCACCGCCCATGTTCCTGGCGTGGGCGTCCGACGACGGGCTCGGCGAGGCCATCACCGGCTCGGCCGTCCGCCTCTACACCGCCTGGCTCGCGGCGGGGGCGTCCGTCGAGGCGCACGCGTACGCGCGCGGCGGCCACGGGTTCGGCGCCGCCCCGCAGAGCCTGCCGTCCGACCGCTGGTTCGACGACCTCGTCGCCTGGATGCGGTCGCAGGGCCTCGTCGACCCGCTCCCCGCCGCGGAGGCGCAGGCGACCCGCTGACCCGCGGGACGCCTATCGGTCGGGTCAGGGTGCGGGCGTGGGCGTCGGCACCGCGGCCGGGTCCGCGGACGGGGCGACGAGCCACGGCACGGGCGTCGGCGCCACGACCGTGTTCCGCTCGTCGAGCGAGCCGTAGCGCGGGTTGACCTCGACGTCCTGCTCCGCCACCCGCTCGAGCAGCTCCGCGCTGACCCCCTCGGCGTCCTCGAGGCCCTGGAGGTTGTTCGTCGCGACGAGGTACCGGCCCACCGCGAGCGACGCCGGGCCGAGCTCGGGCACCTCCCCGCCGGCCGCGGTCACGGCCTGCGTCAGGGCGGCGCGCGCCTCGTCGTCGGAGACCGCGACCCCGCGGTCGGCGGCGAGCTCGGTGACGACCGGCTCCTGCACGAGCACGGCCAGCACGTTCGTCGACGTGACGCCCTGGAGCACCCCGCCCAGCTGGTCCCGCACCTCCGCCACGTCTGCGCTGGTGATCTCACGCCCGTCGACGACCGCCGCCGCGCCCGGCTGCCCTGCGCACGCGCCGAGCGCCAGCACCGCCGCGACCCCGAGGCCGGCCCCGGCCGCGCGCGCCCGTGCTCGGACGCCGGCCGCCGCCCGACGTCCTCGGAGTCCCCTGACCAGCTCTTGCCTCACGCCGACCTCCCCGTCGTGCCCGGACGCCCGCCATCGTAGGGGCAGCCGGTGCGGCTACCGGGCGGACGACGCCCCCGCCAGCCGCAGCTCGGCCGCGACGGGGGACCTCTGCGGCCGGTCGTCGTGCAGGCCGCCCCCCGCGCCGCGGGCGACGTGGCGCCGCCAGTGCTCCGCGGTCGCGCCCAGGAGCACGGTCATCCCCGCCATCTCGAGCAGCTCCTCGAGGGTCGACACGGCGACGTAGCCGTACGTCTCCTTCCCGCCGGCCTCGAACAGCGCGCCGCCCACCATCTCGGCGCCCACGGCGCCGCCGACGTACAACGCCCCCGCCAGGAGGAGGGCGCGCACGGTGCGGCGGGGCAGCGCGCGCAGGAAGGGCAGGAGGACCACCGCGAGCAGCACCACGAGCGGCACGGCCACCACGACCCAGGAGAAGTAGAGGGCGCCGGAGGTGCCCAGGACCCGTCGCACGGGGTCCGTGAGCTCCTCGTGGAGGCTGAGCGACTCGTCCACCGCGAGCCCCGCCAGGACGAGCGCGAGCAGGCGCCAGCCCCTCGCCGGGCCGCCGCGCAGGCGCTCGGCACGGGCGGTGGTGGCGGCGACGGCGCAGCAGGCGGCGATGAGGAGCACCTGGAACAGCGTCGGCAGGGACCGCTCCTCGTCGACGCGCAGCCGCGCCGCGAAGGGCACCACCCGCTCCGGCAGCACCCCCGCCACGGTG
Source organism: Cellulomonas endophytica (assembly GCF_004123805.1). GTDB lineage: Bacteria > Actinomycetota > Actinomycetes > Actinomycetales > Cellulomonadaceae > Cellulomonas > Cellulomonas endophytica. The sequence goes on along the minus strand of NZ_RWJX01000101.1, from coordinate 5,993 downwards.
AGGACGGCGACGCCGAGGCTCGCCGCGGCCAGGAGGAGCGCGACCGGCAGCACGACGCGGCGGACGGCCCGCGGGTCGACGACGAGACGCGTGCCGGTCCCCGGCTCGCTCGGGTCCTGCGCCATCGCGACCACCTCGGGGGCTCGGGGAACCAGACGTTCACCCCATGGTCGCCCATCGTTCACCCGAGGGGCGGTGCAGCAGCCTCCCCGTGACGCGACTCACGCGGCGCCGGGTCCTCCCGCCGACCCTCGGCCGCCCGGAGGGCCGCCTCCCAGCCGCCGGCGGCGCGGCGCAGCTCGCCCTCGGCGTCGAGGCCGTCCCGCTCGGCCTCCAGGACGAGCGCGAGCAGCCGCTCCCCCACGCCCGCACCGGGGGCGTCGGGCGGGGTCACCGGGACGGCGAGGCCCGCCCGGGACGCGCGGGTCGCGAGCTTCTGGGTGCGGGCGAGCGCCCCCAGGCTGGGCGGGACGCCGTCGAGGGCGGACGCCCGGGACTTCTCCGCCCGCTTGAGGGTCTCCCACCCGGCGCGCAGGTCGTCGGTGGTCGGCGCACCGGCCGCCGCAGCCTGGTCCGCGCCGCCCTCCGGCGCGAACACGTGCGGGTGGCGCCGGACGAGCTTGGCGACGAGCCCGTCCGCGACGTCGGCCACGTCGAAGGGCTCCTCGTCGTGCTCTTGCGCGAGGCGCGCGTGGAAGAGGACCTGCAGCAGGACGTCGCCCAGCTCCTCGCGCAGGCCGGCACGGTCGTCGGCCTCGACCGCCTCGACGACCTCGTGCGCCTCCTCGAGGAGGTAGGGCAGGAGCGAGGCGTGCGTCTGCTCCGCGTCCCAGGGGCAGCCGCCCGGCGACCGCAGGCGGTCCATGGTGGCGACGGCGCGGGCGAGGGCGTCGCGGGTGCGGTCGGCGACCGGGGGCAGGGCGACCGGCACGCCCCGCTCCGTGGCCGCGCCGGCGGCCGCGTCGTGCGTCGGGCTCATGCCGAGGCGGCGACCAGCGCGGGGCGGACCGACCGGGCCGAGCGCCACCGCCGCAGCTCCGCCCAGCCCCAGCACAGCCCGAGGATGCCGAGCGCGAGGGCGGTCCCGACGAGCCCTGAGGTGCTGAAGGTGACGAAGCTGAGGAGCAGCACGATGACGACGGCCTGGATGATGTAGGAGTCCAGGCTCCGCTGGCCGATGCGCTCGACCGGGCGCAGGAGCGTCCGAGCCAGGGGCACGGCCGCCAGCACGACGTCGAGCAGCACGTACAGCAGCACCACGACGGCGAAGGCCGTGACGATGCGGCCCGGGCCGAGCGTGACCTTCTCGTAGAGGCCCGGCAGCCGCGGGCCGAGGACCTCGGCGGCCACGATGACGAGGACCGATCCGCCCAGCCACGCCCAGCGCCGCGTGCGCAGGAGCGCAGGGACGTCCCACTGCCGCCAGTGCCAGCCCACGAGCAGGGTGAGCATGAAGAGCAGCTGCCACCCGGCCCAGCTCGCGCCGCGGGTGACGCCGTCGTTCGCGGTGAAGGACGTCCACTGCGGCGCGACCTGCCCCACGACGTACAGCGCGAGCGACCCGCCGAGCACGACGAGCGGCAGGCCGCGGCGCAGGAGCCAGTACGCGAGCATCGCCAGGGCCAGGATCACGATGTAGAGCCGCAGCACGCTCCCCACCGGGGGCGCCAGCGCCAGCCCGAGCACGCGGGCGACGACCTCCACCGGGCCGCTGCCCTCGACGGGCGGCAGGTTCTCGTGCTGGAGACGGGCGAGCGGCACCATCGCGAGCGCGACGAGCGTGATCGCGACCTGGGCCACGTAGATGAGGCCGAGGCGCCGCGCGGTCTTCACCTGCACCGAGCGCAGGCCGTCCCGCTCGAGGCGCTTGTGCTGGACGATGCCGAGCACGAGGCCGGACAGCATGACGAAGCCGGAGGCGCCGTCGAAGAAGGGGAAGGCGTGCAGCGCCCACGACAGGCGCGACCCCGGCGCGACGTGCCCGGCCACCATGCTCGCGATGCAGTACCCGCGGATGATGTCGATCTGGGCGAGCCTGCTGCTCGTCGAGACCCCCGGTACGTTCACCGGCCGAGCGTAGCGACGGGCCGCGGGCCGCGGACCCCTCGGACGGGGTGAGGTTCGCGACCCCGACCCGGCCGCCGGCCCGCGAGCGGCCGTCAGCGCGCGCCGACCGCCGCGGCCGCCGCGACGTCCCCGCGCACGACCGCGTCGACGAAGGCCCGGGCCCAGTCGAGCAGGGGCCCGCCGGCCAGGGGCTTGCCGCCGATGCGCGCCGTCGTCGGGAACGGCACGAGCACCGTCCGGGTCGCGGGCTTGAGCACGGACCCCGGGTAGAGGCGCTGGAGCCGCAGCTGCGAGGACTCCGCCAGCTCCACCGGCGCGAACCGCACCATGCGGCCCTGCGCGGTGACGTCCGTCAGCCCGGCCGAGCGGACGTGGTTCCGGAAGGCCGCGACGGCGAACAGGTTCTCCACCGCCGAGGGGACCGGCCCGTACCGGTCGACGAGCTCGGCGCGGACCTCCGCGAGCGCGGCGTCGTCGGCCGCGACCGCGATCTTGCGGTAGGCCTCCAGGCGCAGCCGCTCGTGCGCCACGTAGTCGTGCGGGATGTGCGCGTCGACGGGCAGCTCGAGCGTGACGTCGGGCAGCTCCTCGGGCTGGTCGCCCCGGAAGGACGCCACGGCCTCCCCCACCATGCGGATGTAGAGGTCGAAGCCGACGCCCTCGATGTGCCCGGACTGCTCCCCGCCGAGCAGGTTGCCGGCGCCGCGGATCTCGAGGTCCTTCATGGCGATCGCGATGCCGGCGCCGAGGTCGGTGTGGGCGGCCATCGTCTGGAGCCGGTCGTGCGCGGTCTCCGTGAGCGGCACCTCGGGCGGGTAGAGGAAGTAGGCGTAGGCCCGCTCCCGCCCGCGCCCGACGCGCCCGCGCAGCTGGTGCAGCTGGGACAGCCCGAGCCGGTCGGAGCGCTCGAGGATGAGCGTGTTCGCGTTGGAGATGTCCAGGCCGGTCTCGACGATCGTCGTGCAGACGAGGACGTCGAACTTCTTCTCCCAGAAGTCGACGATGACCTGCTCGAGCCGGTGCTCCCCCATCTTCCCGTGGGCGACGGCGATGCGGGCCTCGGGAACGAGCTCGTTCAGCCGCGCCGCCGTCCGCTCGATGGACTCCACGCGGTTGTGCACGTAGAACACCTGGCCCTCGCGCAGGAGCTCGCGCCGGATCGCCGCGGCGATCTGCTTCTCCTCGTAGGGGCCGACGAACGTGAGCACCGGGTGGCGCTCCTCCGGGGGCGTGGCAAGCGTCGACATCTCGCGGATGCCGGTCACCGCCATCTCCAGGGTGCGCGGGATGGGCGTGGCCGACATGGCCAGCACGTCGACGTTCGTCCGCAGCGCCTTCAGCGTCTCCTTGTGCTCGACGCCGAAGCGCTGCTCCTCGTCGATGATGACGAGGCCGAGGTCCTTGAAGCCCACGCTGCCCGTGATGAGGCGGTGGGTGCCGATGACCACGTCGACGGACCCGTCCCGCAGCCCGTCGACCACCGCCGCCGACTCCGCGGCCGACTGGAACCGGGACAGGGCCTTCACGGTGACCGGGAACGCGGAGTAGCGCTCCGTGAACGTGTCGAGGTGCTGCTGGACGAGCAGGGTCGTCGGCACGAGGACGGCCACCTGCTTGCCGTCCTGCACGGCCTTGAAGGCGGCACGCACGGCGATCTCCGTCTTGCCGTAGCCCACGTCGCCGCAGACGAGGCGGTCCATGGGGACGGGCTTCTCCATGTCCTGCTTGACCTCGTCGATGGTGGCGAGCTGGTCGGGCGTCTCCACGTAGGCGAAGGCGTCCTCGAGCTCGCGCTGCCACGGCGTGTCCGGGCCGAAGGCGTGGCCGGCCGTCGCCATGCGCGCCGAGTACAGGCGGATGAGCTCGGCCGCGATCTCCTTGACGGCCTTGCGGGCGCGGCCCTTCGTCCTGGCCCAGTCCCCGCCGCCCATCTTGTTGAGCGTGGGCGCCTCGCCGCCGACGTACTTCGTCACCTGGTCCAGGCCGTCCGAGGGCACGAAGAGCCGGTCGCCCGGCTGGCCGCGCTTGCTCGAGGCGTACTCGATGACGAGGTACTCGCGGGTCGTCGCGTTCGGGCCGCTGCCGATGGTGCGCTGCACGAGCTCGACGAAGCGCCCCACGCCGTGCGCCTCGTGCACGACGAAGTCGCCGGGCCGGAGCTGCAGCGGGTCCACGACGTTGCGGCGACGGCTGGGCATGCGGCGCATGTCCTTGGTGCTCGACCCCGCGCGGCCGGTGAGGTCCGCCTCGGAGAACACCGCCAGGCGCAGGGCCTCGTGCACGAACCCGGGCCCGACGAGCGCTGGCGTCACCTGGACGATGCCGCCCTCGGGCTCGGCGTCCACCGACCCGACGAGGCGTGCCGGCACGTCCGAGGCGTTCAGCTGCTCGACCATGCGCTGCGCCTGGCCGTGGCCGTCCGTCGCGAGCACGAGGCGCCAGCCGTCCCGCTGGAGGCGGCGCACGTCGTCCACCGCGCGCTCCACCTCGCCCCGGTAGCGCTCGACGTCGCGCGCCCCGACGACGTAGGTGTCCACCTCCCCCACCGGGCCGGCGGCGAGGACGTCCTCCTCCTCCGTCGCCTCGAGGGTGAACGGGCTGAGGGTCCACCAGCCCAGCGCCCGGGTCGCCGCGAGCGCGCGGACGTCGGCGAAGGTGTGGAAGGAGGCGGCGGACAGGTCCAGCGGGGTCGCCGCGCCGGCGGCGGCGGACGTCCACGCCGCGGCGAGGAACTCCTCCGTCGTCGCGACGAGGTCGTGCGCGCGGCGGCGGACGCGCTCGGGGTCGACGAGGACGAGCAGCGAGGCCGGGTCGACGAGGTCGAGCACCGGCACCATCCGCTCGACGAGCGCCGGGGCCAGGGACTCCATCCCCTCCACGGCGATGCCCTCGGCCAGCTTGTCGAGCATGTCGACGGCCCCCGGGAGCTGCGCCACGAGCTCCCGTGCCCGCGCCCGGACGGCGTCGGTGAGGAGGATCTCCCGGCAGGGCGGCGCCCAGAGGTGGTCGGCCACCTCGAGGCTGCGCTGGTCCGCGACGGAGAACCAGCGGATCTCCGAGACCTCGTCGCCCCACAGCTCCAGGCGCAGGGGGTGGTCCTCCGTCGGCGGGAAGACGTCGAGGATGCCGCCGCGCACCGCGAACTCGCCGCGCCGCTCGACCATGTCGACCCGCTGGTAGGCGGCGTCGGACAGGCGGTGCGCGAGGCTGTCGAGGTCGACCGTGTCGCCGCTGCGGACGGAGACGGGCTCGAGCTCGCCCAGGTCGGCCACGACGGGCTGCAGCAGCGCGCGCACCGGCAGGACGAGGACGCGGACCGGGCCCGTGCGCCCCTCGGAGGGGTCGGGATGCGCCAGGCGCCGGAACACCGCGAGGCGCCGGGCGACGGTGTCGCTGCGGGGGCTGAGGCGCTCGTGCGGCAGCGTCTCCCACGCCGGGAGCACGGCGACGTCGTCGTCGGGCAGGTAGCACCGCAGCGCCGTGGCGAGCTCGTCGGCGTCCCGGCCCGTCGCCGTCACGACCGTGAGCGGGCGGGAGCCCGCCGCCGGCCCGGACGACCCGGCCCGCGCCCCGGCGAGGGCGGCGAGCAGCGGCGCGCGCACGCCCGCCGGCCCGACGACGTCGGCGTGACCCCGCGCCGGGACCGCCTCCAGCGCCGCCGCGGCTCCGGGGTCGGCGAGGACGGCGGAGAGCAGGCCGGTGAGGTTCATGCGAGGGCGCTCCTGGCGGTGGTGCGGGCGGGACGCGCGGCCGCCGCGACCGTGGCCGGGGCAGCACGCGCACCCCGCCTCGAGGAGAGGGCGGGGTGTGCGCTCATCCTACGGAGCGCCCCCGGGGCCGTCGCCCCGGACGCCCGGCCCTCACAGGCACCCCCGGACACGACGGAGGGGGTGCCGCCCGTGGTCAGCACCCCCTCCGTCGCCCGT
>NZ_RWJX01000100.1 GCF_004123805.1 Cellulomonas endophytica | reverse complement strand
GATCTGCCGGCGGCGACCGCCGCGCCGGCGGCCGGGAGCACCGAGCGGCGCAGCGGCACGGCCCGCGTCGCGCCCGTCGGGGTCGGGCGGACGCGGACGCTCACGCGCTCGGGGCCCTCCGGGTCGGGCGGCACCGCACGCCGCGCGCCGGTGCGGGGCGCCGCCCCGTCCCGGGACGCCGCGCCCGCGGCGGGGGCGGCACCGTCACCGCCGTCCACGTCCACGTCCACGTCCACGCGCGGGGCCGCGTCGGCCTCGGCCGTCGTGGTGCCGCGGACGGCGGGCGTGCCCGTGCCCCCGCCGCCGGCCGCGACGGTCGTGCCGGTCACGTCCGTGGCGGGGTCGGGGTCCTGCGCCGGGACCGGGGCGAGCACCGTCGTCGCGTCGGGCGCGTCCGGGCCGCCGGCCGGGCGCGCCACAGCCTCGGCCTCGGCCGCCTCGCGCGCTGCGGCCTCCCGCAGCTGCCGGCGGGTCGGCACGGGCTCGTCCCGCGACACCGGCACGACGCCGATGCTGCCCGTGACGGGGGCGGGTTCGTGGGCCGGGGGCGGGGCCCCCGGCGACCGCGGGTCCGAGCCCTCCGTCGTCGCACCGGCACCCGCCACGGGGGCGGCGGGATCGGGCACGACCGGGATGCCCTGGGTCCGCAGCGCCCGGCGCGACCCGGGCGCGGGCACGACCGCGAGCGAACCCGTGGCGGTCCCGGGCGCGGCGGGGACCGCGGCGGACGGCGACGCGTCGGTGCCCGCCCCGGGGCGCTCGTCCTCGGGTGCCGGCGTGCGGAGCTCGCGCCGCCGACGGCGCTCCCCGGTCTCAGTCATGGGGTCCTCTGTACAGGCGGTGCTTGGCGATGTGCTGGACGACCCCGTCGGGCACGAGGTACCAGGCGGGGAGCCCCGTGCGGACACGGTGCCGCACGTCGGTCGACGAGATGGACAGCGCGGGGATCTCCAGGATGCTCACGCGGTCCGTCGGCAGGCCCTCGACCGACAGGTGGTGGTCGGGCCGGGTCACGGCGACGAACCGCGCGAGGGCGAAGAGCTCGTCGGCGTCCTTCCACGACAGGATCTGCGCGACGGCGTCGGCGCCGGTGATGAAGTACAGGTCGGCGTCCGGGTGCAGGGCGTGCAGGTCCCGCAGCGTGTCGACCGTGTACGTCTCGCCGGCGCGGTCGATGTCGACGCGGCTGACCGTGAACCGCGGGTTGGACGCCGTGGCGATCACGGTCATGAGGTACCGGTGCTCGGCCGGCGTCACGACCTGGTGGCTCTTGAGCCGCGGCCGGCCCGTCGGCACGAACACGACCTCCTCGAGGTCGTAGCGCGCCGCGACCTCGCTCGCCGCGACGAGGTGGCCGTGGTGGACGGGGTCGAAGGTGCCGCCCATCACCCCGATGCGGGTGCGACGACCCTGCTCGGGCGTGCCCTCGGACCGCTCGTCCACCGTGCGTCCCCCTGACCGCGTGCCGGAGCCGACCCGGCTCAGTGCCGGGTGCCGACGCTCCGGAACGCGAACGTGATGAGCAGGAGCGAGACGAGCCCGGCGAAGGCGGCGAGGCCGAAGACCAGCGGCGGGAACGGCAGCTCGATCGTGCGCTCCGCGGTCTCCTCGACGGCGGCGAACAGGGCTGCGTGCACGGCGACCTCCTGGTGATGGGGGTGGAGCGGGTGGGCGGTGCGGGCCGCCCGGCTGCGGGGGCCAGTCTCCCACGGGTGCGGCGCCCCGGGGACGCGGCGCGGCGGCGGCCACCTGTCGCGCGGTCCGGGGTCTCGGCGCGCCGGCGGGGCGCGCCGGTCAGGGGCGGACGTGCCCGTCCCCGTGCACGACCCACTTCGTCGTCGTGAGCTCGGCCAGCCCCATAGGGCCCCGCGCGTGCAGCTTCTGCGTCGAGATGCCGATCTCCGCGCCGAGCCCGAGCTGGCCGCCGTCGGTGAAGCGGGTGGACGCGTTGACCATGACGGCCGCGGAGTCCACCTCCGCGACGAACCGCTCCGAGGCCGCGAGGTCGCGGGTGAGGATCGCCTCCGTGTGGCCGGAGCTCCACCTGCGGATGTGCTCGAGGGCGTCGTCGAGCGTGTCGACCACCCGCACCGCGAGGTCGGCCGACAGGTACTCCGTCGCCCAGTCGAGGTCGGTCGCCGGCACCGCCCGGGTGCCCTCCGGCGCGAGCGCGAGGGTCCGGGCGTCGCCGTGCACCGTGACGCCCGCGGCGGTGAGCGCCGTCAGGGCCCCGGGCAGGAAGCCCTCGGCGGCCTCCGCGTGCACGAGCAGCGTCTCGGCCGTGTTGCACGTGCCCAGGCGCTGCGTCTTGGCGTTGAGGAGGACCTCGAGCGCGGGTCCGGGGTCGGCGCTGGCGTCCACGTAGACGTGCACGTTCCCGACGCCGGTCTCGATGACGGGGACGGTCGACTGCTCCACGACCGTGCGGATGAGGTCGGCCCCGCCGCGCGGGACGAGCACGTCGACGAGCCCCCGCGCCCGCATGAGCGCCACCGCGCCCTCACGCCCCCACGCGTCGATCGACTGCACGAGGTCGGCCGGCAGGCCCTGGGCCACGAGCGCCCGGCCGAGCACCGCCACGACGACCTCGTTGCTGCGCGCCGCGGCGGAGCCGCCGCGCAGGACCACGGCGTTGCCGCTCTTCAGCGCGAGCCCGACCGCGTCGACCGTGACGTTCGGCCGCGCCTCGTAGATCATCCCGACGACGCCGAGCGGCACCCGCAGCTGCCGCAGGCGCAGCCCGTTGGGCAGGGTCTGGCCGCGCACGACCTCCCCCACCGGGTCCGGCAGGGCCGCGAGCTCGCGCAGGGCGTCCGCGATGCCGACGACCCGCTCCGGCGTGAGCGCTAGCCGGTCGAGCAGGGCCGGGGACGTCCCCGCCGCGCGGCCGCGCCCGAGGTCCTCCGCGTTCGCGGCCAGCACCTCGTCCGTCGCGGCGACGAGCGCGTCGGCCAGCGCGTGCAGGGCGGCGTCCTTGCGGGCGCGCGGGGCGGTCGCCAGGGCACGCGCCGCCACCTTCGCGCGCCGGGCGACCTCCCGGACGGCGTCCTCCGGGCCGGGGGCCGGGCTCGGGGCACCTGCCGGCGCGGGCACCGCACCGGCGGGGGTCGACGGTGCGGCCACGGCCGCGGCCGGGCGGGCGGTCTCGTCGAGCGTCGTCATGCGGGCCAGGGTAGTGCGGGCCGCCGACAGGGCGGGAGGAGGGTCAGCCCCCGGTCGTCGCCCCCGGGTCCGCGGCCGGCCGGCCGGCCCGCGCCGCCCGCCGGGCCCGGCCGACGAGCACGAGGTCGTCGCGGTGGACGAGCTCCCGGTCGTACCCGGGCCCGAGGGCCTCGCGGAGCTCGCCGGTGGACCGGCCCAGCAGCGCGGGCACCTCGGCCGCGTCGAACGCGACGAGGCCCCGGGCCAGCACCACGCCGTCCGGGCCGACGATCTCGACGGGGTCGCCCGCGTCGAAGTCGCCCTCGACGCCCGTGACGCCCGCCGGCAGCAGGGAGGTGCCCCGCTCGCCCACGGCCCGCGCGGCGCCGGCGTCGACGAGCAGCCGCCCCCGCGTCCGGGCCGCGTGCGCGAGCCACAGCAGGCGCACGGACGCGCGCCGGCCCGTCGCGGCGAACCAGGTCCCGGCGTCGCCGCCGTCGAGGGCCTCGGCGGCGCGGGCCGCGGCCGTGAGGACCACGGGGATGCCGGAGGCGGTCGCGATGGCCACGGAGTCCAGCTTCGTCACCATGCCGCCGGTCCCGACCGCGGAGCCCCGTGCGGACACGTCCACGCCGGCCACGTCCTCCGGCGCGTGCACCACGGGGATCCGGCGGGACCCCGGCCGGCCGGGCGGCCCCGTGTGCAGGCCGTCCACGTCCGTGAGCAGCAGGAGCGCGTCCGCCCGCACGAGGTGGGACACCAGGGCCGCGAGGCGGTCGTTGTCCCCGAAGCGGATCTCCTGCGTCGCGACCGCGTCGTTCTCGTTGATGACGGGGACGACCCCCAGCGCCAGCAGGCGCTCCAGCGCGCGGCTGGCGTTGCGGTGGTGCGTGCGGCGCACGGTGTCCTCCGCCGTGAGAAGCACCTGCCCCACCCGCAGGCCGTGCCGTGCGAAGGAGCGGGCGTAGTGGGCGACGAGGAGCCCCTGCCCCACGGACGCGGCCGCCTGCTGCGTCGCGAGGTCGCGCGGCCGCCCCGGCAGGCCGAGGGGTCCCAGCGCGGACGCGATGGCACCCGACGACACGAGCACGACCTCGCGCCCGGCCGCGCGTCGCGCCGCCAGCACGTCGACGAGGGCGTCGAGGCGGACGGGGTCGAGGCGGCCGCGGGTGTCCGTCAGGGACGACGAGCCGACCTTCACGACGACGCGCGCCGCCGCGGCGACCGCCCGCCGCCCGGCCGCGCCCGTGGCGACGGCCGCGTCGTCCCCCGGGCCCCCCGGTCCGCCCGGGGTCCCCTCCGCAGGGGCGGGACCGCGCTCGGGGGCGGCACCGGGCGTCGGGACGGCGTCGGACGTCACGGCCGCATCCTGCCCGTCGCCCGCCCGCTCACTCCGGCTCGGTCCAGACGCCGGACTCGCGCTCCGTCCACAGCTCGGCGCGCGCGGCGGCCTTCGCGTCCATGCGCTCCTTGAACTCCGTGCGCTTCTCGCCGCGGGTCGGGCGGCTGCGGTCCTCGAGGCGCAGGTCGGTGCCGCGGCTGCCCAGCAGCTCGACCCCCGCCTGGAGCGTGGGCTCCCAGTCGAAGACGACCGCGTTCGTGTCGGGCCCGATGCGCACCTCGTCGCCCGCGACCGCACCGGCGCGCAGGAGCTCCTCCTCCACACCGAGGCGCGCGAGGCGGTCGGCGAGGTAGCCCACCGCCTCGTCGTTCGTGAAGTCCGTCTGCCGCACCCACCGCTCGGGCTTCGTGCCCCGCACCTGGAACCACAGGCCCGTGCCGTCCTGGCGTCGCTTGACCGTGAAGCCCTGCTCGTCGACGGCCCTCGGCCGCAGCACCACGCGGGTCGGCGCGGGCTCCGGCGCCTCGCGGCGGGCGCGCTCGACGAGCTCGGCCAGCCCGAACGTGAGGGGCCGCAGACCCTCGTGGCTGGCCGTCGAGATGACGAAGACGGGGATGCCGCGCGCCTCGAGGTCGGGGCGCACGAGCTCGGCCAGGTCCCGCGCCTCGGGCACGTCGACCTTGTTGAGCACGACGACGCGGGGGCGCTCGAGCAGCGGCACGCGGCCGCCCTCGATGCCCAGGTCCGCGGAGTAGGCGGCCAGCTCGGCCTCGATGACCTCGAGGTCGCTCAGCGGGTCGCGGCCCGGCTCGAGCGTCGCGCAGTCGAGCACGTGCACCAGGACGGCGCAGCGCTCGACGTGACGGAGGAACTCCAGGCCGAGGCCGCGGCCCTCCGAGGCGCCGGGGATGAGCCCGGGCACGTCGGCGACCGTGTAGCGCGAGGACCCCGCCTGCACGACGCCGAGGTTCGGCACGAGCGTGGTGAAGGGGTAGTCCGCGATCTTCGGCCGCGCCGCGGAGATCGCGGCGACGAGGGACGACTTGCCGGCGCTCGGGTAGCCCACGAGGGCGACGTCGGCGATCGTCTTGAGCTCGAGCACGACCGACGCCTCGAGGCCGGGCTCCCCGAGCAGCGCGAAGCCGGGGGCCTTGCGCCGCGGGGACGCCAGCGCCGCGTTGCCCAGGCCGCCGCGGCCGCCCTCCGCGACGACGAAGCGCGCCCCCGGGCCGACGAGGTCGGCGAGCACCGTGCCGTCCGGGGACTTCACGACGGTGCCGTCGGGCACGCCGAGGACGAGGTCCTCCCCCACGGAGCCCGAGCGGTGGTCGCCCATCCCCTGGGTGCCGCTGCGGGCGTGCCGGTGCGGCAGGTGGTGGAACTCGAGCAGGGTCGTCACCTGGGGGTCGACCTCGAGGACGACGGACCCGCCGTTGCCCCCGTTGCCGCCGTCGGGACCGCCCAGCGGCTTGAACTTCTCCCGGTGGACGGACGCGCAGCCGTGGCCGCCGTCCCCCCCGGTCGCGTGCAGCACCACCCGGTCGACGAACGTCGCCATGGTTGCCTCCCTCCGGCCCTCGAGCCGCTCGCGCCGGCCGCGGGTGCGCGGCACGGCCTGCCCCTGCGGGGCGTGGTCCGGTGCGGACGGCGGGGGCCCCGCGGCGGGCACCGGTCCGGCCGCGCGGGGTGGACATGCCGAGAGGGGCGCACCGTGCGGTGCGCCCCTCTCGGCGTGGTCCGGGAGGCTCAGGCCTCGACGGGCACCACGATGTCGATGACCTTGCGGCCGCGGCGCTGGCCGAACGTCACGTTGCCCGCGGCGAGCGCGAAGAGCGTGTCGTCACCGCCCCGGCCGACGTTCACGCCGGGGTGGAAGTGCGTGCCGCGCTGGCGGACGATGATCTCGCCCGCCTTCACCAGCTCGCCGCCGAACCGCTTCACGCCGAGGCGCTGGGCGTTGGAGTCGCGACCGTTGCGCGAGGAGCTCGCGCCCTTCTTGTGTGCCATGACGTTCCTGCCTTCTGCTCTGGACTACCAGGGGAGGGGTCCGCGCCGGGGCGCGGGCGGCCTCACGCGATCGCGGTGACCTTCAGGCGGGTGAGCGACTGGCGGTGGCCCTGACGCTTCCGGTAGCCCGTCTTGTTCTTGAACTTGAGGATCCGGATCTTCGGACCCTTCTGGTCGCGGACGACCTCCGCCGACACGGTCACGCCGGCGAGCGTCGCCGCGTCCGAGGTGACCTTCTCGCCGTCGACGAGGAGCAGGGCGGGCAGCTGGACCGTCGCGCCCGGCTCCGCCTTCAGGCGGTCCACGACGACGATGTCGCCGACGGCGACCTTCTCCTGACGGCCGCCGGCCTTCACGATCGCGTACACCACGTCTCTGCTCATCTCTGCTCGTCGGGCGAGTGCCCGGGGAAAACCTTCCGGCCCGCGGCCGTCGGCGCCCGCGCTCCACCGCCGGGGATCCGGGTCGGGGTTCGCGTCGGCGCCGCTCGCGGCCGCACACAGGTCGGCACGCGCTGGACGCGCCGACGTCCAAGAGTACGGAGCGGGACCGGCCGGGTCAAACCGCGTCGGCCCCGCGGGTCACGGGCGGCGGTGGGCCGAGGGGCCCACCGCCGTCCGCGTGCCGGTCAGCGGTCCGCGCCGTCCTCGGGCGTGCCGCCGTCGGCGCCGGCGGGCGACGAGCCCTGCCCCGGCGCCGCGTCCGGCCCGCCCGCCGCGTCGTCCGCCGCCGTGTCCGCCCGTCCCGGCAGGTCGAGCGCGAAGACGCCGGGGTCGACGGCCGCGAGCTCCCACTCCTGCTCGCCGCCGCCCGCGGGCGCGGCGGGGCGGACGCGCCCGGCGAAGGCCGCCAGCACGTCGAGGCCGGCCGTGCGGGGGCCGGAGCCCTCGCCGCCGTCCGCGGCGGCCGTCGGGAGGCCGGCCGGCGACCCGGCGTCGGCCGGAGCCGGGGAGGTCGCGACGACGACGTGCTCGACGCCCTCGAGACCCGTCGGGCCCGCGAGCCCCTCCCGGTCCACGGCCCCGTCCACGGCCCCGTCCACGGCCCCGTCGACGCCGTCACCGGCTACCTCGGCGCCCTCGGCGCCGGCGAGGGCGTCCCGGAGCGCCTGCCCCTCCAGCACCGCCACGGCGGGGGTGCCGTCGCCGGAGCCCTCCGTGACGTCCTGCGCGGGGGCCGCGTCGGGGGCGTGGTGCTCGTGGGCGTGGGCCGCGGCGGCGGCGATCGTCGCCAGGGTGGCCTTCACGGCCTCCCGGGCGGCGGGCAGCACGGGCACGCCGGCGTGCGGGGCGTCCGCGGGCGCCCCCTCCTTGCCGCCCCGGCGCCGCTTGCCGCGACGCGCGTCACCCTCCGTGTCGGGGGCGGCCGGCTCGGGCCGCGTGCCCTTCTCGACGGGCTCGGCGTGCACCACGAACCCGCGGCCGTGGCAGTGCTCGCAGGTCTCGCTGAAGGCCTCGACGAGGCCCTGCCCGACCCGCTTGCGCGTCATCTGCACGAGGCCGAGGGAGGTGACCTCCGCGACCTGGTGCTTCGTGCGGTCCCGGCCGAGGCACTCGACGAGGCGCCGCAGCACGAGGTCGCGGTTGGACTCCAGGACCATGTCGATGAAGTCGACGACGATCATGCCGCCGATGTCCCGCAGCCGGAGCTGCCGGACGATCTCCTCCGCCGCCTCGAGGTTGTTGCGCGTGACGGTCTCCTCGAGCGTGCCGCCGGCGCCGGTGAACCGGCCCGTGTTCACGTCGACGACCGTCATGGCCTCCGTGCGGTCGATGACGAGGGAGCCGCCCGAGGGCAGCCAGACCTTGCGGTCCATGCCCTTGGCGAGCTGCTCGTCGATCCGGTGCGCGGAGAAGACGTCGCCCGTGCCCGTCCAGCGCTGCACCTTCTGCGCGAGGTCGGGCGCCAGGTCCCCGATGTAGCCGGAGATGGTGGCCCACGCGTCCTCGCCCTCGACGAGGAGCGCGGCGAAGTCGTCGTTGAAGATGTCCCGCACCACGCGGATGGCCATGTCCGGCTCGCCCTGGAGCAGGGCCGGGGCCGACGCGGTGCGCTGCTTCTTCTCGATGGCCTCCCACTGCTGCTGCAGGCGCAGGACGTCGGCGCGCAGCTCCTCCTCGCTCGCGCCCTCGGCCGCGGTGCGCACGATGACGCCCGCCGACTCGGGGACGACCTCGCGCAGGAGCTTCTTCAGGCGGTTGCGCTCCACGTCGGGCAGCTTGCGGCTGATGCCCGTCATGCCGCCGCCGGGCACGTAGACCAGGTACCGGCCGGCCAGCGTCACCTGCGAGGTGAGGCGGGCGCCCTTGTGGCCGATGGGGTCCTTCGTCACCTGCACGAGGACCGGGTCGCCGGACTTCAGCGCCTGCTCGATGCGGCGCGGCTGGCCCTCGAGGCCCGCGGCGTCCCAGTTGACCTCGCCGGCGTAGAGCACGGCGTTGCGGCCCTTGCCCAGGTCGACGAAGGCGGCCTCCATGCTCGGCAGCACGTTCTGCACGCGGCCGAGGTAGACGTTGCCGACCATCGACGCCTGCGCCTGGTGGGACACGTAGTGCTCGACGAGCACGCCGTCCTCGAGGACCGCGATCTGCGTCCGGCCGTCGCGCTCGCGCACGACCATCGTCCGCTCGACGGACTCGCGGCGGGCGAGGAACTCCGCCTCCGTGAGGATCTGGCGGCGGCGGCCGGCGTCGCGGCCCTCCCGACGGCGCTGGCGCTTGGCCTCGAGCCGCGTCGACCCGCGCAGGGCGGTGGGCTCCTCCGAGCGCGTGCGGGCGCGGGGCGCCGCCGCCTCCGGCTCGTCGCCGGCGGTCCGGGTCCCGCGGCGGCGGCGGCGACGCCGACGGCTCGAGCCGCCCGCCTCGTCGCCCTCGTCCTCGGTCCCGACGCCGTCCTCGTCGTCGTCGTCCTCCGGCTCCTCGCCGGTCGCACCGGTCGGCACGTCCTCCTCGGCGGCGGCGTCGGCCGTGCCCTCGTCGGCCCCCTCGTCCTCGCGCTCGTCCGTGCGGCTGCGGCGGCCGCGGCCCCCGCGCCGACGACGACGGCGGGGTCCGCCGTCCCCGCGCTCGGCGTCCGACTCGTCCTCGTCGTCGTCCTCCCCGTCCTCGACGAGCGCCGTCTCCCCGAGGGCCGCGTCGGCCGCGTCCCCCACGGGCAGGAGCGCGTCGAGCGCGTCGGCGACGAGGTCGTCCACGACGAGGTCCTCGGTGGCAGGCCCGTCGTCCTCGGCCACGTCCCCGGCCACGTCCCCGGCGACACCCGCCGTGGTGCCGGCGGCCGCGTCGGCCCGCGCGTCCGCCGTGCGGCCGCGACGGCCCCGACGACGGCCGCCGCGGCGGGACGCCTCGCGGGTGTCGTCGCGGGCCTCGTCACCGGTCTCGTCGCGTGCCGGGCCCGGCGTGCCGCCGGCCGCGGCGGGGGCGGACGCACCCGCGGCGAGCGCCTCCGCGGCGGCGCGGGCGGCGTCGGAGATCGCCTCGGGCGCCCCGGCCGGGGCCAGCACGCGGCGGCGTCGGGGGCGGGCCCCCGGGTCGGGGGCCTGGAAGAGCAGGGCCGTGGTGGCGAGGCGGGGCGTGCCCGAGCCGGCGGTGGTGGCCGCGGGGCTCTCGGCCGGGGCCGACGGCGCCGACGACCCGGGGGCCGGCTCGGCGGCGGGTGCCGTGCTCGTGGCGGCGGGCGCGGCGCCCGTCG
>NZ_RWJX01000010.1 GCF_004123805.1 Cellulomonas endophytica | reverse complement strand
CGCGCCCCCGCTCGTCGCGGGCGGCGGACCCGGACGCCCCGAGAGCCCTGCCGCCGCGTCCGACGTCCCGCGCGCCCCCGGCGACGACGTCCTCCCCGCCGGCCGCGCCACCGGGCCGCGGCCGGCGCGCCGCCGCGGCCCCTGGCGCACGGACGTGCAAGGGCTGCGCGCCGTCGCGGTCATGCTCGTGGTGCTGTACCACGCGGGCGTCCCCGGGGTCACCGGCGGCTACGTCGGCGTGGACGTCTTCCTCGTGATCTCGGGCTTCCTCATCACGGGGCACCTGCTGCGCGACGTGGAGGCGCACGGCCGCGTCCGGCTCACGCGGTTCTGGGGCGCCCGCGTGCGGCGGCTCCTGCCGCTGTCGACCCTCGTCCTGGTCACGACGCTCGTCGTCGCCCGGCTCTGGGGGTCGCCGTTCCGCCTCCCCGGGCTGGCGGGGGACGCGCTCCTGGCCGCCGTGCACGGCCTCAACTACCGGCTCGCGGGCCAGGGCGTGGACTACCAGCAGGTCGACCGGCCCGAGTCGCCGCTGCAGCACTACTGGTCCCTGGCCGTGGAGGAGCAGTTCTACCTCCTGGCCCCGCTCCTGCTGTCGCTCCTCGTGCTGGTCCCCGCCGCGCGCCGCCGCGCGGCCGCGACCGCCGGGACGCTCCTCGTCGTCGGGGCGTCGCTCTCCGCGTCCGTGCTCGTCACGGCGGCGAACGCGCCGCTGGCGTACTTCTCCCTCCAGACGCGGGCCTGGGAGCTCGGCGTGGGCGCGCTGCTCGCCCTGGGGGCCCGGCACGTGGACCGGCTGCCCGTCGCCGCGGCGCGGGTCCTCGGCCCGGCGGGGCTGGCCGCGGTGGTGGTCCCGGCGTTCGTGCTCGACGAGGCCACCGCCTTCCCCGGCACGGCCGCCCTCTGGCCCGTCCTGGGGACGGCCGCGGTGATCGCCGCGCGCGGCGCCGGGGTCGGCGCGGTGCTGCGGCCGCGGCTCGTGCAGGGCGTGGGCGCCGTCTCCTACGGCTGGTACCTGTGGCACTGGCCGGCGATGGTCCTCGTGCCGGTGCTCCTCGGCCGCGAGCCGGCGTGGTGGGCCCAGCTCGAGGTCGCCGCGATCACGCTCTGGCTCGCGGTGCTGACGTACTGGCTCGTCGAGCGGCCCTGCGCCGTGCTCGTCTGGTCGCCCCGGCGCTGGCTGGCGGTCGGGGCGGCGCTCGTGGCCGCGAGCCTGCTCTCCGCCGCGGCGGTCCTGGCGACGGCGCCCTCCCTCGTCGGCAGCGGCAGCGCCGCCGCGCCGCTGCGGCTCGACGCGGCGTCCGCCGACGGCGTCGCCCGGGCGCTCGCGGACGGGCTCGCCACCCGCGCGGTGCCCGCCAACCTCACGCCGACCCTCGCCGACGCGCCGCGCGACCAGCCCGTCTCGACCGTCGACGGGTGCCACGCCGACTTCCTCGTCGTCGACCAGCCGGACTGCCGCTACGGCGACCCCGGCGGCTACCGGACCCTCGTGCTCGTGGGGGACTCGCACGCCCAGCAGTGGCTGCCGGCGCTCGACGCCGCCGCCCAGGACGCGGGGTGGCGCGTCGTCGCCTGGACGAAGTCCGCGTGCCCCGTGGCCGAGCTCGACGTGTGGTCCGGGCCGCTGGACCGCGCCTACACGGAGTGCACGACCTGGCGCGACGAGGTGCGCGCCCGCGTCGCCGCGCTCGACCCCGACCTCGTGCTCGTGTCTCAGTCCGACACCGTCGTGGGCGACGACGTCGACAACGACGCCTGGGCGGGCGCGACGATCACCGGCCTGGCGGCGCTGGGCGTCGACCCGGAGCGGGTGCTCTACGTCCTGGACACGCCGTACCGCGAGCGGGCGGCGCCGGACTGCCTGGCGGAGCACCTCGACGACGCGCGCGCGTGCACGCAGCCGCTGGAGGGCGTGCACCCCTACCGGGACCGCCAGGGCGTGCTCGGCGACGCGCTCGCCGCCTCGGGCTGGGCGGCCGTCGACCCCACCCCCTGGCTGTGCACGGCGGACGGCTGCCCCGCCGTGGTGGGCGACGTCCTCACCTACCGCGACTCCTCGCACGTGACCGCCGCCTACAGCACCTCCCTCGCCCCGGTGGTGCGGCGCGTCCTCGACGAGCGGCTGGAGGCCCTGCCGTGACCGCGACCCTCACCGGGCCCGGCGCCCCGACGGGCACCGCCCCGGCCGGCGCCGCGACGACCCGCCCCGCCCCGGCCGGGGCGCTGCCCGCGGCCGGCCGCGGCGGGCGCTGGCGCGCCGACGTGCAGGGGCTGCGGGCCGTGGCGGTCCTGCTCGTCGTGCTCTACCACGCGGGCGTCCCCGGCGTCGGCGGGGGCTACGTCGGCGTCGACGCGTTCTTCGTCGTGTCCGGGTTCCTCATCACCGGGCACCTCCTGCGGGACGTCGAGCGGCACGGGCGCGTGCGCCTGCGCGCCTTCTGGGCCGCGCGCATCCGGCGGCTGGCGCCGATGGCGGTGCTCGTCGTCGTCGTCACGGCCGTGGCGTTCCGCGTGTGGGGACCGGTCTTCGCGCTCGAGGCGCTGGCCCGGGACGCGGCGCTGGCGACGCTCAGCCTGCTCAACGTCGCGCTCGCCCTGGACGGCGTCGACTACGGGCAGGCGGGCGGCCCCGAGTCGCCCCTGATGCACTACTGGTCCCTGGCCGTGGAGGAGCAGTTCTACCTCGTGTGGCCGCTGCTGGTGACCGCCTGCGCGGTCCTCGCGCGGCGGTGGTGGCGCCCGGCCGTCGGCGCGGCGCTGGTGCTCGTCGTCGCCGTGTCCTTCGCGGCCTCGGTCGGGGCGGTCGCCACCGGCAGCCCCTTCGCGTACTTCTCCCTGCACACCCGGGCCTGGGAGCTCGGCGTCGGGGGGCTCCTGGCGGTCCTCGCGCCGCTGCTGCCCCGGGTCCCGGGCGCCCTCGCCGCCGCCGTCGGGTGGGCCGGTCTCGCCGCCCTCGTCGCCGCGGGGCTCGTCCTGACCGACCGCACCCCGTTCCCGGGGACGGCGGCGCTGCTGCCCGTCCTGGCGACGGCCGCCGTGCTCGTCGCGGGGGAGGGCGAGCGCGGCCGGCGCCTCGGGCCGACGCGGCTCCTGGCCGCCCGGCCGCTTCAGGGGCTCGGCGCCATCTCCTACGGCTGGTACCTGTGGCACTGGCCCCTGCTCGTGCTGCTGCCGCAGCTCGTGTCGCGCTCCCTGCCGTGGACGACGAACCTGCAGCTCGTCGTCCTGACGGCCTGGCTGGCGACCCTGTCCTTCTGGCTCGTCGAGCGGCCCGCCCGGGCGCTGCGGCTGCCCCCGCGGCGGTGGCTCGCCGTCGGCGCCGTGCTGGCGGCGACGGGCCTCGTCGCCGCCGCCGGCGTGCGGCTGACCGTGCCGGACGTCGTCGGGCGCGGGGCGGTCGTCGTGCCCGTCGAGATCGACGGCGCCGACACCGCGGCCCTGGCGGCCCAGGTCTCGGCCTCCACGGGCACGCGGCTGCTGCCCGCGAACCTCGACCCGGCCCTGGCGGTCGCCCGCGGCGACCAGCCCGACAGCTCCCGCGACGGCTGCCACGCCCCGTACGAGGCCGTCGACCAGCCCCCGTGCGTCTACGGGGACCCCGCCGGGACGCGCACGGTCGTCCTCCTGGGGGACTCGCACGCGCAGCAGTGGCTGCCCGGGCTGGCGGCGGCCGCGGCGACCACGGGCTGGCGGGCGGTGGCGTGGACGAAGTCCGCCTGCTCCGTCGCGGACCTCGAGCTGTGGAACGCCGACCTGCGCCGCACCTACACGGAGTGCCCCGTGTGGCGGGAACGGACGCTGGCGCGCGTCGTCGCCGCCGCCCCGGACCTCGTCGTCGTGTCGCAGTCCGACACCGTCCCGGGCGAGCAGGTCGGGCCGGCCGAGTGGGGCGAGGCGACGGCCCGCTCCCTCGCGGTGCTGCGCGACGCGGGGATCCCGGTCGTCCTGCTGCTGGACACCCCGTACCCGGGCCTCGACGTGCCCGAGTGCCTCGCCGACCACCTCACGGACGTCGGCGCGTGCGCCGTGGCGCGCGAGGACGTGGTCCCCTACGAGGAGCGGCGCGCCGCGATCGAGGACATGGCGGCGGGGATGGGCGTGACGGCCGTCGACCCCGCGGACTGGATGTGCACCGCCACGACGTGCCCCCCGGTCGTGGGGAACCGGCTCGTGTACCGGGACATCTCCCACATCACGGCGACGTACAGCACCTGGCTCGCGCCGATGCTCGAGCCGCTGGTGCCGGCCGGGGGCTGAGGGGCGAGCGCTCCGCGGGTCCCGCGCCCCTAGCCGGCGAGCCGGCGCAGGAAGGCGGCGGAGGCGGCGGGGAAGGCCGTGCCGCTGCCGCGCAGGTCGTGCTTGAGGTCGGCGGAGTCGGGGCTGGCGAAGTAGGTGGCGAACTCCACGCCGCTGCGGGGGTCGTCGATCCAGTCGAGCATCCGCTCGACGAAGTACGCGTTGTCGCCGCCGCCGTGGCCGTCGAGGCGCCAGGTCGCGCCCCACTCGCTGACGCCGAGCGCGACGCCCTGCGCGCGGGCGAAGGCGGACCAGTGCGTCAGCCCGCGCGAGCCGCAGCCGAGCTGCCCCCACACCGTGCGGCGGGCCACCTCGGGCGTGGTGCCGGACGGCGACGGGTACCAGTACCAGTGGGCGTCGTACACGTCGACGGAGACCGCGTCGGCGTACGCGGCGCCGGGCCACGCCCGCTCGGCGGGCACCGCCAGGTCGCCGACGCCCGGGCTCCACAGGAACCGCAGCCGCTGGCCCGGGACGGAGCGCATCGCGGTGACGAGGCTGCGGAAGCAGCCGACGTAGGCGTCGGGGTCGGCGGCCGCGGACCACCGGTACCAGTGCCCGTTCATCTCCCAGCCCGGACGGATGTCCGTGTCGGCCCGGCCGGAGCCGACGACGACCCGCGCGATCGCCCGCCAGTGCTCGTCGTACTCGCCGCGCGCGCAGGCCTGGAGGGTCGCGCCGCCCTCGGCGGGGAGCATCGGCACGGACAGCTCGAGCCGCGCGGGGGTGTCACGGTAGGCGTCGAGCACCCACTGGATGCGCGTCATGGCGAACCACGTGGTGTCGGGCAGGAAGTCCAGGACGCGGCCGAGGGGTCGGCCCGTGAAGGCCTCCCAGCTGCGCGCGCCGGCCGCGCCCTTGGCGCCGGGACCGGTGTAGACGCCGTTCTGGGCGGGGACGCCCGTGCGGGCGGGGTCGGCGGCCGCCGCGGCGGCGGGGGCCGTGGGGCCCAGCGCCACGAGCGCGACGAGCAGCGCCGCCAGCACCGCCAGGGCGGCGGGGGGGCGGACGGTCGGCGTGCGGCGGGCGCGCATGGTGCTCCTCGGGTCGGGTCCCGACCACCCCAACGGCACGGCGGGGGTCCGTCTGAAGCACGGACGGCGAGGGCGTTGCGAGTGAGCACTCACTCACCTAGCGTCGGCCCGTGCCCGACCGCGCCCCTCGCATGACCCGCGACGAGCGGCGCGCCGCCGTCGTGACGGCCACCGTGCCGCTGCTCGCCGAGCTCGGGGCGGACGTCACGACGCGGCGCATCGCCGAGGCGGCGGGCGTCGCCGAGGGCACGCTGTTCAAGGCGTTCGACGACAAGACGGAGCTGCTCCTGGCGGCCGCCCGTGCCGCGATGGACCCGGCCCCGACGGTGGCGGCCGTGGCCGCGCTGCCGGACGCACCGCTGGAGGAGCTGCTCGCCGGCATCGCGCGGGTGCTCCAGGAGGGCATGCTCGAGCGGATGCGCACCATGGGTGCGGTCCGGACGATCGTCGCCGCGGCCCGCCGGGCGGAGCACGCGGCGGACCGGGCGCAGGGGCGGGCGCCCGAGGCGGAGGGCGGCCGGCGCGGGCCGCACGAGGAGCACGTGCTCGCGCTCCTGCGCGGGACCGCCGACCGGCTCGAGCCCCACGCGTCCGCCCTCGGCGGAAACGCCTGGACAGCCGCGCGGGTCCTGCTCAACCTGGCCGTGGGTCTCGGCCCGCCCGGCATGGCCGGGGTGGGACTGCTCCCGCCCGAGCTCGTCGCCGCGGTGGTCGTGCGCGGCCTGCGTCCCGACCCGGCCCCCGGGCCGCACCCGGCGTCCGCGCCGCCCGTCCCCGACACCGCCGTCCCCGGAGGCCCCCCGTGCTGACACGACTGCTCCGGGTGCACCTGCGCCCCTACCGCGGCGCGGTCCTCGTGGTCGTGCTGCTCCAGGCCGCGCAGGCGCTGGCGAACCTCTACCTGCCCACGCTCAACGCGCGGATCATCGACCGGGGCGTCGTGCTGGGGGACACGGGCTACGTCGTGCGCACGGGCGGCGTCATGCTCGCCATCACCGTGGTGCAGGTGCTCACGGCGGTCGTCGCCGTGTACGTCGCGGCGCGGGTGGCCATGTCCGTCGGCCGCGACCTGCGCGCGGCGGTGTTCGCCCGCGTGCAGGAGTTCTCCGCGCAGGAGGTGGGCCGCTTCGGGGCGCCGTCGCTCATCACGCGCGAGAGCAACGACGTCCAGCAGGTGCAGATGCTCGTGATGATGGGGCTGGCGTTCCTCGTCGCGGCGCCGGTGACGCTCGTCGGCGGCGCGGTCATGGCCGTCCGCGAGGACGCCCGGCTCTCGCTCGTGCTGCTCGTCGTCGTGCCCGTGCTGCTCGTCGTGCTCGGCTTCACCATCCGGGCCATGCGGCCGCTCTTCGCCTCCATGCAGACGCGCATCGACGCCATCAACCGGGTCCTGCGCGAGCAGATCACGGGGATCCGCGTCGTGCGGGCCTTCGTGCGCGAGGACGCGGAGGCGGCCCGCTTCGCCGTGGCCAACGACGCGCTGCACGACGTCGCCGTGGCCGTCGGCAAGCTCATGTCGCTCATGTTCCCGGTGGTGATGCTGGTGCTGAACGTGTCGAGCGTCGCGGTCATCTGGTTCGGCGGGCAGCGCATCGACGCCGGCCAGATGCAGGTGGGGTCGCTGACCGCCTTCCTCTCCTACCTCATGCAGATCCTCATGGCGGTCCTGTTCTCCACGATGCTGCTCATGATCGTGCCGCGCGCGGAGGTCAGCGCCGGCCGCATCGGCGAGGTGCTGGCCACGGAGCCCTCGATCCTGCCGCCGCCGGGCGGGGGGCGGCCGTTCGTCGCCCGCGGCGGCGTCGAGCTGCGCGGCGTCACCTTCGGCTACCCCGGCGCGGAGGAGCCCGTCCTGCACGACGTGAGCCTGCTCGCCGGGGTCGGCACGACGACGGCCGTCGTCGGCGCGACGGGCGCGGGCAAGACGACCCTCGTCGGCCTCGTGCCGCGCCTGTTCGACGCGACGGGCGGGACCGTGCTCGTCCACGGCGTCGACGTCCGCGAGCTCGACCCGCAGGCGCTGTGGGCGACGATCGGGCTCGTGCCGCAGCGGCCGTACCTCTTCTCCGGCACCGTCGGGTCCAACCTGCGCGTGGGCAAGGGCGACGCCACCGAGGAGGAGCTGTGGCACGCGCTCGAGGTGGCGCAGGCCGCGGGCTTCGTCCGGGAGCTCGGGGGGCTGGACGCGCCGGTCGCGCAGGGCGGCACGAACGTCTCCGGCGGGCAGCGCCAGCGCCTCGCGATCGCGCGGGCGCTCGTCCGGCGGCCGGCGGTCTACCTCTTCGACGACGCGTTCTCCGCGCTCGACGTCGCGACGGACGCCGCCCTGCGCGCCGCGCTCGCGCCCGAGACCCGGGACGCCACGGTCCTCGTCGTGGCGCAGCGGATCAGCACGGTGCGCTCCGCGGACCGGATCGTCGTCCTCGACCACGGCCGCGTCGTCGGCACGGGCACGCACACGGAGCTCATGGCGAGCAACGACACGTACCGCGAGATCGTCCTGTCCCAGGTGAGCGTGGAGGAGGCGGCGTGAGCACCACGACGCGCGCACGGACGGCCCCGCCGGCCCCGCAGGGCCCGCCGGGCCCGCAGGGCCCGCAGCGGCCCATGGGCGGCCGCGGGCCGATGGGCGCCATGACGGGCGGTCCCGTCGCGCGGGCGATGGACTTCCGCGCCTCGCTGCGCCGGCTCACCGGCACGCTGCGGCCCGAGCGCCCCGTGCTCCTCGTCGTGCTCGTGCTCACGGCCGTGAGCGTCACGCTGAGCACCTTCGGCCCGCGCGTCCTCGGCCGTGCCACGGACGTCGTCTTCGAGGGGGTCGTCGGCCGCCGGCTGGGGGAGGCGTTCCCCGCCGGCACGACGAAGGCCGAGGCGATCGCGGCCCTGGAGGCCTCGGGCGACACCGCGCAGGCCGACCTCCTGCGGCCCATGGACGTGGTGCCGGGACAGGGGGTCGACGGGGGCCGGCTGGGCCAGGTGCTCCTCGTCGTGCTCGGCCTCTACGTCCTGGCGTCGGCCTTCGGCTACGTCCAGGGCCTGCTCACCACGCAGCTCGTCCAGCGCACCGTGCACCGCATGCGCCGCGACGTGGAGAGCAAGCTCGGGCGCCTGCCCCTGGCGTACTTCGACCGCAACGCCCGCGGCGACGTGCTCTCCCGGGTCACCAACGACATCGACAACGTCGCGCAGACGATGCAGCAGACCCTCAGCCAGCTCATCACCTCGCTGCTGACGATCGTCGGCGTGCTGGCGATGATGGTGTGGATCTCGCCCCTGCTTGCCGTCGTCGCGCTCGTGACGGTGCCGGTGTCGGCGTGGGTGACCGTGCTCATCGCGAAGCGGTCGCAGCCCCAGTTCGTCGAGCAGTGGGCCTCGACGGGCCGCGTCAACGCGCAGGTGGAGGAGATGTTCACGGGACACGCGCTCGTGAAGGTCTTCGGCCGCCAGGAGGCCGTGGCGCAGGCGTTCCGCGAGGAGAACGACCGGCTCTACGCCGCCTCCTTCCGCGCGCAGTTCATCTCGGGTGCCATCCAGCCGGCGATGATGTTCATCTCCAACCTCGGCTACGTCGTCGTGGCGGTGGTCGGTGCGCTGCAGGTGGCCGGCGGCGCGATGACCCTGGGCTCCGTCCAGGCGTTCATCCAGTACTCGCGGCAGTTCACGCAGCCCGTGACGCAGGTCGCCTCCATGGCCAACCTCCTGCAGTCCGGGGTCGCCTCCGCCGAGCGGGTGTTCGAGCTGCTCGACGCGGACGAGCAGAGCCCCGACCCCGAGCCGGCGGCGCCCGTCGTGACGCCCGTGCGCGGGCGTGTCGCGTTCGAGGGCGTGTCCTTCCGCTACGACCCGCAGACCCCGCTCATCCACGGTCTGGACCTCGTCGCGGAGCCCGGGACGACCGTGGCGGTCGTCGGGCCGACGGGCGCCGGCAAGACGACGCTCGTCAACCTCCTCATGCGGTTCTACGAGGTCGATTCCGGCCGCATCACGCTCGACGGCGTCGACACCGCGGCCATGCGCCGGGCCGACCTGCGCTCGCGGGTGGGGATGGTGCTGCAGGACACCTGGCTGTTCGGCGGGACGATCGCGGAGAACATCGCCTACGGCACGGGGGCCGACGCCGGTCCGGACGGGCCGGACCGGGAGCGGATGCTCGCCGCCGCCCGCGCCACCTACGTCGACCGGTTCGTGCACGCGCTCCCGGACGGGTACGAGACCGTCATCGACGAGGAGGGCGGCAACGTCAGCGCGGGGGAGAAGCAGCTCATCACCATCGCGCGCGCGTTCCTGGCCGACCCGGCGCTGCTCGTCCTCGACGAGGCCACCTCCTCCGTCGACACCCGGACCGAGGTGCTCGTGCAGCACGCGATGAACGCCCTGCGGGCGAACCGCACCTCGTTCGTCATCGCGCACCGCCTGTCGACCATCCGCGACGCCGACGTCATCCTCGTGATGGAGCGCGGCGCGATCGTCGAGCAGGGCTCGCACGCGGACCTCCTGGCGGCCGACGGCGCCTACGCCCGCCTGTACCGGTCGCAGTTCGCGGCGCCGGTGGCCGAGGAGGCGTAGCGCGGGCGCCGCCCGGCGTCGTGGTGCGGCCCGCCGTCCGGGCCCCGACGATGGGGGCATGACGCGACCGGCCGACGACGTCCCGCTGCACGCGGCGCAGGACCCCCTCGTCGTGGCGCTCGACGTGGGCTCGACGGCGAGCCGCGGCGGGGTGCACGACGCGACGGGCCGTCCCGTGCGCGGGCTGCGCCACAAGGTGCCGCACGCCTTCACCACCGCGCCCGACGGGACGTCCGTCATCGACGCCGACCAGGTGGTCGACGAGATCGCCACGGTGCTCGACGCCGTCACGGCCGACCCCGCCCTGGGCACGCGCGTCGCGGGCGTCGCCCTCGACACCTTCGCCGCCTCCCTCGTCGGGGTCGACGCGGCCGGTCGCGCCCTGACCCCGTGCCTCACCTACGCCGACTCCCGGTGCGCGCCCGACCTCGTCGAGCTGCGCGCGCTGCTCGACGAGGCCGCCGTGCAGGACCGCACGGGCGTCCGCCTGCACACGAGCTACCACGCCCCGCGGCTGCGGTGGTTCGCCCGGACGGAGCCCCGCACGGCCGCGGCGGTGCGGGGGTGGTGGTCGCTGGGGGAGCTCGTGCTGGCCCGGCTCGTCGGGACGCCAATGGCGGGCACGTCGACGGTGGCGTGGACGGGGCTGCTCGACCGGCGGACCGGGGCCCTCGACGCCGAGCTGCTCGAGGCGGCGGGCGTCGGGCCGGACCTCTTCTCGCCGCCGCGCGACCCCGACGCGCCCGTCGCCGCGGCGGCGCCGTCCCGGTGGCCCGCCCTCGCCCGGGCGGTGTGGTTCCCCGTCGTCACGGACGGGCTCGCCAGCAACCTCGGCGCCGGCGCGCACGACCCCTCGGTCCTCGCCGCCGCGACCGCGACCAGCGGGGCCCTGCGGGTCCTCCTCGACGGCCCGGCGGACCCCCTGCCCGCGGGGCTGTGGAACTACCGGGTCGACGCACGCCGGACGCTGCTCGGGGGCGCCGTCAACGACGTGGGCCGGGCGGTGAGCTGGGCGCAGGCGACGCTGCGCCTCGGCGACGACCCGGGCGCGGTGCTCGCGGCCGACCCCTCGGCGGCCACGCCGCTCGTGCTGCCGTACCTCACGGGCGAGCGCGCCCCGGGCTGGGTGGGCGACGCGCGTGCGGTCCTCACCGGCGTCTCGGCCTCGACCGACGCGGACGCCCTGCTGCGCGGCCTGCTCGTGGGCGTCGCCATGACCTACGCCCGCGTGGCCGACGAGCTGGGGCCGCACGTCCCGGCGGACGCGCAGGTGGCCGCCGCCGGCCGGGTCAGCAACGACCTGCCCGGCTGGCTCCAGGTGCTCGCCGACGTCCTCGGACGGCCCGTCACGCACGTCACCCGGTCGCGGGCGACGCAGCGCGGCACCGCCCTGCTCGCGCTCGAGGTGCTCGCGCCGGACGTGCCGCGGGCCCCCCGCACGACGGGGGCCACCCTCGAGCCCGTCGCGGCCCGTGCGGACCACTACGCCGAGCGGCGGGCGCGCTTCGACGCCGTGTACGACGCCGTGCTCCGCCCCGGGGGACCAGCGGCCACCGCGCCCTGACCCCGGACCGCCCTCAGCGCGGGGCGTCGAGGCCGGCGCGTCGCCGCACGTCGGCCGGCAGGCGGTCGAGCGGGCCCGGCACCGTCTGCCCCTCCGGTCGGCTCGTCGGCGGCGCGAGGGCCGGACCGTCGAACCCCGTGCCCTCGGCGTAGTCCCAGAACCAGTCCTCGCCGGGCTCGAAGCTCTGCATGGCGCGGTGCCCGGTCGCCCCCCAGTGCGCGGTGGCGTGCGTGCCGGGGGAGTCGTCGCAGCACCCCACGTGCCCGCACAGCGCGCAGCGGCGCAGGTGCACCCACCAGCCGCCCGTCGCCTCGCACTCCGCGCAGCCGGTGCCGGACGGGGGGACGGTCGCGTCGACGGACTCCTCCAGCGGGACGGTCATGCGGGGAGTGTGGCCTCGCGGGGACCCGCGCGGCCACCCCCGGCGGTCGGGAACCGGCCCGTGCCCGTCAGGGCCGGTCGCGGGACCGGGTGCGCGCGGGGCGTGGGAGGGGCCCGTCCCGCGGGTTCACCCGGCCGGTGGGCCCTGGCACCCTGGGCGCCCCGGGCGCCCGTCCCTAGCGTGCGCCGGGGGCGACGCCGCCCGGACCGGTGCGGCGACCGCAGAGCCGGCCGCGGACCCGCCCCGACGCGGCCGAGGGGGACCCATGACCGCCCAGCGCACCCGGACCCGTCGCAGCACCCGCACCCGCACCCGTGCCCGCGCGACGGCCGCCGCCGTCCTGGCCCTGGGGGCCGTGCTCGCCACCGCCCCGGGCGCGTCGGCGAAGACGCCCGGGGTGAACGACCCGGCGTACTGGGAGTTCGGCGGGGTGTACGCCTGCTCGCACGAGGAGCGGCCGTTCGGCACCTCGTGGCTGAAGCCCGACGGGACCGCGTTCGTCGTGATCCGCGCGGGCGGGGAGCTGTTCGTCAGCGACCTGGGCGACTCCAACGACGGCGACCGCACGTACACGTTCGACAAGCGGATCCGCAGCGTGATCACCTGCCAGTTCACCGACGCCTGAGCCGTCGCGCACCACCGGCCCGGCGGGGGACGTCCCCCCGCCGGGCACCCGGCGCTCAGGCGCCGACGAGCCGGACGGCGCGGTGGCCCTGCCGGGGCGTGGGGATGCCCAGGGCGGCCCGCGGCGCCGGGAGGACCCCGGACTCCTGGCCGACCCGCACGGCGCTGACGCGGTCGCGGACACCGAGCTTGCGGTAGGCGCGCTCCAGGTGCTTCTCCGCCGTGCGCGGCGCCATGCCGAGCGCGTGCGCGATGCCGGCGGCGGTCCGGCCCTCCGCCGCCAGCAGCAGCACCGCGCGCTCCCGCTCGGTGACCGTCGCCGCGTCCGGCGCCGCGGCGTGCGGGGCGAGCACGCGGGCCTGGAGCCGCAGGACGCGCAGGAACCCCTGCACGAGGGACGCCAGGAGCAGGTCGTCGTCCGCGAAGTCCCGCGTGCCGGGACGGGCGAGGACGAAGGCCTCGTGCTCCCGGCCGGCCACCATTACCGGCAGGGCGAGCTGCTGGCGGATGTCGAGCGTCTCGAGGACCTCCAGGACGGCGGGCGTGCCCGGTCCCGCGACGCGGTCGAGGGGGACGCGCCCGAGCGACTGGGGCTGGACGGTGCCCGTCATGCCGAACCACCGCAGCAACGGGTGGTGGTCCAGGAGGTCCGGGTGGGTCGCGACGGCGAGCTGCACCGCGTCGAGGACGGGGAGCCGGTCCCGGTCGACGGTCCACAGCGTCAGCGCGTGGCGCCCGTCCGGCTCGCGCCGGTTGAGCGAGACGGACTCCGCCCCGAACCCCGACGTGAGGAGCGCGGCGATGCGGTCCGTGTCGCCGCCCGCGGCGGGCGACAGCAGGAGGTCCTCCGTGAGCTCGGCCCAGGTGCGCACCCGGGCCTGCAGCCGGTGCATGTCCGGAGCGTAGGACCGGGTGCGGGCCCGTGACCAGGGGGGAGGGGGGCCTCCCCGCCGTCACGCCCGTCGCGGGGCCCGATGGGTGTCCGCTCCCGGTGCGGTCGGGGACGTACGCAGTCCTACGCAGCGGGGGCAGCTCGGGGCCGGGGCGGCGGGATGCTCGGTGCCGGGGCGGCCGGCCGGGCCGCCGGGAGGGGGAGGTCGTCGTGGACCGTCGCATCGGGGTCGCCCTGGGAGCCGTCGCCGTCCTGGCGGGCGGTGCCGTCGCCGGGGCCGCCGTCGCGTCGCCGGGCTCGGGGGACGTGGTGCAGAGCACGCCCGTCGTGGGGCTGCTCGACGGCTCGGGGGAGCACCCGAGGCTCAAGGTGCGCCAGGACGGCGTGCGTCTGGACCTGGACGTCGAGACCCGGGTCGCCTCGTTCCGGCTGACCTACCCGCCCGGGGCCTTCTCGGGCTGGCACGCGCACCCGGGCATCGTCGTGGTCGTGGTGCAGGCCGGGGAGGTCGAGCGCCGCACGCCGTGCACCGTCGAGACGTTCTCCGTGGGCGAGGCCTTCACCGAGGTCGGTGCCCACCACGTCAGCAACCCGTCCGCCACGGTGCCGGCCGTCCTGGAGATCACCCGGGTCTACCCGGCGGACGCGACGCAGGCGCGCATCGACCTGCCGGTCCCGGACTGCCCGTAGGGCCGGGCGGGAGGGCGGGCGCCGCCGGGCGGCGCCGCCGGGCTGGCGGCCACGCCGACCGTCAGCGCCGCGCGGTGGAGGCCCGGGCGACGAGCACCAGGGAGTCGGCGCCGGCGACCGCGTCCTCCTCGGACGGTCGCCCGAGGCGCCCGAGGACGACGCGGGCCGTGGTGCGGCCGCGCAGCGCGGGGCGCAGGTCGACGGTGCTCAGGGGCGGCGTCGCGAAGCGGCTCGCGACGAGGTCGTCGGCCCCCACGACCGCGAGCCGCCCCGGCACGTCGACCCTCCGCTCGCGCAGCCCCGCGAGGAGGGCGAGCGCGACGTCGTCGTTGTAGGCGGCGACCGCGTCGACCGCGGCCGCGCCGGTCCAGCGGTCCACGGCGGCGACCGCACCGGCGACGTCGAGCGGGACGACGTGCGCGTCCGGCGGCCCCACGCTCGCGCGGGTGCAGACCTCCCGGACGCCGGTGACCCGCAGCGCCGCGATCCGGGCCAGCGACGGGTCCTCGGGCAGCGCGTAGCCGAGGCGCCGGTACCCGCACCCGAGCAGGTGCTCCGCCTGCGCCGTCCCGACCGCCAGGTGCAGGCCGTGGCTGCCGAGGAGCCCGGGGTGGTCCTGGGTGGTGTCGACGACGACGACCCCGTCGTCCTCGAGCCGGCGCGTGCTCCCCCCGTCCAGCCCCGCCAGCGTGACGACCGCCGCGGGGGCGAGCTCGCGCGCGAGGTCCACGGTCGCCTGCGCCGTGGTGTGGCGGCGGACGACGGCGGTCATGCCGTGCCGGTCCAGCGCCTCCACGAGGGCGTCGGTGTAGAGGGACAGGGCCGGTCCGACGGGCGTCGGCGGCAGGAGGAGCACCACCCAGTCGCTGCGCCCGCGGCGCAGGACGCGGGCGGCCGCCGAGGGGCGGTAGCCCAGCTCCGCCACGGCGGCGTGGACCCGGGCGCGCGTCGCCGGCGGGATCGTCTGGCCCGGGGTGTCGTTGAGGACGTAGCTCACGGTGCTGCGCGACACCCCGGCGCGCCGGGCCACGTCGTGCGACGTCACGCGTCCGCCGGTCATCGCCGCGCCCCTCGTGGTCCTCGTCGTCGCGGGACCGCCGACCCGCCCGTCCTGCGTCCCTCCGCCGCGACCGTGCGGCGGGGGAGCGCCCGATGATCGCACCCCCGGCCGGTGCCCGACGGCAGGACGGGGCCGTGCGCCGACCCTCGTCGGCCCACGGCCCCGTCCTCGTGGCAGGGGTCAGGACAGGCTGTCCACGACCGCCTCCGCCTCCTGCCGGAGCACCCGCTCCGCCTCCTCGCTCACCCGGCTGGCGCCGGGGGGCGCGTCGAGACGTCCGACGAAGCGCTCGAGCTCGCGGACGGCCGCCTCCGTGCGGCCGCGGTCGAGGTACCGCTGGGCGGCGTCGGCGTGCACGGCCAGGAGGTGCGCCACGGGCCCGCGCACCTCGTCGGAGGCGTGGAGGGCGGCGAGGTCGTCCCTCAGGTCGGCGATCGTCGGGGCCGCGTAGTCCAGCCCGTGCCCGACCGCGAACAGCGGGTCGGCGGAGTCGTCGGGGACGTCGGCGAGCTGCGCCCGCACGGCCTCCATGGACGACGGCAGCTCGAACGGCAGGCGCCCCCCGGGGCGGCGCTCGCCTGCCACGGTCTCCATGAGCACCTCGTCGGAGACGCCGTACGCGCCCAGGACGGCCGCGGCCCGGTCGGCCACGTCCGTGAGGACCAGCGGGCGGTCGAGCTTCGGGACGGCGACGGTCGGCACGCCCGCGTCGACGGCCGCCTGCAGCGCGGCGTGGTCGGCCTCCTGGCCGGTCCAGCCGAGGTCCGTGAGGTCGGCCCCGCCGCGCGGGTCCGCCAGGCGGACGACCGCGAGGTCGGCGTCGGCCACGCTCTCGACCACCGTGTAGCCGACCGCCTCGGCGGCCGCGGCGGAGACGCCGGAGAGCCACACGGCCGGGGTGCTCGCCGGCTCGGCGGGCAGGACGTCGTCCGTGTTGGTGAGCAGCGTCAGCGAGGCGGCCTGCGCGGCGTCGCCGACGGCCGTGAAGGCCTCGCTGCCGGCGACGGTGGCCGCAGCAGCCGCGTCGACGAAGGGGTTCTCGAACAGGCCGAGCTCCACCTTCTGCTGCAGCACGCGGTGGGCCGAGTCGTCGACGACGGCCTCGTCGAGCAGGCCCGCCCTCACCGCCTGGACGACGTAGGACGGCTCGTTCGAGCCGCCCACCTGGTTCACGCCGGCGTTGAGCGTGAGCGCGAACCGGTCGAGGACGGTGCTGTCCTCGACGCCCCACGGCATGCCGGCGCCCCACGGCCCGACGAAGAACGCCGGCGGCCGGTTGGCCCGGCACTCCGCCGGGCAGTCCCCCGTGATGCCCCAGTCGGAGACGATGACGCCGTCGAAGCCGTACTCGCCGCGCAGCAGGTCCTGCAGCAGGTACTCGCTGAAGCCGGCGCCGGTCTGCTCGACCGCGGTCCCCTCGTGCACGAGGTCCCGGAGGATCGAGTACGTCGGCATGATCCCCGACGTGCCGGCCGCGAAGGCGCCCTCGAAGGGGACGAGGTGCGCGTCGAACCCGCCGCCCGGGAAGGTGGCGTAGCGGCCGTAGTAGTAGTGGCTGTCGTAGCCGTTCTCCTGCGCGCCGTAGCCCGCCCAGTGCTTCGTCACGGTCGCGACGGAGCCGGGGTGCAGGCCGGTGGTGCCACCCTGCAGCCCCGTCACGTACGCCTGGACCATGGCCCTCGCGCGTCCGGGGTCGGAGCCGAAGGTGCCGTTGATCCGGGTCCACCGCGGCTCGGTGGCGATGTCGGCCTGCGGGGACAGGCCCTCGGTGAGGCCGACCGCCCGGTACTCCTGGCGGATGATGTCGCCGAGCCTCTCGACGAGCGCCGGGTCGCCCGTGGCGGCCATGCCGATCTCGTCCGGCATGGCCGTGGTGCCCACGCGGGCAACCGTCTGGCCGGCCGTGACGGAGAACCCGTTGCGCGGGTCCGACGAGATGACGACCGGGATGCCGAGCGGCTGCTGCTCGGCGATCTCCTGGACGAGGTTGTTCGCGGTGGCGAGCGCGGTCGGCGGGGCCGACAGCCGGGTGATGAACGTCGTGACGTGCCGGGCGCCGACGAGGTCCGTCGTCGCGGCCACGTCGTAGGTGCTGCCCGCGGCGGGGAGCGTGCCGTGCACGAGCAGGCCGGCCTTCTGCTCCAGCGTCATGCGCCCGACGAGGTCGTCGGCGCGCCGGGTCGGCGTCAGCCGCCAGTCCTCGTACGGCGTCAGGGCGCCGTCCCGGTCGAGGTCGCGGAACGTCAGCCCGTCGACCGTGAGCAGGGGGACGGACCGCGACGAGAGCACCGGCTGCTCCACGTCGGCCGCGGACGCGGGTCCCGCCAGGCCGGCGGCCGCCGAGCCGCAGAGCAGGCCGACGACGGCGAGCCCGGTGCCGGCGCGGCGGCCGCGCCGTGCGCGTCCCGGGGCTCGGACCGGGGCTCGGCCGGGGGTGGGGCGGGGTGCCGGGGCCGGGGCGGCGGCAGGGGTGGGCAGGTCAGGGCGCATGCGTTCCTCCTCGAACGGCGTCGCGACGACACGGTGGAATGCTCACACGTGTCAGTAGCACTCTAGGGGGCGTCGAGAGCCCCCGCCAGACCGCGCCCGCGCGCCGGCACCGCACGGCCCGGCACGGCCCGGCACGGCCCGGCCCGGCACGGCCCGGCACGGCCCGGCACGGCACGGCCCGGCACGGCACGGCCCGGCCCCGCGGAAGATCGCCGGCCGTGGCGGCGTTCCGGCGTCGTGGAGCCCGTCCTGCAGTCCGTCGTCGTCGGTGCCGGTCAGGCCGGGCTGTCCGCGGCGCACCACCTCCTCCGCCTCGGGCTGCGGCCCTGGGAGGACGTGCTCGTGCTCGACGCCAACGCCGCGCCCGGCGGCGCCTGGCAGCACCGGTGGCCCTCGTTGACCATGACGGACGTGCACGGCGTGGCGGCGCTGCCGGGCGCGGAGCCGCCCGTGCCGTCGGACCGGCCGGCGCGCCGCGTCGTGCCCGACTACTTCGCCCGCTACGAGGGGTCGGGCGGCCTGCCCGTGCTGCGGCCGGTCCGGGTGACGGCCGTGGCGGACGCGACCGGGACGGATGCCGACGAGGGGCCTGGCGTGCTGGAGGTGCGCGCGGGCGGTCGCCGCTGGCTCACCCGGACCCTCGTGAACGCGACCGGCACCTGGGAGCGGCCCTTCGTCCCGCACTACCCCGGCGCGGGGACGTTCGCGGGCCGCCAGCTGCACACGCGGGACTACCGCGGCGCGGCGGAGCTGGCGGGCCGGCACGTCGTGGTCGTCGGGGGCGGCGCCTCGGCGGTGCAGCTGCTCGCGGAGGTCAGCGAGGTCGCCACCACGACGTGGATGACGCGTCGGCGGCCCGTCTGGCGCACCACCCCGTTCACGCCCGACGAGGGACGTGCGGCCGTGGCGCTCGTCGAGCGGCGTGTGCGGCAGGGGCTGCCGCCGCAGAGCGTCGTCGCGGTGACGGGGCTGGCGCTGCGCCCCCAGGAGGCGGCGGCCGCGGCGCGCGGCGTCTACCGGCGTGAGCCGGTGTTCGTGCGCCTCGTGCCCGAGGGCGTGGTCCGCGCCGACGGCTCCGTGCTGCGGGCCGACGTGGTCCTGTGGGCGACGGGGTTCCGCCCGGACGTCGGCCACCTGGGCCCGCTGCACCTGCGCTCGGCCGAGGGCGGCATCGCCCTCGACGGCACCACGGCGGTGCGGGACCCGCGCGTCCAGCTCGTCGGCTACGGGCCCTCCGCCAGCACGATCGGTGCGAACCGGGCCGGCCGGACCGCGGCCCTGGGGGTCGTGCGGCACCTGCGGGCCCTGGTCGCGCCGCACCCCGAGGGCTAGCGTCGCGGGATGGACGCGGAGAGGGCGCGGGACCTGCTCGTGGAGGGGTGCGCCCGCCGCCGCGTGCCCGGCGCCCAGCTCGGGCTGCTCCGGGGCGACGACCGCGTGGTCCTGTGCGCCGGGACCGTGAGGGACGGGGCCGGCGCGCCGGTCACGCCCGCCACCGCCTTCCACGCCGGGTCCCTCGCGAAGTCCCTCGCCGCGGCCGTGGTCCTCGGCGCGGCCCGGCGCGGCGACCTCGACCTCGACCGGGCCTGCGGCGAGCAGGCGGACGGCCTGGGGCCCGACAGCCCACGGGCGCTCCTGTCCCAGACGTCCGGGCTGCCGGAGGCGCTCCCGGGGCTCGACGAGCCGCTGGAGCCGTTCGTCGCCCGCGTGCTGCGGATGCCGCGCCTGCACGCGCCCGGGCGCTTCGCCTACTCCAACGCGGGCTGGTCGGTGCTGGACCTGCTCCTGCAGCGCCGCACCGGTCACTCCTTCGAGGAGGTGGCCGCGAGGGTGCCCGGGCAGCGGTTCGGGCGGCCGGAGGGCGCGGCGGACGGGCACGCCGTGTCCGCGGCGGGGGACCTGCGCCCGGCGGTCTCCGACGCCGGCCCGGCGGCCTCGGCGGCGGGGTCGCGCTGGTGGGCCACCGCGGACGAGCTGCTCGACCACGCCCGCCGGCACCTGCGGGGCGGGGAGGGGGTCGTCCACCCCGACGACGTCGCGCAGATGCAGCGGCGCCACGCGGACATGCCGGGCGCCACGGTGGCCGACGGCTGGGGACTCGGCTGGGCGGTCTGGGACCGGGGCGGGCACCACGCGTTCGGCTGGGCCGGCTACACCGGCGGGCACCGCTCCTACCTGCGGTGCTTCCCGGGGCAGGACGCCGCGCTCGTCCTGCTCACCAACGCGGCCGGCCCGCTGCTCGGCCCGCCCGGCGGGAGCGCGCTCTTCGACGAGCTGCTGCCCGACCTCCTCGGGCTGCTGGGCGTGCCGCCCCTGCCGCCGCCGTCGTTGCCGGGCCCCGGCCACCCGACCGAGGCGCTCGCGGGGCAGTTCGGGCCGCTGCGCGTGCAGGCGCAGGACCCGGACACCTTCCTCCTGCACGCCGCCGCCTTCGGCGAGGGGGAACCGCTGCTCCACCACCGGCTGACCGCGGACACCTTCGTCCGGGCCGACGGGCTCCCGGGCGGCATGGCCCTGGCGCTGGAGGCCGACCGGCTCTCCCTGGGCCCGTTCGCCCTGCCCCGCACCGGCGACTGAGGGCCGGCGCGCCTCACCCGCCGCCGCACGCCGGGGCGGGCGGCAGGCCGGGCGCGACGACGTGCCACTCCTGGCCGGTCAGCTCGCGCCCCACGACGGCGCAGGCCTGCGCCACGAGGTCCTCCGGGGCCACCGGCCAGACCAGGACGCCCCGGTCCTGCGTCAGCGTGACGAGGCTGCGGCCGTCGTCGAGGGACGCCACGGCGACGGCGGCGCCGGGCACGGGCGCGCCGAGGCCCAGGCCCACCCCGGGCCCGCCGTCGGGGTCGACCGGGCGGAGCGCGACGGTCCCCGCGCCGCCCGCCACCACGGCGCCCGCGTCCGAGGTGAAGGCCAGCGCGTCCACCGCGCCCCCGGGGACGGCGTCCCAGGTCCACCGCACCTCCCACGTACCGGTGTCCCAGAGGACGACCCGTCCGCTCTCCGAGCCCCCCGCCAGCCACCGCCCGTCGGGGGAGAAGGCGAGCGGCAGCACCGCACGGTCGTCACCGCCGGGAGGCACGAGGTCCCGCACCCGGGTACCCGTCCGCAGGTCGCCGACCTCGACGTGCCCGCCGGCCACCCCGACGGCGACGAGCCGCGCGGTGGCGTCGGACGCCACGGACACGGCGTCCGCGCGCGTCCGATACCCCGGGCTGCCCGCCACGGGCCCACCGGTGCGCACGTCCCAGACGAGGACGGTCCGCAGGTCGGCGGTGACGAGGGAGCGGCCGTCGCCCGAGAAGGCCGGCGCGGCGGTGACGTAGTCGGCCGTCAGCGCGACCCGGGCCGGGAGCACCCGCCGACCGGCCACGTCGACCACCTGGATCTCGCCCCGCGAGGACCCCGGCCACCGGACCGTGAGCAGCGCGACGGACCGGCCGGAGGGGTCGACGACGAGGTGCGCGGGGGCGCCGACCGGGTCGAGGGGGACGACGGACGACGTCCCGGTGCGCACGTCGAGGAGCTCCAGCGCCTCGTCGGGCAGCAGCCGCGCCGCCGTGGAGCCGTCCGCGGCCACCACGCCGTTGGGCGCGCGGAAGGGTCCGAACGGCCCGGCCGGCGCGGCGGGTGCGGCCGTGCGGACCGCGCCCCGGGTGCCGGTGAGGTCCCAGGCCAGCACCGCGCCGTCGTACCCGCTCGCCAGGAGGGTGGAGCCGTCGGCGGCGTGGACCACCTGGCTCACCGTGCCCGTGTGACCCTGCAGCGCCGGGAGCTGGGCGAGGGTGGCCGCGTCCCACCGGACCACCGTGCCGCGCCGGGTGGCGGCGGCGAAGGAGCGGCCGTCGGGTGCCCAGTCGAGGTCCTCGACCCCGGCGCCCGGGTCCGACGGGACGCCCCGACGCGCACCGGTGACGAGGTCGAGGTGCTCCACGCCGCCGCCGGCCCGGGCGAGGACGAGGGCCGTGCCGGTCGGGTCGACGGCCACCCTCGTCGCGCCGTCCTCGTCGGCGGACAGGACGACCCGGCCGGTCCCGGTCTCCCACACCGTCACGCGCCCGGCCGCCGTCGGGTCGGCCGCGGCCAGGAACCGCCTGCCCGGCGAGGCGTCGAGGACCGCGGCGTCCCCGACGGGCAGCGCGACGCCGTCGACCACCTCCGCCCTCCCGGTCGACACGTCGACCCGGCGGGCCCGGCCGTCGGCGCCGGCCGTCACGACGGTCCGGCCGTCCGGGGCGAAGCGCGCCCCGGTGAGGCCCGGGCCGGGCCACGTGCGCACGGTGGGTCCCGGCCGGGCGTGGAGGTCGACGACGGTGAGCTGTCCCCGGAAGTCGTACACCGCGGCCGGCACCGGGATGCCGACGACCGCGACGAACCGGCCGTCGGGGCTGAGGTCGAGCGAGGACACCGCGACCTGGGTGAGCCCGCGCACGGCCGGCGCCCGCGTGCCGGACGCGAGGTCCCACACGTGGACCGTCCCGGCGCTGCCGAGGCCCACCAGCGTCCGGCCGTCGTCGCTCACGGCGAGCGCGAGCAGGCGGCGGCCCGTGCGGTACAGCGCGGTCGCCTCCGGGCTGCGGTGCACCGTGCGCAGCAGCGCGGCGTACGACGCGGGGGAGGCGTCGACCCGGTACGCCTGGGCCGCGTGCAGGAGCGCGAGGTCCCACCGGTCCTCCCCGAGCGCCGCCGCCCGCAGCGCGCGCACCTCCGCGGCGACGGCGAGGCGTGCGGAGGCGTCGCGCTGGTCGAGGGCGGCCCAGCCGGCGCCGAGCGCGGCCACGAGCGCGACGGCCAGCCCGGCGGCCAGGGCGCGGAGCCTGCGGTGCGCCCGGCGACGGGCGGCGGCGTCCGCGTCCGCCCGGTCGCGGCCGGCCCGCAGGAAGTCCCGCTCGGCGGTGGTCAGGTCCTCCTCGTGCTCGGCCAGGAGGTCGAGGGCGACGGCCAGCCGGGGACCGCGGTACAGCTCGGCGGGGTCCCGGCCGGCGGCCTGCCACGCCGCCGCGGCGGGCGCGAGGTGCCGGCGCACCCGTCGCCCCGCGGCGCTGTCGTCGAGCCAGGCGCGCAGGCGTGGCCAGTCCCGCAGCAGGGCCTCGTGCGCGACCTCGACGTGCGCGGCCGAGACCGTCAGCAGCCGCCCGGCGGCCAGGGCGTCGAGCGCGGCCCGCGCGTCGGGGTCCCCGTCGACGGCGAGCTCGGCCAGGGGCGCGCGGCGCCGCACGGGCTCGCCGGCCTCGTCGACGTCGACCAGCCGCAGGAGGACCCGGCGGGCGTGGGCCCTCGAGCCCGGCGGCAGCGGTGCGTAGGCGGCCTCGGCGAGCGTCGCGACGGCGGCACGGACCCCGCCCGACCCCCGGTAGTCCGCGAGGGACAGCCGGCGGCCGTCCCCGCGCTCCCACAGGGCGAGGAGCGCCGTGGACATCGGCGGCAGCCCGCCGGGCTCCCCGGCGACGTCGGCGACGAGGGCGTCGGCCAGGCCCGGGTCGAGGGTCAGGCCGGCCGCCGCGGCGGGCACCTCGACCGCCTCGCGCAGCTCGTCGGGCGAGAGGGCCCCCACCAGCACGGTGTTCGCCGCGACGAGCTCGGCCAGGTGCGGGTGGGCGAGCACGTGCGCGTACCGGTCGGCCCGCAGGGTCACGACGACGGCCACCCCGTCGCGGTCCGCGCACGCGACCACCCACGCGGCGTAGGCGACCTGCGCCTCCGGGCCGAGGGCCGTGAACATCTCCTCGAGCCCGTCGACGACGAGGACCGTCCGTCCGCCGGGCGCGGGGGCGACGTCCGGGACGTCCCGGGCGGGCGTCGTCACCACGACGCGCCACCGCTCGCTGCCGGGGAGCACCCCCCGGCGCACCGCCGCGACGAGGCCCGCGCGCACGACGGAGGACTTGCCGCTGCCGGACGGCCCGACGACGGCGAGCAGCGGGGTGCCCACGAGCCGCGCCACGAGCCGCGCCACGAGGCGGTCGCGTCCCGCGAAGTACGGGGCGTCGTCGACGTCGTAGGGCGCGAGCCCCTTGAACGGGCAGGGGCGCCGGCCCTGGTCCGGGGGCGTCGGCGCCGGCTGCGGCGACCGCACGCGCGCGAGCCCCGCGACGCCCTCCGCCACCTCGTCCCGGGAGCGCGCCAGACGCCGGCGCGGCTCCGGGATCGCCTCCGCCGCCACGCGGATCCGCTCGGCGAGGAGCCGCTCCGCGTCGGCCCGCAGCGCCGGGTCGTGGGCGAGCACCCGCGCGTGCAGCAGCTGCAGCTCGTCGCCCGGCTCCACCCCGAGCTCCTCGACGAGGGCCGCCCGCGCCCGCGCGAACGCGCGCAGCGCGTCCGCCTGGCGCCCGGACCGGTACAGGGCCGTCATGAGCTGCGCCCGGAGGCGCTCGCGCAGGGGGTGCTCCGCGACAAGGGTCTCGAGGTCGGCGACCAGGTCCGGCCCGCCGCCGAGGGCCAGCTCCGCCGCGGCCCGGTCCTCCAGCGTCGCGAGCCGCAGCTCGGCCAGCGCGGTGCGCTCCGCGACGGCGAAGGGGGCGTCGAACTCGGCGTACGCGTCGCCGCGCCAGAGCGCGAGCGCGTCCCGCAGGCTCGCGGCGGCCAGGTCCGGCCGGCCGGCGTCCCGTTCGCGGTGGCCGCGCCCGACGAGCGCGCGGAAACGGCTCGCGTCGACCTGCTCCGGGTCCACCGTGAGGACGTACCCGGGCCGTCGCGTCACCACCGTGCCGCCGACGCCGTCGGGGAGCCCCCGGCGGAGGCGGGACACGTACGAGGTGACCGTGCTCCCCGCGCCCCCCGGCGGGTGCTCGCCCCACAGCCCCGCGACGATCGAGGCGACGGGGAGCACGCGTCCCGGCGTGGTGAGCAGCAGGGCCAGGACCGCCCGCTCCTGCCGTCCGGCGACCGGCACGGGCAGCGCCCCCAGGTGCACCTCGAGCGTCCCGAGCACGCCGAACGTCGGCGCGGCGTCGACCGGCGCCGCGTGCGACCCAGCCGGCGTGCCGCCCGCGTCCATGGCAGGGCCAGCGTCCCGCCCTGCCGGGGCCCGCGGCAAGGCCCCTGCGCCACCGGCCCGCGGACCTTCGGCGACCCGGCTCCCGGTCCGGGGCGGCGGACGTCGGCGGTCCGTCGGCGGTCCGTCACCGCCCCGTCGGGCCGGCCGGGCAGCGTCGGTGGCACCCGCCGGGGGAGCAGCGCCCGGCGTCCCGGCACCACCGTCAGGAGGACCCCATGTCCCGCACGACGCAGTCTCCCGACAGCCCCCGGAGGGCGACACCCCCGCCCTCCGGCGCCGGCGCGCACCGGCCGGCCCGCCGCCGCCGCGCGGCCCTCGCCCTCGCCGCGACCGTGCTCGTGGGCGCGGCGGCCGCCGGGTGCACCGACGGCACGGGCGCCGGCTCCTCCTCGGCGCCGACCGCCACCACCCCCCCTGCCGGCGAGGACGCCGTGCCGGCGCTGGCGGACCAGCCGTCCGGGGTGCCGCTCGGGGCGGGCCGGTACGTCGTGCGTCCCTTCGACGCCGTGCTCCCGCTCCCCGCCGACCCCGTGCTCGAGGTGCCGGCGGGGTACCTCCCCCTCGACGGGGCCGGGATCCGCGACGACGGCGACGGGGACCCGAGAGCGCTGACGTTCTGGGACGTCCGGGCCGTCTACACCCATCCCTGCGCCGCGGACGGGTACCCCGAGGACGTCGGGGCCTCCGTCGCCGACCTCGCCGCGGCCCTCGCCGCCCAGCCCCTGCGGGAGGCGACGGCCCCGGTCGCGGTGACCGTCGGGGGCTACGACGGCCTGTACCTCGAGCTCGGGACCCCCGCGGACCTCGACCTCGCGACCTGCCGCGACGGCTACTTCCACACCTGGCCCGGCCGGTCCGACCGCGTCCCGGGGGCGACGGACCTGGTGTGGGTGCTCGACGTCGAGGGCCGGCGGCTGACGGTCGACCTGTCCCTCCCGCCGTCGGCGACGGCCGAGCAGGTCGAGGCGCTGCGCGCGGTGGCCGCGGCCACGACGTTCGTCCGTCGTGACGGCTCCTGAGGCACGGCCCGGCGGGGCCGCCGAGGCCGGCGGCCCCGCCCGGTGCCTCAGGCCCGGTCGACCACGAGGAGGGCGTCGGCCCAGCCGCCCGGGACGTCGAGGGCGCGGGCGCCGGAGGCGTCCTCGTCGCCCAGGGGACGGGTCGACCCCGTGGCCGGGTCGACCCACGCCAGGCGGACCCGGTCGGCCGACGTGAGGCGGCCGGCGGCCGCCAGGTCGAGCGTGAGCGACCGGCGCGACGGCACGTAGGTGAGCACGGCGCCGCTCGACGACCGCCCGGACACCGCGCGCGTCGCGTCGTCGCCCCCGGCCCCGGCGAGGAGGGGCGCCCGCACGGGCTCGACCTCGGGGTGCTCGGCGAGGAGGCCCGCGATCCGGCCGACGTCCGTCGCCGAGCGCGCGCGGACCGCGGCCGGCCAGCCGCGGTCGACGTCCCACACGTCCTCGTGCCCGTACGCGAAGCCCGCCCCGGACAGCACCGCCCACCAGGCCTGCGCGCGCAGCTCGGTGCGGTCGAGGAACGGGGCGCGCTCCCGGCCGTCGTAGTAGGCCTCGGCGACGACGGAGGGCACGCCCCGGCCGAAGGCCGCGCCCGCGTGGCGGTGGACGAGCTGGTCCGAGTAGGGGTTGACCAGGGTGTGCCACTCGCGCCCCCCGAAGAACGCGGCCGAGGACACCGCCCGGGGGCCGTGGTAGGTCATGAGGTGGCGGACGGGGGAGTGCTCGCGCAGCGCCCGCGCCATGGCGTCCGTCGCGGCGACCTTGTCCGACCGGTCCCCGCCGGGGGCGACCTTCGCGACGTCGCCCCGGGGCGCGTTGTCGCCGCCCAGCATCCAGACGAGGTTCGTGTGGCCACCCAGCCGCCGCCCCAGGAAGGCGCCGTAGGCCCCGGCGTTGCGGGTCGTCACGTGCGCGCGCCAGTCCTCGCCGCCGTAGCCGTACCAGGACGGCACGGCGGTGACGGCCAGCCCCCGGGCGGCGGCCTCCTCGACGAGGTAGGCGACGTGGTCCCAGTAGTCGTAGTCGTCGCGGCGCGGGTCGCGGGTGCGCTCGCCGACCTCGAGGGGCCGCGACAGGTCGAGGCCGTCGACGAACGGCCTGTCGCCGTAGGCGTTGGCGGGGCCCTCGTCCTGCTGGCCGACGAAGTGCAGCAGGGACACCTGCACCGCGGTGAAGCCCTGCTCCTCGCGGGCGTCGAGCCAGCGGCGGATCTCGCCCTGGTCCATGCGCGAGGGCGCCATCCACGCCGTGTCGGCGAGGTAGAGGAAGGGCCGGCCGGCCGCGGTCACGAGGTGGTCCCCGTCCGCGCTCGCGCGCAGGGGGAACGTGGCCGCCGGGGGGCGGGGGACGGCAGGGGGCGCCGGCGGGGCGGGCGGAGCGGGCGGTGCCGGTGCGGGCCCGTCCTCGTCGAGCGGGACCGCGGCGATCGCCGAGACGGTGGCGTGGTTGACGTGCTCGTCGAAGACCAGGTCGAGGACCCCGTCGTCGACCCGGACGTCGACGCCGACCGTGTGCGCCGTGGCGTGCCCCACCTCGGCGTGGAGGTCGAGCCGCTCGACGACGGGGGTGCCCTCCGCGCTCACGGAGAAGACCCGCTCCCCGGGCGCGGTGTGGAAGTTCTCGAGCAGGTGGAGCGTCACGCGCCAGGTGCCGGCCGCGTCGAGCGGGAGCCGGTAGGCGTCCATGCCCACCCGCAGGTCCTGGTAGAGCGCGTCGTCCTCCGTGCCGGACACCGGACCGACGTCGTCGACCGTCGTCGGGCGGCCGCCGACGTGGCCGGCGTCGGCGGACCAGAGCCGCCCCTCGACGTCGCGGTAGGCGTCGCCGCCGGCGTTCACGCGCACGGCGCGGGGGGTGGGGGACCCGGCCGCCGGGTCGTCGTCGCCGGCGGCCGGACCTGCCGGCAGCACCGCCGCCGCGAGCACCGCGACCGAGAGGACCCCGACCGACCGGGGGGTCGCCCGCGACCCGCGAGGGGGGCGGGCCCGACGGCCGCCGTCCGGGCGGGCGGGGCGGGCGGGGCGGGCGAGGTCGGTGCCGGTGTCCTCGGTGCTCGGGCCCACGGGCTCCTCCTGTCGTCGTCGGCGGTCGGAGGTTCGCACCTTAGGGTGAAGGGCCGTGAGGCGCCCGACGCCGTGACCGGCGGCGGAGCGCCCGCACCTGAGAGCACGCTGCTACGGGCGTCCGCCCTCGGCGGGTGGCGGGGGCTCCGGGCCGTTACCGTCTCGGGCGCCGGAGACGACCGTCCGTCGAC
Organism: Cellulomonas endophytica; assembly: GCF_004123805.1. Taxonomy (GTDB): domain Bacteria; phylum Actinomycetota; class Actinomycetes; order Actinomycetales; family Cellulomonadaceae; genus Cellulomonas; species Cellulomonas endophytica. The sequence goes on along the minus strand of NZ_RWJX01000010.1, from coordinate 61,923 downwards.
CTCCGGCACTTCTCCAGACCGGGGGATCGTCCGTGGGCATCCAGACCTCGCTCGACGCGCTGCGCGCCGCCGAGCACATCGTCGACGCCGTGCACCTGGCGGACGAGCTGGCCTTCGAGGCCAGCCGCGACCCCGGCACCCGCACGGTCCGCGTCCTGCGCGGGGCGTTGGAGGACGGCGACCAGCTCGTCGCGATCGCCGCCGTGCACGCCCTGGGTGCCGCTGCCGACGAGGAGGCCTCGCGCGCCGTCGCCGCGCTGCTGTCCGACCCGCGCCCGTTCCTGCGCGAGCACGCCGCGTGGGTCGTCGGCGGCGGCCTGCCCCGCCCGGAGGCGGTGGCGCGCCTCGTCGCGATGACGGCCGACGGCGGCTTCGCCGGGATGCTCGCGCAGCGCAGCCTCGAGCAGTGGGCCGCGCACGCGCCGGAGCCCGTCGCGGTCGGGCTGGAGAGCGCGCTCGTGGGCGTCCGGGAGCCGGCCGCCCGGGCGCGCCTCGTCGAGACGCTCGGCCTCGTCGCGCACCCGCTGGCCGTGCGCCCGCTCCTCGTCGTGGCGGACGACCCCGCGGAGGACGAGGTCGCGCGGGTCGCCGCGGTGGCGGCCCTGGGCGAGCGGCCCGGGGTCCCCGCCGTGCTGGCGCTCCTCGACCGGCTCGCGGCCGCGCCCGGCCACCTCGGCGACGTGGCAAGGCTGGCGCTGCTCGACACGGCGCCGCCGCCGGTGCACGCGGGCGACGGGGACGGGCTGACCGTCGGCCAGCTCTTCCTGCACGCGGACGTCGACGCCCGTCTGACGGCGGCGGGCGCGGGCGACAACGGCGGCATCGCGACGCTGCTCGTCCGGCTCGGCGACGCGCTCGTCGCCCCGTCCGCGACGCCGGTGCGACGGGTCGTCACGATGTCGCGCGGGTCCGCCGTGGAGGCGCGCGCCGACCTGGCCGGGCTCGGGGGTGACGGGCACGTCTACGGCCGCGTCCCCCTGCTCCACGACCCCGTGCCCTCGCCCTCCGCCTGGCCCCTGCGGGTCGCGGCCCGGCGCGGGATCCGCCGGGTCGTGCGCGCCGCCGGGGTCGACGTGCTCCACCTGCGCATGGCCGACGTGGGCAGCCTCGCGGCCGCGGACGTGGCCCGTGCGCTCGACATCCCCGTCGTCTTCACCGTCGCCCCGGACCCGCACGCGGTGATCCACTCCCTGGACCTCGCGGGCACGCTGCGCCGGGACAACCTGGGCGACGTCGACGCGGTGGAGCACTTCTGGTTCCGCGCCCGCCTCGTCCAGCGGCTGGCGGCGAACGCGGCGCACACCGTCCTCTTCCCGAGGCCCGCGCTGCGCCGCGACATGCGCCGGCTGGTGGGCATCGACATCGCCGCCCGGCCCGAGCGGCACACGGTCGTCCCGGAGGGCGTCGACCTCGGGGTGGTCGAGCGGGCGGTCGGCGAGGCCGTCGCGCACGCCGGGGGAGCGGCGCCGACGCCCGCGCTGGCCGAGCTGCGCGACCTCGTCGGCGGCCTCGCCCCCGAGCGGCGGGGGCTGCCGCTCGTCGTCAGCGTCGGTCGCCTGCACCGCGTGAAGGGCATGGCGACGCTCGTGGAGGCGTGGGCGGGCAGCGACCTGCGCGGGCGTGCGAACCTCCTCGTGGTGGGCGGGGACGTCGCCGACCCCTCCGCCGACGAGCGCGAGCAGCTCGACCGCATCGCGGCGGTCGTGCCCCCCGGGGAGCGCGCCGCGGCGGGCCTCCTCGTGCCCGGGCACCGGCCCAACGACGTCGTCGCGCGCTGGGTCGCGGCCGTGCGGACGGGCCTGCCGGGCCTCGTCGCGCCGCAGGGCGTCTACGCCTGCGCCAGCCTCAAGGAGGAGTTCGGCATCGCCCTGCTCGAGGCGATGGCGTCGGGCCTCGTCGTCGTCGCGCCGGACGGCGGCGGCCCCGCGACCTACGTCGTCGAGGGCGTCACGGGCTTCCTCACCGCGACGTGGGACCGCGACCGGCTCGCCGCCGCCGTGGGTGCGGCGCTCACGGCCTCGACCGCGGAGACCGACGGCCGCCGGGCCGCCCGGTCCCTGCGGACCGTCCAGCGCAGCTTCACCGTCGAGCGCATGGCCCTGGCCCTCGCGGACGTGTACGGCGGGGTCGTCGACGAGGAGCGCGCCGGCCGCCTGGCCGCGGGAGCCACGGCGTGACCCTGCTCGTCGTCAGCCCGGACTACGCCTCCCACCTGCTGCCCCTGGCCGCGCTCGCCGCGGCGTGGCGCGACGCCGGGGAGCGGGTCGTCGTGGCCTCCGGCCCCGCGACGGCCGGCCTCGTGGAGCAGTTCGGCTACGAGCGCGTGCCCCTCACGCTCGGCCGCGGTTCCAACCCGGGCGTGATGCGAGCGGAGGCGCAGGTCGACGCCGAGGCCGACTCGCTGCGCGGGTTCTTCGACGCCACCCGCCGCGGGATGGTCGAGACGCTCGCCTACCAGGCCCGTGAGCGGCTCGTCGACCTCATGTGGCAGCCCGTCGAGAAGGCGCGCGCCACCCTCGCCGTCGTCGAGGCGGTCCGCCCCGACGCCGTGCTCGTCGACCACCTCGCCTACAGCGCCCGGCTGGGCCTGGGTGCGGCCGAGGTGCCGTACGCGGACGTCGTCCTCGGGCACCCCACCGCCCTGCCCGTGGGCGACGAGGTGTACGGCCGCCCGCCGGTGTGGCCCCGGGCCTTCGCGCCGGAGCCGGGAGCGCTGGCGGCCCTCGACGCGCTCTGCCGCCGGGTCGCCGACCGGTTCACCGCGGAGTGGCACGACGCGGCCCGTCGGCTGGGGGCACGGGGCCCGGAGGTGGACGACGCCTTCGCGCTGCACGGGCCCCTGGTGCTCTACAACTACCCCGCCGAGCTGGCCGACCCCGCCCGGGCCGCCGCGCTGCCGCCCCACGTGCACCTGGGGGCCGCGCTGCGCGAGGAGCCGGCCGACCCCGTGGTGGACGCCTGGCTGCGCGACGGCACCCCCTTCGTCTACGTCAGCCTCGGCAGCTTCCTCTCGGTGCGGGACGACGTGCTGGCCCGGGTCGCGGCGGCGCTGCGGCTCGCGGGCGTGCGGGCGGCGGTCGCCTCCGGGGCGACCCCGCCCGCGGCGCTGGGCCCCGTCCCGCCGGGGTGGCTCGTGCGCGAGCACCTGCCGCAGGTGCGCCTGCTGCGTCGCGCCGCCCTGGCCGTGACCCATGGCGGGAACAACAGCGTGACGGAGGCCATGGCCACGGGGACGCCGCTCGTCGTGCTGCCCTTCTCCACCGACCAGTTCGCCGGGGCCGCCGCCCTCGAGCGCGTCGGCGTCGGCGTGGCGCTGGACCCGAACACGGCCACGGTCGAGACGCTGCGCGCGGCCGTCGACGCGGCCATGGCCCTGCCGGCCCCGGCCGCCGGGCTGCTGGGCGCGGTGGCCGACGGCATCACCGCCGACCCGGGTCCGCTCCGCGCCCGCCGCGCCGTCACCGCCGCACCCGCCGGCTAGCGCCGCCCGTCCGGGCACGGCGCCGGGCCCCGCGCCGCCCGGGCCGCACGGTCGTTGACGCCGCGGCGCCCGCGGAGGACGGTGGGGAGGGGGGCGTGCGCCGAGGAGTGGCGCGGACGCGTCGGGCGGACCGTGCTGCCGGGGCGGAACCGCCCTCCACCTGTGGGGGACGGAGGGCCGGCGTGCCATGAGTCCCAGGACGGCGGGGGCCACCGGGTGGGTGTGCGCGCTCGCGGCGGCGGTCGTGCTGGCGTCGTCCTGCACGGGCGCCCCGGCCCCGACGCCCGCGTCGACCGCCGCGGGTGCGGCAGCGCCGGCGCCGGTCCTCTGGCCCCGCGCGCCCGGGACGTCCGTCGACGACGGGACGGCAGGCGCGCTGCAGGAGCGGCTGGACCGGTGGCGCGCGGACGGGGACGCGCCCGGTGCCACCGCTGCGGTCGTCACCGCCGACGGGTCCTGGAGCGGTGCGAGCGGGGTGGACGGCGCCGGCCTCACCCTGCAGCCCGACACGGCGGGAGCCGTCGGGAGCATCACGAAGACGTTCGTCGCCGCCGAGGTCCTCCGCCTCGCCGGTCGCGGTGACGTCGACCTCGACGCCCCCGTGAGCGCCTACGTCGAGCTGCCCTTCGACGACGGCGGCGCGACCGTGCGGCAGGTCCTGGGGATGCAGAGCGGGTTCCCGCAGGACCCGGTGCACGACCTGCTCCATGAGCTGACCGACGTGGACCGGGAGTGGACGGCGGCCGACGTCCTCGGGCTCGTGGTCCCGTCGACGACGCAGGGCACCCTCGGTGGCGCCACGGACTACAACAACCTCAACTTCTGGGTGCTCGGTCTCCTCGTCGAGGAGGTGGCGCAGGAGCCGCTGGCCGCGGTGCTGCGCAGCGACCTCCTCGACGCGGCGGACCTGGAGCGGGTGTGGTTCCAGACCGCCGAGCGGCCGGTCCCGCCCGTCGCCGTCGCGGCAGGGGAGCCGGACCTGCCACCGGTCGACGGCGACGGCCCCTACCTGCCGTCCCGCGCCGTCGCCTCCGCGGCTGCGGCCGCCGGCGGGATGGCCGCCGACGCCCCGAGCCTGGCGCTGTGGGGCCACCTCCTCTACGGCGGCCACGTCGTGGACGCGGCCCTCGTCGAGCAGATGACCGCCGCCGAGGGGCCGGAGGACTGGTACGGGCTGGGCACGGAGGTGGGCCGGGACGAGGGGCAGCCCGTCGTCGGGCACGGCGGCGACATCGGCGTCTCCCACGCCCTGCTGCGCGTGTGGCCGGCGTCGGGGACGGCGGTCGCGGTGCTCGTGCCGGCCGCCGCGCCGACGACGCTCGACACGTCGCGCACCGTGCAGGGGCTGGTCTCCGCGCTCCACGAGGTGACCCTGCCCTGAGGTCGCGCCCTGCTCCGGGCCGATGAGTCGGGGCGCCCCGCCGGGTCGGTCGTGGCAGGCGCCCGCCGCGGCCCCCGGGCCGGCTCGGCACACGCGAGGCGGGGACCGTGCGGACCGTCTACGCCTTCGTGACCGTCTCCGTCGACGGGTTCCACGCCCGGCCCGACGGCAGCACCGACTGGCTCGCCGTCGACGAGGGGTTCGAGCGGTACTCCGGGGCGCAGGGAGACGCCATCGACACGATCGTCCTGGGTCGGCGCACCTTCGAGCTCATGGCGTCCTTCTGGCCCACGCCCCAGGCGCGGGAGCAGGACCCGGTCGTCGCCGGCTCTATGAACGACCTGCCACGATCGTCGCCTCCCGCACGATGACGTCGCACCCCTGGGGGCCGACGGAGTTCGTCGCGGACGACGTCCCCGGGCGGCTGCGGGCGCTGAAGGGCGAGCCGGGCGAGGACGTCGCGGTGTTCGGCTCGTCGTCGCTCGTGGCCTCGCTGCTCCCGACGGTCGTCCTCGACGAGCTGCGCGTGGTCGTGCAGCCGACCGTGCTCGGCGCGGCGCTGCGCTTCCTCGAGGGCGTCCGGACCCCGGTCCCGCGAGAGGACAGGGGTCCGGACGTTCGGCAACGGCCACACCCTGCTGACCTTCCGGCCGCCGCCGACGGCCTGACGCCCCGGCCGGCGGCCGGGCGGCGCCCGCCCGGCCGGTCCGACGACCGGCCCGGGCGGGCGCCGGGCCCTCACCAGCGGAAGTGGGAACGCAGGACCTCGCGCGCCGTGCGCTGGGCGAGACGCGCGCCGTCGTCGACGGAGCTGCGGAAGTGCAGGCCGGCCCAGACGCGGCCGTCCGCGACGTCCCGGGTCAGAGCCGTCGGCGTCGCGAAGCGCCGGTCCCCGAGCCCCGTGACGCTGGGCATCGTGAAGTCGATCCGGTGCGTGCCGAGGAACCGGGCGACGACGAGCCCCGCGGCGGGCGTGATGCACGAGTGCGCGCTGGGGTACTCGGGATGGTTGGGCGTGGGCAGCAGGGGCGTCCACGCCGGGTCGGGCGCGGTGCGGGCGTTGCCGTCGCTCCCGCCCGCGCGGATGGCGGTCACGGGGCGCCAGAACAGCTCGTCGTACTTGCTGCCGAAGCAGGCGATGAAGGCGTCGGCGTAGGTCACCGACACCATGGCCAGGAACCGGGCCGCGTCCGCGAGCCCCAGGCGGTGCTCGGCGACGAACGCCCGGAACGCCCCGTGCGCCTGCGGCACGGGGGGCTCGCCCCAGAAGCGCGCGACAGCGGTCTGCTCGGGGGTGCGGGCGGTGCTCGTCGCCGACCCCAGGCGCGCCACCTCGGCGTAGTCGCGGGCCCAGCGCCGGCTCGTCAGCGACGGCGGCCCCTCCGGCCGGAGCGCCTCGGCCGAGCGCACCGCGAAGGGCGTCATGCGACCGAGCCAGGCGCCGATGGGCGGCGTGGCAGCGGTGGGGACCCAGCGTCCCGGCACGGGCGGCTCCGGTACCACGTACGGCTCGACCGGCGCGCGGAAGCCGTCGTCCCGGCGGAGCGCGAGGAGGGTGGCGGCCACGTGCTCGCCCACCGCGACGCCGGCGGTCTCGGCGGGCCCGTCCGGGATGGTCGAGAGCGCGAGCGCACGGGCGTCGGCGAGGGCGGGGGCCTGCAGCGGCAGGAGGTGCAGCAGCACCCGGTGCGCGGCGGCGGACACGGCGGCCTCCGCCGAGGCGCCCTCGGGCGCGTCCGCCGCCACCGCGAAGGGCTCGTGCCCGCCCTCGACGGCCACGGCGGCGTCGTAGACGGCGATCGCCGCGTAGGCCAGCACGAGGTGGCCCTCGGCGGGGCTGAGGCCGGCGGCCACGGTGGCCGCCGTCGCGGTGCGGTCCCAGTCGCTGACGTAGGTGTCGGGGGCGGTGGGCCCGGGGCGGTGCGCGCCCGCCGGTCCCGCCGCCGGGAGGGCCAGCAGCGCGAGCGCGACGGCCGCGGCGCTCGTCCGGCGCAGGGGCCGCCGGAGGTGAGGGTGCCCGGTCGGCGGGCGCGCCCCGCGGCGGGGGGGCGGATGGGGCGGGGTGAGCGGCGCCGGGCATGGTCGTCTCCTCTGACGTCCGGGCGGTCGGCCGGCCCGGGGCCGGGACGGCCGGTGACACCTCACGCTGGCCCTCGTCGGCCCCTGCCCGCGATACGACGTTCGGCGTACGCTCGAGACGGCGACCGTCGCGCAGGGCCGTGCCCATGACGTGCCCGTACTGCCCAGGACGGGGCCAGGACGTGCTCGGGAGCAGCCATGGCTCGTCGCACCGGCTCGGCCGTCCTCCCCGAGGTCCTGCACCTGCTCTCGGGACCGGTGCCCGCCGTCCAGGGACCGGGACCGCCGACGCTGGCGCCCGACCTGCTCCGCGCGCTGGGCGCCCTCGTCCCGAGCGACCTCGTCGTCTACGACGACCTCGCGCCGCGGCGCCGGCGGGTCGGCGTGGTCGCGGACCCCCTCGGGCTCGACGTCCGGGCCGAGCCCCTCCCCGACGCGTTCACGGAGGCGTTCTCCGACGCGTTCTGGTCGACGCCCGGCGCCTCGCACCCCGACGCCGGCGGCGACCTCGTCTCCGTCCGCCTCCTCGGCGACGTCGTCCCGCTCCGGCAGTGGCGGAGCAGCCCGATGCACGCGCTGCTCCGTGACGACACCGACATCGAGCGCCAGCTGCTGCTGCCGCTCGGCGGGACCGAGGGCCGCTCGCGCCGGGTGCGGTTCGTCCGCCTCCACGGCGGCGACTTCACGGACACCGACCGCGCTCTCGCCACCGTCCTGCGCCCGTTCCTCGTGGCCCACCTGCAGGCGGTCGAGCTCGCGCTGCACGGCGCCCGGCCGCCGACCGTGCGGCAGCGTCAGGTGCTCGCCCTGCTCGTCGCCGGGTGCTCGAACACGGAGATCGCCCGCCGCCTGGGCATCAGCCCGCAGACGGCGCGCACGCACCTGCAGCAGCTCTACGCCCGGCTCGGGGTGAGCAGCCGGGCGCAGGCGGTCGCGGTCGCCGGCGAGGTGGTGACGCTGCCCCCGTCGTAGACCTCCTCGGGGGATCGGCTGCTACGGTGCGTGAATTTTCACGCGAAGAACCGGAGGTGGAGGAGGCGTGACCACGACGACCACGGACGAGCTCATGCGCGCGACCCTGCTGGAGGTCTTCTCCGAGGGGGACCCCGAGCGGCGGATGGCGGCGATCCGCCGCACCTACACGGAGGACGTCGTCTTCTCCGACGCCGAGGGGCGCGTGCGCGGGCACGAGGCGCTGAGCGCCAAGGTGCAGGAGATCCTCGACGGCGCGCAGGGGCTGGAGTTCCGCGCCAGCGGCGAGCCGTACACCGTGCAGGACCTGGGCTACCTCGCGTGGGAGCTGGGACCCGAGGGCGGTGCGCCGGTCGTGCGGGGCGTCGACATGGGCCTCGTCCGGGACGGCCTGCTCGCCGCCGTGTGGACCGTCCTGCTCCGCTGACGTGGGCGAGCCGCCGCCGGGAGGCGACGACCTCGCCCCCGGGTCGCCGTTCGCGCTGCTGAGCACTGCCGAGACGCGGGCCTGGTACGCCTACATGAAGGTGCACCTGCGCCTGCGGTACGAGATGAACCGCCAGCTGCGTGCCGGTTCGGGGCTGTCCCTGGCGGACTACGACGTGCTGGTGGCGCTCGTCAGCCAGGACCCGGAGCCCATGACGGTGTCGGACGTCGCCGTCCGCATCGGTGCCGAGCGCAGCCGTGTCTCCCACGAGGCGCGCCGGCTCGAGCGGCGGGGCCTCGTCGCCCTGCGGCCGAGCGACGCCGACCGGCGCGCGACGGCGGTGGCCCTGACGGACGCCGGCAGGGACGCGCTCGCGGCGGCCACCCCTGGGCACGTGGACCTCGTGCGGGCCGTGTTCTTCGACGCGCTGACGCCGGTGCAGGTCGAGGCGCTCGCGGAGGCGTTCGAGGGCGTCTACGAGGCGCTCATCGCGCGCGGGACGCTGCCGCGGCCCGTCGACCATCCGTGACGCCGCCCCTCGCCGACCTCCAGGACGCCGCCTCCCGGCCGCCCCCGGCCGTCGGTCCCGGTGCGTGGCGGGGTGCTCGCCCGTGCGGAGGAACGGGAGCCGCTCGACGGCGTGCGAGGCCCGCGCCAGGGCCGTCCCCGCCGCCCCGAGCGCCGGCACCAGCCGCTGCGGACCCCGCTGGACGAGGAGGTCCACGACGTCGCGCGCCCGGTCGACGACGGACAGCGGCAGCGCGGCCAGGACGTTACCCGGCGGCCGCCGTGCCACCACGGGGTGCGCCCGCGTCGGCGCCAACCGGCGAACGACCTCCCACGCGACGCCCAGCCGGCGCAGCGTCCGGGCGTCGGTCACCTCCTGCAGGCGCGGGAACAGCTCGTCCTCCTCGTCGCGCACGTCCTCGCGCAGCACGTCGACGAGACGGTCGAGCAGCGGACCGCGCGCCGGGTCGCCCGGGGGCGCGGCCTCGAGGCGGGTGACGAGCTCGTCGACCTCCTGGTGCTCGCGCTCCACCTCGAGGGTCAGCGCCTCCCCGTCCGGCAGGGCACGGCGCAGCACGGGCCAGAGCACGGACTCCTCGGCGAAGGCGTGCGGGAAGACGAGCCGGTGCAGGCGCCGCAGGACGTCCTCCTGCGCGCGGCCGTCCGTCGTCCCCAGCTCGTGCAGCAGCCGGTCGAGCCGCACGTGGTCCTGCCGCTCTTCACGAGCACGCTGAGGCGGCCGCCCAGCTCGTCGGTGGTCTGCTCGCCGATGGTCCGCACAGGGGCCTCCTGTCGTCCGCGGCCCCCGTTCTGGACCCTGGCCCGAACCTACGACGGCCCGCCCGGGCGTGCGCGCGGGGCGACGGCGCGACGGCGCGGTCCCGGCGGCAGGAGGCCGACGGGACCGCGTCCGGACGCCGTGCCGGGGGGCTACGCCGCCGCCGCCTCGCGCTCGAAGGACACCGAGGCCAGCCGCTCGGAGACGGTCCAGACGCGGCCGGCGTCCTCGGCGCTGCGCAGGGGGCGGTAGAGCGCGTGCTCGGCGGGGTTCCCGCGCAGGTTGCCGAGCCCGTCGGGTCCGTAGAGGCGACCCCCGCGGGCGTCCGACGAGGTCGCGGCGTACAGCGCCGGCAGCTGGGCGCTGTCGACCGTGCCGACGAGGAGCCCGGCGCGCGACAGCCGGCGGATGACGGCGATCTGCGGCGTGTCCTGCGGCCGCCCCAGCTCCGGACGCGCCGTCAGCAGGCTCGTGGGGGCGACGCCGGGGTGGGAGAGGTTGCTCGTGATGCCCCATCCGCCGGCGCGGCTGCGCCGGTCGAGCTCGAGCCCGAACAGGCCGAGGGCGACCTTGGACTGCCCGTAGGCGCGCCGGCCCTCGTAGGAGGCCTCCCAGTTCAGGTCCTCCCAGTGCAGGGACCCGCCGCGGGCGGCGACGCTCACCTGGGAGGTGACACGGGCCCGCCCGGCGCGCAGGAGCGGGAGGAGGTGGGCGACGAGTGCCACGTGCCCGAGGTGGTTCGTGCCGAGCTGCAGCTCGAACCCGTCGACGGTGGTCTGGCGCTCCGGCGGTGTCATGACGCCGGCGTTGTTGACGAGCAGGTGGATCGGGCGGCCCTCCGCCCGCAGGCGGGCGCCGAGGGCGGCGACCGACGCCAGGGACGCGAGGTCGAGGTCCTCGAGGCGCACGAGGGCGCCCGGGTGCGCCTCGCGGATGGCGGCCGCGGCGGCGGCGCCCTTGGTGCGGTTGCGCACGGGGAGGACGACCTCGGCGCCCGCGCCGGCGAGCCGGCGGGCGATGCCGAGGCCGATCCCGTCGCTGCCTCCGGTCACGAGGGCGCGTCGTCCGGTCAGGTCGGGCAGGGTCATGCTGGGGGTGCGAGGCATGGGGGGCTCCTGGTGGGGGGACGTCAGCGGACGGGGGTGGTGACCGGGGCGGGCAGCGGGTGGGGTGCCGTGAGCCGGGCGGGCGCGGCCGGGGACGCGCCGGCGGCCCGTCGGGCGAGCACGAGGGTCACGGCGTAGTGCAGGGCGAACAGCGTCGTGGCGCCCACCTGGACGGCGGCGAGCACGGCCGGCTCGTCGGCGCGGTAGGCGGCCACCCGGACGACGAGGTTGGTCGCCGCCAGGGCGAGGCCGACCACGGAGCTCGCCGTGTAGAGGCGGCGCAGCTCCCGGTGCTCCCCCCAGTCGCGGGGCCCGCCCGAGAACGGGTGGACCATGAGGCCGGCCAGGGGGCGGCGCACCGCGAACGAGACGGCGTAGGCGGCGACGAAGACGACCGGCAGCACCATGGTCGGCAGGAAGAACGCCCGGGCCTCGCCGACCAGCGCCGCGACGGCGGCGCACACGGCCGCCACGAGGAGGCCCGCGACCGCTGCCCCGGGGGGCTCCCGCCGAGCCAGGCGGACCGTGCAGGCGGCGACGGCGGTCGCGCCGAGGGCGAGCAGCGCCGGCCCGAGGCCGGCGGCGGCGTCGGCGACGACGAAGGCGACCGTCGGCGCGGCGGCCGCCGCCAGGCCCACGGGCCCGCCGACGCGCTCCAGGGCGCGCCGGCCGGCGGCCCGGGCGGTCGACCCCCCGGTGGGCTCGGGCAGGCCGAGGGCCTCGCGCGCCCTGCTGCTGGGGCTGCGCGCCGTCCCGTCGGGGGCTCGGCCGGCGGTCGGCGGGTCGGTGGTGTCCATCGCGTCCTCCTGGTGGGTGCGGGGTGTGCCGCCAGCCTCGGGGCGGTCGCCGGACGGAACCAGGGCCTGCCGATCCGTCCCTGCGCCGGAGCGCCTCCGGGTGCCGCCGCCGCGAGGGGGGGATCGCCGGGCCGTGGCTCGGCCGCGCGGTCCCGTGTAGGAACGGCACCGGTGGTGGCCGGACGGGCACCACCCGGGCGAGGGGGATCGTGTGGCGACCATCGACAGGGCGGGGCTGGCCGAGTTCCTGCGGGGGAGGCGGCAGGCGGTGCAGCCGCAGGACGTGGGCCTGCCGCGGGGATCGCGCCGCCGGACCGCGGGGCTGCGCCGCGAGGAGGTGGCGGCCCTGTGCCACATGTCCACCGACTACTACGCCCGGCTCGAGCGGGAGCGCGGGCCGCACCCGTCGGAGCAGATGATCGCCTCCATCGCCCAGGGCCTGCACCTGACGCTGGACGAGCGGGACCACCTGTTCCGGCTCGCCGGGCACGAGCCGCCGCCGCGCGGGCCGCAGGGCCAGCACGTCGGTCCTGGCCTGCTCCGCGTCCTGGACCGGCTCGTCGACACCCCGGCCGAGATCGTCACGGAGCTCGGGGAGACGCTGCGGCAGAGCCCGCTGGGCGTGGCCCTGACCGGCGACGCCACCCGGTACACCGGCCCGGCCCGCAGCCTGGGCTACCGCTGGTTCGCCGACCCCGCCAGCCGGCACCTCTACCGCCCCGAGGACCACGCGGCGATGTCGCGGCTCTACGCCTCGCACCTGCGGGAGGTCGTCACGCGGCGCGGCCCCGGGTCGCGGGCGGCGCAGCTGGCGGAGCTCGCGCTCGCGCGCAGCGCGGAGCTGCGGCAGCTGTGGGAGACCCACGAGGTCGGGCTCCGGCCGGAGGACGTGAAGCACTTCGTCCACCCCGAGGTCGGGGCCCTCGAGCTGCACTGCCAGACGTTGCTGGACCCGCAGCAGCAGCACCTGCTGCTCGTCTACACCGCGGTGCCCGGCACGGAGAGCTACGACAAGCTGCAGCTGCTGGCGGTCCTCGGGACGCAGGCCGTCGCGGCGGAGGGGCCGGGCCGCACGGCCTGACCCGGCGGTGGCGGTGGCACGTCGTCAGGCTGCCGGCACGACCTCGCGCAGCAGGCCGGTGGCGACGTCGAGGACGAAGCCGCGGACGTCGTCCGTCCGCGGCACCGACGGGTCCTGCCGGATCCGCTCCACGCCCGCGCGCACGTCCTCGTCGAGGTCGGAGAACGCCTCCGACGCCCACGTGGGGCGCACGCCGGTCTCGGCCTCGATCGACGAGCGGAAGGTCTCGTCGTCGAACGTGAGCATCCCGCAGTCCGTGTGGTGCACGAGGACGACGGCCCGGGTGCCGAGGAGCCGCTGGGAGATGGCGAGCGAGCGCAGCACGTCGTCGGTCACCACGCCGCCCGCGTTGCGGATCACGTGGGCGTCGCCCTCGGCGAGGCCCAGGAGGCGGTGCACGTCGAGGCGCGCGTCCATGCAGGCGACCACCGCGAGCCCCCGGGCCGGCGGCAGCGGCAGCGGCCCCGAGAACGTCTCCGCGTAGCGGGCGTTGGCGGCGACGAGCTCGTCGGTGACGGTCATGCGGACCTCCGGGCGACGGCCGGCGCGTCGGGGCGCCGGCGGGACCGCCAGCGTCGCAGGCGGGAGCTCCCGGGACGACCCCACGTGGTGAACGCGGTGACGCGGGCCCCCAGAGCGTGCGCGAGCTTCACGGCCAGGTGGCCGAGCCCGCCGACCCCGACGACGCCCACGCGCACGCCCGGCCCCGCGCCGTACCGGCGCAGCGGCTGCCACACGGTGATGCCGGCACACATGAGCGGCGCTGCGGCCGCCGGGTCGAGGCCGGGAGGCAGGGCGTAGGTGAAGGCGTCCCGCACGACGACGTGGGAGGCGTACGCGCCGTGGGTGCGCGAGCCGTCGACCCGGTCGGTGCCGCCGTAGGTGAGCGTGGGGTACTCCCGGCAGTAGCTCTCCTCGCCCTCCCGGCAGGCCGCGCACGTGCCGCAGGAGTCGACGATGTTGCCCACCGCCACGGCGTCCCCCACCGCGAACCGGGTGACGGCGGGACCGACGGCCTCGACCACCCCGACGAACTCGTGCCCGGGCACCAGCGGCAGGTCGGCCGCCCCCGCGCCCTGCACGGCGTGGACGTCGGTGTGGCAGACGCCGCAGTGGGTGACGCGCACGACGACGTCGTCCGGCCGGGGGTCCCGGCGGGGCACGCGCCAGGGGTGCAGCCGGCCGCCGACCTCGGTCAGGGCCCATCCGGTCACGTCGCGCACGTCGTCCTCCTCGCCGTCCGGGCGCCCGCCCGGTGCGCCTGCGACGCTAGGAGGTGGAGTGCGCTCCAGCGCAAGGGCACGGGGGCGCCCCGGTCCGGGGGACCATGGGACCGTGACCACCACCCTCGCGCCCCTGACCCGCGCCCGGGAGACCGCGGCGTCGCTCGCGGTGTCCGCGATCGCCTTCCTCGTCGTGACGGGGGAGACGCTGCCCGTGGGGCTCATCCGCGACGTCGCCGGCGGTCTCGACGCCACGGTGGGGCACGTGGGCCTGAGCGTGAGCCTGTACGCGCTGGTGGCGGCCGCCTCGGGGGTGCCCATGACCCGGCTGGCCGCGCGCTTCGACCGCCGGGCCGTCCTCGTCGTCTGCGCCGTCGTCTTCGGGGTCACGCAGCTCGTGGCGGCCGCCGCCCCCGGGCTCGCCGTGTTCCTGGTCGCGCGCGCCGTGGCGGCCCTGACCCACGGGGTCTACTTCGCCGTGGCGACCCCCGCCGTGGTGCGGCTGGCGCGCCCGGAGGTCCAGGGCCGCGCGGGCAGCCGGGTCGCGGTCGGCGGCTCGCTCGCCCTCGTGCTCGGGACCCCGCTGGGCACCCTCGTCGGGCAGAGCGCCGGGTGGCGGGTGGCGATGGCGGGGGTCGGCCTGCTCGCGCTCGCCCTGGCCGTCGTCGTCGCCCGCCTGCTGCCCCCCATGCCCCCGGCGGCCGGCGCGGCGTCGGCCGCGCGGGGCGGCGTCGTCGCGACCTTGCGCCCGCGCGCCCTCCGCGTGGTCATGGTGGTCACGGCGGTGCTGGTCACCGCGCACTTCTCGCTGTTCACCTACATCGCGCTCTTCGCCGACGACGGGCTGGGCGTGACCGGCCGTGCCTTCTCGGTCCTCCTCCTGGTCTACGGGACGGCGGCGGTGCTGGGGAGCACCTGGGCGGGGCGCCTGGCCGACCGGCACCCCGTGCGCGGCCTGCGCGCCGGGGCGCTGGTCCTCACGGCGGCGCTCGTCGTCGTCTGGCTGGCGGGACGGCTGCACGCGACCGCGGTCGGCGTCCCCGCGCTCGTGGTCTGGGGCGGCGCCTTCTCCCTGCTCGTCGTCTCCACCGCCCTCGCGGTGCTGCGGCGCGCCGGCGCGGCCCAGGCGGAGACCGCGTTCGCGGTGCACGGCATCGTCTTCCAGGTCGGGATCGTGTCGGGGTCCGCACTCGGGGCCGCCCTGCACGGCGCGGACCTGCTCGGGACGGTCCCGCTGGTGGCGGCGGGTGGGGGAGCCGTCGTGCTCGCCCTCGCGGTGAGGGGCGGCCGGGCGTTCCGGTCCGGCCCGGTCGGCTAGGAAGCCTCCGGCATCGCGGTGACCGACCAGGAGCCGACGCCGTTCCCCGACCTGCCGGTCACGGAGGGTCTGCCGGCGCTCGCGCCGTCCGCCCGGGCCTTGACCGCCCGCGCGGCGGGGAGCACGCTGGTCCCGACCAGGTCCGCGAGCGGCACCGGAGCCGCAGCGTCCGACCGGTCGACGCCCCGGCCAGGAGGGCCCGTGCGCCGCGGCGTCCCCCGACGCACCCGCCCGACGACGTGCTGCGGAGGCGGCCATGTTCCGCGTGCTCTCGTCCCTCGTGCGCGGAGGCCTGCACTTCGGCGGGGAGGACCCCGTCACCGGCGGGCCGTGGCACCACGAGAGGATCAGCGTCGAGGCGGCCGCGGCGTGCGGGTTCAGCCCCGAGGCCGCGTCGACCGTCGCCTGGCACGCCGACTACGTCGACTCCTACCTGTACAACCCGCTGTGGTGGGCGCCGGGCGGGCTGTCCCGCCTCAAGGCGGCGCTGTCCGGGGGGCCGCTGCTGAAGAACGTGCACTTCGACGACCTCTTCTCCCCGGGCCAGGTGCACACGATGTGGCGGCGGTACACGAGCGGCACCGTGGCCGGCCTCGTCTGGGCGTGGCAGGCGCAGGACGTGGCCGCCGCGCGCAACGTCGTGGGTGTGGGCCTGCACGCGCTGCAGGACTTCTACTCCCACTCCAACTGGGTCGACGACCCCGCCCGGCGCGCGGTCACCTACCTGGAGATGACCCCGGCGCAACGGCAGGGCGTGCCGCTGTGGACGGCCTCCTACGAGCTGCCCGACCACCTGGGCATCCGGCCCCACGGCAAGCCGGCGCCGTGGTGCGGCGTGCTGGGCGGCGTGAGCGCGGTCATGGACGTCGTCTGCCACCCGGCCTCCCCGCTGTCCGACGGGCCGCTGTGCACGGCCTACCGAGCCTGCCGGGACGCCGCCGAGGCCCGCCCGGAGACGATCGCCGGCGTCCCGGTGCCGGCCGGCGTCTACTACCTGGCGCCGGCGGGGGTCGCGCTGGACAGCACCTGGCAGGCCGAGATCGGGGTGCGGGTGCGCGGCCTCACGGACATCACCGGTGCCGAGCTGTTCACCGTCGCCCGGGACCTGGCGTTCGGGACGTCCGTGCAGTGGTTGGACCTGCTCGAGGAGCGGATGGGCGCCCTGGGTGCCGGGGCGTTCTGGGACCAGGTGCGGACCGGCGCGATCGAGGCCGGGGAGCGCGAGCGCCAGTACGAGGACTTCTCCCGGTTCCCGTACGGGTTCGCGGCCGTGGGCACCTACCCGCCGCCGGTGCAGGAGGACCCGGAGGAGTGGTACCTGCGGGTCCGGCTCGTCACCGCGGGGGAGAGCGGTGCCGGGACCGACGCCGACGTCGTCGCCCACGCCGCCGGCCGCTCCGACGTCCTCGACCACATGCCGCGGGACAACCCGCTCCTCGCCTACGACGACTTCGAGGCCGGCGACGACCACGTGTACTACCTCGGCCCCTACCCCCACCTGCCGGCCGAGCTGGTGCTGGAGAACCGGTCGGCGAGCGCGGGGGAGGTCCTCCTGGCCCTGGGGGCGGCGTTCGTGGCGACGGTGCAGCGGGCCGTCGACGCCGTCGCCGCGTTCCTGTCCGAGCTCGTCGGCGGCCCTGCGGACCTCGTCGGGAACGGGAAGCAGGTGTGGAGCCCGACGGACCTGGCCGCCCTTCCCGACGACGCGCCCGCGCCGTGGTCGGTCCGGGTCGACGGACGCGCCGAGGGCCGCTACCGCATCGACGGGGACATCCGCCGCACAGGACGCAGCAGCGAGGGCGCGCTGTCCTGGAGCGGGTACGAGGTCCGGGTCCTCACCCTCGTCTGCGAGAAGGAGTCCGAGTGGGACCGCGCGTCCGACTCCGACGAGCCGTTCGTGCTCGCGCTGCTGGTCAACCAGGCGCCCGGGCAGGTGGAGCGGGTGCGCACCGGTTCCTTCGACGACGTGGACACCGGCGAGTCCCGTGCGATCGGCCACACCTTCCCCCCGGTGCGCGTCCCGGACGGCTACGGGTACCTGACCCTGCCGGTCCAGGTCCTCGAGAGCGACGACGAGTCGCGCGCCGACCGGGACCGCGCGCTGGAGGAGTTCGCGACCGGGGTCTCGGTGCGCACGGCCGAGGAGCGGGAGCGGTTCACCACGACGTTGGGACGGGCGGTCGCAGCGGACTGGAAGCTCGCGCGCGCGGAGGTGTTCGCCTTCACCCGCGGGCCCACCGTCCGGGCGGGCACGGCGTACCGGGCCGACGTCGACCGGTGGGTGCGCGGCGGGGAGCGCCTGGCCCTGCCGCTCGAGCTGCCCGCGCCGACCCGGGTCGACGTCGGGCTGGGCGCCAACCCGCCAGGAGGGACCGTGCTCGCGCTGACCGAGATGTCGCCGGCGGCCCGCTGGGCGGGGGCGCAGCTCACCGATGCCGGCGGGAACGTGCAGGACGAGGTCGACCTCGTGTTCGGCGGTGGCGACGGCGACGAGAACGGGTTCGCCCGGCTGGAGCCGCTGGCCCTGGAGGACGGGCGGACGACGACGGCGCTGTGGACGCACCCGAAGTGGGTGCCGGAGGGCACGGTCAAGGGCTGGCACCCGGACACGGTGCTGCCCCCGGGGGCGCGGTTCGAGGCGGAGGTCGGGTTCCGCCTCGGGGCCGTCCACACCGACGGCGTCCGCTTCCTGGTGATCGAGCACCACACCCGTGACGACGGCGCTCGCGAGAGGAACCCGGTGGTCGACGTCCACAAGGCGTACACCGGCTCGCTGCAGCCGGTCGCGGCCGACCTGTCCCACCTCGCGGGTCGTGCGGTCGGCCTCGAGCTGCGGGTGGACGCCGGCCCGTCCTCGGGGCAGGACTGGGCCGTCTGGGTCGACCCCCGCGTCGTCGGCGCATGACCGGCGGCTCGCCCCGGGCGGGCGCCGCGGGTCCACCCCGCACGACGAGCCCGTCCGGCCGTCCTCCGTCGGGGTGGCCGACGGTGGCTCAGGACGGCGGGCGCGGGCCGGCGGAGAGGGCGGCCGTGACCTGCTCCGGGGCCTGGGGGCGACCGAGGTGGTACCCCTGCGCGAGCCGGCAGCCCAGCCGCCGGAGCTCGTCCAGGTCCTCGGGCTGCTCGACGCCCTCGGCCACGACGGTCTGCTGGAGCGTGCGGGCCAGGGCGAGCACCGCCTCGGTGACGGCGCGCGACTGGGGGTTGCCCGTCAGGTCCCGCGTGAGGCTGCGGTCGATCTTCAGGTGGTCGACCGGGAGCTGCACCACGCGGCTGAGGGAGGAGTGCCCGGTGCCGAAGTCGTCGATGGCCAGGTGGCACCCCAGCTCCTGCAGTCCCTGGAGGGTGCGGCGACCCTTCTGCTCGTCGACGACTCCGGACTCCGTGACCTCCAGGACGAGGCGCTGCGGCTCCAGCCCGTGCTCGCGCAGGCAGGCGCGGACGTGCTCGAGCAGCCCGGGACGGGCGAGCTCGCCGGGGGAGAGGTTGACGAACACGTGCCCGGGGCCGGCGGCTCCGAGGTCGTCGTCCCAGGCCCGCAGCTGCCGGCAGGCCTCCCCGACGGCCCACCGGCCGATCGTCGGGAGCAGCCCGCTCCGCTCCGCCGCGTCGATGAACTGCCCGGCCGGTCGCAGCGTGCCGTCGGGGTGCTGCCAGCGCAGCAGCGCCTCCACCCCGTACAGCGCGCGCCCCTCGACCTCCACGATCGGCTGGTAGTGCAGGAGCAGCCTGTGCTCGGCGACGGCGGTGGCGAGCTCGAGCTCGAGGGCCCGCTCGGTGCTGACGGCCGCGTCGACGGCGGCGTCGTAGGTGAGGGAGCGGCCCCGGCCGCTGCGCTTGGCGCGGTACATCGCCGTGTCGGCCTGCGACAGCAGCAGGTCCGCCGCCGTCCGCACCCGCGGCGTGCCCCCCACGGCGTGCTCCGGTGAGCGCACCTCGTCGGGCGCCCCGCTCCGCGCGACCGCCACGCCGATGCTGGCGGACGGTGACGCGGTGCCGCGCGGGGTCACCTCGCAGGGCTCGTCGAGCGTGAGCAGCAGCCGTTCGGCGACGCACTCGGCGTACGCGGTCCCGTGCTCGGCGTCGAGGTCGTCGAGCACGACGACGAACTCGTCGCCGCCGACGCGGGCCACCGTGTCGGCCGGGCGGACCACGGTCGCCAGGCGTCCCGCCGCGCAGCGGAGGAGCTCGTCGCCCGCCGCGTGCCCGTACCGGTCGTTGACCTGCTTGAGGTTGTCCAGGTCGAGGAACAGGACGGCCACCGCGCCCGGGTGCCGCTCGAGGCGTGCGAGGCTGCGCGCCAGCTGCTCCATCATCGCCGGCGCCACGAGGAGGCCGGTCAGGGGGTCGTGCAGGGCCATGCGGCTCAGCGCGTCCCGCGCGGCCACGAGCTGCTCGTTGAGGTCCTCCAGCTCCTGCATGCGCGAGAGCAGGTCCGCCTCGATCTCCTCCGCGCGGGCGCGCCACCGTGTGGCACCCGCACCGGCGCCAGGGTCGTCCCCCTGCCGTCGGATGTACGCGGTGATGTCGTCCGAGCGGTGCAGCAGGAGCACGACCTCGCCGCGCTCGTCGAGGATCGGCACGTTCCGGGGGCTCCAGTACCGCTCCTCGTAGCGGCCGTCGGGGAGCCGGATGTCGTGCTTCTGGATCGCCATCGTGTGGGGGCGTCGGGCGTCCCGCACCTGCTCCAGGGACGACCGCATCTTCCGGGCGCCGTCGGCCGCGGGGTCGTCGGGGTTGCTCGGGAACGCCTCGAACAGGTCGAGCCCGACCGTGCCCTCCAGCGTCGTGGCGGTCGCCTCCAGGCGCGCGCGGTTGGCGTGCACGACGACGAAGTCGGTCGTCAGCAGCAGCATCGGCGCCGGCGCCTCGTCGAACACCGTGCGGAAGTCGGGCAGGGGCAGCTGCTCCGGCGCGACCCGGCGTCGGGCCGCTCCCTCCTGCGCCGGCGTCCCGGTCGACGTCCCGCTCATCCGGCCACCTCCCTCTGCGGCTGCTCCCCCCCGGGCCGGCCCCCGGCGGAGGTGCGCGCCCATCCTGGGTCGCGGCGCGGCACGCCGCACGGGCGCGCGGCGTGCCGATGCTCGCAGACCCGGGTGGGCAGGGGTGACACCTCGGGGGCTCACCGGCCCACCCGCACTAGCCCTCTGCGCGCCCCGGGGCGGGCGTGCGGGGCCGCGCGGCCGACGTGAGGGTGCTCGCGAGCGCGACGACGACCAGCACGAGGACCATCGCCCCGCGCAGCCCCACCTGCTCGCCGACGAGGCCCAGGAGGGGAGGTCCGACGAGGAACGCGACGTAGCCGGCGACGGCGACCGCCGCGACGGAGGTGGTGGGGTCGTCGCTGTCGCCCGCGGCCGAGAGGGTGACGGGGAACCCGAGCGCCGCCCCCAGCCCCCAGAGCACCACGGCGCAGCCGGCCAGGACGACGCTGTCGGACAGGACGACCACGGCGATGCCGGTGGCCGACACCAGCGCGCTCACGCGGAGGACCGCGGCGTTGCCGAAGCGCGCGAGCAGCGGCTCGCCCGCGAAGCGGCCGACCGTCATGGCCGCCGCGAAGCCCGTGAACACCACGGAGCCCGCCGTCGCGGAGACGCCGTGCCCGTCGACCATGAGGAGCGGCAGCCAGTCGCTCGCCGACCCCTCCGCCAGCGCGAGCGCGAGGACCACGGCCCCCAGGGCGGCGATCCGGCGGTCGCGGAACTGCACGAGCTGGGCGCGCCACCCGGGGTCGGCGCCGGCGCCGCCGCGGGCGCCCCCCTCGGCGACCCGCCCGGTGGCGGCAGGGATCGCGGGGACGGCCCACGCCATCGCGGCCGCCGCCGCGACGGCGACCCCGAGGAGGTGCCACACCACGGGGAAGGCCACCGCCGTCAGCCCGATGCCGCCGAGCGCGCCGAGCACGGTCCCGAGGCTGTAGCACCCGTGCAGCGCGGGCAGCACGACGCGCCCGGACTCCTGCTCCAGCGCCGCGCCCTCGACGTTCAGCGCGATCTCGCTCAGCCCGATGCCGAGCCCGACGAGCGCGAGCCCGGCGGCCGCGCCCACCGGTGCCGACAGCTCGGCGCTGACCCCGACGCCGGCGACGCCGAGCACGAAGGCCGTGCTCCCGAGGGCGACGGTCCTGCGGGCCCCGTGGCGCCGGACGACGCCCGCCGAGGAGAGCACGCCGGTCATCGAGCCGACGGAGAGCCCGAGGAGGACCAGGCCCATCTGCGCGGTGGAGGCCTGCAGCAGGTCGCGCACCGCCGGCGTCCGCACGATCCACGACGCCATCCCGACCCCGACGACGAGCATCACGGTGAGGATGGCCGCCCGGCGACGCGCGGCCCCGGGCGAGAACGGGGGCCGGTGCGTCGACGCGGGAGCGGACCCGGGAGCGGACCCGGGAGCGGACCCAGGAGCGGACGCAGGAGGGGAGGCGGGCACGACGGACGAGCGTACCCACCGCGTCAGGAGGCGTAGCGGCGGACCTGCTCGGGCCGGAGGACGAGCCGCACCTGCTCGTCGGCGAGGATCGCCCCGAGCTCGCGGGCGCGCACCGGGTCGCGCAGGTCCCAGTAGCGGGCGGCGAGGCGCGCCGCCAGCGCGTGGGCACCGTCCTCGTGCACGGTGACGGGGCCGGAGACGGACACCCAGTGCTCCCGTTCGCCGACCGGGGACGCGACGACCAGCGAGGCCCGCGGGTCCTCGCGCAGCCGGCGCACCTTGAGGGTGCCCGGGCCGGTGAAGAGCTGGACGGTGCCGTCGTCCGCGGCCTCGAACCACACGGGTCGCGGCTGCGGCGGCAGGGGGCCGGCGGCGACGGTGAGGAACCCGTGCAGCGGCCGCCGCAGGAGCTCGAGGTCGGCGTCGGTCAGGGTTCCATCCGTGCTCACGAGGTCCTCCCGGTGGCGTCGGCGCGTCGCCTCCTGCAACCGCGGACGTGTGCGCGGTCTTCCGCCGCCGACGGCACGCCCTGCCACCGCCCTCGACCGGCGGCGCTGCCGCGGGACGCGGCGGCGGCGGCCGGCCTCCGGCGTCGCCCGGGCCGTCCTCTGGGAAGAGCACACGGCGCGCCGCCCGTTTGCTTCCGAAGACCGCGCCCGGGTGCTTGACGGCACAGGCAAACGGGCGTAGACAAAGAAAGCACCACAACGGCGAGGTGGCAGGAGCGAGGCGTGTACGCACCGGAGCGGCAGCGGGAGATCGTCTCGCGCGCCCGTGCCGCAGGGCGCGTGGGCGTCCGGGGCCTGGCGGAGAGCTTCGACGTCGCGCAGGAGACCGTCCGGCGGGACCTCCTCGTGCTCGCGCAGGCGGGGCTGCTGCGCCGCGTCCACGGCGGCGCGATCCCGACCCCGGGGCCGGACGGCGAGCCCGAGGTCGCGGAGCGCGAGACCCGGATGTCCGACGAGAAGGAGCGCATCGCGACGCTCGCGGTGCAGGAGCTGCCGCACGGGGGGTCCGTCCTCCTCGACGCCGGCACCACGACGGTCCGACTGGCGATGCTGCTGCCCCCGGACCGCGAGCTCACCGTCGTGACGCACGCGCTGCCCGTCGCCGCCCTGCTGGCCACCCGCCCGAACATCACCCTCCACGTGCTCGGCGGGGTCGTCCGGCCCCGCACGCTGGCGGCCGTGGGGGAGCGGGCCCTCGAGGCGCTGCGGGGGGTCTACGCCGACGTCGCGTTCCTCGGGGCGAACGGCCTCGCGCGCCGGTACGGGCTGACGACCACGGACCCCGCGGAGGCGACGGTGAAGCGCGCCCTGCTCGAGAGGTCCCGCCGCACGGTCGTGCTCGCGGACCGCACGAAGTTCGGCCGGCGCGACGCGGTGCACGTGTGCGACCTCGCGGACGTCGACCTCGTCATCAGCGACTCCGGCCTCGCGGACGACCTCGCCGCGGACGTGGAGGCGGCGGGACCGGCGGTGAGACGCGCATGAGCGCGTGCCGCCGTCGCCCGCCGCCCGGACGCCCCTCGTCGGGACCCTGCCCGTCCGACCCGGTCGCGCCCCTCGCGGGCGCAGCCGGCGCCGGTCCACGGGGCGGCGACCGCCGTCCCCGCCCCGCGGCGAGAGCCGCCAGCAGAGGAGAGTCATGAAGGTCCTTCGGTTCTACGCCCCCGGCGACGTGCGGGTCGAGGACGCGCCCGAGCCCTCCGCCGGCGCCGGCGAGGTCAAGCTGCGCGTGCGGGCCTGCTCCACCTGCGGCACGGACGTGAAGATCACCAAGGCCGGCCACCAGCGCATCCGGCCCCCGCGCGTCATGGGCCACGAGATCGCCGGCGAGGTCGTCGAGGTGGGCGACGGCGTGACGGGGTGGGCGGCGGGCGACCGCGTCCAGGTCATCGCGGCCATCCCCTGCGGCACGTGCGACTTCTGCCGCGCGGACCTCGAGACGATCTGCCCGAACCAGCTGTCGATGGGCTACGACTTCGACGGCGGGTTCGCGGAGTACGTCGTCGTGCCGTCGCAGGTGCTCGCGGTGGACGGGCTCAACCGCATCCCCGACGGCGTGTCGTTCGCGGAGGCCTCCGTCGCCGAGCCCTTCGCCTGCGCGATCAACGCCCAGGAGTTCATCGACGTGCACGACGGCGACGTCGTCGTCGTCATCGGCTCCGGGCCCATCGGCTGCCTGCACGTCCGGCTGGCCCGGGCCCGCGGGGCGTCCCGGGTCCTCCTCGTCGAGCTCAGCCGCGAGCGGCTGGACCTCGCGGCCGGCGTGGTCGCGCCGGACGCCGCGATCTGCGCCGGCGAGGTCGACCCGGTCGCGGCGGTGCTCGAGGCGACGGGGGGGCGCGGCGCCGACGTCGTCATCACCGCGGCCGCCTCGGGCGTCGCCCAGGAGCAGGCGCTGCAGATGGTGGCGCCGCGCGGACGGATCAGCTTCTTCGGGGGGCTGCCCAAGGACCGCCCCACGATCACGCTCGACTCGAACGTCGTCCACTACAAGGAGCTCACGATCAAGGGCGCCAACGGGTCGAGCCCGGCGCACAACCGGGAGGCGCTGGCCATGATCGCCGACGGCCGGGTGCCCGTCGCCGACCTGATCACGCACCGGATCCCGCTCGAGCGCGTGCTCGACGGGATCGCCATCGTCTCCGAGGGCTCCGGCATCAAGGTCACCGTCGAGCCCTAGCGGTCCCGCACCACCCCACCACCTCCGGATCGACGAAGATCTAGCGGAAGAGAGTCGACGATGACCACAGCAGTCGCCGCCCCGGGCAACCGGGCGGGGAAGGCCGCGCAGGTGCGCGTGCAGCGCTTCGGCGCGTTCCTGACCGGCATGATCATGCCCAACCTCCCGGCCTTCGTGGCCTGGGGGCTCATCACGTCCCTGTTCATCTCGGTGGGCTGGGCCCCCAACGGCATCCTGGGCGGCTTCGCCAACGCCGACAACTCGTCGTGGAGCGGCGCGGCGACCCAGCTCGTCCAGGCGGACGACGGCACGACCTTCCGCCAGTACCTGGGCCTCGTGGGCCCGATGATCACCTACCTGCTGCCCATCCTCATCGCCAACTCGGGCGGGCGGCTCGTGCACGGCGAGCGCGGCGGCGTCGTCGGCACGATCGCGGTCGTCGGCATGATCGTCGGCTCGACGGTGCCGATGTTCCTCGGCGCCATGATCGTCGGCCCGCTCGGCGGGTGGGTCATGAAGAAGGTCGACGCGCTCTGGGACGGGAAGATCCGCCCCGGCTTCGAGATGCTCGTCAACATGTACTCGGCGGGCATCGTCGGGATGCTGCTGGCCATCGCGGCGTTCTTCGGGATCGCCCCCGTGGTGACCGCCCTGAGCCGCGTGCTCGGCGACGCGGTCGCCTGGCTCGCCGACAACAGCCTGCTCCCGCTCATGAGCCTCATCGTCGAGCCGGCCAAGGTGCTGTTCCTCAACAACGCGATCGGCAACGGCGTCCTGGTCCCGCTCGGCGCCCAGCAGGTCACGGAGCAGGGCAAGTCCCTGCTCCTCATGGTGGAGTCCAACCCCGGGCCCGGCCTCGGGATCCTCCTGGCCTACACGGTCTTCGGCCTGGGCGCCGCGAAGGCCTCGGCCCCGGGCGCGCTGATCATCCACTTCTTCGGGGGTATCCACGAGGTCTACTTCCCGTTCGTCCTCATGAAGCCGGCGCTCATCGTCGCGGCCATCGCCGGCGGTGCGACCGGGATCGCGACCAACGCGGTCTTCGGCAGCGGCCTCGTCGGGCCCGCGGCCCCCGGCAGCATCTTCGCGATCTTCGCGCAGACCGCGCGGGACAGCTTCGTCGGCGTCGCGCTCGCGGTCCTGCTGTCCGCGACGGTGTCGTTCCTCGTCTCCGCCGTCATCCTGCGCGCCTCGCGGCGGCGCGACCTCGCCGCCGGCGGGGGCGGTGACCTCGCCGGCGCCATCGCGCGGACCGAGGCGAACAAGGGCAGGAGCAGCTCGGCGCTGGGCGCCATGGCGGCCCGGGCGGGCGCCGCCCCGGCCGAGCCCGCCGGGACCACGACGACGGCCGGCCTCGACCGCCCCGTCCAGCAGATCATCTTCGCGTGCGACGCCGGCATGGGCTCGAGCGCGATGGGCGCGAGCGTCCTGCGCAAGAAGCTCCGCACCGCGGGCGTCGAGGGCGTCACGGTGGTCAACAGGGCCGTCGCGACACTCACCGACGGCGAGGCGGAGCTCGTCATCAGCCAGCGCGAGCTCACCGACCGCGCACGGCACCAGGCGCCGCACGCGGTGCACCTGTCCGTCGACAACTTCATGAACAGCCCCGTCTACGACGACGTCGTGCAGATGGTGCGGACGGCGTCGGCGCAGGAGGGGGCGGGGCTGTGAGCGTCACGCTGACGCGCGAGCTCGTCCGGCTGGACGGGCGGGCGACGACGAAGGACGAGGCCATCCGCGAGGCGGGGCAGCTGCTGCTCGACGCGGGCGCCGTCGGCCCGGCCTACGTGGAGGCCATGGCGGAGCGGGAGCGGTCCATCTCCACCTACATGGGCAGCCTCCTCGCGATCCCGCACGGGACCAACGAGGCGAAGAAGGACATCCGGAGGTCCGCGGTGTGCCTCGTGCGGTACGCCGAGGCGATCGACTGGGGCCGGGGGCCCGTCCGCATCGTCGTCGGCATCGCCGGCGCCGAGGACGAGCACCTCGAGATCCTCTCGTCCATCGCGTCCGTCTTCACCGACCCGGCCGAGGTGGACAAGGTCCTCACCGCCGGGACGGCGGACGAGATCCAGGCGATCCTCGAGGCCAACGGCGAGGACTGAGGGGGACCGGCGCAGCGGCCCGGTGCGCGACGACCTCGCACCACCGGGCCGCCCCCGTCCCGCCGGTCCGGGCGCGGGGGCGGGCCCGACGTCGGGGTGGGCGTAGGGGGTCCTCCCTGACGTCGGGGCGGGGTGCCCGCGGGCACGGTGGGTGACGGCGACGTGCGCGGCCGCCCCGGTCCGCCCGGGGTGGCCGGAGGCGTCGCCGCACACCGTCCGTCTCCGAGGGGGAGAGATCCTGATGTCCCGCACGACCCCGGCCATGCGCCGGCCCCGGCCCACCGCCCTGCTCCTGCCGACCGCCGCCACCCTGCTGCTCGTCGCCGCCTGCGCGGGCCCGGCCGCCACGCCGACGTCCACCGACGACCCGTCCGCGAGCCCGTCCGAGCACGGGGGCACCACGACCGTCGCGCACTGGGCCTACACCGGCGAGGAGGGGGCCGACCGCTGGGCCGAGCTGTCCGAGGACTACAGCGCCTGCGGCACGGGGGCCCGGCAGTCGCCGGTCGACCTGCCGTCCGAGCTGCCCGAGCCCACCGTCGACGTGGTGCTCGACGACGGGACGGTCGAGGGCCGGGTCTCCGACACGGGCCACGTGCTGCAGTTCGACACGACGGACAGCGGCGACGAGCACGTCCTCCTCGGCGACCGCGACCTGTCCCTCGTGCAGTTCCACGCGCACACGCCGGCCGAGCACAGCATCGCCGGCGAGCGCGTGGACGCGGAGGTCCACCTCGTCCACGCCGACGACGAGGGCCTGCTCGTGCTCGGCGTGCCCGTGCGGGCCGGGGCCGAGAACGCGGTGTGGGTGGAGTTCCTCGCCGCGGCGGAGGGCGGCGACGCGCTGACGCTGGACGTCGCCGACCTGCTGCCGAGCACGGGCCGGGCGTACCTGTACGAGGGCAGCCTCACCACGCCGCCGTGCAGCGAGACCGTGCAGTGGGTCGTGCTGGCCGACGCGGTCGAGATGTCGCCGGCCCAGGTCGCGGCCCTGTCGGAGGCGCACGGCGACAACGCCCGCCCGGTGCAGCCCCTCGCGGGCCGCACGGTCGGCGGCGGAGCGCTCGTCCTCGACGAGGGCTGACCGGTGGGCGTGCCCCGCCCGACCCGGGCGGGGCACCCCGCGGGCCCCCGCCGGCCGGGTGCCCGGTGACATCGGCCCCCGGCGTATTTCTCGCGACGCCGACGCCTCTCAGTGGGGTGAGACTCCCCGAGCACCCGGAGGCGGCCATGGACGTCGGCATCATCGAGCGCAACCCTCGGGCGGTGGCGGCGAAGGCGGCCTTCGCGATGCCGCAGCTGCCCGGCACGGACGTGGACGTCCGGGTGAAGGTCGCGGCCGAGCGGCTGGAGGAGATCCGGCAGCACCACGTCGACCTGTACGCGAAGCGGGACGTGGTCCTGCGGACCACGACGCCTGCCGGCGACCGCGTCGACTGGGTGCCCGTCGAGACGCAGACCGACGGCGCGCTCCCCGAGCCGCCCGACCTCGACGGCACCGCCGCGGGCGCCGACCACCCCACCCGGGCCGCCGCCCGCACGCTGCTGGAGCCCTCCGCCGAGCAGGGGCCGGCCGGTACCGTGCCGGTGCTCCACAAGGACGTCGACCGGATGCGGCCCGTCGGCACGCTCCAGGACTACCTGGCCAAGGGGCTGCACCCGCGCGTGGTCACGCCGCCGGACAACCCGACGCCCCCCGCGACCGGCGCCGCCCACGAGTACGCCCACGCCTGGCAGTTCGTCACGAACTACGGCACCGACGGCTACATCAACACCTGGAAGCCCTACGTGCAGTGGTCGAACGAGTTCTCGCTCGGGCAGCACTGGACCGTCCGGGGGAGCGGCACCGGCCTGCAGACCCTCGAGGTCGGGGCGCAGACGTACAAGGACATCTACGGGGACTGGTCGCCGCACCTGTTCATCTACTACACGACCAACGGCTACACCAGCAGCGGCGACCACCTGGGCGGCTACAACACCGACGTCCGGGGCTGGGTGCAGGTCGGCACGTCGTCCTTCCCGGGCATGCGCGTGGCCGAGAGCGTCGCCGGCGGCGACCAGTACGACCTCTACGTCAAGGTCCAGCTCTACCAGGGCAACTGGTGGGTGCGGATCGGCGCCGAGTGGATGGGGTACTACCCCGCGAGCCTGTACAACGACGGCGGGCTGCGCTCCATGGCGGACCGTGCCGACTGGGGCGGCGAGATCGTCGACGACACCACCCACCACCCCGAGTCCTCCCAGACGGACATGGGCAGCGGTGCCTTCTCGGGTGCCGGGTGGTCGCACGCCGCGTACATGCGCAACCTGCGGTACCAGAGCGACGAGGCGGGCACGATGGCCGACCTCCAGGGCACGCCGCAGGTCACCGACGCCTCGCAGTACGACATCGCGGCCGACTTCAGCGGCGGCGGCGGGTGGGGCTCGTACTTCTACTGGGGCGGACCGGGGTCGATCTGATGCCGTCGGGGGAGGAGCTGCCCGAGGTCCTGCCGTCGGCGCCGGACGACGACTACGAGTGCGTGCGCGTCGACCCGGGGGCGGCTGCCGCCCCCGACCCCGGGGAGCCCCGGGAGGGGCTGTGCCCGCCCGGCTACGTGCCACGGCGCAAGGGCGGCGCCCCGTACCGGCTCGCCGGCAAGAGGGCGGTCACCGACGGTCCGCCCGAGCCGAACCCGGCGCACGAGCGGGAACGGGGCTCCGGCGATGCCTGGGGCTGAGCTGTTCTCGCACCGGCTGAGGACGGCGGACCTGGGGATCGACCTCGAGGCCCTGCGCCGCATGGGACCGTCGCAGCCGGGCGTCCCGCGCCACGAGGTCACCGTGCCGATCAGCCCGGACGGTCGCGTCGACGACACCGTGCTCTTCCAGGACCCCGCCGACCCGGCGAGGGTGTACTACCTGCCCCGGTACCGGCTGCGGGTCACGCCCGCGACCGGCAGGTACGAGATCACCACGACGCTCGTGGACGGCCTCTGGCGCATGACCTTCGGGCTGGAGAGCCATCCGGCACCGGAGATCGGGCGGACGGACGCCGCGATCCTGCCGCACGGGCTCTCGGTCAGCGTGTCGTCGGCGGGAGAGCTCGCGCGCGACTACGCCGTCGCCGAGCTCGACGAGGGCCGCGGCGAGACCGGGAACCGGCCCGAGGTCGTCCTGCTGCTGACCCTCCCGGAGCGGGACGCCCTCCTGCGGGCCTTCCTCCGCGAGGAGGAGCGGGCGCTCCTCACGGTGCACCGCGACATCTCGGTGGCCGTGCCGAGCCACGCGCCGGGACCGCGTCCGGACGTCGTCGTCATGCTGCGACCCGACCTGCTCGACACGCACGTCATCCTCCCGGACCTCGTCCTCCGCCGCGGCCCGACCCCGGTGCCGGAGCCCATCCGGTTCGTCGAGCCGCTGCCGGTGCCGGACGACGTCCGCTTCGCGCTCCGTGCGGACGCGGGGCAGGTCCTGACGCAGCCGGAGCAGGGCGTGCCGCTCGACGTCCGGCCGCAGCTGGGGGTCGACGCGGTCTTCGCGGCGCTGGTCGTCCCGCCGGCGGTGGAGGCGCCGCCCCTGCTCCGGCGCCTGGCGGCGACCGAGCTCCGGGCGACCGGGCTCCGGGCGTCCGGCTCCGTCGTGCGCGACCACCTCATGCGGCGGCCGGTCGACGACGACGGACCGGTCGGCGACGGACCCGTCGTGCGCGACCACCGGCGGCCGCGGCCGCACATCGACCTGCCCCTGCCCCTGCCCCTTCCCCTTCCCCTGCCGGAGCCGCTGCCGGAGCCGTCGCCGGACCCGGACCCGGTCGTCGCCGGCGACGACGAGCCCCGGTACGTCGTGACGCGGTCGGGCCAGGACGCGACCGTCCCGCTGCACTTCGAGGCCGCCCTCCACCCCTACCTGTTCCCGTCCGGCGAGCCGCCCGCGTCGCGGGGGTTCGCCACGCACGCCGTGCCGTTCCCCGCCGAGGGCCCGGCGTCGCGCGACCACGTCTACTTCCAGGACCGGGACGCCGGCAACGTCTTCTACTGCCTCCCCGACGCCTTCCTCGTCGGCCTGCGGGACGAGGCGCCCTACGGCCCGGAGCTGTCCTTCACCGTCGGCCGGACCACCGACGCCGGCGGCGGGGAGGAGGCGCTGGCCCTGGTGAGCGTCCACCTGGTCCCGCAGACCTCGCTCGCCCGGCTGCACGCGGCGCGGGAGGCGCTGGCCGTGCACGTGCCCGCGGGCGGGGGTGCCGTGGAGCTGCGCCCGGCCGTCCACCCCGCGACGTGCCGGCTGGAGCTGCCCGCAGGGGCGGTCACCACCTCCGCCCCGCCGGACCTCGTGCGCGGCTGGTGGGTGTCGGAGAGCTTCGCGTTCGACGCCCTCCGCGACGTCTACGCGGTGCTCACCAGCGGCGCCGCGAGTGCGCTGCTCCGGGGGCGGGTGGACGTCCAGGTGGGCGACCACACCGCCCAGGTGCCCGTGGAGCTCCGCCTCGACCGGCTCGCGCGCCCGCCGCTGAGCTGGACCGAGAGGCCCGGCCCCGACGGCACCTGCCTCGTCACCCTGCGGAACGAGGGTGAGGTCGACCTCGCCGTGCCCCCGTTGCCCGCCTGGCTGGACGCCGGCGGCCCCCCGGTGGAGGCGACGGTGACCGGCGCGCTGCCCGCGCGGCTGGCGCCGGGGGCGACGCTCGAGCTGTCGGTGGCGCCCCGTCAGGACGTGCCCGGCGCCCCCGGCGCCCCCGCGCCGCTGGACGTCACGCTCGACGTCTCCGGCGTGCGCGCGGTCGTCGTGCCCGCCCAGGCGGTCGAGCAGACCCTGGACCGCCGGGTCGAGCGCCTGCCGCGCGTGGTCAAGCTGCTCACCACCCCGGGCGGGCTGGGCCAGTCCGGCGACCCGGAGCAGGACCTGACGGCCATCGGGGTCCAGTTCGAGGGGGTCGCCAGCCCCGTGGTCCTGACCCGGACGACGCTCGAGGTCGACGTGGCCGTGCCGGTGCCGCTGCGCGACTGGCTGCTCGAGCGCGGCCAGGGCGAGTTCCGCTTCCGTCAGACCCTCGTGCACGTCTCGGGCACGAGCCGGACCGACACGGAGTGGCGCTCCACGGACAGCAACCTGCTCGCCCTCCCACACCCCTAGGAGACCCCCGTGCTCATGGGACTTCCCGACCTCGGCCGGCCCGAGGTCGTCGGCGCCACGGCGGGCTTCGCGGTGCACGAGCGCCCCGGTGAGGTGTGCGCCGTCCCGACCTCGCTGCGCGCCGAGCCGCTGGAGGTCGACCAGTACCTCCAGGAGCGCGACGGCGAGGTCGCACGGTTCACGGTCCTCAGCGCGGCGTTCACGATCGAGGACGACGCGGGCCGGCCGCCGCGGGTCCGTCCGGCGCCGCTCCGGTCCGGCCGGGTGCGGCTCGTGGCGCCCGCCGCGGTCGGGCTGCCGCCCGACCTGCTGGCGCCGCAGCCGTTCGACGCGGCGACGGGTGCGGTCCTGCCGACGCTCGTCCGGCTCGACGGGGTGGCGGGGGACCTGCTGGTCGGGGCGCTGCGGGGCGGGTTGCAGACGCTGGGCGCGGTGGTGCTGGTGACCGTCCGGGGGGTGGCGCCGCGGTGCCCCGGCACGCTGACGGTCGACGTCGACGCCCTGCTCCAGGACGTCGGGACGGCGCCGGTGCGCCCCGACGACCTGCTCGACCGCGTCGCCGACGGCCTGCCGGGCGTGAGCGTGACCGGAGGACCCGCGGACGCGCGGGGGAGCGCTGCTGCGGTGGTCGACCGCCTCGTCACGCGCCTGGCCGTTCCTGCCTTCCTCGACGACGCCACGACGACGCCCCGCGCGGGCGAGGGTCCGACGGGTCACGTCGACGGCACCCAGGGCGGGTGGCTCTTCACCCCCGAACCGCGCACGACGCTCACGTGGGACCTCGCCGAACCGGTGGCGGCGGTGCGGCTGGTGCGGCTGGCGTGCGACCCGGTGCGCGGCGGGTCCGGCCCGGACGCGGTCGTCCGGGAGCACGGCGTCCCCCCGCTCACCGACGGCCGCGAGCCCCTCGTCGTCCACGCCACGATGCCGGTGCTCCCGGCCGGGGTCCTCGTCGCGACCGCGACGCTGACGGCCCCGCCGGCCCCGCCCGCCCGGCCGTTCCGGGCCGAGGTCGTCGCCCAGCTCCGGCCCCCGGCGCCCGCGGGGGCGACCTTGCGCCTGGCCCCCGGGGAGCCGCTCGTCTACGACCTCACGGGGGCCGCCGTCATGGACACCGACCGGGGCCCCCGCACGATCCGCGGGCCCGCGCGGCACGTCGTCGGCGACCCGACGCCCGTCGTCGTCCCGGCGGACCTCGGTCTGCGGCTCGTCGCCGTCCACGCCACCCGCGGTCTGCTCGACCGGGCGGACGTCACCGTCACCGCCCGGGCCTCGCGCTGGGTCCGCGACCCGGCGGTCTTCGTCAGCGTCGCCGCCCTCGGCGTGTCGGGCGACGGCGACGCCTGGCTCGCCGTCCCGCGTGACGCCGCCGAGGTGACGGTGCAGGCCGTCGCGACGACCCGCGGCGCCCACCCGCGCACGGTCGCGCAGCCGCTGCCGGACGCCGCGGTCTGGCTCGACCCGTTCTCGTTCACCGACCCGCCGTGGGCGGCAGAGGAGGAGGAAGACGTGCTCGTCGTCGAGGCCGGGGGGCTGCGGGCGGTCGGCCCGAAGGGCGGGTCCGAGTGGCGCTTCCTGCCGCTCCAGGCCGGCCCCGTGCGGACCGAGTCGGGCGCCCCGCAGCTCAACCTGATCGAGGCGGGCGGCCTCGCCATGCTCATGGTCACCACCGCGCTCGAGGTCTCGGACGCGGCGCAGACTGCGGTCCGCGAGGCGGCGGTCGCCGCGGGGGCCGCCGACGACGTCCGGCTGCAACCCGCTCCTTTCGAGGTCGAGGGCTCCGCCGAGCTACTGCTCGTGCGGGACGGCCAGGAGCGGTCGCTGGCCGCGTCGGCACCCTCGGGGACCGTCAGCCAGGACGCCTCCTTCAGCGTCACCCTGACCGCGGACGACCTGTCCGTCGTCCACCGCGCGCTGGCCGGCGAGCCCGGCCTCCTCACCGTCCGGTACCTGCTGCGGGTCGCCGCGACCGGACCGCTCGCCGAGTCCCCCTCCGGGGGACCCGGCCCCGTCGCCGTCGTCACCGACGCCGCCACCTGGCGCGCCTGAGACCGATCCAGCACAAGGAGACCTCCATGATCAAGTTCGAGAACCTGCGGGTGCTCGCCGGGCACGACGTCCACGGGGACGACGACGACAACCGGCCCGACGTCTTCTACGTCATGCCACGCTTCTCCCGGATCGCCCGGCTGGAGAACGGCGGCCTGGCGCTCCGCTTCGTGGAGTACGACGCCATCCGTCGGGTGGGGGACAGCCAGTTCGGCGGCTTCGTCGCCTTCGACACCGACCTCAGCATCCTGCCGGAGACCCTGCAGGCGATCCGGGCCGGCCTCGAGGCCGAGCTCACCCAGCGTTTCGGCGCCAACGGCCCCAAGCCGCAGGTCCAGACCGTGCCGTGGCTGCGCGGAGCGGTGCGCCTCGTCCTGCAGCAGGACGGCAAGATGGTGGAGCGGATCAGCGGCTCCACCGTGCCGTCGCTGACCGGCGACAACACCGCCTGCTTCTTCCTCGAGCTCACCGTCCTGGGCACGGCCGTGTTCAAGGAGACCCTGAGCAAGGGCACCGGCTCGGCGATCCAGGTGGTGTACGACCTCGACCACTACGTCCGCCTGCCCAAGGCCGAGGCCAAGGGGCACTGGCGCGCGGACTCGTTCTACTCGTTCTTCCAGGACGTCGACACGGAGGACAACTTCTGGAGCGAGGACAGCTACACCGAGATCACCCGCACCGAGCGGTACAAGAACGAGGTCACCACGACCGACTTCCGCTTCGTCGCGAACCCCAACCTCCCGCCCGAGGAGCAGGCCAAGCTGGACGCCGCGATGCGCCAGGCGATCATGACCCAGCTCGAGGAGGGCGTGAAGCGCAACCTGCTCGAGGCCGTCCAGGCGGTGGACCCGAACGTCAAGGACTGGACCGAGGGCCAGGACATCGAGGACGTCCGTCGCGAGGTCTCCAACACCCAGATCTCCGACGTGCAGGTGGGCTGGACCGAGGCCGTGGCCGTCGTCCGGACGATCCACCCCGGGGGCATGATCCCCACGGTGACGAGCCTGAAGAACGTCGACGGCGCGGCGCTGAAGTGGGAGGACTACTACTCCAAGATCAGCGTCGACGAGTTCCTGCGGTCGCTGCTGCTCGCGATCCGGGTGGACGCCGACTTCGAGGAGTACGGCATCACGCTCGTCGAGGTCAAGGTCCGCTACCCCCACGGGGAGAACGCGAAGACCGTGGAGGCCACCTTCACGAAGGACGACGCCGGGAAGCCGCAGAAGGCCGAGTTCATCGTCGCGGACAAGATCCGGAAGTTCTTCTGGTCCTACACCGTGCACTTCAAGGGCGACGTCCCGCCGTGGACCTCGAAGGAGGTCGAGGACGACGGCACGGACCTCAACGTCAAGGTGAGCAACCTGCCGGTGCTGAAGCTCGACGTCGTCAACGGGGACATCAACTTCGAGCAGGTGAGCCGCGCACGGGTCCGGGTGCGGTACACCGGCGGCGACGAGCCGGTCGAGCGCTTCTTCAACCTCACCGCGGACGACGACAAGCACAAGCTGCTCGAGGTGATCGGGACGCCGCGCACGGGCGACGTGTTCTACCAGACCGTCTACACGATGAAGGGCGACGGCCGCGAGATCACGGGTCCGGAGCAGAGCACGGACGCCGATGTGATCTCCGTCGACGACCCGTTCCGGTCCCTGCGCACGGTCACCTTCCAGGCCGTCGGCGACCTGGAGAACGACGTGGACGACATCAGCGTGCAGGCCACCTACGAGGAGTCCGGCAACAGCTACCGCCAGGACTTCACGGTCACGCTCAGCGGGGAGGGCAAGACGTTCGACGTCTGGACCTTCCCGACCGTCGACGAGACCAAGGGCAGGCTGTCGTACACGGCCACCATCACCCACCGCGACGGCACCAGCAAGGAGATCGAGGTGGCCGACGCCAAGGGCACGCGCTTCCGGCTGGGCCGCGAGTTCGCCGACCGGCTGGACGTGTCGATCGTGCCCGACCTGCTCGACTGGACCGCCCTCAAGCTGGTCAACGTGTCGCTGGAGTACAGCCACAGCGTGCCGAAGAAGACGGACGACTTCCGGTTCCGGCCCGGCGACGGCGAGTCCCAGTCCTGGACCGTCTTCCTGCCGAAGGACGAGCCGGCCGAGTACAAGCACACGATCACCTACTTCCTGACCGACGGGACGCGGAAGTCCGACGTCAAGGAGAAGGTCACGGCGGAGTCGCTGTTCCTCGAGATCCCGGCCTGAGCGCCGTCCCGACCACGGACCGAGGTGTTCCCATGCTCCTGCTCGACTCCCGCTGCGCCGTGCTCGACGGCGTCTCGGTGTTCCCCGACCACGCGGACCCGCTGCAGTGGTACTACGCGCCGGCACGTCCGCACCTGACCGTCGTCGACGGCACGCCGATGTTCCAGCTCGTCGGCTTCCGCGGGAGCCGGACCGGAGGGCTGCTCTCGTTCGACTGCAACATCGGGCTCGAGCAGCCGCAGATCGACGCGCTCGAGGGGGAGATCGAGCGCCGGTACGACCTCGACGGCACGCCCCGGCTCGCGGCGGTGCCGCCGGTCGACGGCTCCGTCCGCCTGGTCATCATGGGGACGGACAGCGGCTCGCCGACGGAGGGCGCGCCCTTCGTCGTGCGGGCGGTGCACAACGCGAAGCCGTCGTTGTACAACGACAACGCCGCCTCGTTCTCCGTCCTGCTCGACGAGGACGCGTACGCGATCGTGCAGGGGACGCTGGACGCCGCGATCCTCCCCATCGCCGTGGTCTACTCGCTCGACTACCTGGCGCTGCGGCCGGCGTACCAGGTGACGCTGTCCATCGACTGGGACCGCGTGCAGAAGCACCTCGACGAGACCTTCGGCACGAAGGCGTGGATCTTCTCGTCGGACATCTCGGAGGTCGTCGACGAGCTCGACGAGTCCAAGGCGATCGACCTGCGCGCGGACACCTTCGTGCCCGAGGACACCGAGGGGGTGATCGACCGCCGCGACGCCGCCCTCGCCCAGGTGAAGGCCATGATCACGGCGGCGTTCTTCGAGCCCAGCCTGCCGCCGTGGACGCCCGACGACCCCTCCGGCTGGGTGCAGGACCTCCAGGCCGTCGGCGCGTTCGCGACGCAGCAGGCCGCGATGGCCGCCGGGGGGCCGGCGGCGATGAACCCGCCGGTGAGCTTCTCCTACAAGAAGACCGACTACACGCGCATCGACCGCAAGCACCTCGACGTCCACTTCTCCGAGCGCACCACCGTGCGTCGCTCGATCTACCCCCAGGGGCACCTGGCCTCGCTGTTCTCCGCCATCGCGGCCTCGCCGGACCTGAAGGACCGGCTGATCCGCGAGGTCCAGGCCGGTGACTTCTTCACGAAGCGGAAGCTGCAGGCGCTGTACCGGCCGAACGCCGGCGCGCCCTACATCGACAGCATCGACGTGCGCGCCGAGTACGGCGGCGTCGCGCGCAACGCCCTGCTGACGGCCCCGTCGTGGTCCACGGGCTTCGAGTGGCTCAGCGACGTGCGCGGCGGCGTCATGCAGCAGGAGGTGGACGTCTCCTACGACGTGCGCTTCATCGGCGCCGACACCTCCGAGCGGCCCGCGGAGCTGAGCAGCCCGACGGAGACGGCCACCGCCGACGTGGTGTCGCTGCTGCCCGAGCAGGACGTCTTCACCGTCAGGCCCGTGACCGTCCTGGCGGAGCGGATCCCGTGGACGCGGTTCGACTCCGTCGAGGTGCACGTCCGCTACCGCGACGAGGACAACAGGATCGACCAGCGCGAGCTGTTCCGTCTGGTGGAGAAGAAGCCCGACGCCACCTGGCCGATGTTCGTCGTCGACCGGGGGAACACGTCGTACGACCTCCGGACCGTCATGCGCGCCGCCGACGGGAACGACGTCGACAGCGGCTGGTCGATCAGCGACGAGGAGCACATCCAGGTCCGCAACCCCTTCCGGCCGCGCACCCTCGCCGTGCTGCCCCACGTCTCGTGGGACGAGATGCGCGAGGTCTTCGTGGACGTGCGCTACGTGGACGAGCCCAACGACGTCCTCGTCGAGGACACGCTGCACCTGACGCCCACGAGCACGCCGCCGCCGTTCGTCGTCGACCTGCGCGACCCGGCGCAGACGGCCGTCGAGTACACGGTGACGTTCAGCTACCTGGACGGCCGTGTGAAGCAGATCCCGCCGTCCATCACCTACGAGCCGCGGATCGTCGTCGACCCGGCGAAGCGGGGCCACCGCGTCGTCGAGGTGCGGCCACCGGCCCAGTGGCGGCAGCGCGCCGTCGAGAAGGTCACGGTGCTGCTGCGGTTCGAGGACTTCGTCGAGAACCTCAACTACGCCGCCCGGTTCGACCTCGAGGACCCGGACGGCCGGGCCCGGTTCGAGTTCGACTACGCGGACGTCACCCGCAGCACGTACGAGTGGAGCTCCACCGTGCGGTTCAGGAACGGCCTGAAGCACGAGACCAGGTGGACCGCGTCGGCCGCGCCGGTCCTGGTCCCGCGACTTCCCTGAGCGGAGGGGTCCGACATGCTGAGTCTCGAGAGGCCGCTGGTCGTCGACGGCATCACCGTCTACCGCGACCACGCCGACAAGAGCCGCTTCTGGTACCTGCCCGGGCGGGTGGCGCTGGCGCACCGCACGGACGGCGCGCCCGCGCTCTCGCTCCTGACCTACCGGCCGGCGGAGGCCGGCGGCGTGCAGCGGGGCGGCGGCTTCATGATGTTCGAGGCCACGCTCGAGCTGCCGGCCTCGACGCTGCGCAGGATCGAGTCGCGCGTCAGCTCCGAGCCGGGGGCGGAGCTGCCCGTCACCGTCGCCCCGCCGCCGTTCGAGCACGGTGCCGTGCAGTGCATCGCGCTCGACCTGCAGGGCTCGGGCGGGACGTCGTCGACGCCGGCGCAGGAGGGGGCGTTCCGGGCCACGGAGCGGATCCTCGGGGCCACCGTGCCGACGATGGACGCGGCGAACCGCGCGGCGTTCAACCTCGTCCTCAGCCAGGAGGGCGCGATCATCATGGAGCAGGCGCTGCGGGAGGGGCTGACCCCGGTCGGGGTCGTGTACTCCCTGCAGTTCCTGGCGATGCGCCCCGCGCTGGACGTGACCATCACCGCGCGGCTCGAGCAGGTCTACACCGCCCTCACCGTCGGACTCGAGGGCCAGTACATGTACGTCAAGGTCGGGCTGGAGGCCGCCCTGGAGTGGCTGAAGGCCACGGGTGCCATCACCATCACCGTCCACAACTTCACCGACGAGCAGGACGAGAAGGACCAGGAGGCCTGGGCCCTCAAGCTCTTCACCGACCACCTGCTCGACGACTGGTTCACGCCCACCCTGGCGCCGGGCACGCTCGCCGGCTCCGGGGGGGCGACGCCGACACCGGGGGGGCCTGCGCCGGCACCGGGCGGGCCCGCCCCGACACCGGGTGGACCTGCGCCGGCTCCTGCGCCGGGGCCGGGTGGGCCTGCGCCGGCTCCTGCGCCGGCACCGGGCGGGCCCGCCCCGACACCGGGTGGGCCTGCGCCGGCTCCTGCGCCGGGCCCGGGTGGGTCTGCGCCGGCTCCTGCGCCGGGCCCGGGTGGGCCTGCGCCGGCTCCTGCGCCGGGCCCGGGTGGGTCTGCGCCCGCTCCTCCGCCGGGGCCGGGCGGACCCGCGCCGAGCCCCGCTGCCGCACCTCCGCCCGGCGTCCGCGGCACGGTCCCGGCCGCGGCCCCGACGGGTGGCGTCACCGTGCCGATCCCGCCCGCGGCACCCGCCGCGGCCGTGCTCCAGCAGCTGTCCACCTCGCCGACCCCCCTGCCGGCCGGGCAGTCCGTGACCCACACGCCCGCGACGCAGGGCACGACGGAGACCCTCCGCATCACCGGTGCGGGTGCACGGGTCCGGCTCGCCGGCCAGGACGTGCCCGTCGCCGCGGACGGCTGCGTGACCCGCGCCGTCCCCCCGGGGGAGTCGGTCGCGGTGGACGTCACCTGGCCCGCGCCCGGGGGCGGCGAGGTCTTCTGCCTGTTCTTCGACATGGACAAGCCCGCGGAGAACGGCTGGTCGACCCAGCCCCCCAGCGCGCAGTTCCGTGCCTACGTCGAGAACACCACGGCAGATCCGCGCTTCCGGTCCGCCACCGGGCTCCAGCAGGTGCAGGGTGACGGCGCCTGGACCGGCCCCGAGATCGGTGCCGAGCGCCTCGCCCGCTGGATCGCCGGGCTGCCGGCGCCGAAGCGGGTCGAGGTGCGCGGCTACGCGAGCCACGAGCACGCGGCACCCCAGCCCGACCCCGTCCGCGCCGCGTACAACCTGCGGCTGTCCCGGCGCCGGCTGGACGTCGCCGTCGCGCTCGTGCGTCGTGCCGGGGGAGACCCGGTGGTGGTGGAGGCGCTCGGCGACACCGCGGCCGCCGCCCGTCCCGGCAGCCACGGGCCGTTCGGCGGGGACCCGGACAACCGCGTGGCCCAGGTGAGGCTGCCCGGTGGCGGGGGGACCGGGTCCTCCTGGAGCGGGGTGCTCCAGCGCGCGGCCGATCCGGGTCCGGCACCGGGTCCCGGTCCCGGACCTGGTCCGGCCCCCGGTCCTGGTCCGGCCCCCGGTCCTGGTCCGGCCCCGGGTCCTGGTCCCGCACCCGGTCCTGGCCCGGCCCCGGGTCCTGGTCCGGCCCCGGGTCCGGCACCCGGTCCGGCACCGGGTCCGGCACCCGGTCCGGCACCGGGTCCCGCACCCGCACCCGGCCCCGGTCCGGGAGGAGCCAGGCCCGGCGAGCTCCCCACGCTCGCCGCGCTGAAGCTGCGGTTCGTCCGGAAGGAGGAGCGCCGCGAGCTGACCCTGCACTACAAGCGGAGCGAGGCCGTCCGTCAGACGCTGGCGCCCCAGGGCTTCGTCGGCCTCCTCGCGCGGGACCTCTCCGCCGCCGAGAGGGTCGTGACCCTCATCGACCTCAACCACAGGTTCTTCCGCGAGCTGCAGGTCACCGCCCGGATGCCGGGCGACGTCACGGGGCTCGGACTGACCGAGGCCCACCTGTCGATCGACTACGGACCGGCCGGGGACGTCCGCCACGGCGACCTCGTCTTCACCCCCCAGCGGACGGAGCCGCAGACGTTCACGACGTTCCTCGACGACGCGTTGACCATGAGCTACGACGCGCGCCTCGACCTCACCTTCGACGCCACCGCCGGCTGGGACGGTGACGCGTTGCGGTACTCCGTCCCGCTGCCGGGCTCCACCGACCGCGACGTCGTCCTCAACCCGCACGAGCACCTGGACCTGCGCACGTACACGATCGAGCGGGGGAACGTCGACTGGGACGTGGTCGACTCCATCGACGTCCAGCTCGGCGCCCACGGGTACGGGGACCGCGAGCTGCGGCACCTGGTGACGCTGCGGAAGGACACGCCGCCGGAGGTCTGGCGGCTCCGCGGCGCCCTCCCGGCGCCGGCAGGACGCGGGGTGTCGGTGAGCTACCGCCAGACCTTGACCGACGGCACGGTGGAGCGGACCGACCCGGTCCCGGTGGAGCTCTCGCTCCTCCGGGTCGACGACCTCTTCGGCGACGCCCTGGACCTCGTGCTCGTGCCGTCGTTCCCGTCGGCCGGGGTCGACCTCGTGATCGTCGACCTGGAGTACCACAGCGAGCAGCCGGTGCGGTACGACCGGGTGCTGCGCCACGAGATGCCCGGTGCCGCGACGGAGCCCCTGCGCCTGCACATCGCCCTGCGGGACCCGGCGCAGCGGGAGTTCAGCGTGCGGTTCACCTTCACCGGCCCCGGCCTGTTCGACCAGCGGGCGTTCGTGAGGACGACCGAGACGGTGATCCCGATCCGGTGAGCGTGACGCCCGTGCTCGAGCCGCTGGCGCCCCTGGCACGTGCCCTGGGGCGGATCCGCTCCACCGGGGCGGCCGGGGCGGCCGAGGACGCCGAGACGGCTCTGGGCGCCCTGGTCGAGGTGCTGCGGCCCGTCATGGGCTCGAGCTGGCCCGAGGTCGCGTGGACGTCGGGCCGCCTGACGGCGACCGGGTACCCCGTCGAGCTCGCGTGGGCCTCCCGTGACGCCGCGATCCGGTGGACGTGCGAGGTGGCCGGGCCCGAGACCCCCGAGGCCGACCGCCTCGCCCTCGCCGCCCGGGCCGCGGGCGTCGACGTGGCGCCGTGGGAGGAGGTGCAGCGGGGGCGGCACCTTCGGTACGGGGCCTGGCTCGGGGAGCGTCGGTCCGGTGGCGTCCGACGGTCCAAGGTCTACCTCGAGCTGCCCGCCGGCCGGCTCGCCCCCGGCCCCTGGCTCGGGGCGAGCGGCGACCTGGCCCACGACGTCGGGGACGTCACCTGGCGCATGACGGGCGTGAACGACGACGGGTCCGTCGAGCTCTACGCCCGCGTCGCCGACCTCTCGTGGGACGGGCTCGGCGCCGCGGCGCGTCTGGTCGGTGACGGGGGGGCCCTGCAGGACCTCGTGGGGAGGCTCGTCCACGGTCCTGGCCGCCCGCGGCTCGGCCTGAGCGGCCCCTCCGGCCTCAGCCTCGTGCTCTCGCCGTCCGGCGCCCCTGCCGCGCTCACCTGGTTCACGATCGCCAAGTGGGTGTGGCCGGACGACGCCGCGGTGAGCGCGGCGGTGCTGCGGTCCCTCGGCTCGGTCGACGCCCCCGCGGCGTCCTGCGACCTCTACCGGGCGCTGTCGACCGGGCCGGACGACGGCCGCTGGCGGCACGGCATGGTGGGCGTCGGGGTCGACCTGGCCGGCGGCCGCTGGCTCCAGGCCGGGCTCCGCCCGACCTGACGGGCCCATGACGTCGGCGGGCGGGGCGCGGCGGACGGGTGCGGCCGGTGCGGGGCGCGCAGGTGCCGTCGTCGGCCCCGGTCCCCGCCGTGGTGGTGTCGCCAGCGTCGTGCGGTGGGCGGACGGGCGCTGCCGGGCGGACGAGAACGGCTTCGTCACGGCCCTCGCGGTGCGGGAGCAGCGCCTCGCCGGCCGCACCGTGCCGGGGGGGTGGCTCGACGTGCTGGAGGGCTGCCGCCGTCCCGAGGGCTCCTACGGCTTCTGGCCCCGTGCCGCGGTGCCGGCCTGGGCCCCGGACCTCCCCGCCGACAGCGACGACACCGCCGTCATGCTCCTGGAGCTCGCCCTG
Source organism: Cellulomonas endophytica (assembly GCF_004123805.1). Taxonomy (GTDB): domain Bacteria; phylum Actinomycetota; class Actinomycetes; order Actinomycetales; family Cellulomonadaceae; genus Cellulomonas; species Cellulomonas endophytica. The sequence continues at coordinate 19,299 of NZ_RWJX01000010.1, read as the reverse complement.
GCCGGGCGCGTGGCACGCGACGAGGCCCGTCGGGTGGCCTGCCGCACCGTGGGTGCGCACCGGCTGCGCTGCCCGCCCGACCCGGGTCCCCCGTGGGTGCGCCGGGGCGTCTTCGCCACCTGGCACCGCACGGGAGGGGCCGACATGGTGGACCTCACCGCCGTCACGAACGTCCTGGCGCTGCTGTTCTCCTGCGGGCTGCAGCGCATCCCGGGGGTCGAGGAGTCCCTGGCCGCGCTCGCGGCGGGCCTGGCGTGGGCGGGGGCCTCGCCGGCACGCTGGCACAGCCTGTCGCCGTTCTACCCGGAGCCGGACGAGCTGGCGCGGGCCCTGCAGCACGCCTCCGGCTGCGGGGTGCCGGGCCTCGTGGACGCCACGCGCCGCGCCCGCGAGGTGTGCCCCCGGCAGGACCCGGACGTCGTGTGCTCGATGGCGTACGGCCCGCCCACGTGGCACAGCCCCGCGCTGGCCGCGATCCGGGCGCTGGGCCGTCCGGCACGCTCGTCGAGCGCGTGAGCCGGAGCCCGGTCCTCCGGCAGTCCTCCGGGCACCGGGCACCGACGAGGGAGGTCCACGGGTCCACGGTCGGGCTACCGTCAGGGCTGGGTGAGGCCAGGCCGGTGCGCGTGCTCCTTCGTGCCGACCTCGGCCAGGGGCTGCTCGGCGTCGGCGAGGGCGTCGACGGCGGTCTGCCAGGCGGGGTCGTCGGTGAACAGCTGGCTGCGGAGGTAGGCCCACACGAGGGCCCGGAGGGTGGCGACCCTCTCGGGGTTCTCGTCCGACGTCTCCTTCGCGTCCCAGCCGGAGACGCCCCCGTAGATGTGCTCTGCTCCGCGGAAGGTCAGGAGCGTCTTGTTGGACCCCGGGCTGAGGGTGTACGCGTCGGACCGGTAGCTGAGCCGCTCCGAGAAGTACGGGTTGAGGTCCTCGTCGCCGGCGATGACGAGGGCCGTGCCGGTCATGGTGCTGAAGTCGAGGTGCTGCAGGACGGGGTAGTTCTCGCGTGCCCACTCCGCGAGGTCGTGGCCCGAGCCGGGAGCACCGATCACGACGCCGGCCGTGATCCGGGGGTCCGAGAGGTCCGGCGCGCGGTGGTCGGCGGGGTCCAGGACCTGCATGCCGAGCAGGGACGCGACGGTCATGCCGCCGAGGGAGTGGCCGACGGCGGCGACCCGTCCGGCGTCGAGCCCGCGGGCGGCGAGGCCGGGGACCCCGTTCTGGATGTCCTCGAGGTGGTCGAGGACGTGGTGCATGTCGGTCGCCCGGTCGCGCCAGAAGAGGGGCGCGTCCGGGAGGTCGGTGTCCCGCAGGCCGAGCTCGTTCGCGTCGAGGTGCGTGGGCTGGATGACGGCGAAGCCGTGGGCGGCCCAGAACTCGGCCACCGGTGCATAGCCCTTCATGGAGGCCAGGTGGTTGGACGCACCGTGACCGTGGGACAGCAGGATGACCGGGAGGTCGGTGCCCGACGCCGGCACGGAGACCTTGACCTCGAGGGGGCTGGGGCGGCCCGGGGCGTCGACCGTGAGGGGGTGGTAGGTGAGGACCGGCTGCGGCTCGTCGACCGGGATGTCGCCGGCGTCGGTGTACGGCTTGCTCATGGGGAGTCCGTCGATTCTGCGCTGAGGCACCGTGGCGCGGTGGCGGAGGCTGGGGCGAGAGCAGTACGGCTTCGGCTAGTAGCCGTAACCGCAGGCTACGAGGTGTAGCCAGAACGCGTCAAGCCTTCGCCCGGAGGCGGCGCGCGGGGTCCTGCCTGCCCGCGCGGCGTCGTCGACGAGACCTCTGCGCACGCAGGTGACGGGCGAGCGCCCGCGGCACCGGTGCACGCGGGCTAAGGGCTGCTCGGGACGTCGGACAGCTCGCGCAGGCCGCGGTCGATGAAGGTGATCGACCATCGCAGGCCCAGGTCGATCTCGTCCTCGGTGTGCATGTCTCCCGCCGGCTCCACCAGGGAGAACCCGTCCAGGAAGGCGCGGAGCAGGAGGAGGGCGTGCCTCGTGTCCTCCTCGTCGATCCCGTACCCCCTCAGGATCGCGGAGTGGGACTCGACGACGCGGAGCCAGGCGAGATGGAGGGGATCCTGCGGATCGGCCGCCGTGACGTACAGGGTGGCCGCGAAGCGACCCGGGAAGTCCCGCGCGTACCGGCGAGTGGTGGAGGCGGCGGCCTCGAGCGCCTGACGCCCCGACCTCCCTTGCAACGCGTCGCGCAGGGCGTCGCCGATCTCGGTGACCGCCAGCACCGCGATACGGCGACCCAGGTCCGCCTGCCCCGTGACGTGCTTGTAGAGGGACGGCGCCCGCACCCCGAGCCTGTCCGCGACCAGCCCCATCGTGAGGCCGGCGTAGCCGACCTCGTCGACGACCTCGGCTGCCGCGCGCGTGATGGTGCCTGCGTCGAGGCCCGCTCTAGGCATGGCGAGCCCGCGTCCCGCACCCGCCTGTGGCAGGGTGCACGTCCTTCGAGAGCCTCATGTGTCGGAACCAGTTGTGGGAGTCGACGGACGGGCCGCACCCGAGGTCGGGTACTCCGATTAGCCCGAAGGTAACATTCTTAGCCAGGAGGTGCGACCGGCCTGGTGGTACCGGCCCGCCTTCGGACGCAGCCCCCGCCACCTCCCTTTCTGCGGCGTGCCGTCTCGCCCTAGGGTCGGCGGCCATGAGCCAGCAGCTTCTCCTCGGGCACCGCCGCATGCGCCTGGCGGCGCCGCTCGCGGGCCGGGACCCGGACCAGCGCGACCGCGGCGCGACGCCCCTCGAGCTGTTCTTCGACCTGGTCTTCGTGGTCGCCGTCGCCCTCGCCGCCGAGGGCCTGCACCACAGCATCGCCGAGGCGCACGCGACCGAGGGGCTCGTCCGCTTCGCGATGATCTTCTGCGCCATCTACTGGGCGTGGGTCAACTTCACGTGGCTCTCCTCGGCGTACGACACCGACGACGTCCTCTTCCGCGCCCTGACGTTCCTCACCATGACCGGCGCGCTCGTCTTCGCCGCCGGCGTGCCGCGCGTGATGGTCGACGGCGACTTCTCGGTGGTCGTCGCGGGCTACACGCTCATGCGCGTCGCGCAGATCCTGACCTGGCTGCGCGTGGCGCGAGGCGACGCCGTCCGGCGGGCGACGGCCCTGCGCTACGCCGGCGGCCTGGCCGCCGTGCAGACCGCCTGGGTGCTCACGCTGCTCGCGCTTCCGACGCAGGCGTGGCTCGTCGCGTGCGTGCCGCTGGCCGCCGTCGAGGTGCTCCTGCCGCTGTGGGCCGAGCGCACCACGGCGATCCCCTGGCACGCCGACCACATCGCCGAGCGCTACGGGCTCTTCATGATCATCGTCCTGGGAGAGTCCGTGCTCGCCACGGCGCGCGCGGTCCAGACGGCGATCGACGAGGGCGCTGCGGGCGCGCTCGCCCCCGTGTTCGTCGGCGGCCTGCTGGTCCTCTTCTCGATCTGGTGGGTCTACTTCGAGAGGCCCGGCGACCACCTGGGCTCCTCGCGGTGGTGGCCGTACGCCTGGTCCTACCTCCACCTGGTCATGTTCGCCTCCGTCGCCGCCGTGGGCGCCGGGCTGGCGCTCGTCATCGAGGAGTCCGCCCACCACGGCGAGGTCAGCGCCACCACCGCCGCGGCCGCCGTCACCGCCCCCTACGGCCTGTTCCTGCTCGGCCTGTGGGGCATGTACGTACGGCGCGACCAGCGCGCGGCGCGGCGGTTCGCGGTGCCCGTGGTGGTCGCCGTGGTCGGGGTGCTCACGCTCGCGACACGGGCCGGGATGACGGCCGGGACCGTCGTGCTGGCCGTCGGGATCACGGCAGCGGCGCTCGTCGTCGTCGAGGCCTGGGTGCGGCTGCGCGGCGGCGACGACGACGGGGTCCCGGTCTAGCGGGGGCCACGGGCGTCGACGAGGCATCGCAGCGACGAGGACCGTGCCCCGCGCGGGATGCGGACGGGTGCGCGCGGGGGCGACCTCCCACGAGGGACGCGCTGCCGACCTGCGACGGTTGCTGGCGGAGGGCAGCTGCGCGCGTCCGTCCAGCCGCCGTCATGCGTCGCCCCGTGCACCGCGGGTCGGTGCCGCCGCCGGTCTCGCCCGCGAGCACGGCCGTCGCGGACCGCTAGCCCGGGTCCGACGACCCGCCCGCCCGGTTCTTGCCGGCCAGGCGGTGGAGTGCGCGCACGACCGAGGCGGCGTGGTCGGCTCCGACGTCGGCCTGCCAGCGTCGGTAGATGGTCTGGAAGGCCGCGGCGCCGACGGCGGTCGCGTCGATCCCCTGCCGGGTGACCGTCAGCCTCTTGCGGCGACCGTCGGCTGAGTCGGCTCGGCGCTCGACGTACCCCAGCGCCTCGAGGTGAGTGATGGTCTTGGCGGCGGCCTGGCGGGAGACCCCGACCGCGCGGGCCAGCGCGGCGGCGTTGTCCACGCCGTCGCCGATCGCCTGGACGGCCATCTCGTTGGCCACCGTGAGCCCCGGGTGCCCCGCCGCCTCGAGCTCGGTCCGCACCTCGTCGACCATCGCATCGAAGGCGCCGAGCAGCAGGCGGGCGAACTGTGCGCCGTCCAGAGGTTCCACGGCTCGACGCTACTGCCCTCCGGAGGGTTGACAACCCGGTTGCCTTCCTCAAAGGTTGGCAACCAGGTTGTCAATCTATCGGAGGCATCCCATGCGCACCACCGTCGCACCGGCCGGGGCCACGGTCCCCGGCCTCGAGCACCACACCGCGGACGTCAACGGCACCACGCTGCACTACGTGTCGTCCGGGACGAGCGGCTCGCCGATCCTGCTCGTGCACGGGTTCCCCGAGTCCTGGTGGGCGTTCCACCGCCTCATCCCGCTGCTCGCCGCACAGCACCGCGTGTTCGCCGTGGACCTCCGCGGGTTCGGTGACTCCGCCGCCGCCGACGACGCCTTCACCAGCGCCGTGGCCGCGGACGACCTGCACGCCCTGGTCGCGGGGCTCGGGGCCGGGCCGGTGCACGTCGCCGGGCAGGACATCGCCGGCGGCACCCTGTACCGCCTCGCCGCCGAGCACCCGGAGGACGTGCGCAGCATCATCGCCACCGAGATGGGGCTGGCCGGGTTCGGGCTGGAGGGCTTCGCCGACATCACCCGTGGCGGCTCCTGGCACATCGGGGTGCTCGCCGCACCGGGGATCGCCACCATGCTGCTGAGCGGTCGGGAGCGCGAGCTGCTGGGCAGCTGGGCGTTCCCGGCGATGACTGCTGTGCCGGGATCGGTGACCGACGCCGACGTCGAGGAGTTCGCCCGGACCTACGCCCGGGACGGCGGGTGGAACGGCGCCGTCGGTCTCTACCGGTCGATGCTGGCGGAGGGGGAGGAGTTCCTCGACCGGGCATCGACCCCGCTCGCGGTCCCTGCGCTGGCGATCGGCGGCTCCGGCGGGACCTTCACCTTCGACACCCTTGCCCAGGTCGTCCAGGGACCTGTCCGATCGGTCGTGCTCGACGGCGTCGGCCACCACGTGGCCCTCGAGGCCCCCGAGCGCATGGCCGGCGCGATCACCTCCTTCCTGGACGGCCAGGAGCAGGCATCGAGCTCGATCACGTCGGTGCCGTAGGGGTGGGGCGCCGGGGGCGAGGGCCGGCCGTGCCTCCCGGCGCCGTTGAGGTGCAGCGTCCGCGTCCACGACGACGACCGGCCCTCGTCCGAGGAGCAGCACGGGCACGACGGCGGCCGGAGGCGTCGGAGCCGAGCGCCACCGGAGCAGGGGGCCCGAGAAGAGCGACGAGTATTGACAGAGCCACTATCGATAGCGACGCTGTCGGTATGCGGATCTCTGAGCTGTCGAGCAGGACCGGCGTCAGTGCGCCGCTCATCAAGTTCTACGTGAGGGAGGGGCTGCTGCCGGCTGCGGAGCGGACCGGGCACAACCGCACCGAGTACGACGAGCAGCACGTCGCCCGTCTGGTGCTGATCCGCTCGCTCGTCGACGTCGGGGGGCTCTCGCTCGCGGCCGCCCGGCGCGTGCTCGACGCGATCGACGACGCGGACCTGCCCCTCGCCGAGGTCCTCGGCGTCGCGCAGGGCGCGCTGCCGCGCCCGGCGGCACCGGCGACGCCCGAGTCCCTCGACCGCGTGCGCGCGGTGACGACCGGCCGGGGCTGGCACGTCCACGACGACAACCCCGGGCTGGAGGCGGCGGCGGCCGTCCTGGACGGCTGGGCCCGCGTGGGCCGGGGAGACCTGGCCGCCGGCCTCGAGCGTTACGCCCAGGCCGCCGCCGTGGTCGCCGAGGCCGACCTCGACGCCGTCGAGGCGATCGTGCAGTCGGACGGCGACCGGTCCCGGGCGGCGGAGACCGTGGTGGTCGGGACGGTGCTCGGCGACACCCTCATGGCGGGCCTGCGACGGATGGCCCAGGAGGACGCGTCCGTGCGCCGGTACGGCGGAGGGCCGCCGGACGACCACGTCCCGGCGCCCTCCACCCGGTCGGCAGCAGCGGGGGCGGCCCGATGAGCGCGCAGGGTGCTGGGACGGCCTTCACCGCCCGTGTCCCCGTCGGGAGGGACCTGCGACCGGCGGGGTGGCACCGACCCTCGCTGGTGCTCGCCGGGGGGATGGCCCTGCTCGGGGTCGTCACCGCGGTGCTCACGGTCGCCGACCCGCGCGAGATCACCGGGCTGGCCGCATGGGCGAAGCCGACGAAGTTCGCCCTGTCGATCGCCCTCTACGCCCTGACGCTCGCCTGGCTGGTCGGCCAGGTGCCTCTCGGCTCCCGGACCCGGCGCTGGACGGACCGGGCGGCGACGGTCGCCGTGGTCGGTCTCGTCGTCGAGATGCTCGTCATCGTCGGAGCGGCGGCCGCGGGGACGACGAGCCACTTCAACGTCTCCACACCGTTGTCCACCGCGCTGTGGTCGACCATGGGGGCCTCCATCGCGGTGGTGTGGATGATGACGGCCGTCGTCGGGGTGGCCCTGCTGCGGGCGCCGAGCACGGACCGCGCGCGCCGGACCGCGCTGCTGGCCGCGGTGGTGCTGGGGCTCGTGGGGATGGCGGTCGCCGTGCTGATGACGATGCCGACCCTGCAGCAGCAGGCGGACGTCGCGGGGATCGTGGGCGCACACGCGGTCGGTGTCCCGGACGGCGGGCCGGGCCTGCCGTTCCTCGGCTGGAGCACCGTGGCAGGTGACCTGCGCGTCCCGCACTTCGTCGGGATGCACGGGCTCCAGGCCGTGCCGCTCGGGCTCCTGGCGCTCGAGCTGTCGATGGACCGGGTGCCCGCCCTGCGCGACGTCCGGGTGCGGACCCGCCTCGTCCTGGTCGGGGCGCTCACGTGGGGCGCCCTGACGGGGGTCCTGACCTGGCAGGCGCTGTCCGGCCAGAGCGTGGTGAGGCCCGCCGGCGCGGTGGGGGCCGCGGCGGTCGTCGTGCTCGTCGTGGCGGCGACCGCGACCGCAGGGGTGATCCTGCAGGGGTCGCGCCGCAGGGCAGGACCTGGCGTGAGCGAGCACTGACGCCGGGCCGGACGCCGCGAGGTCGACGGTGCCGGGGTGCCGCGGTCGGCTCGACCGAGGCTCCTCGGACGCGGTGGAGCTGGCACGTTGAGAACCAGGACACGATCCGGGCCGGGGCCGGCGCGCGCGGGGACGAGCACGGCCGGTTCGTCCAGCTCTCCGACGACGAGGGCCTCGACGCCCTGCTGACCGGAGTCCGTCTGCGCCTGGACGCCGCGGCGACGGGCGCGCCGAGCGGCACCGGGTGGCCGGTCCGGTCCGCCCGCTGGTGCCCCGTCAGGCTGGCAGCGTCCAGCGCGGCGCGTCGTCGAACAGCGATGGGATTTGTGCGACGCGGTAGATCTTCTCGGCGGGTGGCCCGTCGTCCGGCAGGGGCCTGGTCGTCACGACCGTCGCGACGTCCGCGTGCAGCGCACCACCGCTGGGGGTGGAGCCGTGCCCTCGAACGCCAGCAGCGTCGCCGGCGCGTCGTGGCCGGCGTCGGCTGCCGGCACGGCCGTCGGTTGCGTCGAGGCCAGGCTGAAGCCTGTCGGGACGGCGTCTTCCAGCTGCTGGACGAGCGCGGCGGATGAGTCGTCGTCGCCGCCCGCGGTCGCGCCGTCCACGGGATCGGCCTGGCCGTCGGGAACCGCCGCCCGTGCTGTGGCGATGCCAGGCGTCCGCCTCAGCGGCCTGAGAACCACTCACCCCGGGTGTCAACCGAACCTGCAGCAGTTCCCTGCTCGCGCTCCGCTGGTCAGACGTCGACCTGAACGCCACCCCCGCCACCATCACGATCCGAGGCACGCTCGTGCAGGTCACAGGAAAGGGTCTGGTCCGAGAGGATCGAACCAAGACGCAAGCCGGGATTCGCACCCTCGCCCTGCCGACCTTCGCCGTGAACATCTTGCTCCGTCGCCAGGTGCAGGAGCCCGCGAACGAGGTCGACGCCGTCTTCGCCACCCGGAACGGCACCTGGGTGTCGGCGCACAACGTGCGCCGACAGTGGAGGGCAGTCAGGGCGGATGCCGGCCTAGAGTGAGTGACGCCGCACCACTTCCGCAAGACGGTCGCGACGATGATCGAGCGGGAGGTGGGCGCCGCCGCTGCCGCTGCCCAGCTCGGCCACAGCTCACCTGCTGTGACCCGCACTCACTACATCCAGCGCAACACCGTGGCACCGGACCACGCCGCGCTGCTGGAGAGCAAGGTTCCGCGACCACAACTCGACTGAGCAGTGCATCAGAGGCCCGCACCGGCAACCCCGGCTGCGGGCCTCGGTCGTCGCGAACCGCCCGTGAGCCGTCTCGGACCAGTCGACGTTTACGTCCGGTGGCGAGTTGGTTGCACCGCGCGTGGTCGACGAATACTCACCGCTCAAGGGCGCCCGTGGAGGAGCGCTGGAGGCAGCGCGTACCGGGGCGCCTTACTGGTCGACGTTTACTGAGCGATGGCCGAGAGCGCGCGGCTCGGCTTCGTCGGGCAGGAGGACAGAGGACTACCCGCGGAGCCGGACCATCGTGGCGACGAAAACGTCGACTAAACGTCGACTCGAGGGCGGAGTGAGTCGGCTCGCTGACATCGCTGGGAGCGAAAGCGCTGATCAGCTCAGTGCGGAAGTGCCCCGAGTGGGATTCGAAGCGGTTGCCGGCAGCGGAAGGGTGTGTCGCCGGGGGGAACGGAAGCCGGCGGAAAGCGACTCTGACCTGTGCCTCTGCGGTGCCTAGGTGTCGTCGAGCGGAACCGTGGTGAGCGGCGCCCTGAGCGTCGTTGCGAGTGGACTGCGATACGCCCGGGGCGCCCACACTACGGTGTGGCGACTCGCAGAGCGGCCTTCGGGCAGGTGATCGAACTCCGGTCCGGCCGGTTCCAGGCGCGGTACTCGGCGCCTGGCGCGGTACCGCGCGCGTACGTCTACGGCCCCCTGACGTTCGAGCGTAAGCGGGACGCACAGGACTGGTTGACGCGGCAGCGGATGCGGCTGGTGGACGGCGTGGTGCGGCCTCAGGCGCTGGCGCAGCAGATCACGCTTGAGGCCTACGCACGGCAGTGGTTGGAGGACCGCCGCTCGAAGTTCGGCGAGCCGTTGCGGCCCACCACGCGTCGGACCTACGAGTACTACCTGGACAACCATGTCTCCGACTCCATAGGGCGGATCGTCCTGCCCGATCTCACCCGCGACATGGTCAACGCCTGGTATCGCACGCTCGCGGTGGGGCGCCCGACGCTGCGAGCGCGGACCTATGCGTTCGTCCGCACGGTGCTGAACTCGGCTGTCGACGACGACATCATTGCCGTGAACCCCTGCCGGATCCGCGGCGCTGGAGCGACGCGGCCCGCGACGCGTAAGCAGCTCATCAGCCCCGAGCAGGTGTACGCACTGGCGGCCGCGATGCCTGCTCGGCTGGCGGTGGCGATCCATCTCGGCGCATGGGGACAACTGCGCAGCGGCGAGGTGCTCGAACTGCGCCGCGGCGACTATCTCGGCCCCATGGGTGCGGTGTCGATCACCCGCGGCGTCACGTTCGTCCGAGGCGTCGCCGTCATCGGCCCGCCAAAGACGGACGCGGGCGTGCGCGCCATAGCCCTGCCCCTCCGCACCCAGGCCCTGCTCGAGGAGCACCTCAAGTTCTGGGTGGGCGGGGACCACGACGCACTGCTCTTTCCGCGGGCGCCCGGCGCCACCGAGCACCTGGGTCACACAGCCTTCGACTACTACGTCAAGGCGGCGGTGCGGCGCGCTGGGCTGCCCAGTACCTTCCGCTTCCACTGGCTGCGGCACACTGGACTCACCTTGGCGGCACAGGCCGGCGCGACGGTGGCAGAACTGCAGGCGCGTGCCGGACACGCCACCCCGGGCGCCGCACTCCTGTACCAGCACGCGACGACGGAGCGAGACCGGGCGCTCGCCGCATCTCTCGACCGGCTGCAACCATGACAGCCCGCTGCTCGCATTTTTTGGCACACCAAGACTAGGCAACCAGGCAAATGGGACTCCACGGTGATCCCGGCGGCGACCGCGCGAGCCATGGCGCGAGATCGGCGCGACGCCCAGGCCGCGGCGAGCAGTGCCGCCGTCGTCCCACCGGCGGCGAGCACGAGGCCCGCGCCGCCGAGCACGGGCGGCAGCACCCGCAGGGCTAATAGGCCGACCGCGACGAGCGACAGCGCGGTGCGCTGCCATGCCAGCCGATTCCGCTCGGCGGCGAGTCCGGGGTCGCGGCGCCCAGGCGACTCGTCCATGGTCATTCGCCTGGACCGAGGCCCGCGAGCACGAGCGCGGCCATCACGGCCACGCCCAGCGCCAGCGTGAGCCGCGAGCCCGTCAACGGCGACCCCTGTGCGCGTCGCACGCTCGGCGCGCCCCCAGTCCCACCACGCCATCAGCGGCACCACGAGCCCGAGCGCGAGCAGCTCCAGGGACGCGGCGCAGCGAGGCCGGGGAATGTTCGGCGCCGAGGTGTGTTGTAGCCTCTACATCAGATACCCCCGGGGGTATATGCCGAGATCTCAGTCTTGGAGGTTCCCATGGACATCGCCGCTGTCACGACGCAGGGCGACCTGCAGCTGTTGGACGTGCGTGAGGACGAGGAGTGGGCTGCCGGGCACGCCCCCGGTGCGCTGCACATCCCCCTGACCCAGCTAGGCGCTCGTATGGGCGAGCTGGACCCGCGCCAGGCGCTGGCCGTGGTCTGCCGCAGCGGGAACCGCAGCAGCCGCGCCGTCGCGGCTCTGACGGCTGCAGGTCTGACTGCGCACAACGTCGAGGGCGGCATGAGCGCCTGGGCCGCCGCGGGCCGCCCGGTCACCACGGACGACGGCCGGCCCGGCCGGGTCCTCTGAGCCCTCCGCGTCCGCTCGTCCTGCCCGCCCCGAGCACCATCCACCACCCCTTGTGAGGACCACCGTGATCGAGATCCACACCATCGAGACGACCAGCCTCGGCGACCGCAGCTACCTGGCGCACGACGGCACCACGGCGGTCGTCGTGGACCCCCAGCGCGACATCGACCGCGTCCTGGACCTGACCTCGCGCCTGGGCGTGCAGGTCACGCACGTGGTCGAGACCCACGTGCACAACGACTACGTCACCGGCGGGCTCGAGCTCGCCCGGCGCGCCGGCGCGGACTACCTGGTCCCGGCCGACAGCGGCGTGGAGTACGACCACGTCTCGGCCGGCGACGGTGCGGTGTTCGAGGCCGGGGACATGCGCATCCGCGTCCTGCACACCCCCGGGCACACCCACCACCACGTCTCCTACGTGCTCCAGACGGTGACCGGTGAGGTCCGTGCGGTGTTCACCGGCGGCTCGATGCTCTATGGCTCCACCGGCCGCACCGACCTGGTCAGCCCGGACGACACCGAGGAGCTCACGCACGCGCAATTCCACTCCGTGCGCCGCCTGGCACGCGAGCTGCCGGCCGACGCCGAGGTGTTCCCGACCCACGGGTTCGGCAGCTTCTGCTCGGCCACCCCCACCAGCGGCACCGCGTCCACCGTGGGTGAGCAGCAGCAGGTCAACCCCGCCCTCACCCAGGACGAGCAGGTCTACGTCGAGACCCTCCTGGCCGGGCTGGGCGCCTACCCGGCGTACTACGCCCACATGGGCCCGATGAACCGCCAGGGCCCGGGCGCGGTGGACCTCACCCTGCCCGAGCTCGTCGACCCCGCCGAGCTGCGCCGGCGGATCGAGGACGGCGAGTGGGTGGTGGACCTGCGCGAGCGCACCGCGTTCGCCGCCGGGCACCTGACCGGCTCCTACGGCTTCGAGCTGTCGAACAACTTCATCACCTACCTGGGATGGCTGTACAAGTACGGCACCCCGCTGACCCTGATCGGGGACAGCGAGGAGCAGGTCGCCGACGCCCGCCGCGAGCTGGTCCGCATCGGCATCGACGACCTGGCCGGCATGGCCGTCGGCGACATCGAGACCCTCGCCGACGGCGCCCCGTTGCGCTCCTACCGGGTCAGCGACTTTGCCGGCCTGAAGGCGGCCCTGGCGGCCGGGCCGGTGCAAGTCCTCGACGCCCGCCGCGACGACGAGTGGGCCGGCGGCCACGTCCACGGCGCCACGCACATCCCCCTGCACCAGCTGGCCGACCGGCTCGAGGAGGTCCCCCAGGGAGAGGTCTGGGTCTACTGCGGCTCGGGCTACCGCGCCTCGATCGCCGCGTCCGTCCTGGACCGCCCCGGCCGCGACGTCGTCCTGGTCAACGACTCCTACGGCAGCGCGCAGGAGGCCGGCCTGCAGGACGAGGAGCCCACCGAGGGCGCCGGCGCCTGAGCCGGCGCGACGCCCTAACCCCAAGTCGGCCGGTGGCGGCGGCCCCCTTTCGCCGCCACCGGCCTCCTTCGGCGCGCCCGTGCGCGCCGCCCCCACGTTCACGACAGATAGCAGAGGAATCATGACGACCGCCACGAGCACCACCACGTCCACTGCACCGGAGACCGTCGACGCCACCACGGTGATCGACTGGGCCCGCCGCCCCGACGACGTGACGATCATCGACGTGCGCACCCCGGCCGAGTTCGAGACCGTGCACATCCCGGGCTCCTACAACGTCCCGGTCACCCTGCTCGGTGAGCACGCCGACCAGTTCGCGGCCCGCCTGGACCGCAAGGTCGTCCTGGTCTGCCAGTCCGGCGCCCGGGCGTCCCAGGCCCGCCAGCGCCTGGCCGGCGTCGGCGCGCAGAATCTGCACATCCTCGAGGGCGGTGTGCCCGCGTACGCGGCCGCCGGCGGCGAGGTCATCCGCGGCCGCTCCCGGTGGGCCATGGACCGCCAGGTCCGCCTCACCGCGGGCTCCCTGGTCCTGGCGAGCATCTTGGCGAGCCTGAAGGTGCCCGCTGCCCGCTTCGCCGCCGGCGGCATCGGGGCCGGGCTGACGTTCGCCGCCCTGACCGACTCGTGCGCGATGAGCAAGGTCCTGGGCCTGCTGCCCTACAACAAGGGCCCGGCCGACCGGACGGTCCACGAGGTGCTCGGCGAGCTGCCCGCGCAGCGGTTCGCCGCGTAGTGGGGGTCGGCTCATGACCGTCCTGGCGATCGCCCTGGCCGTCCTGGTCGGCCTCGCCCTGGGCATGCTCGGCGGCGGCGGCTCCATCCTGACCGTCCCGCTCCTGGTCTACGTCGCCGGGCTGGACGCGAAGGCCGCCATCGCCACGTCCCTGCTGGTCGTGGGCGTCACCAGCGCCGTCGGCGCGGTGTCCCACGCCCGCGCCGGACGGGTCCAATGGCGCACCGGCCTGGTCTTCGGCGCTGCGGGGATCGTCGGCGCCTACGCCGGCGGGCGACTGGCTCACTACATCCCCGGCCAGGTCCTGCTGCTCGCGTTCGCCGCGATGATGATCGCCACCTCCGTGGCGATGCTGCGGGGTCGACGCGAGGTCGACGCGGCGAAGGTCCACGACCAGCTCCCAGTCGCCCGGGTGCTGCTCGACGGTGTCGTGGTCGGCCTGGTCACGGGCTTGATCGGCGCCGGTGGCGGGTTCCTCGTCGTCCCGGCGCTGGCCCTGCTCGGCGGGCTGTCCATGCCGGTGGCGGTGGGCACGTCCCTGGTCGTCATCGCGATCAAGTCCCTCGGCGGCCTGGCCGGCTACCTGGCCACCGTGTCCATCGACTGGGGCCTGGCCCTGGCGGTGACCGCGGCCGCCGTGGCCGGGGCGCTGCTCGGCGGGCGTCTGGCCGGGCGCATCGCCCCGGACCACCTGCGCCAGGCGTTCGGCTGGTTCGTCCTGGTCATGGGGACGGTCATCGTCGGCCAGGAGCTGCCGCGCGAGTGGCTGGGCGCCGCAGCAGCGGTGCTCGTCGTCGCCGTCCTGGGCGTGGGCGGGATCGCCCTGACCCGGCGGCGCCGGTCGTCGGCCGCCGCCGGGCATCAGCCCTCGGAGTAACCGCTGAAGCCCCGGGGCGGACGCTGCGGTTCGTCCGCGGGTCCGCCCCGGGGTTCGGGCGGCACCGTCCCGGTCGTCGCGGACACCCCTCACTCACGCTCTCTCATCATCCACTTCTCGTCCCTGGAGCCCGCATGTCGCACCTCACCTCCGCGGCGCCCGTCACCGGCCGGCCCGGACGGGTGTGGACCCGCACCGACACCCGCAGCCTCGCGCGCCTGCTCGCCGTCGTGGCCGCCCTGCACGTCGTGGGATGGGGTGCGCTGCTCCTGCTCGCCGCACCCGGGAGCAGCGTGGCCGGCGGTGTGCTGGGACTGGGGCTCGGCGTCACCGCGTACGCCTTCGGGGTCCGCCACGCCTTCGACGTCGACCACATCGCCGTCATCGACGGTGCCACCCGCAAGCTCACGGCCGACGGCAGACGGCCGCTGTCGGTGGGGTTCTGGTTCTCCCTGGGCCACTCCACCGTCGTCTTCGTCCTGGCGCTGCTGCTGGCCACCGGGGCCCGCTTCGCGACGTCCCTGGTGCAGGACGGCTCCGGACTGCACGACGCGCTGTCCACCTTCGGCACCGGCGCTGCCGGCGCGTTCCTGTGGGTCGTGGGACTGGTCAACCTGGTGGCCTTCGCCGGCGTGCTGCGCGCGCGGCGTCGCCTGGTCGCCGGGACGCTTCCCGACCACGACCTCGAGCACGCCCTGCACCACGGGCCCGCGGGCCTGGCGCGCGTGCTCGGCGGGTTGACCCGATCCATCAAGCACCCGGCCCAGGCGTACCCCGTCGGCCTGCTCATGGGTCTGGGCCTGGACACCGCCACCGAGATCGCCCTGCTGGTCCTGGCGGGCACCGCCGCCGTCACCCTGCCCTGGTACGCCGTCCTGGTCCTGCCGGTCCTCTTCGCAGCCGGCATGAGCCTGTTCGACACCCTCGACGGCGCGGTCATGAACGTCGCCTACGACTGGGCGTTCGCCCGGCCCCTGCGCAAGCTGACCTACAACGCGGTCGTCACCGGCGTGTCCGTGGTCGTCGCCCTCGGCGTCGGCACCGTGCAGCTGACCTCGGTGCTGGGCGACACCCTCGGCCTGACGGGCACCCTCACCGGGTGGACCGCCCACGTGCCGCTCGCCGACAGCGGCATGTACCTGGTCGCGGTGCTGCTCGGGGCGTGGGCCGTGGCCGCGTGGTGGCACGCACGCCGCCCGGCCGGCAACCCGGCGGCGGCCTCGTGACCACTGCGCGCCCCGTCCTGGGCCTGCGGGCCAACATCGCCCAGTTCACCCTGCTGGTCGTCGTCAACGCCCTCGTGGGCGGGATGCTCGGGCAGGAGCGCACGGTCCTGCCGCTGCTGGCCGAACGCGAGTTCGGCCTGGCCAGCCACACCGCAGCCCTGACCTCGATCGTCGCATTCGGGGCCGCCAAGGCGCTGACGAACCTCGCGGCCGGGAGCCTGTCCGACCGGCATGGGCGCAAGCCGGTACTCGTCGCCGGCTGGCTCCTGGCGGTCCCCGTCCCCCTCCTGATCATCGGCGCGCCGAGCTGGGGGTGGGTCGTCGCGGCCAACGTCCTGCTCGGCGTCAGCCAGGGGCTGACCTGGTCCACCACGGTCATCATGAAGATCGACCTCGCCGGACCCGCCCGGCGCGGCACCGCCATGGGGCTGAACGAGGCCGCCGGATACCTGGCCGTCGCAGTGACCGCCCTGGTCACCGGACACCTCGCACAGGCCCAGGGCCTGCGGCCAGCGCCGTTCCTGCTCGGGCTGGCGTTCGCCGCCGTCGGACTGGGGCTCTCGACGGCGGTCGTCCGCGAGACCCGCGGCCACGCCCTGCTCGAGGCCGAGGAGCAGCACGCCGAGCACGGGGCTGCCGGGACCGCTCCGCCCGGGATCCCGACCGATCGGGAGGTGTTCGCGCGGACCAGCCTGCGGGACCCGACGTTGTCCGCCGCCAGCCAGGCAGGGCTCGTCAACAACCTCAACGACGGGCTCGCCTGGGGCCTGTTCCCGGTCCTGTTCACCACCGCCGGCCTGACCGCGGGCCGGATCGGAGTGCTCGTCGCGCTCTACCCCGCGGTATGGGGCCTGGGACAGCTGGTCGCCGGGACGCTGTCCGACCGCTGGGGCCGCAAGCCCTTCATCGTCGCCGGCATGCTCACCCAGGCCGCGGCCCTCGGCCTGGTCGCGCTCGGCGACACCTTCGCCGCCTGGGCGGTGGCAGCGGTGCTCCTCGGGGCGGGCACCGCGATGGTGTACCCCACCCTCCTGGCCACCGTCGGCGACGTCGCACACCCGTCCTGGCGGGCACGGGCCGTCGGGGTCTACCGACTGTGGCGCGACACCGGGTTCGCCGTCGGCGCCCTGCTCGCCGGCCTCGTAGCAGACGCCCTAGGTGTGCACGCCGCGGTCTGGACGGTCGCCGCCCTAACGGCCGCATCCGGAGCGATCGTCGCGGAGCGGATGGCCGAGCCGCACCCGGCCGGCCCTCGCTCCACGAGCAGCCGTCCGTTGGTGCGGCGGTGAACAGGACCTCAGGGTCGTCGGCCCGCGCGGCCTCCGCCCGCTGAGCGGTCCAGGATCACTACGACCGCCGACTTGGTCGCTGGATGGGCAGCATCGACGTCCGACCGGTCCCTCGGTCGCGGTCCACCAGATTGAATGTCGGCCGTGTCACCGAACGGTCGTCAGCCTCCGCCAGTGTGCCAACGCGGTGCTGACGTGAGTCGATGGAGCAAGCGTCTTGCTTGAGTGTGCCGCTCCCCGGTATGTCCGCGACCTCACCGGCACCGACCGCGGCCCGGCAGCCGTGCCGGTGTTCCCGGCGATCGGTTACCCGATCGCTCGTCAACGTCCATGGAGAAGCCGGGCCTACTTGGGCCTGTCTCAGCTCACCAAGTCCCCCTCAGTGGGTCCGCTGGCACGGCGCAACATCGGGGCTGGTCTGCTCGTGACGCACGAACGCCCAGCCTCTGCAGTGGGGTGCCGAGACCGGGCATTGGTGGTGGACGGGCAGCGGCTCAGGCCAGGGACAGGAACAGCTTCTGCATCTTCTCCACGTCGAGGGTGTCCTTGCCCTCCGACGCCGTCAGGCACTGCTTGAGCCCAGAGGAGATGATCACGAAGCCTGCTCGATCCAGCGCCTTCGAGGCCGCGGCGAGCTGCGTGACGATCTCCTCGCAGTCATGGCCCTCCTCCAGCATCCGGACCACAGCCGTAAGCTGCCCCTGGGCGCGCTTGATCCGATTGATCACCGGGCCCATCTCGTCACGGTCGAGCTCCATGACCTCCGCCTTCCTCTGCTTCTTGACGAGCCGACGATACCCCCGTGGGTACCTCGGTGCCGGGAGTCGTCCCGGCGGCCGCTGCGTGCAGGGACACCAGCACTGATCGCAGCCGACCTGCGGCGGCGCCAGCTACCACCTGCAGCGCGGTGTCGTCGTTCCCCTCCAGCCCGGTCAGCGGGTCGAGGGCCTCCACCACCGTCCGGCCCTGACCTGCCGCGCGAACCACCACGCTGCACGGCAGCAGCGCCCCGGTGGCCTCCTCGGCCCGCTGGCCGCGGCCAGCCGGTGCAGAGCTGCACGCGCACAGGATCACCAGCGAGGCCACGTCCACTCGGAGCTTCTTCTTCAGGCCGCCGGCCAGGTCGTTCTCCGTCAGGATGTCGAAGCCCTGAAGACCGAGCGCGGTGCGCACGGACGCAAGAGCCGCCTCGAATGGCTGGTCAACGGTGGTGCGCATGCCATCAGTCACGGCGTTGATTCCCGAGCGCTGTGCTTCGTGGTCGGTGTCAGAGCCTGAGGCGCGGTGGGCGGTCAGCGGTCGACCTGGCCAGCTCGGACGGCGAGCTGCGCCCGCACGTCGTCCATGTCCAGCTCGCGCACCGCGCCAATGAGCTGCTCCAGGCCCTTGGCTCGGAGGGCGCCAGGCTGCGCGAACACGAGCACGCCCTCGCGGAAGGCCATCAACGTGGGGATGGAGGTGATTCCCGCCTGTGCCGAGAGCGCCTGCTCGGCTTCGGTGTCGACCTTGCCGAACACGATGTCGGGGTACTGCTCCGCCACCGCCTGATAAATGGGCGCGAAGCGTCGGCACGGCCCGCACCAGGCGGCCCAGAAGTCGACCAGGACGATGTCGTGGTTCCGGATGGTGTCGGCGAAGGCGGACTCGGTGAGGTCGACGGTGGACACGTGACTCCTACTCGGCAGGAACGGTGCTGGCTGGCGTACCGGTCGACTCCACGTCAGGACGCCGGGCGGACCGGAGTGGTACCCCGGGGGGTATAAGCCGGCAAGTCGTGGGCTTGTTCCGGACACTCGTGCCGCCGGTCGGTGCCGGTCGGGTGCGGCAGGACGGCCACCGACTGGCCCGCCGACGCGCAGCTGGCCATCGACGCGCTCATCGGTGAGATCGCCGCGCAAATCAACGCCTGTGGTCGGTCGTCGCCGCCACGGCCACCGACGACGAGACGATCCAGGCCATCACCGCCGTCCCTGTCGGCTCCGGCGCCGCCCAGCAGGTCCGCATCCGCCTGGGCCTCGACAACGTCCCCGTCGGCTGATCCACCGCGCTACGGTCGACCGGTGAAGTACGGACGTGACGACCTCGAGTGGGATCGTCTCGTCGCGGCCGGACCATTACCTTCCTCGAGCGGGCCGCCGCAGGCCTGGACACCACGTACACAGACCTGAACCACGAACTGGTCGAGCGGACAGGGGAGCGCGGCTTCCTGTTCGACAACCCGACCGACCGCGCCGCCATCGGCCACCTGCTCGAGCCGATGGTGCGCGAGAATTACCCCACTCGCGGGGCGCTACTGTCCGTGCTGGTGTAACAGAAGGCGATGCCGAACGCCGGCGCCGGCTTCTAAGCCCTCGGGCGCGAGCTCGGGCTGCTGCACGCCAGCGCCGACAAGACCGTCTTTTGCGTCCGCCAGATGCAGGTCGTCCACGCTAGCGCCGGCGCCC
>NZ_RWJX01000001.1 GCF_004123805.1 Cellulomonas endophytica | reverse complement strand
CACAGGCGTGCGGAGCGGTCCTCGCCGGCGGTGGCCAGGCGTGTGCCGGAGGGGTCGAAGGCGAGGGCGCGGACCGGCGCGTCGTGACACGCCGACGGCCCGTCGACGTGACCCGGCGCCGTCGCGGGCGAGACGACCAGCACCGGCTGCAGCAGCGGCGCGCGGTGCGGGCCCCTCGTGCGTCCTGACGCCATCGTCTCTCCTCGTGCAGCAGCAGACCGACGTCCTCGGCCCCTCTCCGGGGCCCCCACCGCTCCTCGCGGACGCCGACGCCGCATCTCCCGGCGGCCGTCCGAGGCGCAGGCGTCCTCGCCCGGCGGGCGCCGACGCCGGCGCGCACCGAGTCAACCACCTCCGGCTGCCGCCGCCGCGTGCGGAGGCCCCCCCGGGCGGCGGTAGCGTCGAGCATGGCCGAGCGCGCCGTCCCGATCCTGCCGAGCCGCGACCTGCGCGAGTCGCTGGCGTTCTACCGGGCGCTGGGGTTCGAGAACCGCGGGGCCCCGCCGGAGGAGTGGGACTACCTGCTCCTGGGTCGCGGCGGCGTGGAGCTCCACCTCGTCGCCGACCCGTCGGTCGACCCCCTCCGCACGGCGTCCTCCTGCTACGCCTACGTGGAGGACGTCGACGCCCTCCACGCGCTCTGGAGCGCCGGCTGGCCCGCCCTCACCGCGGAGCAGCGCGCGGCGGGCGCCCGTCTCGTGCCACCGCGCGACCAGGCCTACGGCATGCGCGAGATGGCCGTCGTCGACCCGAGCGGGAACCTCCTGCGGGTGGGTTCGCCGCTGCCGCCCGGTCCGCCGGCGGAGACCGACGGCTGAGCCGCAGCAGCGGGCTTCCGCCCGCGCGCCGACCGGAGCCGGCAGCCGGGACCCCGAGGACGCCGTTCGGCGACCGGCGGGCCACCGTCGCGGTGGCCCGCCGAGCCCTCAGGCGTTCTCGCGGCGGAACGTCGCGGTGCCCCACCAGAGCGCCAGGGCGAAGAGCACGACGGACCAGAGCCCGCCCCACAGCAGGCCCGAGGACGCCAGGTCCCCGGCGAAGGACGCGCGCACGCCGTCGACGACGTGCCGGATCGGCATGAAGTCGCTCGCGCGCTCCAGCCACGCCGGCCCGATCGCCATGGGCAGCAGGATCCCGGACAGCAGCAGCACCGGGAGCATGACCATGTTGATGACCGGGGCCATGACGTCCTCGCTCTTCGTCGTGAGGGCGAGGGCGTTGGAGGCGGCGGCGCAGGCACCGCCCAGCAGGAGCGTGAGCAGCACACCCAGGACGAGGCCGATCGGCGAGGCGTCCATGCCGAGCAGGTCGCCCAGCCCGATGAGGATGAGCGCCTGCACGAAGAGCTGCAGCAGGTCGCGGTAGAGGCGCCCGGCCAGCAGCGCGGTGCGGCTCGCGGGCGTCACGCGCTCGGCCTCGATGACGCCCTCGCGCCACTCCCCGATGAGGCTGAAGCCGGCGAAGAAGGCGCCGAACACCCCGAGCTGCACGAGCATGCCGGGGACGAAGAACGTGTAGGCGTTCGTCGCGCCGAACTGGCCGATGAGCGGCTCCAGCAGCGGGCCGAACAGCAGCAGGTAGAGGATGGGCTGCAGCATCCCGATGATGACCCACGCCGGGTTGCGCAGGTTCATCCGGAGCTGGCGGCGGAACACGATGCTGCTGTCGCGCAGGAACCCGCTCATCGCAGGGCCCCCTCGGTCGTCGTGGGCGTGCCGGTCGGCGTGCCGGCGGGGACGGGCGGCGCGGCGGCGCCGTCGGGGCCGGGCGCGTGGTCCGCGTCGCGCAGGGACCGGCCCGTGAGCGCGAGGAAGACGTCGTCGAGCGTCGGCCGCCGGACCTCGACGGACTCCAGCGTGATGCCGCTGGCCTCGAGCTCGCGCAGGAGCCCCGGGACGGCCCGCCCCGCGCGGGGCACGCGGGCGCGGACGTGCCCGTCGACCACCTCCACGGAGCGCTCGTCGTCGACGAGGCGCACGAGGCGCTCGGCCGCGTCCGCCAGGCGCAGCGGGTCGGCCACCTCGAGGTCGACGAGGTCTCCCGCGACCTGCGCCTTGAGGTTGTCGGCCGTGTCCGAGGCGACGATGCGGCCGTGGTCGATGATGACGATGCGGTCGGAGAGGGCGTCGGCCTCGTCGAGGTAGTGCGTCGTGAGCAGCACCGTCGCGCCGCGCCGCTCGCGCAGGGCGCGGATGTGCTCCCAGAGGTTGGCCCGGGCCTGCGGGTCCAGGCCGGTCGTCGGCTCGTCGAGGAAGACGAGCGTGGGGTCGTGCACGATGCCCATGACGATGTCGAGCCGGCGCTTCTGACCGCCCGACATGTTGCGCGGCATGCGCGTCCACAGCCCCGGCAGGTCGAGCTGCTCGAAGAGCTCCTTGCCGCGCTTCTCGACGACGGACCGGGGCAGCCCGTAGAGCATCCCGTGGTCGACGACCTCGTCGCCCGCGCGCGCGCCGGAGAACGCGCCGCCCGCCTGCGAGACGTAGCCGATGCTTCGGCGCACGTCCTGGGGCTGCGTCGCCACGTCGTACCCCGCGACGGTCGCGGTGCCGGCCGTCGGCCGCAGCAGGGTGGTGAGGATGCGCAGCGTCGTCGTCTTGCCGGCCCCGTTCGGGCCCAGGAACCCGACGACCTCGCCCTCCTCCACGTCGAGGTCCACGCCGTCGACGGCGCGCACCTCCGCCTTCGTGCGGCCCTGACGGGTGCTGAACGTCTGGACCAGTCCTCGTGCTCGGATCACGGCTCCCCCCTCGGCAGGCCGGGTCGGCGGTGCGGCCCGCACCTGACGACGACCGACCGCCCCCGGGGGCGGAACTCATCGGGGTGACGCGCCCCGGGCCGGCCCGACGACGACCGCGTCCCGCCCGGCCGCCTTCGCGGCGTACAGCGCGGCGTCGGCGTCGGCGTAGAGCCTGTCGTAGGTGGTGGTGCCGGGCGTGCCGTGCGCGACCCCGGCGCTGAGGGTCAGCGGCAGGCCGTGCGCGCCCGGCAGGCGCTCGGCGCGCACGGCGGCGTGCAGGGCCCGGGCGCGGCGGGCGGCGACCTCGGGCGGCCCGGGGACGAGCACCGCGAGCTCGTCGCCGCCGAGCCGGGCGAGCAGGTCGCCCTCGTCGCACACCGCCCGGACGACGCGCGCGAGCGCCACCAGCGCCGCGTCCCCGGCCGGGTGGCCGCGCGTGTCGTTGAGCTCCTTGAAGCGGTCGAGGTCGAGCAGCACGAGGCCGACCCCGGCGTCGCCGCGCCGCCGCCCGCCGCGCCGGTGGGACGACGGGTCGAGGAGCCGCAGCGCGCTCTCCTCGAGGTGGCGGCGGGTCGCCAGCCCGGTGAGCGGGTCGGAGTCGGCGCGGGCGTGCAGCCGCGCGACGAGGCGGTCGTGCGCGGCCGTCAGGGTGACGAGGACCGCGGCGAGCATCGGTAGGGCGCACCCCACGACGAGGAGGTCGGGCACCGCGCCCGGGTGCGGACCCGTGAGGGCGAGCAGCACGGCCTCGGCCGCCACCGCCAGCCCCGTCACCGTCCACGCGAACCCGCGGTGGAACTGCGAGGCGGCGTAGACCACCGGGTAGACGAGGCCGACCTGCCCGGCGGCCGAGTGGTCGCCCGCCGCCACGGAGACGCCGGTCGCGCCGACGAGGAGGACGAGCGCGGCCAGGGGCCACACCGGCCAGGGGACGCGGGCGCGGTACCGGCTCAGCGCGAGCGCCCCGGCCAGCACCGCCAGGCTGGACGCCGCCGTCCCGGCCAGGCTGCCGGCGCCGCTGCCCGGGCGCCCCGTCGCGATCGCCCACAGCTCCCACCCGACGTTCGCGACGACGCCGAGCGCGACGATGAGGACGAGCGTGCGTGCGGCGGTCGTGACGTCCCGCGGCACGAGGGCGGCGGTGAGCGCCGGCACCCGGGACCGGAGGCCGGCCGGCACCCGTGCCGGGGTCCGGGTGCCCGCGCGCGGTGGCGCGGGGGCGGGGTCGTGCGGCGGCATCGGACCATCGTGCCGAAGGAGCCGTCCGCGACGCGGGCGCCTCCGGGCGTCGGTGCGACCTCGTTCGGGTGAACCTGCAGGTGGCGGCCCGTGTCGCCGAGGAGGCGGACGACCTCGGCCGTCAGCGGGGCAGGCCGGCGCTGCTGCGCAGCTCGTCCTCGACGGCGACCACCGCCGCCAGGGTCGCCGGGTCGGCGAGGTCCACGCGGGCGTCGCCGAGGAGCTGGGTGAAGAGCGTCCCGTCGGCCGCACGCCGCAGGGCCACGCGCGGCGGCGTCGCGGGCCGTCCGGGCAGCCCCGTCACCGGCAGGGAGCGCACGACGGACTGCTGCACGCGCTCGCGGAACGACCGGGCCCAGCGCGCCGCGGCGCCGGAGTCGACGAGGGGGAGGGCGGTCCGTGTGCCGTCGACCCAGTGCACGGTGAGCCCGCCCGCCTCCGGGTCCAGCGAGCCGCGGTCGACGTCGGTCCAGGGGCGCGCCACGCCCCCGGCCCCGTCCGCCCCGGCGACGAGGAGCACCGTGCGGGCGACGACGGCCCAGCGCCCGTCCGCGAGCACGACGGCGTCGAGGGCACGGTCGCCCCGCGGGAGCAGGGCGAGGACCTCGCCGGGCGGCCGCCCGGCCCGACGCAGGGGCACGTCCCCCACGCTAGTGCGGGACGTGCCGCCGCCCGGTGCCCGCGAGGGGGCACCGGGCGGCGGTACGCACAGGTGGCGGTGCAGACGACCGGGGTCAGAAGGTGAAGGCCTCCGTGCGGGCGTGCAGCTCGCCCGACATGCGGCCGAGGTCTTGCACGGAGGTGCCGACCTCGTCGGCGACCTGCGCGGAGCCCTCGGCGGCGTGGGCGACGCCCTGGATCGTCGTCGCGATCTCGCTGGAGCGGCCGGCCGCCTCGGCGACGCTGCGCGACATCTCCGTGGTGGTGGCCGTCTGCTCCTCGACCGCGGAGGCGATCGTCATCTGGTAGTCGTTGATCGAGGCGATGATCTGGCTGATCTGGCCGATGGCGCTCACGGCGCCCGCGGTGTCGGCCTGGATGGCGTCGACCCGGCGGGCGATGTCCTCCGTGGCCTTGGCCGTCTGGCCCGCGAGCTCCTTGACCTCGCCGGCGACGACCGCGAAGCCCTTGCCGGCCTCCCCGGCGCGCGCGGCCTCGATGGTGGCGTTGAGCGCCAGCAGGTTCGTCTGCTCGGCGATCTGCGTGATGGTGCGGACCACCTCGCCGATCTCCTGGCTCGAGACGCCGAGGCGCGAGACCTGGTCGTTCGTCGCGGACGCGACCTGCGTGGCCTGGTCGGCGACCCGGGCAGCGGCGGAGGCGTTCTCGGCGATCTCGCGGATGCTGGCGCCCATCTGCTCCGCACCGGCGGCGACGACACCCACGTTGCGGGAGACCTCCTCGGCGGCCTCGGCCAGCTGGGCGGCCTGCTCCGACGTGCTCTGGGCCGTGCCGGCGAGTCGCTGCGAGGCGCCGCCGAGGCTGCCCGTGGCGGAGGAGACGGCGCCCGCCGCCTCCGTGACGCCGGCGAGCGTGCCGCCGAGCTGCTCGCGGACGCGGTTGAGCGAGGCCGACATGCGGCCGAGCTCGTCGCGCGAGTGGACCTCGGCGGCGACGGTGAGGTCGCCCGTCGCCATGGCGTCCAGGGCGTGCTCGGCGGAGGCGACGGAGCGGCGCAGGGAGCGGGTGACCGCGAGGCCGACGGTGCCGATCGCGACGAGCGCCACGAGGACGCCCACGACGATCGCGACCCGGACCGTGTCGGCCTGCGAGGAGGCGTCCGCGGCCACGCCGGCGACGTACGCGTCGACGTTCTCGGCCATGAGGTCGAGGGCGTCGACGTAGGTGCCCTTGAGCGGCTCCGTCACGTCGGTGAGGACGCGCTCGTACTCGATGGCGTCGCCGGAGACCGCGGCGGGGACGAGGACCTCGTCGCGGGCCGCGCGCCAGGCGCCGAACGCGTCGAGGAACTCCTCGTAGTGCGGGACGACCGTCCCGCCCGCGGCCTCGAACGCCTCGAGGGCGCCGTCGAGCTCGGCGTCGTTGTCGGCCAGCTCCTGCGTCCAGTGCTCACGCCCCTCGGCGCTGCCGACGGCCGCGAGCTGCGCGACGATCATGCGGGACTTCAGCTGGTCCTGGTGGACCGTGCTCAGCGGCGCGACGAGGTCCGTCTGGATCTCGGCGATGGCGACCCCGTCCGCGGCGACGCGGCCCAGCGCCCACACGCCGAGCGCGCCGAGGGCGACGCCCGAGACGCAGAACAGCGCGACGAGGCTGAGGATCTTCGCGCGGACGGAGCGGTCGGCGAAGGGCCGGCGCGGCAGGCCGTCGGTGGTGGTCGTGCCGGGGTCGCGCATCGGGGCTCCAGAGGTCGTCGTCCATGACTCGTGCTCGTCCCTCGTCCTCATCGGCCGTCGCGGGCAGGACGTGAGGCGGCGCCGGCCGCGGCCCGTGGAGCACCCGGCCACCGGGTGGCCGCGGGGCGCCGCCCGGTACAGTGCCCGGCGCGGGGGCAGTAGCTCAGCCGGTCAGAGCAGCGGACTCATAATCCGTGGGTCGTGGGTTCAAGCCCCACCTGCCCCACCCGTGCGGATGTCGTGCTCCGCCTGATGCCTGACGTCCCGTGACCGGTCGGGGCGCGGCGACGCGCGAGCCCGGGCGCCCTGCTCCCGAGGACGAGCCGTCCCCGCGCCCCGGACTTCACCCGACGAATCGGACACCGCTCCGTCCCGCGCGGACCTACGGTGCGGGAGACCTCTCGTCACCAGGAGCCCTCATGCGTCGTCGCCTGACGGGGAGCGCCGTCGTCGGCGCCGTCCTCGCCTCCCTCGTCCTGCCGGCGGCTCCCGCCTCGGCCGCCGACCGCCTCGTCCGGGACCTGATCGCCGAGATCCCGGTCGCCGACGAGGTGACGAGCGGGTACGACCGCGACCTCTTCGCGCACTGGGTCGACGACGACGGCGACGGGTGCGACACCCGCTCCGAGGTCCTGCAGGCCGAGTCCCTGGTCGACGTCTCGTTCTCGTCCGGCTGCACCGTCGGCAGCGGCCGGTGGTACTCGTCGTACGACGGCGCCGAGCGGACGAGCGCCTCCGACGTCGACGTCGACCACACCGTCGCCCTCGCCGAGGCGTGGGCCTCGGGTGCCGGCGCCTGGACGGCGTCGACGCGGCGCGCGTTCGCGAACGACCTCGGCTTCGACGGCTCCCTCGTCGCGGTCACGGTCGACGTCGACCGCTCCAAGGGCGACCAGGAGCCGCGGCAGTGGCTCCCTCCCGCGGGCGCGGAGGCGGCCTGCCAGTTCCTCGTCGACTGGGTGGCCGTGAAGTGGCGATGGCAGCTGACCATGGATGCCGACGAGAAGTCCCGGATCGCCGTCTGGCTGGCGAAGGAGTGCGACGACGTCGCGGTGGACGTCGACCGCGCCGCGGTCGCCCTCGAGCCGACCGTGCCGCAGCAGCCGCAGCAGCCGCAGCAGCCGCGGTGGCCGCTGGTCAAGATCGTCTACACGAGCACGATCTTCGAGCTCGTGACCGAGGCCGACGGGTCGGTGTCGCCGGTGCCGCTGTCGTTCGAGCGGTGGGACGACGTCTACGGCCGGCAGCAGCCGACCCCCTCGCCGACGGACTTCGTGACGTACCCGTGGTCGCCGACCGTCTACGCCGTCACCTTCTGGCCGGGCGGGGAGTCGAGGTGGCTCTGGACCCGCGTGACGTACGACGAGTGGCGCACCGCCGGCTCCCCGGCACCCCGCACCTCCGGCTGGATCGCAGGGTCGTACCTCTACTCGTGGGGCACCTCCGACGAGCTGTACGTCATCGGCGAGGACGGCTCGCGCCACAAGCTGTCCTACGACGAGTGGGCGGCCTCCGGTTTCCGTCCCTACCAGGAGCTCGTGGGCCGCGGTTTCGCCAAGCTCTCCTGGTCCGGCGAGATGGCCGTGATGTCCGACGTGTCCCGGGGCCAGGGTCGCCCCACCTCCTACGCGGAGTGGGCAGCCGAGCTGTTCCCCGCACCGCTCGCCGTGCAGCGGTTCGCCGGTGACGACTTCTACCGGTACGGGGGGACCTCCGCCATCTGGTACGCCGGGCCCACCATGAACCGGACGATCACGGCGGCGGAGTGGGCCGCAGCCGGCTCCCCGGCGCCGCGGCTCATCGGGACGGACCCGGTCACGCCGCCGCCCAGCAACCCCACGCCCCCGCCGAGCAACCCGGGGCCCTCCCGCCCGCCGAACCCTGGCGACGTCAAGAACTGCGACAGCTTCCGCTCGCAGGCCGAAGCGCAGGCCTGGTTCATGACCTACTACCCCTACTACGGAGACGTGGCGCGACTCGACGGCGACAACGACCGTCGCGCCTGCGACTCCCACCGCTACTGAGGCGAGACGTGGCGCCCTCGCCGCCGGCGTGACGCCGGTGGCGGGGGGCTGTGGTGCTGGCGGAGAGCCCCGGAGGAGTGGTCCCGCACGGCCGCGGGCGAGCAGGCGGCGTCCCCTGCCCGCCCGCGACCGACGCCTCAGTCGCCCTTGACGTTGACGAGCTGGTGCAGCGTGTGGCGCACCTCGACGAGGTCCGCCGCATCGGCCATCACCTGGTCGATGTCCTTGTAGGCCGCGGGGATCTCGTCGAGGAACGCGTCCGCGTCCCGGTACTCGATGCCGGCCATCGCCTCCCGGAGCTGGGCGTGCGTGAACAGCCGGCGGGCCGCGGACCGCGAGTGGGTGCGGCCGGCGCCGTGCGGGCTCGACTCGAGCGAGAGCCGGTCGCCCCGGCCGACCACGACGTAGGACGCCGTGCCCATCGACCCCGGCACGAGGCCGGGCTCGCCCGCCCGGGCGCGGATGGCGCCCTTGCGGGAGACCCACACCGTCTTGCCGAAGTGCTTCTCCTGCTCCGTGAAGTTGTGGTGGCAGTTGATGCGCTCGAGCTCGCGCACGGGCTCGCCCATGTGCGCGGCGACGACGTCGACGACCCGGTCCATCATCTCCTCGCGGTTGGCCAGGGCGAAGTCCTGCGCCCAGCGCAGCTCGCGGACGTACGCCCAGAACTCGTCCGTCCCCTCGACGAGGTAGGCCAGGTCGGGGTCGGGCAGGTCGATCCACCACTGCCGGCACAGCCGGGCGGCGACGGCGATGTGGTGCTGCGCGATCCTGTTGCCCACGCCCCGGGAGCCCGAGTGCAGGAAGAGCCAGACGGCACCGGTCTCGTCGGCCGTCACCTCGATGAAGTGGTTGCCGGAGCCCAGGGAGCCGAGCTGCAGGCGCCAGTTGCCGGCGTAGGACGCGGGGTCGAAGCCGGCCGCGGCGGCGGAGGCCTCGAGCGTCGCCACGCGCGCGGCCGCCGTGCCGGTGAGGGACCGGTTGTAGCCCCCGGCGGACACGGGGACGGCGGCCTCGACGCCCTCCCGCAGCCGCGTCAGCGACCCCGCGGCACGGACCTGCGCCTCGTCCCACTGCGTCCGGACGGCGATCATGCCGCAGCCGATGTCGACGCCCACGGCGGCGGGGATGATCGCGCCGAGCGTGGGGATGACCGACCCGACCGTCGCGCCCTTGCCCAGGTGGGCGTCGGGCATGAGGGCGAGGTGCGGGAAGACGAAGGGCATGCGGGAGGTGCGGACGGCCTGGTCCCGGGTGGCGGGCTCGAGGACGGAGGCCCAGCTGACCAGGCGGTCGGACAGGTGCTGGCGCGTCATGGCGCCCATCCTGCGGCGGCGGTCCGCCCCGGTCACGGGCATTGCGCCCGACCACCCGCCCGGGTGAGTCCCGACGGGCTCGGGAGGTGGCCGGCGGGCACAGTCCGGTGGGGCGGGGGCGTCAGACCCGGTGGGGGAGCGGGAGACCCATGCCGAGGCGGACGGCCGCCTCGGGCCGGCCCGTGGCGCGCGCGAGCTGGAGCACGAGCGACTCGACGAGGTCCCAGGCCGGGGGTGCGGGCCGCGGCTCCACGCCCAGCTCGACCGCGCCGACCCAGCGGTGGACGACGTGGGCGTTGCGGTGGACGACGGACCCGGTCTCGGAGAACTCCCCGGCGTCGACGCGGGCCGCGAGGGCGGCGGCGCAGGCGGCGTCGGGCAGGCCCCAGCGGGCCTCGACGTGCACCGCGCCCGTGGCGGCGTCGACGGCCTCGTGGAGCACGCCCCACTCCAGGGACGCGCCGGCGGGGTCGGCCGGGCGGGCGGCACCTGCGGCCGGTCGGGCCGGGCCCGTGTGCGGGCGCGCGGTGACGGCGTGCGACCGGGTGCTGCCGGTGTGCGGGCGGGCGGCGCCGGCGTGCTCGCCGACGGAGACGGTGGCCACGGTGCTCGTCCCTCCTGTGGTGCGGTGGGGGTCCGGCGGCCCCGGGGGCGGGGCTGCCGGTATCACCTCCATCGACCGTCCGCCGTGCCCGGTTGAGCCCACCCGGGCCTCCGGGCGCCCCGGTCGGGCGGCCGACCGGGTGACCGTCGGGCGCCGGCCGCATCCCGCGCCGCCCACCAGCACGAGGACGGCCGGCGCGGCCGCCCGCCGGCCGCCGCGCGGGTCGTGGCGGCCCCCGGACGTCACCCGTCCGGAGCACCCCGCGTCCTCCTCGCGACGCTTCCGCGGCCCAGGACTGTTGCCACGGATGTCGGGTTGATGCACACTTGCGGGGTCAGCGAGAAGGGCAAACCCGCCGAGAGGCGGGGACGCAAAGCCACGGGACCCGCAGGGTCAGCCGAGCTACCGAACGACAGGAGCACCACATGAGCATCGCCACGTCCCCCGTGTCCGACCTGCAGGCCGCCCAGGGCGCGCTGCTGACGCCGGGCGAGGTCGCCGTCCTCTTCCGCGTGGACCCGAAGACGGTCACGCGCTGGGCGCAGGCCGGCAAGATCTCGGCCGTCCGCACGCTCGGCGGCCACCGCCGCTTCCACGAGGCGGAGATCCGTCAGCTGCTCGCGGGCGTGCCGCAGCAGGTCGCGCCCCAGGACTGACGCCGGACCTGCACCCGCGGCGCCCCCTCGGCGGCGCCGCCCACGACCCCGGACGCCGGTGGTGACTCCCCCCTGTCGCCGCCGGCGTCCGGCGTACGTGCCCCCGGCTCCGCACGCGGCGGGCCCTGTGCCGACCCCCGGCCGGCGTCGGGCGTGCCCGGCAGGCATGGGAGGATCGGACCATGGCCATGCGTGAGATCCGCGTCGTCGGAGACCCCGTCCTGCGCACCCCGTGCGCGCCGATCACCGAGGTGGACGACCGGGTGCGCGGCCTCGTCGAGGACCTGCTCGAGACGGTCGACACCGAGGGTCGGGCCGGCCTGGCCGCCAACCAGATCGGCGTGGGCCTGCGGGCGTTCTCCTGGAACATCGACGACGAGGTCGGCTACGTCCTCAACCCCGAGCTCGTCGAGGTCAGCGAGGACGAGTACCAGGACGGCGAGGAGGGCTGCCTCTCGGTGCCCGGCCTGTGGTACCCCACGCACCGCGCCTGGTACGCGCGGGTCGTCGGCACGGACCTCGACGGGAAGAAGGTCGTCGTGGAGGGCACGGAGCTCATGGCGCGCTGCCTGCAGCACGAGGTCGACCACCTCGACGGGATGCTCTACCTCGACCGCCTCGAGCGCTCCGTCCGCAAGAAGGCGATGCGGGCCCTGCGCGAGCAGCTCTAGCGAGAGGCGGCAGCCCGGCCGCGCGGCGGGTGGCGCAGGGCGCCCCCCGTCGGGCATGCTGGCCCCGTCCGCACCGCAGGGACACGCACGCCGCACCACGCACGTCCGCCACGGGCCCGAGGTCGTTGGGGAAGACGCCCCTCGAACCCGAACAGGAGGACGGCATGGCCGGTGCCACCACCCGCGGTGTCCTTTTCGTGCACTCCGCGCCCCGTGCGCTGTGCCCCCACGTCGAGTGGGCGGCGGGCAACGTGCTGGGCACGCGCGTCACGCTCGAGTGGACGCCGCAGCCGGCCGGGCCGGGGCTGCACCGCAGCGAGCTGTCGTGGCAGGGCCCCCAGGGCACGGGGGCACGGCTGACGTCGGCCCTGCGCGGCTGGGCGCACCTGCGGTACGAGGTGACGGAGGAGGCGGCGCCGGGCTCGGACGGCTCGCGCTGGAGCCACACCCCCGAGCTCGGGATCTTCCACGCCGCGACGGACGTCCACGGCAACGTCGTCGTCCCCGAGGACCGCGTCCGGTCCGCGCTCGAGCACGCGGCGGACCCCGTCCGGCTCCGCGCGGAGCTCGACCTCGCCCTCGGCCAGGCGTGGGACGACGAGCTGGAGCCCTTCCGCTACGCCGGCGCCGGCGCGCCCGTGCGCTGGCTGCACCGCGTCGGCTGAGGGGGAGGACCCGTGAGCGCCTCCGCCCCCACCCCCGCACCCCGCCGCGGGGCCCGCACCGGGCTGATCCTGCGGCTGCTCGCCGCGCTCGCGCTCGGCGTCTCGGCCTGGGTGCACCTGCGGATCGGTCTCGAGCGGCCGCCGCTGACCACGGGGAGCGGCGTGACGCTCAGCGGGCTGTTCGTCGCGCAGGGCGTCGTCGCCGCCCTCGTGGCCCTCGCCGTCCTCGTCCGGGGCGGGCGCACGACCTGGCTGCTCCTCGGCGCCGTCGCGCTCGCCTCGTTCGTCGCGCTCGTGCTGAGCGTCCTCGTCCGGATCCCGGCGGTCGGGCCGTTCCCGGTCCTCTACGAGCCGGTCTGGTACGCCGACAAGGTCGTCGCCGCCGTCTCGGCGGGCGCCGGTGCGCTCCTCGCGCTCGTCGCGCTCGTGGGGGTCCGGCGCGGCGGGACTACGCGTCCTCGACGGTGAAGGCGCCCGTCATGTTGGGGTGCGGGTCGCACGTGTAGGTGTACTCGCCGGGCTCGAGCGTCACCTCGACCATGGTCGTCCCGGTGCCGTCCACCGTCGTCGTCTCGTCGACGGAACCGCCCGTGAGGTGCCAGTTGTGGATCGTCGACGGGTCGTCGACCTCGATCGTGTAGTCCCCGGCGGGCAGCGTCTCGACACGCTCGCCGGAGGCGTCGACGACCGCGATCTCGAAGGCGTCCGGGTCCTCGGCGGTGCCGACGTAGGCGAGCAGGTCGGCCCCCTCGCCCGGGGTGCGGGCCTCCGCGGCGTCGTCGGCCGCACCGCCGGGTGCGTCCCCGGCGGGCTCGTCACCGCCGCCGCACGCGGTGGTGGCCAGCAGGGCGAGGGCGGCCAGGGCCGCCCCGGGGGCGTGTCGCAGGCGCATGGTGGGCCTCTCGTCGGGGAGCGCCCACTGTGCTGCCCGCACGGCCCGCCCGCAAGGAGCGCGGCCGGTGCGCGGCCGGTGCGGGTCTCAGGCGGTCGTGAGGACGAGGGCCACGTTGTGGCCGCCGAAGCCGAACGAGTTGTTGATCGCGGCGAGCGGGCCCTCGCCCAGGGCGCGGGGCGTGTCCCGCACGAGGTCGAGGACGAGCTCGGGGTCCGGGTCGGTGACGTTGATCGTCGGCGGCGCCTGCCGCTCGTGCAGGGCGAGCGCGGTGAAGATCGTCTCCAGCGCCCCGGCGCCGCCGAGGAGGTGGCCCGTCATGGACTTCGTCGCCGAGAGGGCCACGTGGTCCGCGTCGTCGCCCAGCACGCCGCGGATGGAGCGGGCCTCGATGAGGTCGCCGACCACCGTCGAGGTCGCGTGCGCGTTGACGTGCACGACGTCGCGCGCCGCCACCCCGGACTGCTCCAGCGCGGCGCGCATGGCGCGGATCTGGCCGTCGCCCGAGGGCTCGGGGGACGTGATGTGGTACCCGTCGGCGGACAGGCCGACACCCGCGAGACGGGCGTAGACCCGGGCGCCCCGGGCCGCCGCGTGCTCCGCGCTCTCGAGGACGACGACGCCGGCACCCTCGCCGATGACGAAGCCGTCGCGGGCGGTGTCGTAGGGCCGTGAGGCACCGGCGGGGTCGTCGTTGCGCAGGGACAGCGTGCGCGAGGCGGCGAAGGCCGCGATGGGCATGGGGTGGATGACCGCCTCCGTGCCGCCGGCGACGACGACGTCGGCACGGCCGGAGCGGATCATGTCGGCGGCGTAGCCGATGGCCTCGGCGCCGGAGGCGCAGGCGGACACGAGGGCGTGGGCCCCGGCCCGTGCGCCGAGCTCGAGCGAGACGAACGCGGTGGGGCTGTTGGGCATGAGCATGGGCACCGTCATCGGCAGGACCCGGCGGGCGCCCTTCTCCCGCAGGGTGTCCCACGCGTCGAGGGTCGTCCAGATGCCGCCGATGCCCGACGACACCACGGCGCCCAGGCGCTCGGGGTCGACCTCGGGGCGGCCGGCATCGGCCCAGGCCTCACGGGTCGCGATGACGGCGTACTGCGCGGAGGGGTCCATGCGCTTGAGCTCGGGGCGCGGCAGCACGGCGTCCGGCGTCACGCGCACGGTCGCGGCGAACCGGACCGGGATGCCGTAGGTGTCCGCCCAGTCGTTCTCGAGCGTGCGGGCGCCGGACCGGCCGGCGAGGGCCGCGGCCCAGGTGCTGGGGACGTCCCCGCCGAGCGGCGTGGTGGCGCCCAGACCGGTGACGACGACCTCGGGGACGGTGCTCATGGCCTCTCCTGCGTTCGACTCGTGCGCTTGGGCTGCGCGGCGGCGGGCCCGGGACGGCGGCGGCGGGTGCCGGCGCCGTCCCGGACGCGCTCAGGACTGCGCGGCGGAGATGAAGGAGACCGCGTCGCCGACGGTCGTGAGGTTCTTGACCTCGTCGTCCGGGATCGTGACGCCGAACTTCTCCTCCGCGAGCGTGACGATCGTCATCATCGACAGGGAGTCGATGTCGAGGTCGTCGGTGAAGGACTTCTCGGGCAGGACGGAGTCGGTCGGCAGGCCGGTCTCCTCGGCGACGATCTCGGCCAGGCCGGCCAGGATCTCCTGCTCGCTGTGCGCCATCGGTGTCTCCTCGTGTCGGTGGTGGTGCGGTACGTGCGGTACGTGCGGTGACGTGCGGGCCCGTGCGGTCCCGTACGGCTCGTGCGGTGCGGGCCCCGGTCCGGCCGGGTGCCCGTGCGACCGCCCCGGGTCTACCACACGCGGACCCCGGGCGGAGGGGGCGTCTAGGGCAGGACGACGACCTGGGCGGCGTAGACCAGCCCCGCGCCGAAGCCGATCTGCAGGGCCAGCGCGCCGCTGGGGACCTGCCCCTCGCGGAGCAGGCGCTCGGCCGCCAGCGGGATGGAGGCGGCGCTCGTGTTGCCCGTGTCGGCGATGTCGCGGGCGACGACGACGCTGCCGGGCAGCTTCAGCTGCTTGACCATCTGGTCGATGATGCGGACGTTCGCCTGGTGGGGGATGAACGCCTCGATGTCCTCGGGCGTGACGCCGGCCGCGTCGATGGCCTTCTGCGCGACGGGCGCCATCTGCCACACCGCCCACTTGAAGACGGACTGGCCCTCCTGGCGCAGCGTGGGCCAGCCCGCGCCGGCGTCGCGGACGTCGATCCACGAGTGGGTCTGGCGGATGGCGTGCGCCTGACCGCCGTCCGAGCCCCACACCGTCGGGCCGATCCCGGGCGTGTCCGACGGCCCGACGACGACCGCGCCGGCCCCGTCGCCCAGCAGGAAGGAGATGGAGCGGTCCGTCGGGTCGACGAAGTCGCTCATCTTCTCCGCGCCGACGACGAGCACGTGGCGCGCGGTGCCGGCGCGCACGAGCGCGTCCGCCTGGCCGATGCCGTAGCAGTAGCCCGCGCAGGCGGCCGAGATGTCGAAGGCCGCGGCCGGCGTGGCGCCGATGCGGTCCGCCAGCACCGCAGCCCCGGCGGGCGTCTGGTGGAAGTACGTGACCGTGGACAGGATCACGGCGTCGATGTCGGCGCCCGTGAGCCCCGCGTTCTCGATCGCCTGGCGCGCGGCGCCCTCGGCGAGGTCGAGGACGTCCGTGCCGGCACCGGCGCGCCGGCGCGTGACGATGCCCGTGCGCTGCCGGATCCACTCGTCGGAGGAGTCGATGGGCCCGACGAGGTCGTCGTTGGGCACCACGTGCTCGCCGCGCACGCCGCCCAGCCCGAGGATGCGGGTGTGGGCGGGCCCGGTGGCCTGGGTGAGGCGGGGACGGGTCACGGGTGGGACCTCTCGGTGAGGGGCGCGGGGCCGTCGTCCGCGGCCGGGGTGCCGTCCGGGGCCCCGGCGCGGGCGGCGGGGCCGTGCGCGGCGACGAGGGCGCGGGCGGCGTCGAGGCCCTCGGGCCCCTTGAGGGCGAGCGTCTCGACCCCGGGGAGCGTACGCCGGGCCAGACCCGTGAGCACCCCGCCCGGGGCGAGCTCGAGGACGGCCGTGACCCCCAGACCGGCGAGCGTCTCCTGGCAGCGGTCCCAGCGGACGGGCCGGGCGACCTGGCCGACGAGCCGCTCGAGGGCGTCGGCCCCGGAGGTCAGCACGGACCCGTCGCCGTTCGTGAGGAGGGGCATGCCCGGGTCGGCGGGGGCGAGGGCGGCGGCCGCCGCGGCGAGCTCGGCGACCGCGGGCGCCATGTGCTCCGTGTGGAACGCGCCGGCCACCTGGAGGGCGACCACCCGGGCCCTCGCCGGCGGGGACGCCACGAGCGCCGCGACCGCCTCCCGCGTGCCGGCGGCGACGACCTGGCCCGCGCCGTTGACGTTGGCGGGCACGAGCCCCAGCCGCTCGAGGGCGGCGAGCACCTCCTCGGGGTCGCCCCCGAGGACGGCCGCCATGCCGCTGGGCGTCGCCGCGGCGGCCCGCGCCATCGCGGTGCCGCGGACGGCCACGAGGCGCAGCGCCTCGTCCTCGGTCACGACGCCGCTGATCGCGGCGGCCGCGAGCTCGCCGACGGAGTGCCCGGCGACGACGTCGGCCGCCGTCGCGGCGGCCGGGGCGAGCGGGGCGCCGCCGTCGAGGTCGAGGACCGCGCGCAGGCTCGCCAGCGCGGCGGCGACGAGGAGCGGCTGGGCCACGGCCGTGTCACGGATGGTCTCGGCGTCGGAGACGGTGCCGTGGACCCGCAGGTCCAGCCCGGCGGCCTCCGAGGCGGCGTCGACGGCGGCCGCGACGGCCGGGAGCTCGAGCCAGGGGGCGAGCATGCCGGGGGACTGGGCGCCCTGACCGGGGCAGAGGAGGGCGAGCACGGGTCCACGGTGCCAGCCGGCGGACGGGCCCCCCGGTCGCGGCGGGCACCACATCCGCGAGGGCACGTTGTCCGACCCCTACAACGGGCGCGGCGCCCGGGACGGGCTACGCGCCCGGGGGAGCGTCGAGCCGTCCCACGGCGAGGGCCGTCTGCAGGACGTACGACTCGCGCGCGTCCAGCGGGT
Source organism: Cellulomonas endophytica (assembly GCF_004123805.1). Classification (GTDB taxonomy): domain Bacteria; phylum Actinomycetota; class Actinomycetes; order Actinomycetales; family Cellulomonadaceae; genus Cellulomonas; species Cellulomonas endophytica. Next base: position 151,290 of record NZ_RWJX01000001.1, on the reverse strand, counting down.
CCCAGCCCGTGATCTCGGCGACCCGGCGCAGGCGGTACCGGACGGTGTTCGGGTGCACGTACAGCGTCCGGGCGGCGGCCTCCAGCGACCGCCCGGCGCCGAGGTAGGCCGAGAGCGTCTCCAGGAGCTGCCCCTGGTGCGCCGACAGGGGCGCGTACGCCAGGCGGACGAGCTCGGCGCGGGCCTCCGCGTCCCCGACGAGGACGCGCTCGGGCAGCAGGTCGTCCGCCGGCACCGGCCGGGGCGCGGCGTCCCACGCGCCGACCGCCGCCAGGCCGGCCATCGCCGCCCGGGCGGAGCGCGCGTAGTCGGCGAGGTCGGTCACCGTCGGCCCCACGACGACGGGACCCGGCCCGAAGCGGGGCAGCAGGGACCGCGCGCCGGCCTGCAGGTCGCCCTCGCCGCCGAGGAACACGACGAGGCGGTCGCCGTGGATGCCGACGAGCGCGTCGTCGGCCGCGCGCCGCCCCGAGCGCCGCAGCTCGGCGGCCCGCACGCCGTCGAGCGGCCACGCGGTCGTCCCGACGAGCACGAGGGTCGCCCCCCGGCCGCTCCAGCCGAGCGCCGCGAGCCGGGAGCGCAGCGAGTCGTCCACGTCCCCGCGCACGAGGGCGTCGACGACGAGCGCCTCCAGGCGCGCGTCCCACGCGCCGCGGACCTCGGCGGCGCGGGCGTAGACCTCCGCCGCGGAGAAGGCGACCTCGCGGGAGTAGCGCAGGACCGCCTCGCGCAGCGCCCGCTCCTCGCCCGGCGCCGCGAGCTGGTCGCTGTGCGTCTCGACGACGTCCACGACGACGCGCACGAGCTGGAGCGTGTGCTGCAGCGAGATGGAGCGCGTGAGGTCCGGGGGAGCGGTGGAGAAGATCTCCCCGACGCCCTGCGGGGGGCGGGCGGGGTCGGCGAACCAGGTGACGAACGCGGTGATGCCCGCCTGCGCGACGAGGCCGACCCACGAGCGGTCGTCGGCGGGCAGGTCGCGGTACCAGTCGAGGTCCGCGTCGAGGCGGCGCATCGCCGCCGCCGCCAGCAGCCCCGTGCCGTCCCGCACCCGGCGTCGGGTCTCCGCGCCGGGCCCGGCGTCGGCCGGCGGCGCCGGCGGCGGGGCCTCCCGGCGCCGGGCGCGGGGCGGGCGTGCGGTGCGGCCCACGGGCTCGCCCTCGACCGTCGTCATGCGCGTGAGCATAGGGGTCGGGTTGTGGGGTCCGGACAAAGCCGGGGGCCGCCGGACGACCCGACGGGCGGGGTCCGCAGGGGTCCGGCACGCCACGTCATTGCCCGTCCATGGGGTGCGCGTGGCCCTCAGCGGTTAGTGTCCCTGTCATGGCTCTGCTGCCTCGACTGCGTCAGCTGATGCGCAGACCCGTGTCCGCATCACGGGTCGGCGCCCGTCGGCCGTCGAAGACCGCTCGCCGGGGGGACTCGCTGCACGAGGACGCGCTGCGTCAGATGCTCACCGACGACCCCAACGACGAGCGGGCCTTCGCGGCCCTCGCCGAGATGGTCCGGCGCCACGCCGCGGAGGCGGTCGCGCAGGAGGACCCGCTCTCCGGCCACGCCGAGGAGACGGAGGGGCACGACGCCGAGGCCGAGCGCCGCCGCGCCGCCGACCTCGCCGTGTGGTCCCTCGGCGAGGAGTACGCGGGCAACCCGCGCGCCTGGTACCCGCTCGTGGAGGTGGCGCGGCTGTCCGCGCACGACGACCCCGAGGGGACGACGCGCCGGCTGCAGACCGCCGTGGAGCGCGACCCCAGCGGCAAGGCCCTCGTCGCGGCGCTGTCCCTCCTGCGCGAGGTCGGCCGGCCGGCCGAGGCGCTCAACCTCGGCGTGGGCCACTGGCGCCCGCGCGAGCACGAGCCCGAGGTGGCCCGCCAGCTCGTCCACGCCGCCCTCGAGGCCGGCCGCCCCGGCGAGGCGAAGCAGCACCTGGCCTCCCTCGACCTGCACCCGCGCCAGCGCCAGGTCGCCGACCTGCGCGCGGAGCTCGGCGCGCTCGTCGCCAAGGCGGAGGGCGCCCCGGGCGCCTGACCGCCCCCACCGGACGACGCAGGGCCGGTCCCCCTCGGGGGGCCGGCCCTGCGTGCACGTGCGGTACCGGGCCGCCCGTGGGCGGCCCGGTCCGGTGTCAGCTCTCGCCGCCGGCGTTGCCCGACGTGCCGGCCGCGACGTCGTGCAGGCGGTAGCGCTCGATGGCCTGCGCGGGGGCGTCGTGCGCGACCGCGCCGGTCTTCGCCAGCTCGCCGAGCACCTTCACGACGACGGACGGGCCGTCGATCTTGAAGAACCGGCGCGCGGCGGCGCGGGTGTCCGAGAAGCCGAAGCCGTCGGCGCCCAGCGTCGCGTACGGACCGGGCACCCAGGCCCGGACCTGGTCGGGGACGAGGTGGTCGTAGTCGCTCGTCGCGACGAACGGCCCCTCGGCGCCCTGCAGCTTCGTCGTGAGGTAGGCCTGGCGGGTCTCCTCGCCCGGGTGCAGGAAGTTGTGCTCGTCGGCGGCCAGGCCGTCGCGGCGCAGCTCGTTCCAGCTCGTGACGGACCAGACCGCGGCGCGCACGCCCCAGTCGTCGGCGAGCAGCTGGCGGGCCTCCAGGGCCCACGGCACCCCGACCCCGGAGGCGAGGATCTGGGCGCGCGGCCCGTCGCCCTCGACCGGCGCGAGGAGGTGGATGCCCTTGAGGATGCCCTCGACGTCCACGCCCTCGGGCTCGGCCGGCTGCACCATCGGCTCGTTGTAGACCGTGAGGTAGTAGACGACGTTGGGGTCGCGCCCGTCCTGCCCGTACATCCGCTGCAGGCCGTCCCGGACGATGTGCCGGATCTCGTACCCGTAGGCCGGGTCGTAGTGGACGACGTGCGACATGGTCCCGGCCAGGAGCGGGGAGTGCCCGTCGGCGTGCTGCAGGCCCTCGCCCGTCAGCGTCGTCCGGCCCGCGGTGGCGCCGATGAGGAAGCCGCGCGTGAGCTGGTCGCCCGCCGCCCAGAACTGGTCGCCCGTCCGCTGGAACCCGAACATCGAGTAGTAGAAGTAGAACGGGATGAGCGGCTCGGCGTGCGTCGCGTAGGACGTGCCGACGGCCTGGAACGCCGCCGCCGACCCGGCCTCGTTGATGCCCGTGTGCATGATCTGGCCGGCCTCGGACTCCTTGTAGGAGAGCATGAGGGCGCGGTCCACGGCGAGGTAGTTCTGGCCGTTCGTGTTGAAGATCTTCGCCGTCGGGAAGATGGAGTCCAGGCCGAAGGTGCGCGCCTCGTCCGGGATGATCGGCACGAGACGCCTGCCGATCTCCTTGTCCTTGAGCAGGTCCTTGAAGAGGCGCACGAGCGCCATCGTCGTGGCGACCTCCTGCGTGCCCGAGCCCTTCGCCAGGCCCTCGTAGGCCTTCGCCTCGGGCAGCACCAGCGGCTTGTGCGCCGTGCGGCGCTCGGGGACGAACCCGCCGAGCGCGCGGCGGCGGTCCAGCATGTAGGCGATCGCCTCGTCCTGCGGGCCGGGGTTGTAGTACGGCGGCAGGTAGGGGTTCTCGTCGATCTGCTCGTCCGTGACGGGGATGTGCAGCGAGTCCCGGAGCGTCTTGAGCTCCTCGGCCTTGAGCTTCTTCATCTGGTGCGTGGCGTTGCGCCCCGCGAAGCCCGACCCCAGGCCGTAGCCCTTGATGGTGTGGGCGAGGATGACCGTCGGCTGGCCCGTGTGCTCGCGCGCCGCCTTGTAGGCCGCGTAGAGCTTGCGGTAGTCGTGGCCGCCGCGCTTGAGGGCCCAGATGTCGTCGTCCGTCATCTTCTCGACGAGCGCCTTCGTGCGCGGGTCGCGCCCGAAGAAGTGCTCGCGGATGAACGCGCCGTTCTCGGCCCGGAACGTCTGGAAGTCGCCGTCCGGGGTGGTGTTCATGAGGTTGACGAGCGCGCGGTCCTTGTCGGCGTTGAGCAGGGTGTCCCACTCGCGGCCCCAGATGACCTTGATGACGTTCCAGCCCGCGCCGCGGAACTGCGCCTCGAGCTCCTGGATGATCTTGCCGTTGCCGCGGACGGGGCCGTCGAGGCGCTGCAGGTTGCAGTTCACGACGAACGTGAGGTTGTCCAGGCCCTGCTGGGCGGCGTGCTGGAGCATGCCGCGCGACTCGGGCTCGTCCATCTCGCCGTCGCCGAGGAAGGCCCACACGTCCTGCTGGTCCGTGTCCTTGATGCCGCGGTTGTGCAGGTACTTGTTCGTCCACGCCTGGTAGACGGCGCTCGCCGGGCCCAGGCCCATGGACACCGTGGGGAACTCCCACAGCTCGGGGGCCAGGCGCGGGTGCGGGTAGGACGGCAGGCCGCCGGCGGCGTGCGACTTCTCCTGGCGGAAGCCGTCGAGCTGGTCCGCGGACAGGCGGCCCTCGAGGAAGGCGCGCGCGTAGACGCCGGGGGAGGCGTGGCCCTGGAAGTAGACCTGGTCGCCGCCGCCGGGGTGGTCCTTGCCGCGGAAGAAGTGGTTGAGCCCGACCTCGGTGAGCGTCGCCACCGACGCGTACGAGGAGATGTGGCCGCCGACCGCGATGCCGGGGCGCTGGGCGCGCGTGACCATGACGGCCGCGTTCCACCGGATCCAGGAGCGGTAGCGCCGCTCGATGACCTCGTCGCCCGGGAAGTACGGCTCGTTGTGGACGGCGATGGTGTTGACGTACGGCGTGTTCAGCGACGAGGGGATCGCCACGTTCTGCTGCCGGGCGTGCCGGAGCATGCTCAGCAGGATGTACCGCGCGCGCGGGCCACCCTTCTCCCCGATGAGCCCGTCCAGGGAGTCGAGCCACTCCTGGGTCTCGTCGGGGTCGATGTCGGGGACCTGGCTGAGCAGGCCGCCGATCAGCGGGCCCGTCTCGTCGATCGGTGCCACCGGTGCTCCTTGCTTGTCTGGTGTGCTGCGGATGCTGCGGGTGGTGCGGGACCTGCTCGGCGGTGCGGCGCGCCCGGGGCGACGCCGCGCCCGGGCCGTGGGTGCCGTCGGCGGCACGACGACGCGGTCGCACCGGCCATTCTCCGACCCTGGCAGGGTGAAAGTCACACCGAGGGTCCCGGCGGGCGCGTGACGTGGGCGACAGGACCTCCGGCGGGGGTCTCCCCACAGCCGGGGGGAGCCCGGTGGTGCGCCGTCCGGGCGGCGCCGGGTCCCGGGGCTTGCCAGGTCAGCGACTCTGCGGTGGGCTACGGTCAGCGGATCGCGAGGTGCCGCCGAGGGCACCGGCCGGACCGGGCGACCGGGCGGGCAGCGACGGCGAGGGAAGGGATCGACGGGACGTGGCATCCACCGCGGACGGCTCGGGCACGGGCGCGGGCAGCCGCCTCGGCTTCACCGAGGGGCAGGTGGTCCAGGAGCTGGGGTACGACGACGACGTCGACGCCGCGCTCCGGGCGGACCTGCAGGACGGGTCGGGCGTCGAGCTCGTCGACGAGGACTACGACGACGTCACGGACGGCGCCATCATCTGGTTCCGGTCGGACGACGGCGACCTCACCGACGCCCTCGTCGACGCGATGACCGTGCTCGACGACTCCGGGCCGATCTGGGTCCTCAGCCCGAAGGCCGGGCGACCGGGCCACGTGCCCCACAGCGACATCCAGGAGGCGGCGACCACCTCCGGCCTGCACGCCATGACGACCTTCGCCATCGCACCCGACTGGTCGGCGACGCGGCTCGGCACGCGCGGCCGCGGGAAGTGACCCCTCCGGGCTCCACCGTCCCGCCCGGCGCCGGCGGGGACGCGGCGTCGCCCGGGCTGCCGGAGGTCGGACGGCCGGCGCCCGAGATCGCGCTCGTGGACACGCACGGCACGCCCGTGACGCTGGCCGGCTTCCGCGGCACCCCCGTGGCCCTCGTGTTCGTGCCCTTCGCGTTCTCGCGGACCTGCACGGGCGAGCTGTGCACCCTGCGGGACAACCTGGCGGTCTTCGACCGCGCCGGCGTCCTGCTGTGCGCGGTCTCCTGCGACCCCCTGTTCGCCCTGCGCGCGTGGGCCGAGCAGGACGGCTACACGTTCGACCTCCTGTCGGACTTCTGGCCGCACGGCGCTGCCGCCCGCGCGTACGGCGTCTTCGACGAGGCGCGCGGCGTCCCGCGGCGGGGCTCCTTCCTGGTCGACGCCGAGGGCGTGCTGCGCTGGAGCGTCGTCAGCCCCGCCGGGCAGGCGCGCGACATCGACGGGTACCGCCTGGCCGTCGCCGCCCTGGGCTGAGGCGGGGCGGGCCGGCGCCGGCCGGGGCCGCCGCTAGGCTGGCCGCACCCCCTCGGGGCCTGTAGCTCAGTGGGTCAGAGCGCCGCGCTTACACCGCGGAGGTCGTCGGTTCGAGCCCGACCGGGCCCACCCGCACGTCCCGCTGCGCCGCCGCGGGGGCCGCCGTAGGCTCCCGGCCCGTGAAGGCCACCCTCATCCACGGACCGCGCGACGTCCGCCTCGAGACCGTCCCCGACCCGCAGGTGCGCCGGCCGACCGACGCCCTCGTGCGCGTGGTCGCCGCCTGCGTGTGCGGCTCCGACCTCTGGCCCTACCGCGGGGTGCGCCCCACGTCCGGGCCCCACCGCATCGGGCACGAGTTCGTCGGGGTCGTCGAGGAGGTCGGCGCGGAGGTGCGGCGGGTGCGGCCCGGGCAGTTCGTCGTGGCGCCCTTCTCCATCGCCGACGGGACGTGCCGGCACTGCCGGGCCGGCGTGCACACCTCCTGCGAGCGGGTCGCCTGGTGGGGGGCCCCGGACCACGAGGGCATCCCCTCCGACGGCGGGCAGGGCGAGCTCGTCCGGGTGCCGCTGGCCGACGGCACGCTCGTCGCCACGCCCGAGCACCCCGACGAGGCCCTCCTGCCGTCCGTCCTCGCCCTCAGCGACGTCATGGGCACCGGGCACCACGCCGCGCGGGCCGCCGGGGTCGTGCCGGGGTCCACGGTCGTCGTCGTCGGGGACGGCGCGGTGGGGCTCTGCGGGGTCCTGGCGGCGCGCCGGCTCGGCGCCGAGCGCGTCGTGGCGATGTCCCGGCACGCGGACCGGCAGCGGATCGCCCGCGAGCTCGGCGCCACGGACGTCGTCGCGGAGCGCGGCGCGGAGGGCGTGGCCGCGGTGCGCGACCTCCTCGACGGCACCGGCGCGGACGCGGTGCTCGAGTGCGTGGGCACGAAGGAGTCCATGCAGCAGGCGCTCGACAGCGCCCGGCCCGGCGGCACCGTCGGGTTCGTCGGCGTGCCCGCCGGCGGCCCGGAGCTGCCCGTCCAGCAGATGTTCTCCACCAACGTCGGCGTGCGGGGCGGCGTCGCGCCGGTGCGGGCCTACATCGAGGAGCTGCTGCCCGACGTGTGGTCCGGTGCCGTCGACCCGGGGCGCGTGTTCGACCTCGTCCTGCCGCTGGACGAGGTCGCGGAGGCGTACGCCGCGATGGACGAGCGCCGCGCCGTCAAGGTCATGCTCCGTCCCTGACGTGCGCCGGCCCGCCCGTCCGACGACCGCGGACGGAGCCGGCCGCCGCCGCCGGGGCCGCTACTCCTGGCCCACGGCGTCGAGGACGGGCAGCCGGGCGGCGCGCACCGCGGGCCACACCGCCGCGAGCACCCCGACGACCACCGCCAGCGCGACCATCGCGCCCAGGCTCGACCAGGGCACGACGAGCTCGGACAGCCCCTCGTCGGCGTAGACCCGCGGGAGCGCCGACGCCAGGCCGACGCCCACCGCGAGCCCGACGAGCGTGCCCGTGACGGCCGTGAGGACGGACTCGACCGTGATCGTCCCCGCCAGCTGCAGCCGACCGAGCCCGACCGCGCGGAGCAGGCCGATCTCGCGGGTCCGCTCGATGACGGACAGCGCCAGGGTGTTGACGATGCCGAGCACCGCGATGACGACGGACAGGCCCAGCAGGGCGTAGAGGATGACGAGCACCCGGTCGACCTGGTCGGCGAGGGACGAGACGAACTCCTCGCCGTCGAGCACGCTGACGACGACGTAGGGCCGCACGGCGGCGACGAGCCCCGCCCGGACCCGCTCGGGGTCCGCGCCCTCCGCGGTCGTCACGAGGAGGGTCGACGTCTCCACGGCCGCCGCGGGCTGGAGGGCGGGGAGGTCGGCCGCGGGCAGCACGAGCGTCCGCCCGATGCCGTCGGAGGTGTGCAGGGCGCCGATGCGCGCCGTGCGCTCGCCGGCCGCCCCGGCCAGGACGAGGGTGTCGCCCACCGCCCAGCCGCGGTCCTCCGCGAGGGCGGCGTGCACCGCGAGGTCGCCGTCGCGCAGGGCGGCCGCCACGGTCCCGCCGTCCTGGATGCGCAGGCCCGTGCCGAGGAGCTCCGGGTCGACCCCGGTCAGGGGCGCCGCCGCGCCCCGGTCGCCGCCCGCGGGGTCGGTGCGCGTCGCCGTCACCACCGTGACGGGCAGCCCGGACGCCGAGGCCACGCCCGTCACCGCGGCGACCCTCTCGCCCAGGGTCGGGCCGACGGTCGTCCCGGGGGCGGCGCGCAGGACGAAGTCCGCGGTGACCTCCCGCTGCACGAGCGCGGTCGTCGAGCCCTGCGCCGAGGCCGCGAGGACGGACGCCGCCCCGACGAGCGCCATGCCGATGGTGAGCGCCCCGGCGGTGCTGGCCGTCCGGCGGGGGTTGCGGGTGACGTTGCCGCGGGCGAGGCGGCCCACGGGGCGCAGGAGCGCGACGGCCGGGGCGGCCAGGACGCGGATCGCGGCGGGCGCGACCACGGGACCCAGCAGCAGCACGGCGACGAGCACGAGCCCCGCGCCCGTCGCGAGCAGGGCCGTCGCGGCGTCCTCGTCCGGCCGCGCGGCGGCGAGCGCCACGGCGCCCGCACCGAGCGGGCCGAGGAGGGCGCCCGCCGCCGTCCGGGGCCGCAGGGAGCGCTCGCGGACGGAGAGGACCTCCCGCATGGCCTCCACGGGCGGGGTGAGCGCGGCCCGGCGGGCGGGCAGCGCCGCCGCGGCGACGCTGACGAGGGTACCGACGGCGAGGGAGACCCCGACGGTCGCGGCGTCGACGGGGATGCGGCCGGCGAGCTGCGCCCCCATGCCGGCGAGCAGGGCGCGCAGCGCGGCGACGAGCCCGATCCCGCCGGCCACGCCGAGCGCCGAGCCCAGCAGCCCGACGACGGCGGCCTGGGCGACGATGGAGCCGAACACCTGGGCGGGGGAGGCGCCGACGGCGCGCAGGAGCGCGAACTCGCGCAGCCGCTGCCGCACGCTCATCGTGAAGGTGTTGGCGATGAGGAACGCGCCGACGAAGAGCGCCACCGCGGCGAAGACGAGCAGGAACGCCGAGACGAACCCCAGCTGCTCCCGGACGGCGGCGGTGGCGTCGGCGCGGACCTGCTCGCCGGTGAGCGCCACGGCCCCGGCGTCGGCGGCGAGGCCGCTCAGCCGCCCCACGAGCGTCTCCGGGCTCGTGCCCGCCGCCGCGTGCACCGCGAGGGACGGCACGGTGCCGTCCGGCGCGAAGAGCGCCTGCGCCGCGCCCCGCTCGAGGAACACCAGCGTGGCGCCGGCGGTGGCGGGCCCGACGTCGACCTCGCCGACGACCCGGACGTCCCGGAGCTCCCCGAGCACGACGAGGCGCGTGGCGTCCCCGACCGCGAGCCCGGACCGCGCGAGGGCGGCGCTCTCGAGCACGACCTCCCCGGCCGCGGCGGGGGTCCGCCCCACGACGCGGTCCGTCAGCCCGTCGCCGGGGTCGAGCACCGTGAGGATCGTCGGCGCGCCGCCCGACCCGACGGCGGTGCCGTCGGCGCCGACGAGCACGCCCGTGCCCTGCAGCGCCGGGGTGACCGTCGCGACGCCGGGCAGCGCCTCGACCTCGGGGACGAGGTCGAGCGGCACGCCGGCCGCCGCACCGTCGGGCACGGGGGCCGCGGCGCCGGGGTCGCCGGTCGTCGCCCCGGGCGGCTGCACGTAGGCGTCGGCCGTCACGGTCGTGGCGACGATGTCGTCGAACGTGGAGGCCAGCATCTGGCGCAGCGCGAAGGTGCCGGCGACGAAGGCGACGCCGAGGGTCACCGCCAGGACCGAGAGGGCGAACCGCACGAGGTGCTCGCGCACGCCCCGCACGGCCAGGGTGAGCATCACGGGAGACCTGGGGAACCCGGGGGACCCGTGGACCCCGCGGGCCCGAGCGCGGCGAGCACGTCCAGCACGGAGGCCGACGTGGGGTCGTGCAGCTCCGCGACGAGCGCGCCGTCGGCGAGGAAGACGACGCGGTGGGCGTAGGAGGCGGCCCGCGGGTCGTGCGTCACCATGACGACGCTCTGGCCGAGCGTGTCCACGCTGCGCCGGAGGAAGCCGAGGACCTCCCCGGACGACCGCGAGTCGAGGTTGCCCGTCGGCTCGTCGGCGAAGACCACCGCGGGCCGGGTGACGAGCGCGCGGGCGCAGGCGACGCGCTGCTGCTGGCCGCCCGACAGCTCGCTCGGGCGGTGGTCGAGCCGGTCGGCCAGCCCCACGGCGGCGACCACCTCGTCGAGGAGGTCCCGGTCCACCGGGCGCCGTGCGATGTCCAGCGGCAGCGTGATGTTCTCCCGCGCCGTGAGGGTGGGGATGAGGTTGAAGGCCTGGAACACGAAGCCCAGGCGCGTGCGGCGCAGCCGCGTGAGGCCACGCTCCGACAGGGCGCTGACCTCCTCGCCGTCGACGACGACCCGTCCGCTCGTCGGGCGGTCGAGGCCCGCCAGGCAGTGCATGAGCGTCGACTTGCCGGAGCCCGAGGGCCCCATGACGGCCGTCAGCTCCCCGCGCCGCAGGTCCACGTCCACGCCGGCCAGCGCGCGCACCGCCGTCGGGCCGGACCCGTAGTCCTTCACGAGGGCACGGGCGGAGGCGATGACCGCCGTGCCGGGCGGCGCGAGCGCGGGCGGGGTCGCACCGGCTGCGGCGGGCGACCCGGGAGCGGACCCCAGAGCGGACCCCAGAGCGGACCCGGGGGCGGTCGTCGGCGCGCCGTCGTCCTCGCGCGCGTGGCGCCCCCGGGAGCGGGCCGGCCCCGGACCGGGCACGGCCTCAGACCCCCGCGACGGGGCGGACGGCCGGCTCGGCGGGCACCTCGAAGCGCTCGGGGTAGCCCAGCTCGGGGCGCGTCACGTCGTCGAGCGCCATCCGGATCTCCGGCGGCAGGCGCAGGTCGTCGGCGGCCAGGCAGGCCTTCAGCTGCACGGTCGTCCGCGGCCCGACGAGCGCCGAGGCCACCCCGGCGCGGTCGCGCACCCAGGCCAGGGCCACCTCGAGGGCGGAGACCTCCAGCCCCGCCGCGGCCGTCGCGCACGCCTCGACCACCGCCGCGGCCTGGCGCGTGAGGTAGGGCTGCACGAACCCGGCGAGGTGCGCGGACGCCGCGCGCGAGTCCGGCGGCACCGTCCGGCGGTACTTGCCGGTGAGGACGCCGCGGCCGAGCGCCGACCAGGCGAGCAGCCCGACGCCGAGGGACTGCGCCGCGGGCACGACCTCCCGCTCGACCCCGCGCTGGAGCAGGGAGTACTCCGCCTCGACCGCGGCCAGGCCCGTGCCGTCGTCGAGCAGCGTCGCCGCCCGCGCCACCTGCCACCCCGCGTGGTTGGCGAGGCCGACGTAGCGCGCCCGCCCGGTCGCGACGGCCTGCCGCAGGGTCGCGACGGTCTCCTCCAGCGGCGTGCGCGGGTCCGGGCTCTGCACGAGCCACAGGTCCACGTGGTCGGTGCCCAGCCGCCGCAGGGAGGCGTCGAGGGTGGACAGCAGCGAGCCGCGGGAGGCGTCGACGACCGCCCGGCCGCCGGCCCGGCGCACGCCGGCCTTCGTGCAGAGCACCACGTCCTCGCGTGCGACCTCCTCGCGCAGCAGGCGGCCGAGGAGCTCCTCCGCGCCGCCGTCGGCGTAGGAGGCGGAGGTGTCGACGAGGGTGCCGCCCGCGTCGACGAAGGTCCGCAGCTGCTCCGCCGCCTCGTGGGGGTCGGTGTCGCGGCCCCACGTCAGCGTGCCCAGCCCCAGCCGGGACACCCGCAGTCCCGTGCGTCCCAGGTGGCGCTGCTCCATGGGGCAGGACCCTAACGGGCGGTCCTGGCAGGAGGCCCGGCCCGTCGGCGGCCCGGGTGCGGGAGGGGTGGTGTGACCATGCCCTCCCCGCGCCGGGGCGTGCCCCCGGGCGGCGCGCGGTTAGGGTCGGCGACCGTGGAACCGGGGATGAACGTGCTCGAGGCGTCCGTGCTGGGACTGGTGCAGGGGCTCACGGAGTTCCTGCCGATCTCCTCCAGCGCGCACCTGCGGATCGTGGGGGAGCTCATCGGCTCCGGCGACCCCGGGGCGGCCTTCACGGCGATCGTGCAGCTGGGCACGGAGTCCGCGGTGCTCCTGTACTTCCGCAAGGACATCGCGCGGATCGTGGCCGCCTGGTGGCGGGCGCTGCTCGGGCGGCACGGCACGGACCTGCGCTCGCGCACGGGCGCCCCGCGGCACGGGTCCGCGGGGGACCACGACGCCCTCATGGGCTGGTTCATCATCCTGGGCTCCGTCCCCATCGTCGTCCTCGGGCTGGCGTTCCAGGACGCCATCGAGGAGACCTTCCGCAACCTCTGGCTCATCGCGGGCACGCTCGCGGTCTTCGCGCTCGTGCTCGGGTGGGCCGACCGCGTGGGGGCCAAGCGGCGCACGCTGGAGCAGCTGACGCCGAAGCACGCGCTGTACTTCGGGCTCGCGCAGGCCCTCGCCCTCGTGCCCGGCGTCTCGCGCTCGGGTGGCACCATCACGTTCGGGCTCCTCATGGGCTACACCCGCGAGGCCGCGGCGCGGTACTCCTTCCTGCTCGCCGTGCCCGCCGTCTTCGGCTCGGGACTCTTCCAGCTCGTGAAGAGCTACGACGAGCTCGGCACGGCCGGCACCCCGGGCGGCGTCGCGACCCTCGTGGCCACCGTCATCTCCTTCGTCGTCGGCTACGTCGTCATCATCGGCTTCCTCAAGCTCGTCTCGACGCGCAGCTACTGGCCCTTCGTCTGGTACCGCCTGGCGCTCGCCGCGGCCGTCGTCGTGCTGCTCCTCGTCGGGGTGCTCGAGCCCCTCGGGTCCGCCGCCTGAGCGTCGCCCCCGCGCGTCCCGCACGTCCCGCACGGCCCCGACGGCCGGCCCCCACCCGGGGGCCGGCCGTCGTCGTCTCTCACACGGGCCCCGGGGCGGGTGAGAGGAGACCGTCGCGCACGCGTTACGCCGCGCGGCGCAGGGCGTAACACGGCACTCCTAGCGTCGCCGGTGCCGCCAGGTGACGACGGCGGGGCCGCACCGGCCCCGCCGGCGCCCGGGCCCCCACCCTGCGCCGCCGACCCGCGAGGAGCCGACATGGCCGCCCCCACCCTCGACGTCACCACCCCCGCCCCGCCCTCCGCCCGCCGCGGCGGCCGCTGGATCGACCACTGGGACCCCGAGGACGAGGGCTTCTGGCGCTCGACGGGGCGGGCGATCGCCCGCCGCAACCTCGTGTGGTCCGTCCTCGCCGAGCACATCGGCTTCTCCGTCTGGCTGCTCTGGAGCATCGTCGTCGTCCAGATGACGGCCGACGCCACCACGGGCCTGTCGGCCGCGCCCGGTTGGGACCTGACGACGAGCCAGGCCCTGTGGCTCGTCGCGGTCCCCTCCGGCGTCGGCGCCGTGCTGCGCATCCCCTACACGTTCGCGGTGCCGGTCTTCGGCGGCCGCAACTGGACGGTCGTCTCGGCGCTGCTGCTGGTCGTCCCGTGCCTCGGCCTGGCGTGGGCCGTCTCGAACCCCGGCCTGCCCTTCGGCGTGCTGCTCGCGGTCGCGGCGACGGCCGGCCTCGGCGGCGGCAACTTCGCCTCGTCGATGGCGAACATCTCCTTCTTCTTCCCCGAGCGGGAGAAGGGCTTCGCGCTCGGCCTCAACGCCGCGGGCGGCAACATCGGCGTCGCCGTCGTGCAGAAGGTCGTCCCGGTCGTCGTCGTCGCGGGCGGCGGCCTCGCCCTGGCCCGCGCCGGCCTCATGTACATCCCGCTCGCGGTGGCCGCCGCCGTCCTCGCCTGGCTCTTCATGGACAACCTGTCCGAGGCGAAGGCCGACTGGCGGCCCGTGGTGGACTCCACGCGCCGGCTGCACACCTGGGTGCTCTCGTTCCTCTACATCGGCACCTTCGGGTCCTTCATCGGGTACTCCGCCGCCTTCCCGACGCTGCTGCGGACGGCCTTCGACCGGGCCGACATCGCGCTGGCCTGGGGCTTCCTCGGCGCGGCCATCGGCTCCATCGCCCGGCCGTTCGGGGGGAAGCTGTCCGACCGGCTCGGCGGGGCGGTCGTCACCGTGGGCGCCTTCGGCCTCATGGCGGTCGGCGGCGTGCTGGCCGTCGCCGGGGTGACCTCCGGGAGCCTGCCGCTGTTCTTCGCCGCCTTCATGCTGCTCTTCGTCGCCACGGGCATCGGCAACGGGTCGACCTACCGCATGATCCCCGCGATCTTCCGGGCGCAGGCCCTGGCCCGGGGCGCGTCCGCCGAGGAGCTCGTCGCGACGAAGCGCGAGGCGGCGGGGGCGCTGGGGATCATCTCCTCCGTCGGCGCCTTCGGCGGGTTCCTCGTGCCGATCCTCTACGCCTGGGCGCGGTCGTCGACCGGCACGATCCTGCCCGCGCTGCAGTTCTACATCGGGGTCTTCGTGGTCATGCTCGTCGTGACCTGGGCCTTCTACCTGCGCAAGGGCTCCGGCGCGACGGCGATCGGCGCCTAGGCGTGAGCGCCGCCCCCGTCCACGCCCCCCGGGGCGCCGCCCCCGGTGGGCCGGTCGACACCCACTGCCCCTACTGCGCCCTCCAGTGCGCCACGACGCTCACGCCCGAGCCCGTCGGGGCGGACGGCGTCGCCGGCGTGGGCGTGGCGGGCCGCGCGTTCCCGACGAACCGCGGCGGGCTGTGCCAGAAGGGCTGGACCGCCGGCGCGGTGCTGCGCGCCGGCGACCGCCTGACGGCTCCGCTCGTGCGGGGCCGGCACCTGGGCCGGACGGGGGCGGCGGCCGACGCGCTGGAGCCGACGTCCTGGGACACCGCGCTGGACCTCGTCGCCGGCACGGTCCGGCGGGTGCAGGCCGAGAGCGGGCCGGACGCGGTGGCGGTCTTCGGCGGGGGCGGCCTGACGAACGAGAAGGCGTACGCCCTGGGCGCCCTCGCCCGGGCGGTGCTGCGCACCTCGCGCATCGACTACAACGGGCGGTTCTGCATGTCCTCCGCGGCGGCGGCTGGCAACCGGGCGTTCGGCCTCGACCGCGGGCTGCCCTTCCCGCTCACGGACCTCGGCGGGGCCGACGCGGTCCTGCTCGTCGGGTCCAACCTCGCCGAGACGATGCCGCCCGCGCAGGCGCACCTGGCCCGGGCCGTGGCGCGCGGGGGGCTCGTCGTGGTCGACCCGCGGCGGACCCCGACGGCCGCGCTCGCGGAGGACGGCGGTGGCCTGCACCTGCAGAACGTGCCCGGCACGGACCTCGCGCTCGTCCTGGGGATCGCGCACGTGGTGCTCGCCGAGGGGCTGGCCGACGAGGAGTACCTGGCGGCGCGCACGACCGGGGCGGACGCGCTGCGCCGCAGCCTCGCCGCCTGGTGGCCCGAGCGCACGGAGCGGGTCACGGGCGTGCCCGCCTCGCTCGTGCGCGCGGCCGCCCTCCGGCTCGCGGCGGCCTCGCCGCACCGGGGCGGCGCCGGCGCCTACGTCCTCACCGGCCGCGGTGCGGAGCAGCACGCGAAGGGCACGGACACCGTCACCGCCTGCATCAACCTGGCCCTGGCGCTGGGCCTGCCCGGCGTGGCGGGCAGCGGCTGGGGCTGCATCACCGGCCAGGGCAACGGCCAGGGCGGCCGCGAGCACGGCCAGAAGTCCGACCAGCTGCCCGGGTACCGGAAGATCGACGACCCCGCGGCCCGGGCGCACGTCGCCGCCGTGTGGGGCGTGGACCCCGACGAGCTGCCGGGTCCCGGCCTGCCCGCCGTGCAGCTCCTGCGCAGCCTCGGCCGTCCCGGGGGGTCGCGCGTCCTCCTCGTCCACGGCAGCAACCTCGTCGTCAGCGCCCCGCGCTCCGGCGACGTCGTCGAGCGGCTCGGGGCGCTCGACCTGCTCGTCGTGGCCGACCTCGTGCCGTCGGAGACCGCGCTGCTCGCCGACGTCGTCCTGCCCGTGCCCCAGTGGGCGGAGGAGGAGGGCACCATGACCTCGCTCGAGGGCCGGGTCCTGCGCCGCCGCCGCGCCGTGCCGCCGCCAGCCGGAGTGCGGGACGAGCTCGAGGTGTGGGCCGACCTCGCCGAGCGCCTCGGCCGGCCGGGCATCCTGCCCCGCACCGCCGCAGAGGCCTTCGACGGGCTGCGCCGGGCGTCGGCGGGCGGGACCGCCGACTACTCGGGCATCACCTGGGACCGCCTCGACGCGGGCGAGGCGCTGCACTGGCCCTGCCCGGACGACCCCGCGTCCGCCGCGCCGACCCACCCCGGCACCCCCCGCACCTTCCTCGACGGCTTCGCCACCCCCGACGGCCGCGCGCGCATCGTCCCGGTCGACCACCGGCCGCCCGCCGACGACCTGCGCCCCGACGCCCCCCTGCACCTCGTCACGGGACGGGTCCTGCAGCACTACCAGTCCGGGGCGCAGACCCGGCGCGTCGCCGAGCTCGTCGCGGCGCACCCCGCGCCGTTCGTCGAGCTGCACCCCGACCTCGCCGCGCGCCTCGAGATCGACGAGGGCGCGGACGTCGAGCTGACGACCGCCCGGGGCACCGCGCGGGCGGTGGCGCGGTTCTCCGGGACCGCCCGGCCCGACACGGTGTTCATGGCGTTCCACTGGGCGGGGGAGGGCAGCGTCAACCGGCTGACGAACGACGCCCTCGACCCCGTGTCCTCCATGCCCGAGTTCAAGGTGTGCGCCGTCTCCGTGCGGCTGGCCCCGCCGCGTCCCGCTGCCGGCACGCCCGTCCTCGAGGAGGTGCCCGCGTGAGCGCGACGACGCCGGCGGGTCCGCCCGCCGCGGACGGGGCCGTGCTCCGCGTCGTCGTCGTGGGCCACGGCATGGCCGCCAGCCGCCTCGTCGACGAGGTCGTGGCCCGGTCCGCGGACGGGCGCGCCACCCGCCGGGTCCGCCTCACGGTCGTCGGCGACGAGCCCTACGGCGCCTACAACCGGGTCCTGCTCAGCGAGGTCGTGGCCGGCAAGGTCGAGGTGGCCGCGCTGGCGCTCTCGGACGGCGACGAGCTGCGCCGCGCCGGCGTCGACGTGCGCGACGGCGTGCGCGCGATCGGCCTCGACCTGCCCGCGCCGGTCGCCGGTGCCGGTGACGGTGTCGGCACCCGTGCCGGCACCCGTGCCGGCGCCGCCGCCCCCGCGACGGTCCTGCTGTCCGAC
Organism: Cellulomonas endophytica; assembly: GCF_004123805.1. GTDB lineage: Bacteria > Actinomycetota > Actinomycetes > Actinomycetales > Cellulomonadaceae > Cellulomonas > Cellulomonas endophytica. The sequence continues at coordinate 133,963 of NZ_RWJX01000001.1, read as the reverse complement.
GGCACGCGCCTCGTGGCGGACCGCGTGGTGCTCGCCACGGGCGCCGCCGCCCACGTGCCCGCGCTGCCGGGGCTGGACCCCGAGCACCTGCCCGCCGGCGTGCACGCGCTGCGCACGCTCGACGACTGCCGCGAGATCGTCGCCGCCAGCACGAACGCGCGCCACGCGCTCGTCCTGGGCGGCGGCGTCCTCGGCGTGGAGGCGGGCCGCGGGCTCGTCGGGCGCGGCGTGCCGACGACCGTCGTGAGCACGGGGCCGCACCTCGTCGACCGGCAGCTCGACGCCGCGGGCGGGGCCGTCCTGGCGCGGGCCCTGCGCCGCCTCGGCCTGCCCAGCCTCGCCTCCAGCGGCGTGGCCGCGGTCGACGTCCGGGCGGGGCGGCTCGTCGGGGTGCGCCTGGCCGACGGCACCGACCGGCCGGTCGACCTGCTCGTGCTGTCCTGCGGCGTCCGGCCCCGCACCGCGCTCGCGGCCGCGGCGGGCCTGGCGTGCCGGCGGGGCGTGGTCGTCGACGACGCGCTCGTCACGAGCCACCCGGCCGTGCTGGCGGTCGGGGACTGCGCCGAGCACCGCGGCGCCGTGCCCGGGCTCGTCGCGCCGGCGTGGGACCAGGCGCGGGTCGTCGCGGACCGGCTCACCGGCGCCCGGCCCGACGCCACCTACGTGCCGCAGACGGCTGTGCTCCGCGTGAAGGCGGCGGGTCTCGACGTCGCCGCCGTGGGGGAGACGCTCGTCGACCCGCTGGAGGCCGACGAGGGCACGGAGGTCGTCCAGCTCCTCGACGCCGCGCACGGGCGCTACGTCAAGGCCGTCGTCCGGGGCGACCGCGTGGTGGGCGCCGTGAGCATCGGCGACCCCCGCGCGGCGGCCGAGCTCACGGTCCTCGTCGACCGCGGCACGCCCGCCCCGCTCGACCGGGCCGTGCTCGTGCTCCCCGGCGCCCGTCGCGGCACCGCCGAGCGCGCCGACGACCCGACCCGCATCCCCGACCGCGCCACCATCTGCCGCTGCAACGGCGTGACGAAGGGCGCGATCGTCCGCGTCTGGCGCGGCGGCGCGCGCACGGTGCCCGAGATCGCCACCGCCACGCGGGCCACCACGGGCTGCGGCACCTGCGCCGACGCCGTCGGCGGGATCGCCGACTGGCTCGCGCGGCAGGCCTCCGACCCCCCGCCGGCGGACGCCCCGGGCGCGGCCGGCGCCGTCGCGCCCCCGCCCGCCGACCCCGCCGGCCCCGCCACCCCCGCCGTCCCGCACGAGCCGGTCAGCCCCCTCGAAGGAGCCCTCCGATGAGCGCCACCACCTCCCACCTCGTCGTCGTCGGCGGCGGCATGGTCGCCCAGCGCCTCGTGGAGGCCCTGCTGGCCCGCGTCGACGCCGCCGCCGACGGCCCCGCCTGGCGCGTCACGGTCCTCGCGGAGGAGGCGCGCGTGCCCTACGACCGCGTCGCGCTGACGTCGTTCTTCTCCGGCCGCACCGCCGACGACCTCGTCCTCGGCGACCGCGCGCTGTGGGACGACCCGCGGGTCGACCTGCGGCTCGGCGAGGCGGTCACGGCGCTCGACCGCGACGCCCGCACGGTCGCGACCTCGACCGGCGCCGCCTACGCCTACGACGCGCTCGTCCTGGCCACGGGCTCGTCCGCGTTCGTCCCGCCCGTGCCCGGGAAGGACCTGCCCGGGGTGTTCGTGTACCGCACGCTCGACGACGTCGAGGGGCTGCGCGCCCACGTCGCCGCGCTGACGGCCGAGCGTGCGGCCACGGGCGGCGGGCCCGTCACCGGGGCCGTGGTCGGGGGCGGCCTGCTCGGGCTCGAGGCGGCGGGCGCGCTCGCCGCGCTCGGGGCCACGAGCCACGTGGTGGAGTTCGCGCCGCGCCTCATGCCGCTCCAGGTCGACGAGGGCGGCGGCGAGGCGCTCAAGCGGCTCGTCGAGGGGCTGGGCGTGAGCGTGCACACCGCCACGGCGACCGCCCGCCTCCACGCCCACGAGGAGGGCCCGCGCGCCGGGCACGTCGCACGGATGGAGTTCGCGCCCCGCGTCGGTGCCGACGGTGCTGACGGTGCCGACGGTGCCGAAGCGGGCGACGTGCTCGACGTCGACGTCGTGGTGTTCGCCGCGGGTGTGCGGCCGCGCGACGAGCTCGCCCGCGCCGCCGGCCTACCCGTCGGGCCGCGCGGCGGCGTCGTCGTGGACCTCACGTGCCGCACGGAGGACCCGGCGATCTGGGCGGTCGGCGAGGTCGCCTGCCTCGAGGGCCGGTGCCTCGGGCTCGTCGCGCCGGGCTACACGATGGCGGAGGTCGTCGCCGACCACCTCGTCGGCGGCGAGGCCGTCTTCCCCGGGGCGGACCTGTCGACGAAGCTCAAGCTGCTCGGGGTCGACGTGGCGTCCTTCGGCGACGCCATGGGAGCGGCGCCCGGCGCGCTGAGCGTGGTCTACGCCGACCCCGTCGCCGGCGTCTACAAGAAGCTCGTGCTGTCCGACGACGCCCGCACGCTGCTCGGCGGGGTCCTCGTCGGGGACGCGTCCTCCTACGCCGCGCTGCGCCCGATGCTCGGGACCGCGCTCGGCGGCGACCCGTCCGCCTGGCTCCTGCCCGAGGGCGCGGAGGGCGGCGCCGCCCAGGCCGCGCTGCCCGACGAGGCGACCGTCTGCTCGTGCAACAACGTCTCCGCCGGGCGCATCCGCGACGCCGTGCGCTGCGACGGCTGCACCGACGTCGGCGCGGTGAAGGCCTGCACCCGCGCCGGCACCTCCTGCGGCTCCTGCCTGCCGCTGGTGAAGAAGCTCGTCACCGTCGAGCTCGAGAGCGCCGGCGTCACCGTGTCGAAGGCCCTGTGCGAGCACTTCGCGCAGACCCGCGCGCAGCTGTTCGACATCGTGCGGGTCACGGGCATCCGGACCTTCACCGACCTGGTCGAGCGGTACGGCACCGGGCGAGGCTGCGACATCTGCAAGCCCGTCGTGGCCTCGGTCCTGTCCTCCCTGGGCGCCGGCCACGTCCTCGAGGGCGAGCAGGCGGCGCTGCAGGACACGAACGACCACGTCATGGCCAACATGCAGAAGGACGGCACCTACTCCGTCGTCCCGCGCATCCCCGGCGGGGAGGTCACCCCGGAGGGGCTGGTCGCGATCGGGCAGGTGGCGCAGGACTTCGGGCTCTACACGAAGATCACGGGCGGCCAGCGGATCGACCTGTTCGGCGCGCGCATCGAGCAGCTGCCGCAGATCTGGGAGCGCCTCGTCGCCGCGGGCTTCGAGTCCGGGCACGCCTACGGCAAGTCGCTGCGCACCGTGAAGTCCTGCGTGGGGCAGACGTGGTGCCGGTTCGGCGTCCAGGACTCCGTCGGCATGGCCGTCGGGCTCGAGCTGCGCTACCGGGGGCTGCGCAGCCCCCACAAGATCAAGCTCGGGGTGTCCGGGTGCGCGCGCGAGTGCGCCGAGGCCCGCGGCAAGGACGTCGGCGTCATCGCCACGGACAAGGGCTGGAACGTCTACGTCGGCGGCAACGGCGGCTTCACGCCCCGGCACGCCCAGCTGCTCGCGGAGGACCTCGACGACGAGACGCTCGTGCGCACCGTCGACCGGTTCCTGGCGTACTACGTGCGGACGGCCGACCGCCTCCAGCGCACGGCGCCGTGGCTCGAGGAGATCGAGGGCGGGGTCGACCACGTGCGGGCCGTCGTGCTCGAGGACTCCCTCGGCATCGCGGCGGACCTCGACGCGCAGATGGCGGCGCACGTGGCCGGCTACGAGGACGAGTGGGCCGCCACCCTGGCCGACCCCGAGAAGCTCCGCCGGTTCGCGTCCTTCGTCAACGCGCCCGGCACCGCCGACCCCGACCTCGCCTACGTGCCCGAGCGCGGCCAGCGCCGCCCGGCCACCGCGGCCGAGCGCGGCCTCGCGGCCCCCGCCGGGGCCGCGCCCGGCCCTGCCGGCCCGACCCCCGCCCCCGGCCCCCGCACGCCCGGCGGCGTCCTCGTCGCCGGCCCGACCCTCGAGGTGATGCCCCGATGACCACGACCGCCCCCGCGCCCCTCGCCCCCACGCCCCTGGGCCACGCCGCCCCGCGCCCCGTCCCGGACGGTGCCCTGCGGGCCGCCGCGCCCGCCGACCGCTGGCACCCGGTGTGCGCGCTGGACGACCTCGTCGCCGAGCGCGGCGCCGCGGCCCTCGTCGACGGGGTGCAGGTGGCGCTCTTCCGCCTGCACGACGGCACCGTCCGCGCGGTCGACCACCGGGACCCGGCCTCGGGCGCGAACGTCATGGCGCGGGGCCTCGTCGGGACGCGGGGCGCGGTGCCGACCGTGGCCGGCCCCCTCTACAAGCAGGTGTTCGACCTCACCACGGGCCGCTGCCTCGACGACCCGGCGCTCGCCCTCGGGGTGCACGAGGTGCAGGTCGCGGGCGGGACGGTCCTCGTGCGCGTGCACGGCGGGCCGCCCGCCGGCGCGGACGGGCGCTGAGGACGGGGCCGGGGGCGGGGCCCGCGACGGGCCGTCCGCGGCGCCGCCGGTAGGCTCGGACCGTGCTCACCTGGCCCGCCCCGCACGTCCCCGCGCTCCCGGGACGGGGCGACCCCGTGAAGATCCGGGAGTCCGCCGGCGGTGCGCCGGTGGTCGCGGCGGCGGGCCCGACGGCCTCGCTCTACGTCTGCGGCATCACCCCGTACGACGCCACCCACATGGGTCACGCGGCCACCTACGTGGCCTTCGACGTGCTCGTCCGCGCCTGGCGCGACAGCGGCCTGCGGGTCCGGTTCGCCTCCAACGTCACGGACGTCGACGACCCGCTGCTCGAGCGCGCGACGGCCACGGGCCGCGACTGGCGCGAGCTCGCGGCGGAGCAGACGGCGCTCTTCGGCGAGGACATGGCCGCGCTCGGCGTGCTGCCGCCGGACACGTGGACCGGCGCGGTGGAGTCCGTCCCGGCCGTCGTCGACGCCGTCGAGGCGATGCTCGCCGCCGGCACCGCCTACCGGGTGCCCACGCCCGACGCCGTGGCCGGCCCCGGCTCGGACGCCGGATCCCGTGCGGGCGAGGACGGGGACGTCTACGCCGACCTGTCCGCCGACCCCGCGTTCGGCACCCTCGCGGGGCCCGGGACGGTCACCGGCCTGGACGAGGCCGGCATGCGGGAGGTCTTCGCCGAGCGCGGGGGCGACCCGGAGCGGGCGGGCAAGCGGTCGCCGCTGGACCCGCTGCTCTGGCGGCGCGAGCGGGCGGGGGAGCCGGCCTGGGACGGGCGCGGCCTCGGCCGCGGGCGGCCCGGCTGGCACGTGGAGTGCGCCGTCATCGCCGCGGACGCGCTCGGCCTGCCGTTCGACGTGCAGGGCGGCGGCAGCGACCTCGTCTTCCCGCACCACGAGATGAGCTCGAGCCACGCGCGGGTGCTCGACGAGGGCCGCAGCGCCCGCTACCACCTGCACACGGGCATGGTGGGCCTCGACGGCGAGAAGATGAGCAAGTCGCGGGGCAACCTCGTGCTCGTCTCGACGCTGCGGGCGCAGGGCGTGGACCCGGCCGCCGTCCGCCTCGCGCTGCTCGCGCACCGCTACCGCGACGACTGGCAGTGGACGGACGCCGTCCTCGCCGAGGCGCAGGCGCGGCTCGACCGTTGGCGCGCGGCGCTCGGCGGGAACGGGGGCGTCGACGCCGCCGGGACCCTGGCCGCCGTGCGCGCCGCCGTCGCCGACGACCTCGACACGCCGACCGCGCTGTCGGCCGTCGACGAGTGGGCGGAGCGGACCCTCGCGGGATCCGCGGCCGCCGACCCCGCCGGCTGGCAGGTGGGCGCGCCGGGCGTCGTCGCGCGGACCGTGGACGCGATCCTCGGCGTCCGGCTCTAGCGGTCCGGGCCGCGCCCGGTCGACGGGCCGGTGGTCGGGCCGGTGGTCGGGCCGGTGGTCGGGCCGGTCGTCGGGCCGGTGCCGTCGGGACCGCGTGCGGGCACCAGCGCGTCCAGCGCCGAGCGCAGCCGCGCCAGGTGCGGCACGCCCTCGAACCGGGCGACCTCCCGGCCCGCCGGGTCGAGCAGGAGCGTCGTCGGCGTCCGCCGCAGGTCGACCCGACGGGCGAGCTCCAGGTGCGCCTCGGCGTCGACCTCGACGACCCGCACGCCGTCGCGGCCGTCGAGACGCGCCAGGACGGCGCGCGTCGCCCGGCACGGCGCGCAGAAGGCGGTCGACAGCTGCACGAGCGTCGCCCGCTCGCCGAGCGGGCCGACCTCGTCGGGGACCGGGGTCGTCATCCCCGCCTCGACCGCCCCTACCCGCCGGTGCCGCGGTCGCGGCGGCGCAGGTAGCGCTCGAACTCCTGCGCGATCGCCTCGCCGGAGGCCTCCGGCAGCTCGACCGTGTCCTTCGCCTCCTCGAGCTGGCGCACGTAGTCGCCGATCTCGCCGTCCTCGGCCGCGAGCTCGTCGACGCCCGTCTGCCACGCGACCGCGTCCTCGGGCAGCTCGCCGAGGGGGACCGCCACCCCCAGCAGGGACTCGATCCGGTGCAGGATCGCCAGGGTCGCCTTCGGCGACGGCGGGTGGGCGACGTAGTGCGGCACCGCGGCCCACAGCGACAGCGCGCGCTGGCCGCGGTCGATGGCCTCGTGCTGGAGGACGCCGACGATGCCGGTGGGGCCCTCGTAGGTGTTCGCCTCGAGGCCCAGCACGTCCCGCAGGACCGGGTCCTCCGTCGTGGCGCTCACCGGGATGGGGCGCGTGTGCGGCACGTCGGCCAGCAGCGCCCCGACGGTCACCACGCTCGTCACCTTGAGGTCGGCGGCGATGTCGAGGAGCTCGGCGCAGTAGCGCCGCCAGCGCATGGACGGCTCGATGCCGTGGACGAGGACGACCTGGCGGCCGTCGGGCAGCGTCGCGACGGCCACGGCGGTCGTCGGCCAGGTCAGGCGTCGGCGCCCGTCCGGGCCGGGGGCGACGGTGGGACGGTTCACCTGGAAGTCGTGGTACTCCTCCGGGTCGAGCTCGTCGACCGGCTCGGCGCCCCACACCTCGTGGAGGTGCTCGAGGGCGCTCGTCGCCGCGCTGCCCGCGTCGTTCCAGCCCTCGAAGGCGGCCAGCATGACGGTCTCGTCCCGGGGCAGCGGGGCGTGGGCGTGCTCGGTCACGCCGGTCAGCCTAGGTGCCGCCACGGGTGCCCGTAGGCTGGGCGCGCCCCGACGACGCGGCGAGCCCCCCACCACCGCCGTGCGCGCCCGTGCGCGGCGCCCTGCACCAGGAGCGCCCTTGCCCCCCGCACCCGTCGTCGCACCCGCCGCCGTCCTGTTCGACATGGACGGCACGCTCATCGACAGCGAGCCCCACTGGATCGCCGCGGAGACGGCCCTCGTCACCGCCCACGGCGGCACGTGGACGCACGAGGACGGCCTGTCCCTCGTCGGGAACCCGATGATGCGCTCGGCGCAGGTCCTCGCCGGGCGCGGCGTGGACCTGCCGCTGGAGGAGATCGTCGACCGGCTCAACGCCTCGGTGGCGGCGGCCGTCGCCGCCCGGACGCCGTGGCAGCCCGGCGCGCTCGAGCTCGTGCGGGCCGTCCGGGCCGCGGGCGTCCCGACGGCGCTGGTCACCTCGTCCTTCCGGGTCCTGGCCGAGCCGTTCGCCGCCGCGACCGGCCTCTTCGACGTGGTCGTCGCCGGGGACGAGGTCGAGCACCCCAAGCCGCACCCCCAGCCGTACCTGCGGGCGGCGGAGCTGCTCGGCGTCGACGTGCGCCGCTGCGTGGCGCTCGAGGACTCGCCGGCGGGCATCGCCTCCGCGCTGGCCTCCGGCGCACGGACCGTGGCCGTCGAGGCCGTGGTGCCGGTGACGGGCCGCCCCGGCCTGAGCGTCGTGGCCTCGCTGGCGGACCTCGACGCGGCGACCCTCGCCCGGGTCGTCGCCGGTGAGACGCTCGACACCCGCCCCCGGGGCGTGCCCGCCCCCGCCTGAGGGCACGCCGAGGGCGGGCTCCACGGGCGTGGACCCGGGTGGCTCCCCGCGGGCGGGTGTGCTGAGATCGCGCCATGCACGCCGCCGCACCGCTCCGCCCCCGCACGGCCCCGGCCGCGGCGGCGTGGTGCTGTCGCCGCCGCCGCTGTCGCTGACCGGCCCCGCGCCCCGTCCGCCCGCGGCGCCCCGCCGGGTGCCCGCCCCGCCCCCGTCCGACCGCGGACGGCCGGGCGGGCCCCTCCGGCCCCCGCCCGGCCCCTCCGGCACAGGACGCACCGCCCGCCCCGCACGGACCGATGCACCACCACCACGCGAAGGACCCCTCATGCTCCGCCTGCCCCGCACCCCCCGCGCCGCCCGACGGACCGGGGCCGCGCTCCTCGCCGCCGCCGCCCTCACCCTCGCGGCCTGCTCCTCCGACGCGGGCGGGACGGGCGGCTCCGCCCCGGCGGACGCCGGCGGGGAGGACACCTCGCTGCAGGACGTCCTGGACGCGGGCGAGCTCGTCGTGGGGACCGAGGGCACCTACCGGCCCTTCAGCTACCACGAGGACGGCTCGGGGGACCTCGTCGGCTTCGACGTCGACGTCGCGCGCGCGGTCGGCGAGGAGCTGGGCGTCGAGGTGCGCTTCGAGGAGACGCAGTGGGACGCGATCTTCGCCGGGCTGGAGGCGGGCCGGTTCGACGCCATCGCCAACCAGGTCTCCATCACGCCGGAGCGTGAGGAGTCCTACACCTTCTCGGAGCCGTACACCTACTCCCGCGGCGTCGTCGTGGTCCGCGCGGACGACAGCAGCATCGCCTCCTTCGAGGACCTGTCGGGCACGACCACCGCGCAGTCGCTCACCTCGAACTGGTACACGCTGGCGCAGGAGAGCGGCGCCCAGGTGGAGGCCGTCGAGGGCTGGGCGCAGGCCGTGGAGCTGCTGCGCCAGGGCCGCGTCGACGCGACGATCAACGACGAGCTGACGTGGCTCGACTACGCCCAGACCGACGACGCCACGGACCTCAAGGTCGCCGCGGAGACCGAGGACCAGTCCCGCAGCGCGGTCGCGCTGGCCGGCGGGGCGACGGCCCTGGGTGACGCGATCGACGAGGCGCTGGCCGCCCTCGCCGCCGACGGCACCCTCGCGGAGATCTCGCAGACGTACTTCGGCGCGGACGTGACCGTGCCGTGACGACGGGGGAGCTGCTCCTCGACTCCCTCGGGCCGCTCGTCGGCGGCGCGGTCCGGGGGACGATCCCGCTGGCGCTGGTCTCGTTCGCCATCGGCCTGGTGCTGGCGCTCGTCGTCGCCCTCATGCGGCTCTCGCGCCGGTGGTGGCTGCGGGCGCCGGCGCGGGCCTTCGTGTCCGTGGTCCGCGGGACCCCGCTGCTGGTGCAGCTCTTCGTCGTCTTCTTCGGGCTGCCGTCCCTCGGCGTCACGATCCCGTCGTGGCCGAGCGCGATCATCGCGTTCTCCATCAACGTCGGCGGGTACGCCGCCGAGGTGATCCGGGCGGCGGTGCTGTCCGTGCCGCGCGGCCAGTGGGAGGCCGCCCACATGATCGGGATGAACCGCACCCAGGCGTTGCGGCGGATCATCCTGCCGCAGGCCGCGCGCGTGTCGGTGCCCCCCCTGTCGAACACGTTCATCAGCCTGGTGAAGGACACGTCCCTGGCCTCCATCGTCCTGGTGACCGAGATGTTCCGGGTGGCCCAGGAGATCTCGGCCTTCAGCCGCGAGTTCATGGTCGTGTACAGCGAGGCGGCCGCGATCTACTGGGTGATCTGCCTCGTCCTGTCCGCGGGCCAGAGCCGTCTCGAGACCCGCCTGGAGCGCCATGTCGCCCACTGACCGCACCGGCGGGCCCGCCCCGGCCGGCGGGCCCGCTGCCGGGCCCGGTGCCTCGGGCGGCGTCGCCCCGGGCGAGCTGCTCCTGCGCGTGCGCGGGCTGGAGAAGTCCTTCGACGGGACGCCCGTGCTGCGCTCCATCGACCTCGACGTGCGGCGCGGGCAGGTCGTCGCCCTCATCGGGCCGTCGGGCTCGGGCAAGACCACCGTCCTGCGCTGCCTCGACGACCTCGAGACCCCCGAGGCGGGCGTGGTGGAGGTCGGCGACCTGCGCGTCGACCTCGGCGCCGGCGCCACCCGGGCCGACCGGGCGGCCCTGCGGGACCGCTCCGCCATGGTGTTCCAGCACTTCCACCTCTTCCCGCACCGGACCGTGCTGCAGAACGTCACGGAGGGGCCGCTCGTCGTGCAGCGCCGGCCCGAGCGCGAGGTGCGCGCCGAGGCGCTGGAGCTGCTGCGGCGCGTCGGGCTGGAGCACCGGGCCGACGCCTACCCGCACGAGCTGTCCGGCGGGCAGCAGCAGCGGGTGGCGATCGTGCGCGCCCTCGCCCTGCGGCCCGCGCTGCTGCTCTTCGACGAGCCGACGTCGGCCCTCGACCCCGAGCTCGTCGGGGACGTCCTCGACCTCATGACGGAGCTCGCCCGCGAGGGCTGGACGATGCTCGTCGTCACGCACGAGCTCGCCTTCGCCCGCGACGTGGCCGACCTCGTCGTCTTCATGGACGGCGGCGTGGTCGTCGAGCAGGGGCCGCCCGCGCAGGTGCTGGAGCACCCGCAGCAGGAGCGCACACGGACGTTCCTGCGGCGCCTGCTGCACCGCCCCGCCCCGGAGGGCCCGGAGCTGCGGCCCTAGGCGCCGGCCCTCGGCGCCCCGGCCGGTGCCGTCGCGCCGTGCCGTCCCGCCGTGCCGTCGTCCGGTCCCGCCGGGGGCGGGGACCTCAGGCCGCGGCGTCCGGGCGCACGCCCAGCGCCCGCTCGACGGCGTCCGGGTCGACGGGCGGCACCGTCCCGCCGAAGGCCGGGCACAGGCTCTGGAACGAGCACCACCCGCACAGCTTCGAGACCCGGTGCTCCCACCGGTCGGCACGTGCCGCGGCCTGCACGGCCGACCACAGCGCGCGCACGCGCCGCTCGAGCACGAGCATCTCCTCCTCCGTCGGCTCGTGCCGCACGACGGTGCCGTCGCCGAGGTACTCGAGCTGGAGCAGCTTCGGCAGCACGCCGCGCGTCCGCCACAGGACGTAGGCGTAGAAACGCATCTGGAAGAGGGCCTGGCCCTCGAACCCCGGCGAGGGCGCGCGGCCCGTCTTGTAGTCGACCACGCGCACCCAGCCGTTCGGCGCGACGTCGACGCGGTCGACGATGCCGCGCAGCTGCGGCCCGTCGGCCAGGTCCAGGCGCACGGTGAGCTCGCGCTCCGCCGGCTCCAGGCGTGTCGGGTCCTCGAGCCGGAAGTAGGTGCCCAGCAGGCCCTCCGCCGAGCGCAGCCACTCGACGCGCTCCGCGTCGGAGGAGAACAGCTCCGCGCAGCGCGGGTCGTCGGCCAGCAGCGCCTCCCAGCGCCCGGGGACGAGGCCGTGCGCCGCCTCGAGGGTGCGCTCGGCCGCGGGCAGCTCGAAGAGGTGCTCGAGCACCGCGTGGACGAGCGTGCCGCGCGCGGCGGCCGGGCTCGCCGGCTCCGGCCGCCGGTCGACCACCCGGTAGCGGAAGAGCAGGGGGCAGCGGCCGAAGTCGGCCGCGCGGGAGGGCGACAGGCCCGGGGCCGAGGGGGCGCGGTCCGTACGGACGGCGTCGGCGCCCGCCGCCGCGGGTGCCTCGGGAGGTGCCCCGACGGGCGCCGGCGCGGCGGCGGCGGGCGGGGCGAGGTCGACCTGGAGCGTCACGGGTCCGAGGGTAGGCGCCGCCCCCGACACGGCCGCGACGCCCCGCCGCCGGCGCCCTCCGCCGACGGCCCGGCCGTGCACCCTCCCGTGCTCCCCGCCCCTGCTCCCCGCCCGTCCCTCTGGCCCCGCGCTCTCGGCCGCCGCCCAGGTGCGCCGCCTACCCTGGGCCCGTGCCCGTCCCGCCCGCCGTCCCGCCCGTCCCGCCCGTCGTACCGCCGCGGCCCCCGCTGCCGGAGCGGCCCGCGCCGACGGGGACGAAGGGCTGGCGGGTGGGCCGCGTGGCGGGCGCGCCGGTCGTCGTCGCGCCGAGCTCCCTCGTCGCCGCCGTCGTGCTCGCCTTCGCCTTCCTGCCCGTCGTTCAGCAGGTCCCGGACCTGCGCGTGGCCGCGTACCTCGTCGCCCTCGCCGTCGTCGTGCTGCTCTTCGCCTCCGTGCTCGTCCACGAGCTCGCGCACGGCCTCGTCGCGCGGGCGCGGGGCCAGCAGCCCCAGGAGTTCGTGCTCACGCTGTGGGGCGGGCACACGTCCTTCTCCGGGGAGTCCTCGACCCCGGGCACGAGCGCGCTGGTCGCCGCGGCCGGCCCGGCGGCGAACCTCGTGCTCGCCGGCCTGGGCGCGCTCGCGGCGGGCGTGCTCGACCTCGAGGGGTCGGCGGGCCTGCTCGTCACGGGCCTGGCGGCCGCGAACCTCCTCGTCGCCCTGTTCAACCTCCTGCCCGGGCTCCCGCTCGACGGCGGCCGGGTGCTCGAGGCCGCCGTGTGGGCCGCGCGCCGGGACCGGCACCTCGGCACCCGGGTCGCGGGGCGCGCGGGCCTGGTGCTCGCCGTGGGCGTGCCCGTCGCGGTCCTCGGGGAGGCGCTCGCGCAGGGGCGGCCGCCGTCGTTCCTGTCCGTGGCCTGGTCCGGGCTGCTCGGCGCCTACCTGTTCACCAGCGCCCGCGCGGCGCTCGCCGGCGAGCGGTGGGCCCGCGCCCGGGACGGGCTGCGCCTGGAGCAGGTCCTCCGGACGGCGGTCGCCGTGCCGGCCGGCTCCAGCGTGACCGCGGTCGTCGCCGCGGCGCGGGCCGCGGCCGCCGAGGAGGTCGTCGTCCTCGGCGAGGACGGGGGGCCGGCGTCGACCGTCGTGCGCGAGGCCGCGTCCGGCGTGCCGCCCGAGGCCGCCCCCGCCACGCCCGTCGGCGCCGTGAGCGCGCCCCTGCCGCCCGAGGCGGTCGTCGACGCGCGCCTGGCGGGGCCGCACCTCCTGGCCGCGCTGGCCGCCGCCTGCCGCCGCTCGCCCCTGGCCGTCGCCGTCCTCGACGGCCGGGTGGTCGGCGTGGTCCGGGCCGCGGACGTCGTCGCGCTGCTGCGCGGCCGCTGACCCGGGGCGGGACGCCCCGCCGACGCCCTGCCGCGGCGGGTGGCGGGCGCCGGGCCCGGCCGTCCCCGGCGCCCCACCTAGACTGCCCCCCCGTGACCCTCCCGGACGCCCCCCTCCCGCCCGCCCCCACCGGGGCCGCCCAGCGGCGCGGCCCGTTCCGCGTCGGCGAGCGCGTCCAGCTGACGGACCCGCGGGGCCGGCTGCACACGGTCACGCTGGCGCCGGGCGGCACGTTCCACACCCACAAGGGCTACCTCCGGCACGACGAGCTCGTCGGCGCCGACGAGGGGACGGTCGTCCGGAACACCGCCGGCATCGAGTACCTCGCGCTGCGACCTCTCCTGCCGGACTACGTGCTGTCCATGCCGCGCGGCGCTGCCGTCGTCTACCCGAAGGACGCGGGGCAGATCGTTGCGATGGCCGACGTCTACCCGGGGGCGCGCGTGCTCGAGGCCGGCGTGGGCTCGGGTGCGCTGACGATGTCCCTGCTGCGGGCGGTCGGCGACGGCGGGCGTGTGCACTCCGTCGAGCGGCGCGAGGACTTCGCCGCCATCGCGCGCGGCAACGTCGAGGGCTTCTTCGGCGGGCCGCACCCGGCGTGGACGCTGTCGGTGGGCGACCTCGCCGACGTGGCGCCGGTCGCCGAGGCGCCGGGGAGCGTGGACCGGGTGGTGCTCGACATGCTCGCGCCCTGGGAGAACCTCGACGCGGTGGCGGGCGTGCTCGCCCCGGGCGGGGTGCTCGTCTGCTACGTCGCCACGACGACCCAGCTGTCCCGCCTCGCCGAGGACCTGCGCGCCGACGGGCGCTACACGGAGCCCGAGGCGTGGGAGTCCATGGTCCGCGGCTGGCACCTCGAGGGCCTGGCCGTCCGCCCGCAGCACCGCATGATCGGGCACACCGGGTTCCTGCTCACGACCCGCCGGCTCGCCGACGGCGTCGAGGCCCCGCTGCGCCGCCGCCGCCCCGCGAAGGGCTCCTACCCCGTGGTCGAGGAGGGCGCCGCGGACCTCGTCGCCGACGCCTCCGACCTCTCCGACGCGGGCGACGCCCCCGGCGCGGGTGCCGCTGACGGCGACGGGCCGTGGACCTCCGAGGCCCTCGGCGAGCGCCTGCCGTCCGCCAAGCACGTCCGCCGCGCGCGCCGGGCCGTGGGGCAGGCGCCGGCGGACGACCCGGTCGTCGCGGCCCGCCGGGACGACGACCCCGCCTGACCCCGCCCGACCCCGCCCGGCCCCGCCCGGCCCCGCCCGACTCCGCGGCCCGCCCGGCGCCACGTCCGTGTCACGGTCCTGTGACGTCCTCGTGTCCGGGTCCCGTGCCCGGCCGTCTCGGATTAGGGTCGCGGCATCGGGGGCACGCCGCCGGCCGTGTCCGCGGCACGCCGCCGGCGCGCGGCCGGGCCGAGCCCGGACGCACCGACGGAGCACGGACGGAGGCGGAGGCGATGACGGAGATGCACGGGCGGGACACGGCCCGCGAGATCGCGGTGCTGGCCGCGAAGAACGAGCGCCTCACGGACGCCCTCCTGGCGGCGCGGGAGCAGATCGTCGAGCTCAAGCGCCAGGTCGACGACCTCGCGAAGCCGCCCGGGACGTACGCCACCTTCCTCGCGTCGCGGGCGGACGGCTCGGTCGACATCGTCTCGGCGGGCCGCAAGATGCACGTCGGCGCGAGCCCGACCCTCGACCTCTCGGCGCTGCGCCCGGGGCAGGAGGTCATGCTCAACGAGGCCCTCACGGTCGTGGAGGCCGGAGGCTACGAGCGGGTCGGCGAGCTCGTCACCGTCAAGGAGCTGCTGGGCGAGGACCGCGCGCTCGTCGTCGGGCGGGGCGACGAGGAGCGGGTCGTCCGGTTCGCCGGCCAGGTGATGAACGCCCGCGTCCGCGTGGGCGACGCCCTCACCATCGACTCCCGCTCGGGCTTCGTGTTCGAGGTGATCCCCAAGGCCGAGGTCGAGGAGCTCGTCCTCGAGGAGGTCCCCGACATCGAGTACGAGGACATCGGCGGCCTGGGCCCGCAGATCGAGGCGATCCGCGACGCGGTCGAGCTGCCGTTCCTGCACCCCGAGCTCTTCCGCGAGCACGGCCTCAAGCCCCCGAAGGGCGTGCTCCTGTACGGCCCGCCCGGGTGCGGCAAGACGCTCATCGCCAAGGCCGTCGCGCACTCCCTGGCGCAGACGGCGGCGCGCCTGCGCGGCGAGGAGGGGCCGACGGACACCCGGAGCTACTTCCTCAACGTCAAGGGCCCCGAGCTGCTCAACAAGTACGTGGGGGAGACGGAGCGCCACATCCGCCTCATCTTCGCCCGCGCCCGGGAGAAGGCCTCGCAGGGCAGCCCCGTCGTCGTCTTCTTCGACGAGATGGAGTCCCTGTTCCGCACCCGCGGCACGGGGGTGTCCTCGGACGTCGAGACGACGATCGTCCCGCAGCTGCTCGCCGAGATCGACGGCGTGGAGCGGCTGGAGAACGTCATCGTCATCGGCGCCTCGAACCGCGAGGACATGATCGACCCCGCGATCCTGCGCCCCGGCCGGCTCGACGTGAAGATCAAGATCGAGCGGCCCGACGCGGAGGGCGCGCGCGAGGTCTTCGCGAAGTACCTGACGGCAGACCTGCCCGTGCACGCCGACGACCTCGCGGAGCACGGCGGGGACGCGAAGGCCACGGTCGAGGGGATGATCGGCCGCGTCGTGGAGCGGATGTACTCCGAGAGCGACGAGAACCGCTTCCTCGAGGTCACCTACGCCAGCGGCGACAAGGAGGTCCTGTACTTCAAGGACTTCAACTCCGGCGCCATGATCCAGAACATCGTCGACCGGGCGAAGAAGACGGCCATCAAGGACCTGCTCGCCACGGGCCAGCGCGGCATCCGCGTCGACCACCTGCTCACCGCGGTGGTCGACGAGTTCAAGGAGAACGAGGACCTGCCGAACACGACGAACCCCGACGACTGGGCGCGCATCTCCGGCAAGAAGGGCGAGCGGATCGTCTTCATCCGCACGATCGTCCAGGGCAAGAAGGGCCAGGAGGGCGCGCGCACCATCGAGACGGTGACGAGCACCGGCCAGTACCTCTGACCCCACCCGGGCGTCCCCGCGACGCACGGGCCGGCGCCGGCGCACCCCCGCGGTGCGCCGGCGCCGTCGCTCGGCCGGGCCCTCGGCCCTGTCAGGCGGTGCGCCGCCGCAGGGTCGCGGCGCCGAGCACGAGCGCCACCACGGTGCACGCGGCCACGACGACGACGTCCCGCACGAAGGTCCCCGTCACCTCGGCCGAGCGCGCGACCTGCTGCATGCCCTCCACCGCGTAGCTCAGCGGGAGCACGTCCGACAGCAGGCGCAGCGGCGCCGCCATCCCCTCGCGCGGGGCGAAGAGCCCGCACAGCAGCAGCTGCGGCAGCACCACGGCCGGCAGGAACTGGACCGCCTGGAACTCCGTGCGGGCGAAGGCCGACAGCAGCAGGCCCAGGGCGGTGCCGAGCAGCGCGTCCAGGACCGCCAGCGCCACGAGGAGGGCCGTGGGACCGGCGACGTCGAGCCCGAGGGGACCCACGGCCAGCGCCGAGGCGAGCAGGGTCTGGACGACGGCGACGCCCCCGAAGGCGAGCGCGTAGCCGCCGAGGAGGTCCGCCCGCCCGACGGGCAGCGCCAGGAGGCGCTCCAGCGTCCCGGACCCGCGCTCGCGCAGCATCGCCACCGAGGTGACGAGGAACATGGAGATGAAGGGGAACAGGGCCAGGAGCGGCGCACCGACGCGGTCGAACGCGTCGCCCGCGTCGAGCACGTAGCGCAGCAGGGTGAGCAGCACGAGGGGCACGACGAGGAGCAGCCCGAGCGTGCGGTGGTCGCCCTGCAGCTGGGCCGCCACCCGGCGCGCCGTGGCCCGGGTCCGCGCGCCGTTCACCGCGAGCCCCCGGCGGGTCCGCGGTGCCGCCCCCGTCCGGACGCCCCGACCGCCCCGGTCGCACCGGTCGCACCGCCCGTCCCACCGGCCGCACCGCCCCCCTCGGCCAGTACGAGGAAGGCGTCCTCGACGTCGGCGGCGCCCGTGCGCGCCAGCAGGCCGGCCGGCGTGTCGTCGGCGACGAGCCGCCCGTCGCGCAGCAGGAGCAGGTGGTCGCACCGACGGGCCTCGTCCATGACGTGGCTCGAGACGAGGAGCGTGCGGCCGGCGTCGGCGAGGGCGTGGAAGAGCGCCCACAGGTCGCGCCGCAGGACGGGGTCCAGGCCCACGGTCGGCTCGTCGAGCACGAGCAGGTCCGGGGAGCCGACGAGGGCGGCGGCCAGGGACACGCGGGCGCGCTGGCCGCCGGAGAGCGCGTCCGTGCGCCGGTCGGCCTCGCCCTGGAGGTCGACGGCGGCGAGCGTCTCGTCGACCCGGCCCGGGGGCGCGCCGAGCAGGTCGGCGAAGTACCGCAGGTTGCGCCGCACGGTGAGGTCGCCGTAGACCGACGGGCTCTGCGTGACGTAGCCCGTCCGGGCGCGCAGGGCGGGCGACCCCGCCGGCAGGCCCAGCACGGTGAGCGAGCCCGTGACGTCCGCCTGGACGCCCACCACCGCGCGCAGGAGGGTCGTCTTGCCGCCGCCGCTCGGGCCGAGCAGGCCCGTCACCGCTCCGGCGGCGACCGTGAACGTGACCCCGTGCAGCACGGGCCGCCCGCCCCGGCGCACGGCGAGGTCGCGCGCGACGACGGCGGGCGCGGGTACGGGCACGGGCGCGGGTACGGGCGCGGGCACGGGCGCGGTCGCCGGGACGCTGCTCACGCCGCGAACGTCCTCCCGTCGGCCCCCGGCGTCAAGGGCGCCCTGCCGCGGCTCGTAGGGTGGGCGCGTGACGGTGCGGCGCGTGATGGGGATCGAGACCGAGTACGGCGTCCTGCAGCCCGGCAACCCCCTGGCCAACCCGATGCTCATGTCCTCCCACGTCGTGGCGGTGCACGCGGCGGCGCGCGAGGGCGCGCGGACCCGGGCCCGCTGGGACTACGACGACGAGGACCCCCTGCACGACGCGCGGGGGTTCCGGCTCGAGCGCGCGTCGGCGCACCCCTCGCTGATCACGGAAAACCCCGCCGCCCCGGCCCCCTCGGGCGACGGGCCGCACGAGGTGCCCCGCTCGTCGGCGGAGGAGTACGAGGACCCCGGCGCGGCCAACGTCATCCTCACCAACGGCGCGCGGCTGTACGTCGACCACGCGCACCCCGAGTACTCCTCGCCGGAGGTGCTCACGCCGCGGGACGCCGTGCGGTGGGACCGGGCGGGCGAGCGGGTCATGCTCGCCTCGGTGCGGGCGCTGGCGGCGAACCCCGCCCTCCCGGACGTCACGCTGTACAAGAACAACGTCGACGGCAAGGGCGCCACGTACGGCACGCACGAGAACTACCTCGTCGAGCGCGCGGTGCCCTTCGGCGAGCTCGCCGCGCGGCTCATGCCGTTCCTCGCCACGCGGACGGTGTTCGCCGGGGCCGGTCGGGTCGGCCTCGGGCAGCACGGCGAGCGCGCGGGCTACCAGCTGTCCCAGCGCGCGGACTACGTCGAGGCGGAGATCGGCCTCGAGACCACCCTGCGCCGACCCATCGTCAACACCCGCGACGAGCCGCACGCCGACCCCGAGCGCTGGCGGCGGCTGCACGTCATCGTCGGCGACGCGACGATGCTCGAGCCGGCGACCCTCGTGCGGCTGGGCACGACCTCGCTCGTGCTCTGGCTCCTGGAGGTCGGCCGGTCCGGGCCGGCGGCGCCCTTCGCGGCGGCGCTGGACGGCCTCGCGCTGCGCGACCCCGTGGCGGCCTTCCGCACCGTCTCGCACGACCTCACCCTCACGGTGCCGCTCGGGCTCGCCGACGGCCGCTCCCTCACCGCGCTGCAGGTGCAGGGGGAGTACCTCGCGGCCGTGCGGGGTGCGCTCGACGCGCTGGGCACGGACGTCGACGACGCCACGGCCGACGTGCTGCACCGGTGGGCCTCGCTCCTCGAGCGCCTCGCCGCCGACCCGGCGAGCTGCGCGCGCGAGGTGGAGTGGCTGGCGAAGCTGCGGCTGCTGGAGGGCCTGCGGCGGCGCGACGGCCTCGCGTGGGACCACCCGCGGCTGGCGGCGGTCGACCTGCAGTGGTCGGACGTGCGCCCCGAGCGCGGGCTCTACCACCGGCTCGTCGCGGCGGGCGCCGTGGAGACCCTCGTCGCGCCCGAGGACGTCGCCGAGGCCGTCCTGCACCCGCCGCACGACACCCGCGCCTACTTCCGCGGGGAGGCGGTCGCCCGCTACGGGCCGCACATCAGCGCGGCCAGCTGGGACTCGGTCGTGTTCGACGTGCCGGGCGCCGCCACGCTCCAGCGGGTCCCCATGCGGGACCCCCTGCGCGGCACCCGCGCGCACGTGGGGGAGCTGCTGGACCGCAGCCCCGACGCGCGCGCCCTGCTGGCGGCGCTGGGCGCCTGAGCGCCGCGGCGCCGGACGCCTGAGCGCGCCCTGAGCAGGACGGGCGTCCCCGCGCCGGCCCGTCCCACGTCGCCCGTCCGGTCGCCGTGCCACGCGCGGACGAGGGCCTAGGGTGGTGGCGGAACCGAGGTCGTCACCCCTGGGGGAGGTCAGCATGGCAGGTCAGGAGTACGCCCAGACCCGACGCGACGACGAGGAGCCCGACGACGCCCCGGAGGCGCCGGTCGCGGCCGCGCCGTCCACCCAGGACCGGGACGCCGAGGTCGACGCGCTGCTCGAGGAGATCGACGACGTGCTCGAGACGAACGCCGAGCAGTTCGTGCGCGGCTTCGTCCAGAAGGGCGGCGAGTGACCTCCGGTCGTCTGCCGGACGCCTTCCGGGTGGCCGGCACCTCGTCCTTCCTGGAGTTCCTCTCCGGCCACGCGCCGGAGCTCCTGCCGGGCCGTCGCGTGCTGCCCGGCGGCGCGTCCGACGGGTCGGCCGTCGCCGCCCCCCACGGGACGACGATCGTGTCCGTCGTGTTCGACGGCGGCGTCGTCCTCGCCGGCGATCGGCGCGCGACGATGGGCAACGTCATCGCCAGCCGCGAGATCGAGAAGGTCTTCCCGGCCGACGAGTACTCCGCCGTCGGCATCGCCGGCACGGCCGGGCTGGCCGTCGAGCTCGTCCGGCTCTTCCAGCTCGAGCTCGAGCACTACGAGAAGATCGAGGGCAGCCTGCTCTCGCTCGACGGCAAGGCGAACCGGCTGTCGACGATGATCCGGCAGAACCTCGGCCTCGCGATGCAGGGCCTGGCGGTGGTGCCGCTGTTCGCGGGCTACGACCTCGAGCGCGGCATCGGCCGGGTGTTCTCCTACGACGTCACGGGCGGGCGCTACGAGGAGCACGACTTCCACAGCGTCGGGTCGGGCTCCGTGTTCGCCCGCGGGTCGCTGAAGAAGCGGTGGCGCCCGGGCCTGGACGCGGCCGGCGCGGTGCGCGTGGCCCTCGAGGCCCTCGTCGACGCGGCCGACGACGACTCCGCGACGGGCGGGCCCGACAGCGCCCGGCGCATCTACCCCGTGGTCGCCACCGTCACCGCCGCCGGGTACCTGCGGGTGCCCGACGTGCAGCTCGGCGAGGAGGCCGAGGCGCTCGAGGTCGCCCGGCGGGCCGCGCACGACGCGGCGCCGCGCACGGCGACGGGCTCCTCGGGCGGCACCGGGCCCGCCGAGAGCGAGCCCGGCCCGGGCCAGGCGGAGGTGTCCCGATGAGCATGCCGTTCTACGTCTCGCCCGAGCAGCTCATGAAGGACCGGGCGGACTACGCGCGCAAGGGCATCGCGCGCGGCCGGTCCGTCGTGGTCCTGCAGTACGACGAGGGGATCGCCTTCGCCACGGAGAACCCGTCCCGGGCGCTGCACAAGGTCTCCGAGATCTACGACCGGATCGCGTTCGCGGCGGTCGGCAAGTACAACGAGTTCGAGAACCTGCGGGTCGCCGGGGTGCGGTACGCCGACCTGCGCGGCTTCTCCTACGCCCGGGAGGACGTCACCGCGCGCGGGCTGGCCAACGCGTACGCGCAGACCCTGGGCACCGTCTTCACGACGGAGAGCAAGCCGCTCGAGGTCGAGATCGTCGTCGCCGAGGTCGGCCCCACGCCGGCGGAGGACCAGGTCTACCGCCTCTCCTACGACGGGTCCGTGGCCGACGAGCACGGCTGGGTCGTCATGGGCGGCCAGGCCGAGCGGCTCGCCGGCCTGCTCGGGGCGGGCTGGCGCCCGGGCATGACGCTGTCCGAGGTGCTCGGGCTGGCGGTGCGCGTGCTCGGCTCCCCGGCGGAGGACGGCGGCGAGGCCCGCACGCTCGCCGCGGCGCAGCTCGAGGTCGCCGTGCTGGACCGCACCCGGCCGCGGCGGACGTTCCGCCGGCTGGGCGGGGCGCTGCTCGAGGGGCTCGTGGGCGAGCCGGGGGCGGGGGAGTAGGCGATGGACCGGCGGATCTTCGGCCTGGAGACGGAGTACGGCGTCACCTGCGCCGCGCAGGACGGGCGCGGCCTGTCCGCCGACGAGGTGGCGCGCTACCTGTTCCGCAAGGTCGTCGCCTGGGGGCGCTCGTCGAACGTCTTCCTGCGCAACGGCTCCCGGCTGTACCTCGACGTGGGCTCCCACCCGGAGTACGCGACCGCCGAGTGCGACGACGTGCGCCAGCTCGTCACCCACGACCGGGCGGGCGAGCGCATCCTCGAGGGCCTCGTGGCCGACGCCCAGCAGCGCCTGGAGCACGAGGGCCTGCCCGGCCGGATCCACCTGTTCAAGAACAACACGGACTCCGCCGGCAACTCCTACGGCTGCCACGAGAACTACCTCGTTCGACGGCAGGGCGACTTCGCGCGGCTGTCCGACGTCCTCGTGCCCTTCCTCATCACCCGGCAGGTGCTCACGGGGGCCGGCAAGGTCGTCGTGACCCCCCGGGGGGCGAGCTACTGCCTGTCGCAGCGGGCCGACCACATCTGGGAGGCCGTCTCCTCCGCGACGACCCGCTCGCGCCCCATCATCAACACGCGCGACGAGCCGCACGCCGACGCCGAGCAGTACCGCCGCCTGCACGTCATCGTCGGCGACTCCTCCATGGCCGAGCCGACGACGATGCTCAAGGTCGGCGCCACCGACCTCGTGCTGCGCCTCGTCGAGGCCGGGGTGCCCATGCGCGACCTGTCCCTGGAGAACCCCATCCGGGCCATCCGGGAGATCAGCCACGACCCGTCCGGCAAGGCGCCGGTGACCCTGGCCAACGGCCACGTCCTCACGGCGATCGACCTGCAGCAGGAGTACCTGCACCGGGTGACGGAGTTCGCGGCCACCGAGATCGACGTGACGCCGACGATCAAGGCCGTGCTGGACCTCTGGGAGCGCGGGCTGCGCGCCCTGCAGGAGGGCGACCTGTCGCTCGTCGAGCGGGAGCTGGACTGGGTCATCAAGCTCAAGCTCATCGACCGGTACCGCGCCAAGCACGGGCTGGACCTCGGCGACGTGCGGGTGCAGCGGCTCGACCTGGCCTACCACGACATCTCCCGCACGGAGGGGCTGTACAACCTCCTCGCCGCCAAGGGGCTCGTGGAGCGCGTCACCACGGACCTCGAGGTGTTCGAGGCGTCCTCCGTGCCTCCGCAGACCACCCGCGCGCGCCTGCGCGGCGAGTTCGTGCGCGCGGCGCAGGAGGCGCGTCGCGACTACACGGTCGACTGGGTGCACCTCAAGCTCAACGACCAGGCCCAGCGCACCGTGCTCTGCAAGGACCCGTTCCGCAGCGTCGACGACCGCGTGGACCGGCTGATCGAGTCGATGTGAGCGGGCCCGTCCGGCGCGGGCGGCCCGCCGCCGGCCGGGGGGCCCGCGG
The DNA here is from genome assembly GCF_004123805.1 of Cellulomonas endophytica. Taxonomy (GTDB): domain Bacteria; phylum Actinomycetota; class Actinomycetes; order Actinomycetales; family Cellulomonadaceae; genus Cellulomonas; species Cellulomonas endophytica. The sequence goes on along the minus strand of NZ_RWJX01000001.1, from coordinate 111,131 downwards.
TCCGGGGCGCGCCGCCGCGCTGCTCGCCGCCCTGGCGCTCGCCGCCGGGTGCACGCCCGAGGCCCCGCCGCCCCCCGCGGACCCGAAGGTGCAGGTCTCCGGCCTCCCCGGGACGCACCCCGACCTCGAGTACGACCCGCCGCTGACGATCACGCGGACCCTGCGCGAGACCGTGTGGGAGGGCGCCGGCGACCCGCTCGCCGAGGGCGACCTCGTGCTCCTGGACTACCTGCTCGAGGACGCCTCCGACGGGTCCGTGCTCGTGGACACCTACGCGACGAGCACGCCGCAGGTGCGCACGCTCGACCCCGCCGAGCTCGGTGCGGACCTGGCCGACACGCTCGTCGGGGCCCGGCCCGGGGCGCGGCTCCTCCAGGTCGGCGCCGCCACGGGCGTCGGCGAGGACGTGCCCGAGACGGTCACGGTGCTCGACGTCGTGCCCCTGCGGGCCGTCGGCGAGACGCAGGCGCCGCGGGAGGGCCTGCCCGCCGTCACGCTCGCCGAGGACGGCCGGCCCGCCCTCGCCGCCACGGGCACGCCGGCGCCGACGGAGCTCGTCGCGCAGGCGCTCGTGCGGGGGACGGGGCCGCAGGTCGCCGAGACGGACGTGGTGACCGTGCAGTACTCGGGGTTCGCGTGGGACACCGGCGAGGAGTTCGACTCCACCTGGGACGCGCGCGTGCCGGCGTCCTTCCCGCTGCCGGAGGTGCCGTCGTGGCAGACGGCGCTCACGGAGCTCCCCGTGGGCAGCCAGGTCCTGCTCGTCGTGCCGCCCTCGTATCCTCTCGGCGTGACCACCGAAGGGGCCCAGCTCGCGGGCCGGACCGTCGTGTTCGTCGTGGACGTGCTCGCCGCACGCCCGGCGACCGGCCTGCCCGTGCCCACCCCGTCCGCGGGGACCACCGCCGGGCCGACGGCGGCGGTGACGCCGTGAGCCTGGCGCTGCGCGTCATCCCCTGCCTCGACGTGGACGCCGGCCGGGTCGTCAAGGGCGTCAACTTCGTGGACCTGCGGGACGCGGGCGACCCCGTCGAGCTCGCCCGCCGCTACGACCTCGAGGGCGCGGACGAGCTGACGTTCCTCGACGTGTCGGCCTCGTCGGGGGACCGCCAGACGACGTACGAGGTGGTGCGGCGCACGGCGGAGGAGGTCTTCGTGCCCCTGACCGTCGGCGGCGGGGTGCGCTCCACCCAGGACGTGGACCGCCTGCTGCGGGCCGGTGCCGACAAGGTCGGGGTCAACACCGCCGCGATCGCGCGCCCCGAGCTCGTCGCCGAGATCGCCGAGCGCTTCGGCTCGCAGGTGCTCGTCCTCTCGGTCGACGCCCGCCGCGTCCGCGAGGGCACCGCCACGGAGTCGGGCTACGAGGTGACGACGCACGGCGGGCGCCGCGGGACCGGCATCGACGCGGTGGCGTGGGCCGCCCGCGCCGCGGCGCTCGGGGCGGGGGAGATCCTGCTGAACTCCATGGACGCCGACGGCACGAAGGACGGCTTCGACCTCGAGATGCTCCGCGCCGTGCGCTCGGAGGTGTCCGTGCCGCTCATCGCGAGCGGCGGGGCCGGGACGCCCGAGCACTTCGTCGCCGCGGCGCGGGCCGGCGCGGACGCGGTGCTCGCCGCGAGCGTGTTCCACTTCGGCGAGCTCACGGTCGGCGACGTGAAGGCGGCCCTCGCGGCGGCGGGCGTCACCGTCCGCTGAGGGACCGACGGGCGCGCGGCAGGCGCGGGCCGCGGGTCGGCCTCAGGCCGGGGACATCGCCGACGCCAGCGCGGCCCGGTCGGCCGCCGTGCCCTCCTGGCGCACGTCCGCGGCACGTCCGCGCCCCGAGAGCCACAGCAGCAGCTCCACGACCTCGCCGTGGACGACGACGGTCCCGTGACCCTCGCGGGGGCGCCGGACGGCGGAGCGGACGCCGTCGGGGCGCACGAGGACGACGCCGGTGCGCGCGCCGCGCAGCGCGAGGGCGGCCGGCCCGCGCAGGAGGCCCCACAGGAGCTCCGTGAGCCCCGGCTCGAGCACGCGCGGGGGGACGGGGCCCGCGCCCCGGCGCACGTCCTCCGTGTGGACGACGTGCTCTGTGACGTCGACGAGCGTGCCCAGCCAGGCGAACGGGCTCAGCGCCGCCGGGGGCTGCGCCACCCGGTCGACGAGCGCCCGGTAGCCCGCCCGGTCCTGCGCCGTGGCCGCGAGCCGCTCGACGCGCGCCGCGGTGCGCCCCGCCAGCGCCGGCACGACGACCCCGGCGGCCGTCAGCGGGGCGTGCTCGCGCAGCACGAGGTGCGCGGCGAGGTGGCGCGCCTGCCAGCCCTCGCAGAGCGTCGGGGCGTCCGGCTCCGCCGCGGCGAGCGCGGCCGCCAGCGCCCTCCGGGTGACGCGGTGCCAGGGGCGGGGGTCGGGTCCGGGGGCGGGGCTCACGGCCCCGACTCTCGCAGGCCGGGGGGCGGCTGTCCCGGTGGCGCGGCGGGGCGGCCCGCGCGCCGGCCGGCCGCCGGTCGCCCGGCGCGTGGCCGTCGGTGGCGCGTGCGAGGATCGGGGACGGCGCCGGGCGTCCGCCCCGCCCTCCCCGTGCCCTCCCCGTGCGAGGGGCCGCCACCGATCCCCGCCCGGGGCGTCCGCGCCCCGGGACCCGCGCCCGTCGCGGTGACCCTGCTCGTCGCGGCCGGCCGGCCGCCCCCGGAGGAACCCCCGTGCCCCCCACGCCCGACCGGCGTCCGCAGTCCCTCACCGGCTCCACCCCCCGCCGGGCCGCCACCGTCCTGTGGCGCGGCATGCGGTCCCACCCCCGGACCTACGTGCTCGCGATCGGCCTCTCCGCGCTCTTCGGCGTGGCGACCGTCGCGGTCGGCCGGGTGCTCGGCGAGGTCACGGACCGGGTCGTCGTGCCCGCGGCCGCCGGCTCCGCGTCCGCGCGGGCCGACCTGGGCCTGGCGGGGCTGGCCCTCGCCGGGGTCGCGGTGACGCTCGCCGCCACGGTCGCCGGGCGGCGCATCTACGCCGGCATGGGCTTCGCGGCCATCCAGGCCGACCACCGCAGCGGCGTCACGCGCCAGATCCTGCGCCTGCCGATGACCTGGCACCGCGGGCGCCCCGCCGGCCAGCTGCTGTCGCACACGAGCTCGGACGTGGAGGCGGCGACGGCGGTGTTCAACCCGCTGCCGTTCGCCCTCGGCGTCGTCGTCATGATCGTCGTCGCGGCCGTGGGGCTCGTGCTGACGGACCCGTGGCTGGCCCTGGCCGCGCTCGTCGTGCTGCCCGCCGCCGTCGCCGCGAACGTCGTCTTCCAGCGCCGCATGTCCCCGCACGTGGAGCGCGCCCAGCGGCTGCGCGCCCAGGTCGCCGACGTCGCGCACGAGAGCATCGACGGCGCGACGCTCGTCAAGGCGCTCGGCCTCCGCGAGCGGGAGGTCGCCCGCTTCGACGAGCGCACCGCCCGCCTCCAGGACGCGAACACGCGGGCCGGGCTCGTGCGCGCCTGGTTCGACCCCGTCGTCGAGCTCCTGCCGGGCCTGGGCACGCTGCTCGTGCTCGCCGTGGGCGCCTGGCGGGTGGCGGACGGCGCGATCGGCACGGGCGACGTCGTGGGCGCGGCCTACCTGCTGACGCTGCTGGGCAACGGCGTGCGCAGCTTCGGCTGGGTCCTCGGCGACCTGCCGCGCGGGCTCGTCGGGTACGGCCGCATCGCGGAGGTCCTCGACGCCCGCCCGGACCGGCCCGCGGGCCGGCAGCGGTGGGTCCCCGAGGGCGGGGCCGCGCACGTCCGGCTCGCCGACGTGCACGCCGGCGTCGACGCGCCCGAGGGGCACGTCGAGATCCTCCACGGCCTCGACCTCGACGTCCGCGCGGGCCGCGTCGTGGCGCTCGTCGGGCCCACGGGGGCCGGCAAGACGACGGCGGTCGGCCTCGTCGCGGGCCTGGCGCACCCGACGGACGGCGCGGTCGCGCTCGACGGGGTGGACCTGCGCGACATCGACCCCGACGACCTCACCCGGCACGTCGCCTACGTCTCGCAGTCGACCTTCGTCTTCGAGGACACCGTCCGCGGCAACGTCACGCTCGCCGACCCCGACGACCCGCGCGCCCCCGGCGACGACGAGGTGTGGCGGGCGCTGCGGCTGGCCCGGGTCGACGACGTGGTGCGCCGCCTGCCCCAGGGCCTGGGCACGCCGCTGGGCGAGCGCGGCGCGAACCTCTCGGGGGGCCAGCGCCAGCGCCTCGCCCTGGCGCGGGCCCTCGTGCGCCGCCCGGCCGTGCTCGTGCTCGACGACGCGACGTCGGCCGTGGACCCGCGCGTGGAGCGCGACGTGCTCACGGGCCTGCGCGAGGGCGACGGGCCCGGGCCGACCGTGCTCCTCGTCGCCTACCGGATGTCGTCGGTGCTGCTCGCCGACGAGGTCGTGCACCTGCGCGACGGCCGCGTGGCCGGCCGGGGCACCCACGCGGAGCTCCTGGCCTCCGACCCGGGCTACCGCGAGCTGGCCACCGCCTACGAGGTGGAGTCGCTGCGCCGCTCGGCCGCCCGGGACGAGCTCGACGCGGCGCAGGCGGCGGACCCGCCGGGCGTTGCGGGCGGGCACGACGGGGACGACGGGGACGACGAGGGCCGCGGCCGCCCCGCGACGGCCACCGACGACGCGACGGAGGAGGCGCGGTGAGCGCGGGCACGCAGGAGAGGGCCTCGAGAGGCACCCCGGACCGGGCCCCCGGCCGTCCCCACGACCGGATGCACGACCGCGTCGCCGACCTCGGTGCCCGCGTGCGCGACGGGCGCATGGCGCCGGCCAGCACCCTGGGCGTGGGCGCGACGCTGCGGCGGGCGGTCGAGGTCTCGCCCGTGCTCGTCCAGGGCATCGGCTGGACGCTCCTGCTCGCGGTCCTCGCGGCGGCCGGGCGGGTCGTCGTGCCGCTCGCCGTCCAGCAGACGGTCGACACGGGGCTGCTGGCCGAGGGCGGTCCCGACGTCCGCCGCGTCGCGCTCCTCGTCGCCGCCGCGGCCGTGGCCCTCGTCGTCTCGGGCGTGTGCACCACGGTCGTCAACGGCCGGCTCATCCGCCGCAGCGAGGCGGGCCTGCGGTCCCTGCGCGTCCAGGCCTTCGACCACGTGCACCGGCTCTCGCTGCTCACCCAGGGCACCGAGCGGCGCGGGGCGCTCGTCTCGCGCGTGACCTCCGACGTCGACACCATCTCCCTGTTCGTCCAGTGGGGCGGGCTCATGCTCCTGGTCTCGACGCTGCAGGTCACCGTGGCGACGGTGCTCATGGGCGTCTACTCCTGGGTGCTCACGCTCGTGGTGCTGGCGACGTTCGTGCCGCTCGCGCTCGTGCTGCACCGGGTGCAGCCGCGCGTGAACCGCCGGTACACCCGGGTGCGCGAGCGCTACGGGGCGATGCTCGCCGCCGTCTCGGAGTCCGTCGTCGGCGCGGAGACGATCCGTGCCTACGGCGTCCAGGACCGCGCGCAGCGCACCCTCGACGCCCGGATCGAGGACACCCGGGCGGCGCAGGTGCGGGCCCAGAACCTCGTCGCGACCGTCTTCTCCTCGGGGACGCTCGTGGCCACCGGGGTGCTGGCCGTGGTGGTCGTGGTCGGCACGATGCTGGCCGTGGACGGCCGGCTGAGCGTCGGGAGGCTCCTGGCGTTCCTCTTCCTCGTGCAGCTCTTCACCACCCCGGTGCAGATGGCGACGGAGATCCTCTCGGAGATGCAGAACGCGGTCGCGGGGTGGCGCCGGGTGCTCGGCGTGCTCGAGACGGAGGTCGACGTGCCGGAGCCGTCGCCGGACCAGGCGGTGGTGACCCCCCGCGGCCCGGCCCGCGTCGAGCTGCGGGGCGTCACGTACGGCTACCCCGACGGCCCGCCGGTGCTGCACGGCGTCGACCTCGACGTGCCGCCGGGCGCGTCCGTGGCCGTCGTCGGCGCCACGGGCTCGGGCAAGACGACGATCGCGCGCCTCGTCGCCCGGTTCGTCGACCCGCGCGAGGGCCGCGTGCTGCTCGACGGGATCGACCTGCGGCGCATCCCGGACCCCGACCTGCGCCGGCGGGTCGTGCTCGTGCCGCAGGAGGGCTACCTCTTCGACGGCACGCTGGCCGACAACGTCGCGGACGGCCTCCGCGAGGAGGGCCTGACGCCCGACGAGGTGCGGGCCCGGGTGGAGCGGGTCGTCGACGAGCTCGGCCTGCGGCCGTGGGTCGACGAGCTGCCCGCGGGCACCGCCACGCCCGTCGGGCAGCGCGGGGAGTCCATGTCCGCCGGGGAGCGCCAGCTCGTCGCGCTGGCGCGGGCGCACGCGGCCGACGGGGACCTCCTCGTGCTCGACGAGGCCACCTCGGCGGTGGACCCGGCCACGGAGGTGCGGATCGCGCAGGCGCTGGCGCGGCTGACCGCGGGGCGCACGGTCGTCACCATCGCCCACCGGCTGTCCACGGCGGAGGCGGCGGACGCGGTGGTCGTCGTCGACGGCGGGCGGGTCGTCGAGCAGGGGCCGCACGCGGACCTCGTGGCGGCCGGCGGCACCTACGCGGCGCTGCACGCGGCGTGGGTCGCGCAGACGCGCTGACGGCGGTGACCGCGGGGGCGGCGGACGCCCGGCGGGGCGCGTCGGCGCCGCGTGCGAGGATGCCCGCGTGGTGACGCACGACCCCGCCGAGGCCCCAGCCGCCCCCCTCGCCGACCCCCCGGGCACGCCGCCCGCGGCGCCGGCGCTCGACCCTGCCGTCGCCGCGCGCCTCAAGCGCGACGCCGACGGCCTCGTGGCGGCGGTGGTGCAGCAGCACGACACGCGCGAGGTGCTCATGCTCGGGTGGATGGACGACGAGGCGCTGGGCCGCACCCTCACCTCCGGGCGCGTGACGTTCTGGAGCCGCTCGCGGCAGGAGTACTGGCGCAAGGGCGACACCTCCGGGCACGTGCAGCACGTGGTGCGCGTGAGCCTGGACTGCGACGGCGACGCGCTCCTCGTCGAGGTGGACCAGGTCGGCGCGGCCTGCCACACGGGCACCCGCACCTGCTTCGAGGCGGGCGGGGTGCTGCCCGCCCTGGTCGGCGCGGTGGCGGGTCCCGGCGAGGAGGTGGCGCGGTGAGCGCGGCGACGGCGGAGGACGAGCGGGCCCGGGTCGAGGCCGGGGCGGCCGTGCTGCCCTGGGGCGGGACGTGGCCGGACCTCGAGGGCTTCCGCACGCTGGCGCGGGACCGCCGGGTCGTGCCGGTCGTGCGGCGCCTCCTCGCGGACGACGTCACCCCCGTCGGGCTCTTCCGCACGCTCGCGGCCGGCCGCCCCGGCACCTTCGTGCTGGAGTCCGCCGAGTCCGACGGCACCTGGGGCCGGTACTCCTTCGTCGGGGTGCGCTCGAGCGCGACGCTGACCGTGCGCGACGGGTCCGCGGTGTGGACCGGGGAGGTGCCCGCCGGGGTGCCGACGTCCGGGGACGTGCTGGAGGTGCTCGCGCGCACGCTGGAGGTCCTCGCCACCCCGCGCATCCCGGGGCTGCCGACCCTCACCGGCGGCCTCGTCGGGGCCCTGGGCTGGGACGTCGTGCGGCACTGGGAGCCGACGCTGCCCGCCGACGCGGTGGACGACCTCGACGTGCCCGAGGTCTGCCTCCTGCTCGCGACGGACCTCGCGGTCGTCGACCACCACGACGGGTCCGTGTGGCTCGTCGCGAACGCGGTGAACACGGACGGCACGGACGACCGGGTGGACGAGGCGTACGCCGACGCCCTCGGCCGCGTCGAGGCGATGCACCGCGCGCTCGCGACGCCCGCTCCCGCGGCGCTCGCCGGCCTGGCGGACGTGCCGGAGCCCGCGCTCGAGTTCCGCACGAGCCGGGCGGACTTCGAGAGGGCGGTGCTCGCCGGCCAGCGCGCCATCCGGGACGGCGACGTGTTCCAGGTGGTGCTCTCCCAGCGCCTCGACCTCGACTGCCCCGCCGACCCCATCGACGTCTACCGCGTGCTGCGCACGCTCAACCCCAGCCCCTACATGTTCTGCGTCCACCTCCAGGACGCCGACGGCCGGGACCTCGCCGTCGTGGGCTCGAGCCCGGAGACGCTCGTCAAGGTCGCGGACGGGCACGTCACGACGTTCCCCATCGCCGGGTCGCGGCCCCGCGGCGCGACGCCGGAGGAGGACCGCCGGCTGGGCGACGAGGTGCTCGCCGACCCCAAGGAGCGGGCCGAGCACATCATGCTCGTCGACCTCTCGCGCAACGACCTCGTCAAGGTCTGCGACCCGCGCTCCGTGGAGGTCGTGGAGTTCATGGCGGTGCGGCGCTACAGCCACATCATGCACATCTGCTCGACCGTCGTCGGCCGGCTGCGGCCCGGTGCCACCGCCCTGGAGGCGTTCACCGCGACCTTCCCCGCCGGCACGCTGTCGGGGGCGCCGAAGCCGCGCGCGATCGCCCTCATCGACGAGCTGGAGCCCACCCGCCGCGGCCTGTACGGCGGCACCGTGGGCTACTTCGACTTCGCGGGCGACATGGACATGGCCATCGCCATCCGCACGGCGCTCGTGCGCGAGGGCCGCGCGAGCGTGCAGGCCGGTGCCGGGATCGTCGCCGACTCCGTCCCGGTGACGGAGTACGAGGAGTCGCGCTCGAAGGCCGCCGCCGCGGTGCGCGCGGTGCAGATCGCCGCGCGCCTGCGGGGCGCCGCGGGGTGAGCGGGGCAGGGGTGGCGGGGCCGCGGGAGCCGCGGCCCGGGCGCGGCGGGCGGCGGCAGGTGGCCGTGGCGCTCCTCGCGCTGGCCGCGGCCCTCGGCGTGCTCGGCGCGCCGGACTGGGTGACGTCCTCGACGACCACCGCGCTCGGCGAGCGGGTCGCCGTGGGCGTCGGGGGGACGGCCGCGGCCCCGGCGCTGCCGGCGCTCGCCCTCGTGCTGGCGGCGTGCGCGCTCGCGGTGGCGCTCGTCGGGCGGGCCGGGCGCTGGCTCGTGGGCCTCGTCGTCACGGCCGCCGGCGTCGCCGCCGTCGCCGTGGCGGCGGGGGTCCCCGGCGCCGCCCGGCGCCTGGCGGAGGACGCCGCCGCCGCGCGCACCGGCGTGGGCACGCTCGCCGGAGGTGTGACGGTCTCGCCGGTCGTCTGGGCCGCGGTCGCCGTCGGCGTGCTCGCGGCGCTGGCCGGCCCGGCCCTCGTGCGGGCGGGACGGAGCTGGTCGGTGCCGTCCGCGCGCCACGAGCGGGCGCGCCCCGCCGCGGCGGGGACGGGCACCACGGGCGCCGGCGCGACGGGACCGGTCGCCGACGGGCGGCGCGCCCGCACGGGAGGCGCCGGCACGGGAGGCCCCGGCGCGGGAGGCCCCGGCGCGGGCGCGGCCCCGGCTGCGACGGTCGACGAACGGGCTGCGTGGGACCGCCTGAGCCGGGGCGAGGACCCGAGCTGACGGGCCCGCCCGGCCGCGGCGGGCCACGGGGCTGACCGGCGGCGACGCCCGGCGGTCGGTTAGGGTGTGCCCACTCGAGCACGGAGGAGCACGACGGTCATGGTGGACAACTCGCTGGCGCACCGCGCCCAGAACGTCACGCGCACGGAGGCCGTGCACCTGCCGAAGGCCGTGCCCCCGACGAACCACGGGCACACGACGGCGGCGTGGACGACGGTCTGGTTCGTGCTCGGCGGTGCCGTGGTCGCGAGCGTCGCGACGATCTTCGCCCTGGTCTGGCTCTTCTGGGTCGGCATGGGCGTCATCGCCGTCGGTCTCGTGCTCGGCCGGGTGCTCAAGAGCGCCGGCTTCGGCCAGGGCGGCGAGCGCACGAAGGCGAAGGAGGAGGCGGCCCGCCGCGCGGGCCGCTCCCACTGACCCCCGGCCCCCCGCGGCGCCCCCGGTGACGGCGTCCCCGGCAGCGGTGCCCGGACGGACGTCCCGGGCCCGCGCGGCCGTGCGTGCGCGGCGCGAGCCGCTCCTCCTGGCCGGCCTCGCCACGGTCGGCACCGTGGTGCTCGCCGCGGCGGACCCCCGCACCACGGGGCTCTACCCGCCCTGCCCCCTGCGTGCGCTGACGGGGCTGTCCTGCCCGCTGTGCGGGGGGCTGCGCGCCGTCCACGACCTCGCGCACCTCGACCTCGCGGCCGCCTGGGGCATGAACCCCGCCGTGGTCCTGCTCGCGCCCGTCGCGGTCGTCCTGGGGCTGCGGTGGCTGCGCCGCCCCCGGGCCGTGCCCGTCGTCGGGCCGCGCACGGCGCTCGCGCTGGTCGTCGCTCTGGTCGTCCTCGGTGTCCTGCGCAACGTCCCCGCGCTCGTCCCGCTGCTGGGGCCGGCGGCCGCAGGCTGAGAGGGGGCGGACGGGCGCCGGTGGACGCGTGACCGGCGTGTCGGGGCCTGCCCCTACGATGACCGGATCGGCGCGCACGCCGTCGGACGGCGGGGAGACGACCCGCCGGCCCGGCGGGCGGGTGCCGCCAGGGGAGGGCACGACGCGGTGAGCGCGCCGCGCGGAGAGGGGGGTCCCATGACCGTTCTGGACGAGATCGTCGCCGGCGTCCGGCAGGACCTGGCGGAACGCGAGGCGGTCACGCCCCTCGAGCGGCTCAAGGAGCTCGCCGCGCGCCGGGAGTCCGCCGGCGCCTGCGTGGACGTCCTCAAGCGCACGGACGCCGTCACCGTCATCGCCGAGGTGAAGCGGTCGAGCCCGAGCAAGGGCGCCCTCGCCACCATCCAGGACCCGGCCGCCCTGGCGCGGGAGTACGAGCGCGGGGGCGCCGCCGCCATCTCCGTGCTGACGGAGCGCCGCCGCTTCAACGGGTCCCTCGACGACCTCGACGCGGTCCGCCACGCCGTCGACGTGCCCGTCCTGCGCAAGGACTTCGTCGTGACGCCCTACCAGGTGTGGGAGGCGCGCGCCCACGGGGCCGACCTCGTGCTCCTCATCGTCGCGGCCCTGGAGCAGACGGTGCTCGAGTCGCTCGTCGACCGGGTCCACTCCCTGGGGATGACGGCGCTGGTCGAGGTCCACGACGAGGACGAGGCGGCCCGCGCGGTCGACGCCGGGGCCCGCGTCGTGGGGGTGAACGCCCGCGACCTGCGCACCCTGGAGGTGGACCGCACGACCTTCCACCGGGTCGCCCCGGCCATCCCCTCCGACGTCGTCAAGGTGGCGGAGTCCGGCGTCCGCGGCCCGCGCGACGTCATGGAGTACGCCCGCGCCGGCGCGGACGTCGTCCTCGTCGGCGAGGCCCTCGTGACGGACGACGCGCCGCGCCAGTCCGTGGCCGACCTCGTCGCCGCCGGCGCCCACCCCTCCCTGCGGGCGGTGCGGCAGTGACCCCCCACGGCACGGCGACCCCCGTGCGCGACGGCCGGCCCACGCCCGAGGGCAGCCCGGCGGGCGCCGGCGCCGACGTCCCGACGACGCCCCCGAGCGCCGCGAGCACGCCCGTGCGCGCCACGGGCCCGCTGGCCACGCAGACGGGCCCGTACTTCGGCGACTTCGGCGGCCGCTACGTGCCCGAGGCCCTCATCGCGGCGCTCGACGAGCTCGACGCCGCCTACCACGAGGCCCGGGACGACCCGTCCTTCCAGGCGGAGCTCGCCCGGCTGCACGCCACCTACACGGGCCGGCCCAACCCGCTGACGGAGGTGCCGCGCTTCGCCGCGCACGTCTCGCCCGGGGTGCGCGTGTTCCTCAAGCGCGAGGACCTCAACCACACGGGTTCGCACAAGATCAACAACGTGCTGGGGCAGGCGCTCCTGGTGAAGCGCATGGGCAAGACGCGCGTCATCGCCGAGACCGGCGCGGGCCAGCACGGGGTGGCCACCGCGACGGCCGCGGCGCTCCTCGACCTGGAGTGCGTCGTCTACATGGGCGAGGAGGACACGCAGCGGCAGGCGCTCAACGTCGCCCGCATGCAGCTCCTCGGCGCGACGGTGGTGCCCGTCACCACCGGCTCGCGCACGCTCAAGGACGCCATCAACGAGGCGCTGCGCGACTGGGTGGCCAGCGTCGACCGCACGCACTACCTCCTCGGCACCGTCACGGGGCCGCACCCGTTCCCCGAGATGGTGCGCGACTTCCACTCCGTCATCGGCGAGGAGGCGCGCGCGCAGGTGCTCGACATCACCGGCGGCCTGCCGGACGCCGTCCTCGCCTGCGTCGGCGGCGGCTCGAACGCCATGGGCATCTTCAACGCGTTCCTCGACGAGCCCGGGGTGCGCCTCTTCGGCTTCGAGGCCGGTGGGCACGGCATCTCCTCGGGGCTGCACGCGGCGCGCTTCTCCGGCGGGAGCCCCGGCGTGCTCCAGGGCACCCGCTCCTACGTCCTGCAGGACGAGGACGGCCAGACCCGCGCCAGCCACTCCGTGTCCGCCGGGCTGGACTATCCCAGCGTCGGGCCCGAGCACGCCTGGCTGCACGAGATCGGGCGTGTGGACTACCGGCCCGTGACGGACGCCGAGGCCATGCAGGCCTTCCGCCTCCTGTGCCGGACGGAGGGGATCATCCCGGCGATCGAGTCGGCGCACGCCCTGGCCGGCGCCCTCGCGGTCGGCCCGGAGCTGCTCGCGGCCGGCCGGCCGGACGGCGGCGAGCCCGTGCTCGTCATCAACCTCTCGGGCCGGGGGGACAAGGACGTCGCCACCGCGGCGGCCTGGTTCGACCTCATCGACGACGAGGAGCGCCTGCACGCGGGCGAGGGGGAGCAGCTGTGAGCACCGCCGTCACCGGGGACGCCCCCGCCGCGCCGGCACCGTCGGTGGTGCCGGCCGCCGGCGCCACCGTCCGGTCCCGCACGGGCGAGCACCTCGACGCCCTGCGCGCGGGCGGGCCCGATCGCGCCGGGCGGGCGGCCCTCGTCGGCTACCTGCCCGTCGGCTTCCCGACCGTGCCGGGGTCCGTGGACGCGGTGCGGGCGATGGTCGACGCCGGTGTGGACGTGGTCGAGCTCGGCATGCCGTACTCCGACCCCGTCATGGACGGGCCGCTCATCCAGCGGGCGGTCGAGGCGGCGCTGGCGGGGGGCACGAAGGTGCGCGACACGCTGGCCGCCGTGGAGGCCACGGCCGACGCGGGTGCCCCCGTGCTCGTCATGACCTACTGGAACCTCGTCCTGCGCTACGGCGTCGACGCCTTCGCCCGCGACCTCGCTGCGGCGGGCGGCGCCGGCCTCATCACCCCGGACCTCGTTCCCGACGAGGCGGGGGAGTGGCTGGCCGCGTCCGACGCGCACGGGCTGGACCGCGTGTTCCTCGTCGCCCCCAGCTCCTCGCCGCAGCGGCTCGCGAGCACCGCGGCCGCGTCGCGCGGGTTCGTGTACGCCGCCTCGACGATGGGCGTGACGGGCGAGCGCGCGAGCGTGGGCACCGGGGCGGAGGGGCTGGTGGCGCAGACGCGCGCGGCGGGCGCCGCCCGGGTCTGCGTCGGTCTGGGCGTCTCGACGGGGGAGCAGGCGGCGCAGGTCGCGGCCTTCGCCGACGGGGTCATCGTCGGGTCGGCGCTCGTCCGTGCGCTGACGGACGCCGCCACGCCGGCGGCAGGGATCACCGCGCTCCAGGGCGTCGTGGCCGGCCTCGCCGCGGGCGTCCGCGGCGCGCACCGGCCCGCGGGCGGCGCCGCATGAGCGTCGCCGCGGCCCTCGCCCCGGTCGTCGCCGCGATCCCCAGCCCGTCGCAGGGCGTCTGGCACCTGGGGCCCCTGCCCCTGCGGGCCTACGCCCTCTTCATCCTCGCCGGCATCGTCCTGGCGACGCTCATCACGCAGCGGCGCTGGGAGGCACGCGGGGGTCACCGCGACCAGATCCTCGACATCGTCTTCTGGGCGGTGCCGTTCGGCATCGTCGGCGGGCGCATCTACCACCTCATCACCTCGCCGGACGCGTACTTCGGCGAGGGCGGCGAGCCCCTGCGCGCGTTCGCCATCTGGGAGGGCGGCCTCGGCATCTGGGGCGCGGTGGCGCTCGGCGCCGTCGGCGCCCTGATCGGGTGCCGGCGCCAGGGCCTGCGCCTGGCGCCGTTCGCCGACGCGCTGGCGCCGGGGCTGCTCGTCGCCCAGGCGGTCGGGCGGCTCGGCAACTGGTTCAACCAGGAGCTCTTCGGCGGCCCGACGGACCTGCCGTGGGGGCTGCGCATCGACGACGCGCACCTGCCCGCCGGCTACGCCTCCGGAACGCTGTTCCACCCGACCTTCCTGTACGAGCTGGTGTGGAACCTCGCGGCCGCGGCGCTCATCGTGTGGCTGGACCGTCGCCGGAGCTGGGGGCACGGCCGCGTCTTCTGGCTCTACGTCGTCCTCTACACCGCGGGCCGGCTGTGGATCGAGGCGCTGCGGATCGACGAGGCGCACGAGATCGCGGGCCTGCGCGTCAACGTATGGGTCTCGCTGGTCGTGTGCGTCGGCGCGCTCGTGGCCTTCGTGCTCGTCGGGCGACGGCACCCCGGCCGGGACACGACGGTGCGCCTCGACGGTCGGCCGCTCGACGCCACGGACACCGACACCGACGCCGCCCCGGACGCCGACGCCGCCGCCGGGCCTGGTGTCGACCCTGCCGCCGACCCCGACGGCCGCGCCGGGGCCACCGCCCTCTCGGCGTCGGACGCCGGGACCGAGGGCCCCGACGGCACGGCGGCGGGACGACCCCGCGCCTGACGCGGCGCCGGCTCCGGACGCCGACCGCCCCCGCCCGGGGCGCGGCGCGCCGGTTCCTCCGCGGCTCGCACCCCTGCGTCCCCCGTGCCGGACCGGTGCCGGACCGGTGCCGGACCCGTGCCGGACCCGTGCCGGACCCGTGCCGGACCCGTGCCGGACCCGTGCCGGACCCGTGCCGGTGGGGCGCTGTGACCCTGCTGACCCGATGCGTGGGACGCCGACGAGGGCCCCTCGCGGTGGCTGTATCGTCGCCCCCACATGTGGGCCGACGACGTCCCCGCGTTCCCCTGCTCGACGGGTCCGTGAGGGCCCCTGTGAGGACGGTGCTATGTCGACGACGTCTGCGGCCCCCGACGGCCCCGCGATGGGTCGTGCCCCGCACGCCCAGGGTCTCTACGACCCCGCGGCGGAGCACGACGCCTGCGGCTTCGCCTTCGTGGCCACGCTGCGCGGCACGCCCGGCCGGGACATCGTGGACGCCGGTCTGACGGCGCTGCTCAACCTCGACCACCGCGGCGCGGTCGGCGCCGAGATCGACTCGGGCGACGGCGCGGGGATCCTCACGCAGATCCCCGACGCGTTCCTGCGCGACGTCGTGCACGCGGACCTGCCGGCGGTGGGCCGCTACGCCATCGGCATGGCGTTCCTGCCGCGCGACGAGGACGAGCGCGCCACCGCGTGCGCCCGCCTCGAGGCGCTGGCGGCCGAGGAGAAGCTCGACGTCCTGGCCTGGCGCGACGTGCAGGTGACGGCCGACCTCGTCGGCCCCACGGCCCGCGCGTCCATGCCGTTCTTCCGCCAGCTCGTCGTCGCCGACCCGGCCCGCGAGCTCTCGGGCCTCGACCTCGACCGGCGCACGTACCGGCTGCGGCGGCGCGCGGAGCACGAGCTCGGCGTCTACTTCGCCTCGCTGTCCTCGCGCACGCTCACGTACAAGGGCATGCTCACGACCGCGCAGCTCGAGCCGTTCTTCGCCGACCTGTCGGACCCGCGCTACGCCAGCGAGCTCGCGCTCGTGCACTCGCGCTTCTCGACGAACACCTTCCCCTCGTGGCCGCTGGCCCAGCCCATGCGCCTCATCGCGCACAACGGCGAGATCAACACCGTCCGCGGCAACCGCAACTGGGTCGCCGCGCGCGAGGGGATGATGGCGTCGGAGGCGCTGGGGGACCTGGCCCCGCTGCGCCCGTTCTGCACGCCGGGCGGCTCGGACTCGGGCTCCTTCGACGAGGTGCTCGAGCTGCTGCACCTGGCCGGGCGGAGCCTGCCGCACGCGATCATGATGATGGTGCCCGAGGCGTGGGAGAACCACGCGACGATGTCGCCCGAGCGCCGCGCGTTCTACGAGTACCACTCCACCCTCATCGAGCCCTGGGACGGGCCGGCGGCGCTCACGTTCACGGACGGCACGCTCATCGGGTCCCTCCAGGACCGCAACGGCCTGCGCCCCGGGCGCTACTGGGTGACGGAGGACGGCCTCGTCGTGTGCGCGTCGGAGGCCGGCGTGCTCGACCTCGACCCGGCCACCATCGTCACGAAGGGCCGCCTCGAGCCGGGCCGGATGCTGCTCGTCGACACGGGCACGGGCCGGATCGTCCCCGACGAGGAGGTCAAGGGGCAGCTCGCGCAGCAGCGGCCCTACGCGGAGTGGATGCGGGAGAGCTCGGTCTACCTCGAGGACCTGCCCGAGCGCGACCACGTCGCCCACTCCGCCGCGTCCGTGCGCCGCCGCCAGCGCGCCTTCGGGTACACGGAGGAGGAGCGCAAGATCATTCTCGGCCCCATGGGGGCCACGGGGGCCGAGCCGCTGGGCGCCATGGGGTCCGACACCCCGGTCGCGGTGCTCTCGCAGCGTCCGCGCCTGCTGTTCGACTACTTCACGCAGATGTTCGCGCAGGTGACGAACCCCCCGCTGGACGCGATCCGCGAGGAGCTCGTCACCTCCATCGGCGGTGCCATCGGCCCCGAGCCGAACCTGCTGGCCGACGGGCCGGAGCACGCGCGCAAGCTCGTGCTGCCCTTCCCTGTCCTCGACAACGACCAGCTCGCCAAGATCGTCCACGTCCAGCGCGAGCCGCGGCACGGCTTCCGCGCGACGACGATCCGCGGCCTGTACCGGGCCTCCGGCGGCGGCGAGGCCCTCGAGCAGCGGCTCGAGGAGATCTTCGACGAGGTCGACGCGGCCATCGCCGACGGCGTGAGCTTCCTCGTGCTGTCCGACCGCAACTCCGACGCCGAGCTCGCGCCCATCCCGTCGCTGCTGCTGCTGTCGGCCGTGCACCACCACACGCTGCGCCGGCACACCCGCACGCAGATCTCGCTGGTGGTCGAGGCGGGCGACGTGCGCGAGGTCCACCACGTCGCGCTGCTCATCGGCTACGGCGCGGCGGCGGTCAACCCGTACCTCGCGATGGAGACCGTCGAGGACATGGCCCGCTCGGGCTACATCGACATCGCCCCCGAGAAGGCGGTGGCCAACCTCATCAAGGCGCTCGGCAAGGGCGTCCTCAAGGTGATGTCGAAGATGGGCATCTCCACCATCGCCTCCTACCGCGGCGCGCAGGTGTTCGAGGCCATCGGCCTGTCGCAGGCCCTGGTCGACCGGTACTTCACGGGCACGACGAGCCGGCTGGGCGGCATCGGCCTGGACGTCGTCGCCGCCGAGGTGGCCGCGCGCCACGCCGACGCCTACCCGGCCTCCGGCAACCGGCTGGCCCACCAGCGGCTCGCCTCCGGCGGGGAGTACCAGTGGCGCCGCGACGGCGAGGACCACCTCTTCGACCCCGAGACGGTCTTCCGCCTCCAGCACGCGACGCGCTCGCGCCAGTACGACGTGTTCCGCGAGTACACGGACCGCGTCGACCAGCAGGCCGAGCGCCTCATGACGCTGCGCGGGCTGCTGCAGCTCAAGGAGGGCGTCCTGCCGCCCGTGCCGATCGAGGAGGTCGAGCCGGTCTCCGAGATCGTCAAGCGTTTCAACACCGGGGCGATGTCCTACGGCTCCATCTCCGCCGAGGCGCACGAGACCCTGGCGATCGCGATGAACCGCCTCGGCGCGCGCTCGAACACGGGCGAGGGCGGCGAGGACGCCGAGCGCCTGCACGACCCCGAGCGCCGCTCCGCCATCAAGCAGGTGGCGTCCGGCCGCTTCGGCGTGACGAGCGAGTACCTCACGTTCGCCGACGACATCCAGATCAAGCTCGCCCAGGGCGCCAAGCCCGGCGAGGGCGGCCAGCTGCCCGGCCACAAGGTGTACCCGTGGATCGCGCGGACGCGGCACTCGACGCCCGGCGTGGGTCTCATCTCGCCGCCCCCGCACCACGACATCTACTCCATCGAGGACCTCAAGCAGCTCATCCACGACGTGAAGAACGCGAACCCCCGGGCGCGCGTGCACGTCAAGCTCGTGAGCGAGTTCGGCGTCGGCACGGTGGCGGCGGGGGTCGCGAAGGCGCACGCGGACGTCGTGCTCATCGCCGGCCACGACGGCGGCACGGGCGCGAGCCCGCTGACGTCGCTCAAGCACGCCGGCACGCCGTGGGAGATCGGCCTGGCGGAGACGCAGCAGACCCTCGTGCTCAACGACCTGCGCGACCGCGTGTCGGTGCAGGTCGACGGGCAGCTGAAGACGGGCCGCGACGTGCTCGTCGGGGCGCTGCTCGGCGCGGAGGAGTTCGGCTTCGCCACGGCGCCGCTCGTCGTGTCGGGCTGCATCATGATGCGCGTCTGCCACCTCGACACCTGCCCCGTCGGCGTCGCCACCCAGAACCCCGAGCTGCGCGCGCGCTTCACGGGCAGGCCCGAGTTCGTCGTGACGTTCTTCGAGTTCCTCGCCCAGCAGGTGCGCGAGGGGCTGGCCGCGCTCGGCCTGCGCAGCCTCGAGGAGGCCGTCGGCCGCGTCGACCTGCTCGACGCGCGGCGCGCCGTGGACCACTGGAAGGCGGCCGGGCTCGACCTCGCCCCCGTCCTCGCCGCGCCGGAGCCCGCGCCGGGCTCGACGCTGCACCGTTCGCGGTCGCAGGACCACGGCCTGGACCGGGCCCTGGACCAGCGGCTCATCGCGCTGAGCGCCGACGCCCTCGAGCGCGGCGAGCCCGTGCGCATCTCCCTGCCCGTGCGCAACGTCAACCGCACGGTCGGCACGATGCTCGGGCACGAGGTCACCCGCCGCCACGGCGGCGACGGCCTGCCGCCCGGGACCATCGACGTCACGCTGACCGGCTCGGCGGGCCAGTCCTTCGGCGCCTTCCTGCCGCGCGGCATCACGCTGCGCCTCGAGGGCGACGCGAACGACTACGTCGGCAAGGGGCTGTCCGGCGGGCGCGTCGTCGTCCGGCCGGACCGCAGCGCACAGCTCGCGCCGCACCGGCACGTCGTGGCGGGCAACGTCCTCGGCTACGGGGCGACGGCGGGCGAGCTCCTGCTGTCCGGCCTCGTCGGGGAGCGCTTCGCCGTCCGCAACTCGGGCGCGACGTTCGTCGTCGAGGGCGTGGGCGACCACGCGCTGGAGTACATGACGGGCGGCACCGTCCTCGTCCTGGGGCCCACGGGCCGCAACCTCGCCGCGGGCATGTCCGGCGGCGTGGCGTACGTGCTCGACCTGGACCGCGGGCAGCTCAACCTGCAGTCCGCCGCCGGCGAGGTCGGCCTCGACCCCCTGGACGACGAGGACGCCGCGACCGTCGAGCGGCTGCTGCGGCTGCACGCGGAGGAGACGGGCTCGCTCGTCGCCGAGGCGCTGCTGTCCGACGCGGCCGGCTGGCGGCACCGCTTCACGCGGCTGCTGCCGGAGGAGTACGCCCGGATCCGCCGTGCCCTGGCGACCGCCGCGGAGCGCGGCATGGACCCCATGGCGCCGGGCGTGTGGAACGAGATCCTGGAGCTGGCGCATGGCTGACCCCCGAGGCTTCCTCAAGGTCCGGGAGCGCGAGCTCCCGCCGACCCGGCCCGTGCCGGTGCGGCTCATGGACTGGTCGGAGGTGCACGACCACCTGGCCGTCCGGCCGTCGCAGGACCCGACGATCGGCCGCCAGGCCGGCCGCTGCATGGACTGCGGCGTGCCCTTCTGCCACAACGGGTGCCCGCTGGGGAACCTCATCCCCGAGTGGAACGACCTCGTGTGGCGCGGGCAGTGGACGGACGCCATCGAGCGCCTGCACGCGACGAACAACTTCCCGGAGTTCACGGGGCGCATCTGCCCGGCGCCGTGCGAGTCGTCGTGCGTGCTGGGCATCAACCAGCCCGCGGTGACCATCAAGCAGGTCGAGGTCTCGATCATCGACGAGGCCTTCGCGGCCGGCCGCGTGACGCCCCAGGTGCCGCAGCGCCTCACGGGGCACACCGTGGCGGTCGTCGGCTCCGGGCCCGCGGGCCTGGCGGCGGCGCAGCAGCTCACCCGCGCCGGCCACACCGTCGCCGTCTACGAGCGCGACGACGCCATCGGCGGCCTCCTGCGCTACGGGGTGCCGGACTTCAAGCTCGAGAAGCACCACATCGACCGCCGGCTGGCGCAGATGGAGGCCGAGGGCACGCGCTTCCGGCCCGGGGTGCACGTGGGCGTCGACATCTCGTGGGAGGCGCTGCACGCGCGCTACGACGCGATCGTCGTCGCCACAGGGGCGACGGTGCCGCGCGAGCTGCGGCTGCCCGGGCGCGAGCTCGTGGGCATCCACCCGGCCATGGAGTTCCTCCAGCCGGCCAACGCCGTCGTCGCCGGGCGGCTGGAGCGCACCCCCATCTCGGCCGAGGGCCTCCACGTCGTCGTCATCGGCGGCGGCGACACGGGCTCGGACTGCGTCGGCACGGCCCTGCGCCAGGGCGCGGCGTCGGTGACGACGCTCGCCATCGGCAAGCGGCCGCCGGAGGAGCGCCCCGCGGACCAGCCGTGGCCGGTCGACCCGGTCGTCTACGAGGTGTCGTCCTCGTACGAGGAGGGCGGCGAGCGCCAGTACCTGGCCTCGACCGTGGGATTCGTCGGGGGCGAGGGCGACGACGCGGGCCACGTGCGGTACCTGCGGCTCGCGGAGACGGAGTACCGCCCGGACGGCACCCGCGCGCCGCGGTCGGGCACGGAGACCGACGTCCCCGCCGACCTCGTGCTCATCGCGATGGGCTTCACGGGGCCGGAGACGGAGCACGCGGTCGCGCAGCTCGGCCTCGAGCTCACGCCGCGGGGCTCGTTCGCCCGCCGCGACGACTTCGCGTCCTCGCGCCCGGGCGTCTTCGTCGCCGGCGACGCCGGGCGCGGGCAGTCGCTCATCGTGTGGGCGATCGCCGAGGGCCGGGCCGCCGCCGCCGCCGTCGACGAGTTCCTCTCGGGCACCACGGAGCTGCCGGCCCCCGTGCGGGCCAGCACGACGGCCCTGCGCCCCTGACCCCGGGGGTACCCGACCCCTCCGCGCCGCCGGCGCCCTGCCCGCCCCTCCCCGGGGCCGGGCACGGTACCGGCGGCGCGGGCGTCTCGCCCCGGGACGTCCGGCCCGGTCGCAGGGCCGCGGTGGCTTAGGCTCGGCCCCATGCGTAGAGCCAAGATCGTCTGCACCATCGGTCCGGCGACCGAGTCCCCCGAGCAGATCCAGGCGCTCGTCGACGCCGGCATGGACGTCGCCCGCCTCAACCGCAGCCACGGGGACACCGAGGTCCACAAGCGCGTGTACGACAACGTCCGCGCCGCGGCGCAGGCGTCGGGCCGCTCGGTCGCGGTCCTCGTCGACCTCCAGGGCCCGAAGATCCGCCTCGGCCGGTTCACCGAGGGCAAGCACGACCTCCAGGTCGGCGACGTCTTCACCATCACGACCGAGGACGTGCCGGGCACGAAGGAGCTCGTCTCCACGACGCACAAGGGCCTGCCGGGCGACGCGCGCGTCGGCGACCCGATCCTCATCGACGACGGCAAGGTCATGGTCCGCGTCACGGCGGTCGAGGGCCCCCGCGTCGTCACCCGCGTCGAGGTGGCCGGGCCCGTCTCGAACAACAAGGGCCTCAACCTCCCCGGCGTCGCGGTGTCCGTCCCCGCGATGAGCGACAAGGACGAGGAGGACCTGCGCTGGGCGCTCCGGACCGGCGCGGACTTCATCGCGCTGTCCTTCGTCCGGACCGCCGCGGACTACGACGACGTGCGCCGGATCATGGAGGAGGAGAACCGGGTCGTCCCGGTCATCGCCAAGATCGAGAAGCCGCAGGCCGTCGACAACCTCCAGGAGATCGTCGCGGCCTTCGACGGCATCATGGTCGCCCGCGGCGACCTGGGCGTCGAGCTCCCGCTGGAGCAGGTGCCGCTCGTGCAGAAGCGCGCGGTGGAGCTGGCCCGACGCAACGCGAAGCCGGTCATCGTCGCCACGCAGGTGCTCGAGTCGATGATCACCAACCCGCGCCCGACGCGCGCCGAGGTGTCCGACTGCGCCAACGCCATCCTCGACGGCGCCGACGCGGTCATGCTCTCCGGCGAGACGTCCGTCGGGGACTACGCCATCGAGGCCGTCCGCACGATGGCGCGGATCGTCGAGAACACGGAGGAGCTGGGCCGGGAGCGCATCGCGCCGCTCGGCTCCACCCCCCACACCCGCGGTGGCGCCATCACGCGCGCGGCGGCGGAGATCGGCGACAACCTCGGGGTCAAGTACCTCGTGACCTTCACGCAGTCGGGCGACTCCGCACGCCGCATGTCGCGCCTGCGCTCGGCCATCCCGCTGCTGGCCTTCACGCCCCAGACGTCGGTGCGCAACACGCTCTCGCTCTCGTGGGGCGTGCAGACGTACCAGGTGCCCCACGTCGAGAACACGGACGCCATGGTCCAGCACGTCGACGAGACGCTGCAGCGCTCCGGGCTCGCCCAGCCGGGCGACTACGTGGTCGTCGTCGCCGGCACCCCCGTGGGCGTCGTCGGCTCCACCAACACGATCCTCGTCCACAAGATCGGCGACGAGAACGAGCGGGGCCGCATCGCCTGACCCCCACCGGGGGGCCGACGGTCGGCACACGCACGACGAGGGCCCCGGGGCAGCTGCCCCGGGGCCCTCGTCGTCGTCCTGCCGCGTGCCGGGCCCGTGGTCGGACCGGCACGGTCGCGGCGTCTCAGGCGCCGCGCGGGTTCAGCTGGTCCGGGTCGGCGTCGGGGTCGCCGGACGCGTCGGAGACCTCGCCGGACGCCGCCCCGCCCGTGCGCGGGTTCAGCATCCCCGGGTCGCCGTCCGGGTCGTCGTTCGTGGTGGTGGGCGTCGGGTCCTCGGGCTGCGTGCTCATGCCCTCGAGCGTGGCACCGGCGGGGCGCGCCCGCACCCGGAGACGGGCCTGCGCACCCACCTGGCGACGGGCCGGGGCCGGGCGTCCCCGACCGTCGGCCCCAGCGACCGCGACCGGCTCAGCTGCCGCGGTAGGTGGAGAAGGCGTAGGGGCTGAGCAGCAGCGGGACGTGCAGGTGCGCGGGGCCGCCGTCCGCGGGGGCGACGACGGCGAACGCGACGGTCACCTCGGGGTAGAACGTGTCGACGTCGAGGGCGGCGTACCAGGCCCCGGTGCCGAAGACGAGGGTGTGCGTGCCGGGGCCGAGCGCGGCGGGCCCGAGGGAGCGCACCCGGCCGTCGGCGTCGGTGGCGCCGCTGCCGAGCACGGTGCCGTCCGGCCCCAGGAGGCGGACCGGCACGCCCACGGCCGGGCGCCCGCGCGCGGTGTCGAGGACGTGCGTCGTCACGTGGCTCACGGCCGGGGCGGGCGGGGGCGCCGGCGACCCGGCCGGGGGCGCGGCGGCCCCGTCGTCGAGGGCACCCTCCAGGCGCAGGAGCGCGATCTCGCGCAGCTGGTCCAGCGCCTCGCGGACCTCGTCGTCCGGGTCGGCGACGAGCCGCCGCTCGAGGAGGGACAGGATCTCCTGCGGCGTGCGGCCGGCGGCGCGCACGAGGAAGACCCGGCCGAAGCGCTGCTCGTAGGCGGCGTTGCCCTCGGCGATCGCGTCCGTCACGGCCGGATCGGCGCCGGCGACGGCGGCCTGCTCGCGGCGGGAGGCGCGGGCCTCGTCCCCCTCGCCCTGAGCGCGCTGCCCGATCCGCGGGTGCCGCTCGAGCGCGGCGGCCAGGTCGTCGCCGTCCCACCCCCGGGCGAGCGCGTCCGCGGCCGCGCGCACCGCCGCGAGGTCCCCGTAGGGCCGCCCGGCGACGACCGCGTCCACCCAGCGCGGCACGTGCGCCCAGACGTCGACGACCGCGCGGGCCTCGGGCTCGGGCAGGGCGTCGAACGCGGTCACCCTCATCCGGGGCTCCTCTCGGTGCTGCTCTCGGTGCTGCTCTCGGTGCCGGACCCAGGGCCGGACCCAGGGCCGGACCCAGGGCCGGGCCCAGGGCGGGTGGGGGTGCCGGCCTCTGCGCCGGTGCGGCCGCGTCCCGGGTGGACGATGAGCCACGTCGCCACGGCGGTCCGGGCGCCGCGGTTGCTCAGGCGGTGCGGCGTCGTGCAGGCGTAGGAGATGGAGTCGCCCGCGCGCAGCACGACGCGCTCCTCCGGCAGGTCGACCGTGAGCTCGCCCGCGGTGACCGTGCCGATCTCGTACCCGTGGTGGGCGGTGAGCTCGTCGGCGCCGCCGCCCGTGGCGCCCGGGGGGTAGGTGGACTCGAAGAAGTCGACGTCCCGGACGGCGCCGGGGGACAGGCGGCGGAAGGTGACGCCGCCCGAGAGGGTGACGGCGGGCTGCTCGACGGCCCGGCGGACGACGGCGTGGCCCGCGTCGAGCAGGCCCGCGTCGCCCGCGGCGGCGGACGCCCCGCCGGCGGGGACGTCGGCGGGGAGGACGAGCGCGCCCGTCGCGGGGCCGAGCACGTCGACGAGCGACGCGTCGAGGGCCGTGACGAGCGCGAACAGCCGGTTCACCGAGGGCCGGAGCACCCCCCGCTCGATCTGCGACACCGCGCTGGCCGAGATGCCGAGCCGCCCGCCCAGCGCGCGGACGGTGAGCCCGGCGGCCTCGCGCAGCTCCCGGAGCCGCGCCCCGAGCAGCTCGGCGTCGAACCCGTCGAGGCCCTGCTCCGCGACCACGAGGGCGTCGGGGGCCGGCCCGGACGTCCCGCCCGCCGCCGTGCCCGTGCCCGTGCCCGTCCCCGTGCCCGTGCCCGACACCCTCGTCACCGTCCCTCCGCGCGTGCGTCCTCGACCGCGATCCTCGCCGCCGCGGGGTGGCCCGGGGCGTGCGCCGGGACCGCGACCCACGACCGACCCCCAGAGTTCACACGACCGAAACCGGCGCAGTGTTGTGAAGTCATAGATTCACGCCCGACGGGCGGACGCCAACCGCCCCGTCCCCCGCGGCCCCGTCGCGGCCACCGTAGGTGCCCTCGGCCGGGGGCACCAGGGTGACCCGCGGCACCCCGCCCGGGACCGCCGGCACCCGCCCGCGCGTCCCCCCGCGTCCCGCTCCGCCCACCCCACCCCCGAGTGCGAGGTCCGGCATGACCGCTCCCACGCAAGGCCCCGCCGCCGTCGGCGGCACGTCCACCACCTGGTCGACCGGCACGGTCGGCACCGCCGCGACCGGCGCGTCGGGCGGCGACCTCGTCGAGGCCGCCGGCATGCCCGTCGGCGCCGGCGAGATCAAGGCGACCTACGACCCGCGCCTGACGAACGAGGACCTGGCGCCCCTGCGCCACCAGCGCTGGTCGTCGTACAACATCTTCGCGTTCTGGATGTCCGACGTGCACAGCGTCGGCGGCTACGTCACGGCGGGCAGCCTCTTCGCCCTCGGCATCGCGTCCTGGCAGGTCCTCGTCGCGCTCGTGGTGGGCATCTGCATCGTCCAGGTGTTCTGCAACCTCGTCGCCAAGCCCAGCCAGCGCACCGGCGTGCCGTACCCCGTCATCAACCGCGCGATCTTCGGGGTGCTCGGCGCGAACATCCCGGCGGTCATCCGCGGCCTCATCGCGGTGGCCTGGTACGGCGTGCAGACCTTCCTCGCCGCCGAGGCGCTGAACATCGTCTTCCTCAAGTTCCTGCCGGGCTCGGCGGCGCTCCTGGAGACCTCGTTCCTCGGGCTGTCGACGCTGGGCTGGATCTCCTACGCCATCCTCTGGGTCGCCCAGGCCGCGCTGTTCTGGACGGGCATGGAGACCATCCGGAAGTTCATCGACTGGGCGGGGCCGGCGGTGTACGTCGTCATGATCCTCATGGCGGTCTACCTCGTCTCCGAGGCCGGGTGGTCGAACATCTCCCTCAACCTCTCGACCGGCCCCGCGATGTCCTTCGGCGCGTCCATCCCGGTGATGCTGTCGGCGATCGCCCTCGTGGTCTCGTACTTCTCCGGGCCCATGCTGAACTTCGGCGACTTCGCCCGCTACGGCCGCTCCTTCGACGCGGTCAAGCGCGGCAACCTCCTCGGCCTGCCGGTGAACTTCCTCTTCTTCTCGCTGCTCACGGTCGTCTGCGCCTCGGCGACCGTGCCCGTGTTCGGCGAGCTCATCACCGACCCGATCCACACCGTGCAGGCGATCGACACGCCCTTCGCGATCCTGCTCGGCGGCCTGACGTTCGTCACGGCCACCGTCGGCATCAACATCGTCGCCAACTTCATCTCGCCCGCGTTCGACTTCTCGAACGTCAGCCCCCAGCGCATCTCGTGGCGCATGGGCGGCATGATCGCGGCGGTCGGCTCCGTGGTGCTGACGCCGTGGAACTGGTACGCGAACGACGACGCCATCCACTACACGCTGGGCGTGCTCGGCGCCCTCATCGGCCCGCTCTTCGGCATCCTCATCGCCGGGTACTACGTCATCGGGCGCCAGCGGGTGCACGTGGACGACATGTTCACGATGGCGCCGACGGGCCGCTACTGGTTCACCCGCGGCTACAACCGCAACGCGGTGGCGACCACGCTGGTGGCGGGCGCGGTGTCCATCGCCTCCGCGGTGCTGCCGAAGACGTTCGCCGACCTGGGCGGGCCGGACGTGACGTGGGTCGCCAGCTACAGCTGGTTCATCGGCTGCGGCCTGGGCTTCGCGGTCATGGTGCTCCTCGAGCGCCTCAACCCGCAGATCCCGGTGCTCGACGCGGACGACCCTCACGTGTCGGACGGCGCCGCGCCGGACGCCGTCACGGTCGCGGCCACGGCGGCGCCGACCGCCGCGTCGGTGGACGGGAAGTCGGTCTGACGTGCACCTGCGCGTGATCAACCCGAACACCACCCGGGCGATGACCGACCTCGTGGGTCGGGCCGCCCGGGGGGTGGCGGGGCCCGGGACGCTCGTCGACGCGGTGCAGCCGACCATGGGGCCGGCGTCGATCGAGAGCCACTACGAGGAGGCGCTGGCGGTGCCGGGCCTGCTCGAGCAGGTCGCGCTCGGCGAGGCCGAGGGCGTCGACGGGTACGTGGTGGCGTGCTTCGGCGACCCGGGCCTGGACGCCGCGCGCGAGCTCGCCCGCGGTCCCGTGCTCGGCATCGCGCAGGCCGCCATGCACGCGGCGACGATGGTCGCGCGCCGCTTCGGCATCGTCACGACGCTCGGCCGCACGACGGGCCGCGCCCGCGAGCTCGTGGACCGCTACGGCTTCGCCGCCGCCTGCACCGGGGTGCGCGCGTGCGAGATCCCCGTGCTCGCCCTGGAGGACCCGGCGTCCGGGGCGCGCGACCGCGTCGCGGAGCACTGCCGGCGGGCCGTGGACGAGGACGGCGCGGACGCGGTCGTGCTCGGGTGCGCCGGCATGGCGGACCTGTGCGCGGACCTCAGCGACCGGGTCGGCGTGCCCGTCCTCGACGGGGTGGCCGCGGCGACGGTCCTCGTCCAGGGGCTCGTGACCCTCGGGGCGCGGTCGAGCACGCGCGGGGAGTACGCCCCGCCCCCGCCGAAGGCGATGGCCGGGCTGCTCGCCGGCTTCGAGGTGCGGGCGCCGGCGCCGGTCCCTGCGGGGGAGCGGCCCGCGCAGCGGCAGCACGCGCGGGTGTGACGCACCCCGCAGGGAGGATCGCAGGACCCCTGCCCCCGGTCGGTGCGCCGACCGGGGGCGAGGTGCGACGGTGGGCCCGCCGGCCCGCAGGCCAGGGCGGGTCACGACGGAGGGTGGCGCGATGACGACGACGGAGAGCTCGGCGGTGCAGGGCCCGACGAGGCCCGACGACGCGGGCGGGGGACCGCACCCGGAGGGCCTCGTCGTCCGGGCGCGCCGCGCCTGGGTCGACGGGGCGTTCCGGCCCGCCCAGGTGCACGTCGCCGAGGGCCGCGTCCTCGCCCTCGCGCCGTGGGACGCGCCCCTCGCGGACGGCGCCGCCGCCTCCCTCGTCGACCTCCCCGACGACGCGGTGCTCCTGCCCGGCCTCGTGGACAGCCACGTCCACGTCAACGAGCCGGGCCGGACGCACTGGGAGGGCTTCGCGTCGGCGACGCGGGCCGCCGCGGCCGGCGGCGTCACCACGCTCGTCGACATGCCGCTCAACAGCATCCCCCCGACGACGACGCCGGACGCCCTCGCCGCGAAGCTCGCGGCGACGGCGGGCCGGCTCGCCGTCGACGTCGCCTTCTGGGGCGGCGCCGTGCCGGAGAACCTCGGGGCGCTCGCGCCCCTGCACCGGGCGGGCGTGCGGGGCTTCAAGGCGTTCCTCGCCCCCAGCGGGGTGGACGAGTTCGGCCACCTCGACGCCGCCGGCCTGCGGGCCGCGCTCGCGGAGGTGGCGGCGCTGGGGTCGGTGCTCGTCGTGCACGCGGAGGACCCCGAGGCCCTGGCCGCGGCCCCGGCGGACGGGCGCCTGGGGACCCGGTACGCGGACTTCCTCGCCTCGCGCCCGCCGGCCTCGGAGCGCTCGGCGGTGGAGGGCGTGGTCGAGGGCGTGCGCCGCACGGGGGCCCGGGCGCACGTGCTCCACCTCTCGGACGCCGGCACGCTGCCCCTGCTGCGCGCCGCCCGCGCCGAGGGCCTGCCGATCACCGTCGAGACGTGCCCGCACTACCTCGTCCTGCACGCGGAGGACGTGCCCGACGCCGCCACGGAGTACAAGTGCTGCCCGCCCATCCGTGGGACGGCGAACGCCGACGCGCTGTGGGAGGGCCTGCTCGACGGCACGATCGACGCGGTCGTCTCCGACCACTCGCCGGCGACGGCCGACCTCAAGCACGTGGCGGGGGGCGACTTCGGCGCCTCGTGGGGCGGGATCGCCGGGCTCCAGCTCGGGTGGACGGTCGTCGCCGACGAGGCCCGTCGCCGCGGCGTCCCGCTCGAGGCCCTCGTGCCGGCGTTCACCACGGGACCCGCGGCCGTGGCCGGGCTGGCGGGGCTCGGGGAGATCGCGCCGGGCGCGCCGGCGCACCTCGTCGCGTTCGCGCCCGACGAGACGCAGGTCGTCGACGCCGCGCGGCTCGAGCACCGCAACCCCGTCACGCCGTACCACGGGCGGGCCCTGCACGGGCGGGTCCGGGCCGTGTGGCTGCGCGGCGTGCCCGTGGTCGAGGACGGCCGGGTCGTCGGCACGCCCGCGGGCCGCACCCTCCTGCCGGTGCCGCTCCCGCCGCTCCTGCCGGTGCCGCCCGGTGCGTGAGGGGCGCGCTCAGGCGGCGACGCGCCGCGCGTGCGCCCACCGGTGCCCGACGAGCGCGGCGACGAGCGTGACGACCCCGGCGAGCACGAGCCCCGCACCGATGCCGGTCCCGTCGCCGAGCAGGCGGAGCGCCAGCGCGCCGACCCCGGCACCGAGCAGG
The DNA here is from genome assembly GCF_004123805.1 of Cellulomonas endophytica. Lineage (GTDB taxonomy): Bacteria > Actinomycetota > Actinomycetes > Actinomycetales > Cellulomonadaceae > Cellulomonas > Cellulomonas endophytica. Next base: position 81,896 of record NZ_RWJX01000001.1, on the reverse strand, counting down.
ATGAGCACGACGGCGAGCCCGCGGCGGGCCCAGCCCTCGCCGCTGCCGCCCGCGAGCCGGGAGTCGGCCGCGAGCCCCGTGAGCGTGGAGGTGACGACGACGGTGGTGACGTCCTTGACGGCGAGCTTGCGGGCGGCCGCCGCCTGGAGCCCCATCGCGGTGGCCAGCACCGTGGTGAGCGCGAAGGCCCAGCCCGTGCCCTCCTCGGGCGGCGCCGCGAGCGCCCCGGCGCCGAGCCCGAGGGCCAGCACGCCCGTGGCGGCGAAGGTGCTCGTCGAGCGCGTGCCCCAGCCGGGCGCCGTCCGCGCGAGCACCCGCCCGCCGAGGGCGGCGCCGAGCAGGAAGCCCCCGAGCGCGAGCGCCGGCCCGAGCACGGGCAGGTCGTCGGCGCCGGCGAGCGCCATGCCGAGGATGACCACGTTGCCGGTCATGTTCGCCGTGAACACCCGGTCCAGGCCCAGGTACCCGACCGCGTCGACGACGCCCGTGGTGAAGGTGAGCGTGAGCATGAGCACGAGGTGCAGGCGGGCGGGGTCGCGGCGGGTCGTCACGGGCGCATCATCGCGGCGCCCCCGCGTGGCGGGCAAAGCGGCGTCCGTCACGGCGGCGGGCACGGTGGCGGGCACGGTGGCGGGCACGGGCACGGCCGCGGGCCAGGTGGCCGCGTGAGCGCCGCGGCGCGGCCGGCGCTCGTCGACCCGGGCCTACCCGTCCTGCAGCCGGGTGCCGGCGTCCCCGAGGGGGTCGCCTACCTCGCCTCCGGCCCCCGGACGGTGCTGTGGGGGCGCCTGCCCTGCGCGGTCGACGCGCCCGTGGCCCACCTGCGGGCCGGCGACGAGCTCGTCGTCGACACCCTGAGCCACGAGGGGCTGCTCGAGGACCAGGGCGGCGACCCGCGCGCGTGGTTCGGCGCCCAGGGGGTGCCCGCCGACAACGTGCTCGACGACGCGGTGGCGGTCGCGGCGGGCCTGTCCCGCGACCCGGACCACGACGGCCCGCACGTCGTCACGGGCCCGGTCCACGTCGCCGGCGCCCACCCGGGCGACCTCCTCGCCGTCACGGTGCTCGAGACGGTCCCGCGCGTGCCCTACGGCGTCGTCTCGAACCGGCACCGGCGTGGCGCGCTGCCCGACGAGCTCCCCCGCGGCGAGCGCTCCGTCAGCGTCTTCACGCCCGTGCTGCGGCGCGCGGACGGCGCCCTCGTCGGGGCGCTGCCGCTCGTCGACGGGGGCGAGCGCGTCGTGGCGTTCCCGCTGGCCCCCTTCCTCGGGATCGTCGGGGTCGCGGTCGCCGACGACGAGCGGCCGCACTCCGTGCCCCCGGGCCCGCACGGCGGCAACATCGACGTCAACCTCCTCGTGGCCGGCACGGCGGTCTACCTGCCGGTGCAGGTGGAGGGCGCGGGGCTCTACGTCGGCGACCCGCACTTCGCGCAGGGCGACGGCGAGGTCGCGCTCACGGCCCTCGAGGCGTCCCTGCGCGTGCGGCTGCGCGTCGACGTCGTCCCGCGGGCGCAGGCCCTGACGGCGCTGGGGGAGCTCGACGGGCCCGTGCTGCGCACGCCGGAGCACCTCGTCCCGACGGGGCTCGACGTCGACCTCGACGAGGCGCTGCGCCGGTGCGTCCGGGCCGCCCTGCGGCTGCTGGGCGCGCGCTACGGCATGGCGGAGCACCTGGCCTACGCCTACCTCAGCGCGGCCACCGACTTCGACGTCTCGCAGGTCGTCGACGTCGTCACGGGCGTGCACGCCCGGATCCGCCTCGCCGACTTCGCGGGCGTCGGCCCGGGGGAGGAGCCGCCCCCCGTGCTGCGGCCCGACGGCACCGTCGGCGCCCCGGGCGCCCTGCACGGCTCGGGCGCGCCGGACGGCTCGGGCGCGCCGGGCGGCTCGGCCACCGTCGGGGGTGCCGCATGAGCGACGGGACCCCGGGCGGCGTGCCCGACGAGGTCGTCGACCCCGTCACGGGCGAGGCCGCGCCGGCCGACCTGCTCGCGGCCCTGGCCGCGTACGAGCGGGCGCTCGCCGCCGACGACCTGGCCGCGCTCGACGACGCCTTCGCCCCGGGCCCGGCGACGCTGCGCGGGGACGGCGACGGGCTCCTCGTCGGGCACCGCGCGATCTCCACGTTCCGCGGCGGCCGCGGCGGGGTCGCCCCCCGGCGGCTGGCGCGCGTCGAGGCCCGCCGGCTGACGCAGGACGTCTGGCTGCTCGTCTCGGTCTCCCGCTTCGCCGGCGGCGGCAGCGGCCTGCAGACCCAGGTGTGGGCCCGTGGCGAGGACGGCGCGTGGCGCGTCACCGCCGCGCACGTCACCGGCCGGACGCGCGCCCTCGACAGCTCCGTGTGGCGCACGGTCGGCGACCCGCTCTACCAGGGCGCGTGGGAGGGGCCCCTCGTCGGGCTCCGGGTGGCGGTCAAGGACCTCTTCGCCGTGAAGGGCTACCGCGTCGGCGCCGGGAACCCCACGTGGCTGCGCGAGGCCCGGCGCGAGCGGGACCACGCCCCCGCCGTGCTCGACCTCCTGCGGGGCGGCGCGTCCCTGCGCGGCCTCGCGCGCACCGACGAGCTCGCGTTCAGCATCGCCGGCGCGAACCCGCACCACGGCACCCCGGCGAACGGAGCGCTCCCGGGGGCGCTGCCCGGCGGCTCCTCGTCGGGACCCGCGACGGCGGTCGCGACCGGGCAGGCCGACGTCGGGCTGGCGACCGACACCGCCGGCTCCATCCGCGTGCCCGCCTCCTACCAGGGCCTGTGGGGGCTGCGGACGACGCACGGCCTCGTGCCGCGGCAGGGCCTGGTCCCGCTCGCGCCCTCCTTCGACACCGTCGGCTGGCTCACCCGGGACGGCGCGACCCTCGAGGCGGTCGTGCGCTGGTGCCTCGACGGCGCGGTGGAGGACGGGGCCGGCGGGCCTGGTGGCGCCGCGGGGGACGGGGACGACGGGGATGCGGGGGACGACGAGGGGCCGGCCGTCGGCCTCCCGCGCCGGCTCCTCGTGCCGCTCGAGGCGCTCGCGCTCGCCGAGCCCGACGTGCGCAGCGCCTTCGAGGACTGGCTCTCCGACGTCGCGGACCGGCACCCGGAGGTGGGCGTCGACGGCGTGTCCGTCGGCGACCTCGGCGCCTGGCTCGAGGCGTTCCGGGCGGTGCAGGGCGCCGAGGCCTGGCGCGTGCACGGGGCCTGGGCGACCGCGCACCCCGGTGCGCTCGGCGCCGCGGTGTCGGCGCGGCTCGCGGCCGGGTCGCAGGTCGGCGCCGAGGAGGAGACGGCGGCCCGCGCCGCGCTCGCGGAGCGGCGGTCCCGGCTGCGGGCGCTGCTCGGCGAGGACGTGCTGCTCGTGCTGCCCACCACCCCCGGCCCGGCGCCGTCCCGCTCCGCGGACGCCGCGACGACGGAGGCCGTCCGGGCGGCGACCCTGCGCACCACCGCCCTGGCCGGCGTCGCCGGGCTGCCCGCGCTGTCGGTCCCCGCGCTCGTCGTGCCGTCGCCGCTCGGCCCCGCACCCGTGGGCGTGTGCCTCGTCGGCGCCGCCGGGACCGACCTCGCGCTCGTGCGGCGCGCCCGGCTCCTCGTCGCCGGCGCGGCCACCGCCGGGCCGCTGCCCCCGGTGGTCCCCGAGCCCGCCCCTGACGCACCCCCCACCACCGACAGGCCCGCTCCCCCCGGAGGACACCCGTGACCGCACCGGTCGACCCGCCCGCCCGCCTCCTCATGGGGCCGGGTCCCATCGACGCGGACCCCCGGGTGCTCCGCGCGCTGTCCACCCCGCTGGTCGGGCAGTACGACCCCGTCATGACGGGGTACATGAACGACACCATGGAGCTGTACCGGGGCGTGTGGGCGACCCGGAACGAGGCCACGGTCCTCGTCGACGGCACGTCCCGCGCCGGCATCGAGGCGGCGCTGGTCTCCCTCGTCCGCCCCGGGCAGCGGGTGCTGGTCCCCGTCTTCGGGCGGTTCGGCCACCTCCTCGTCGAGATCGCCCGGCGCGCCCAGGCCGAGGTGCACACGATCGAGGTCCCCTGGGGCGAGGTGTTCCCCGCGTCGGTCGTCGAGGAGGCGGTGCGGCGGGTGCGCCCGCACCTCGTCGCCGTGGTGCAGGGGGACACCTCCACGACGATGAACCAGCCCCTGGAGGAGCTCGGGGCGATCTGCGCCCGGCACGGGGCGCTGCTCTACACGGACGCGACCGCCTCCCTCGGCGGCAACCCCTTCGAGGCGGACGCCTGGGGGATCGACGCCGCGACCGCCGGGCTGCAGAAGTGCCTGGCGGGCCCGTCGGGGAGCGCGCCGATCACCCTGTCCGAGCGCGCCGTGGCGGTCGTGCGCGCCCGCAGCCGGGTCGAGGAGGGCCTCCGCGTCGAGGGCGACCCCGACACCGACGACCCGGTCCGGTCGAACTACTTCGACCTCGGGATGATCCTCGACTACTGGGGCCCGCGGCGGCTCAACCACCACACGGAGGCGACGAGCATGCTCTACGCCGCCCGCGAGTGCGCCCGCATCCTGCTCGAGGAGGGGCGCCAGGCGGTCATCGACCGGCACGCCCTGCACGGGCGCGCGATGCTCGCCGGCGTGCGCGGCCTGGGCCTGGAGGTGTTCGGGGACGTCGCGCACAAGATGCACAACGTCGTGGCCGTGCACATCCCCGCGGGCGTGGACGGCGACGCGGGCCGCGCCGCGATGCTGGCGGACTACGGCATCGAGATCGGCACCTCCTTCGGGCCCCTGCACGGACGCGTGTGGCGCATCGGCACCATGGGCTACAACGCCCGGCGCGACGCGGTGCTGCTCACCCTCGCCGCCCTGGAGCAGACCCTGCGCCGCGGCGGCGTCCGGGTGCCGGCCGGCGGCGGGGTCGACGCGGCCCTGGAGGCGTACGCGGCGTGAGCACCGGCACCCCCACCGGCCCCCGCGCCGGCAGCCGCACCGACGGCCTCGGCCTGCCCCCGGGCGCGCTCGCCGCAGCGACGGCGCGCGTCATGGCCCGCTGCGACGAGCTCGCGCGCCTGTCGTCGATGAGCGGCGGCATCGAGCGCGTCTACCTCTCGCCGGAGCACGCGCGCGCCAACCGGCTGGCGGAGCGGTGGCTGCGCGAGGCGGGGATGGCCACGGCGCAGGACGCGGCGGGCAACCTCGTCGGCCACCTGCCGGGGCGCGACCCGGACGCGCCGGTCCTCCTGCTCGGCTCCCACCTCGACACCGTGCGGGACGCGGGCCGCTACGACGGCATCGTCGGCGTCCTCATGGCCGTGGAGGTGGTGCGCCTGCTCGGGCCCCGCGTGCGCACGTGGCCCTTCGGGCTCGACGTCGTCGCCTTCTGGGACGAGGAGGGCGCGCGGTTCGGCAAGGCCCTGCTCGGGTCCTCGGCGCTCGCGGGCGTGTGGGACCCCGCGTGGTGGGACCTGCGCGACGCCGACGGGGTGAGCCTGCGCGAGGCCTTCACCGCCTTCGGCCTCGACCCGGCCCGGGTGGGGGAGGCGGCCCGCCGGCCCGCGGACCTCGTCGGGTACCTCGAGGCGCACATCGAGCAGGGCCCCGAGCTCGACGGGGCCGGCGAGGCGCTCGGCGTCGTCACCTCCATCGCCGCCGCCCGCCGGTGGGAGATCGCCGTGGTGGGCGAGGCCCGGCACGCCGGCGGCACGCCCTACGACCGCCGGCGGGACGCGCTCGTCGGCGCGAGCGAGGCCGTGCTCGCCGTGGAGCGCATCTGCCGCGAGGAGCACCACGTGGTCGGCACCGTGGGTCGCCTGGAGGCCTTCCCCGGCGCGGTCAACGTGGTGCCCGGCGAGGTCCGCCTCACCCTCGACCTGCGCGGGGAGCTCGACGAGACGCGGGACGCCACGTGGGCGCGCATCGGCGGCGAGCTCGACGCCCTCACGGGGCGGCGCGGGCTGACGTGGTCCGCCACCGCCGTGCACGACGCCCCGGCGGTCCGCTGCGGCCCGCTCTTCCAGGACGTGCTGCACGCGGGCATCGCCGCCGGCGGGCAGGGAGAGAGCCCCGCCCTCTTCTCGCGGGCCGGGCACGACGCCATGGCGGTGGGGCGCCTCACGGACGTGGGGATGCTGTTCCTGCGCAACCCCGACGGCATCAGCCACCACCCCGACGAGGACGTCTCGGCCGCGGACGTCGAGCGCGGGCTGGGGGCCCTCGCCGCGGCCGTGCTGCACCTCGCGCACGAGCGCTCGCTCGTCTGACCCCGCCGAGCTCCGCCAGGCCCCGCCGGGCCCTCCGACGGCCCGCCGCCGTGCGCCCCGGCCCGACCGGCGCGAGGGTGGGGGCAGGCGCGGCGACCGTCCGCGCGACGACGGGGGTGGGGGCCGTGGGGCTGCTCGACCGGATCCTCGGCAGGACCCGCACGACGACCGGCACGCCCGGCCCGGGGGAGGGCCGCGCCCCGGCCGCGACGTGGGAGGGCGAGCCCTGGCGGGCGCCCGGGGCCCCGGCGGGCGGCGCGACGGGAGGGGCGACGGGTGCCGGCGCTGCCGCGGGCACGCCGACGACCGACGCGGCGGCGGTGGAGCGCTACCGGTACCTCCTGCGCACGGCGCCGCCGGAGCGCATCGAGGAGGCCCACGCCGAGGCCTTCGCGCAGCTCACGCCCGAGCAGCGCCGCCAGGTCCTCGCGGCACTGAGCCACGAGATCCCTGCCGGCGAGCGCGCCCGCGACGACGACCCGCGCTCCCTGGCGCGCATGGCGACGCGGGCGGAGGTGCGCCGGCCCGGCACGCTCGAGCGCTCGTTCGGCGGCGGCGGGTCCGGCGGCGGGATGGGCGGGATGGGCGGCGGGATGGGTCTCGGCGCCGTCGTGGCGGGCGGGCTGCTCGCGAGCGTCGCCGGCGCGTTCGTCGGCACGGCGATCGCCGACGCGATGTTCGACCTCGGCGACGGGGGCGAGGGGTACGCGGAGGGCTACGGCGAGGGCTACGGCGACGGGCAGGAGGCCGGCGCGGACGGGGGCGCGGACGGGGGCGCGGACGGGGGCGCCGACGGTGCCGACGCCGGCGGGTACGAGGGCGGCGACGTGACCGCCGACGGCGGCGCGTACGACGGCGGCGGCTTCGACGGCGGCTTCGGCGGCGGGGACTTCGGGGGCGGGGACTTCGGCGGCGGCGACTTCTGAGCCGCCCCGGGGGCTGCCCCCTCGCGACCGACCGGTTCGTCCCACGACCTGGACGGCCTCGGTCCGCCACCTGAGAAGGTCTACCCTCGACGGCGGCGCGCGGACCCGTGCGCCGAGACCGGGCGGCGTCGCCGGCCGCGTCGCGACCCCCGGTCGCCCCGTGCCGCACCCCCTCGCCCGCCCGGTCCCGCCGAGAGCGCCGCCCCGCGGCGACCGAGCACCACCGGAGCGCACCCTTCGATGACCGCCACCCCCGCGACGCACGCCGGCACCCCCGGCGGGCCCGCGACCGCACCGCCCCTGAACTCCCCGGCCCGCGTCATCACGGCCAGCCTCGTCGGCACGACGATCGAGTTCTACGACTTCTACGTCTACGCCACCGCCGCGGTCCTCGTGTTCCCGGCGCTGTTCTTCCCGACGGGCGACGACACGACGGCGCTGCTCGCGTCCTTCGCGGTCTTCGGCGCCGCGATGGTGGCGCGCCCCGTCGGCGCGGTGGTGTTCGGGCACCTGGGCGACCGCCGCGGCCGCAAGGCCACGCTCGTGGTGTCGCTGCTCGTCATGGGCGTGGCGACGTTCCTCATCGGGGTGCTGCCGACGTACGACCAGGTCGGCCTCCTGGCACCGGCGCTGCTGCTCGTCCTGCGGCTGGCGCAGGGCTTCGCGCTCGGCGGCGAGTGGTCGGGCGCGGCGCTCGTCGCCACGGAGAACGCCCCCGCCGGCAAGCGCGCCTGGTACGGCACGTTCCCCCAGCTCGGGGCGCCGCTGGGCTTCATCATCGCCAACGGCCTGTTCCTCACCATCGCCGCGCTGCAGCCCCACCCGAGCGACCCCCTGGCGCGCTCCGAGGCGTTCCTGTCCTGGGGCTGGCGCGTGCCGTTCCTGTTCTCCGCCGTCATGGTCGTCGTCGGCCTGTGGGTGCGGCTGCGCCTCGTCGAGTCCAGCGCCTTCACCGCCGCCGAGGCCCGCGGCGCGATCCGCAAGATGCCGCTGGGCACCGCGGTGCGCGACCACTGGCGCCGGCTCGTCCTCGGCACGTTCATCATGCTGGCGACGTACGTGCTGTTCTACCTCATGACGAACTTCACGCTGACCTACGGCACCACCGCGCGCGACGCCGCGCCCGGCGGCCTCGGGATCGGGTACACGCACCTCGTGCTCATGCAGATCCTCGGCGTGGTCTTCTTCGGCGTCTTCACGCTGCTGTCGGGGCCCGTCGCGGACGCGGTGGGCCGGCGGCGGCTGCTCCTCGTCGTGACCTCGCTCATCGGCGTCTTCGGGCTGACCTTCGCCCTGTTCCTCGCCCCCCGCGCCGACGAGGCCTTCACCGGGGCGCTCGCGCAGGCGTTCCTCGTGCTCGGGTTCACGCTGATGGGCGCGACCTTCGGGCCCATGGGCGCGCTGCTGCCCGAGCTCTTCCCGACGAACGTGCGCTACACGGGCTCGGCGATCGCCTACAACGTCAGCTCCATCCTCGGGGCGGCGCTCGCGCCCCTCGTCGCGATCGCGCTGTGGACGCAGGCCGACGGCAGCCCCTGGCTCGTGGGGGTCTACCTCACCGGTGCCGCGGTCCTCACCCTCGTCGCCCTGCTGCTCACGGGGGAGACGAAGGACGTCGACTACGACGCCGCCGGCACCGCGGACGAGCCGGCCTGACGCCTCCACGTCACCCGTCCGGCCCTGCGGCGCGGGGACCGGTTTTGTGGGGCCGGGAGCCGTCGGGCACGCTTGCGCGGACGGCCACCCCGCACGGGGACGGGCCCGCGGGGACGAGGGGACGCGACGGCATGGTGGCAGGGGTCGGTGACGCCGTGGGCACGCGGGCGTCCGCCGCGTCCTGGCCCGACCCGCTGGTCGTCGCCCGCCCCCGCCGGGACGGCCGCGCCGGGGAGCTGGAGCTCGTCGAGGTGAACGGCCCCGCCGCCGCGTGGGGGCTGGCCGTGGGGCCGTCGGCGCCCGTGGACGCCCTCGCCACGGTCGTCCTGGCCTTCTGCATGCGCGTGCAGGCCGAGCGGGGCCCGTGGCGGGTGGAGGACGTGCTCCTGCCCGCCGGGCGGGGCGGCTGGGCGCGGCACCGCGTGGACCTCATCGGCTGGCCCGCGGGCGACGACGTGGTCCTCACGTGGCGCGACGTCACGGAGCGGCACGAGGCCGAGCACGCGCGGCGGGTGGAGGCCGAGCGGCTGCGGCGGGCGCTCGACGAGCTCGTGGACCCCGTCGCGGTCGTCGCCCCCGAGGTGGCCGAGGACGGCAGCGTCCTGGACTTCACCTACGTGTACGGCAACGAGCGCGCGCTGCGCGAGGTGCCGCTCGGCGGGCGCGTCCGCGAGGACCAGCGGCGCCGCGGGATCGACCTCGACGACGTGCTGCGGCACGTCCTGCGCACCGGCGAGGTCGCGGTGCTGGACGAGCTCGAGCTGCACGTGCCGGACCGCCCCGACGAGGTGCACGTCCTCGACATGCGCATCAGCCGCCTCCAGGACCGCGAGCTCGTGGTGACCTGGCGCGACGTCACCGCGCGCGTCGAGGTGCGCGGGGCCCTCGCCGACAGCGAGGAGCGCTTCCGCGTGGCGTTCGAGGGGGCGCCGGGCGCGATGGCGGTCACCCGCTTCGGGGACGTCCCCGGCGGGCGCTGGGCCACCGTCAACGCCCGCCTCGCGGAGATGCTCGGCCGCCCCCGCGAGGAGCTCGAGGGGATGCCCGTGGCGAGCCTCGTGCACCCCGACGACCTCCCGCGCGACCTCGCCCAGCACGACGAGATCGTCAGCGGCCGCGCCACCCGCGCGCACCTGGAGGAGCGCCTGCGCCGCGCCGACGGCACCTGGATCTGGGTGTCGCGCACGGTCTCGGCCGTGACGCTGCCGGGCCGCCCCGTGCACGGGGTCGCCCACCTCGAGGACGTGACGCTGCGCCGCGCCGCGGAGGCCGAGCTGCGGCACCGCGCGTCCTTCGACCAGCTCACGGACCTCGCCAACCGCGAGGAGATGATGGCCCGGCTGCGCGCCGAGCTGCGGGGCGGCCACGCCGACGCGCTCGTCGTGGTCCTGTTCGTCGACCTCGACCGGTTCAAGGACATCAACGACACCCTCGGGCACGAGGCCGGCGACGAGGTGCTGCGCCAGGTCGCGCGGCGGCTCGAGGACGTCGTCGGCGTCCGGGGCACGCCGGCGCGCCTGGCCGGCGACGAGTTCGCCGTGGTGGCCCGGCTGCGGCGGCCGGCGGAGGTCGAGGCCCTCGCGGAGGACGTCTACGCCGCCGTCAGCGCCCCCCTGCGCGTCCTCGGCCGCGAGCTGCGTCCGACGGCGAGCATCGGGGTCGCCACGGCCCGGCAGGACTCCGGCGCCCTGCCCGAGGACCTCCTCCGCCACGCCGACCTGGCGATGTACCACGCCAAGCGCCGCGGGCACCGGGCGTGGGAGGTCTACGACGAGCGCCTGCACGAGCGCACGCTGCAGCGGCTCGCCGTCGAGGAGGACCTGCGCGCCGCGCTCGACGGCGACGGGCTGCGGCTGCTCTACCAGCCCGTCGTCGACCTCGTGACCCGCCGCGTGGTGGGCGCCGAGGCGCTCCTGCGGCTCGTCGAGCCCGGCACGGGCCGGCTGCTGCCCCCGGCGGCGTTCATCGAGGTGGCGGAGGAGAGCGACCTCATCGTCCCCATCGGCGGGTGGGTGCTCGACGAGGCCTGCGCCCGGCTGGCGGGGTGGCAGGAGCGGTGGCCGGGCTTCAGCGTGTCCGTCAACGTCTCGGCGCGGCAGGCGCAGCGGCTGGCCGTGGCCCGCCAGGTGCGCGACGCGCTCGACCGCAGCGGCGCCGACCCCGGCGACCTCGTCCTGGAGATCACGGAGCACGCCCTCCTCGAGGCGGGCGACCTCGTCTCCGGGGAGCTCGCGGCGGTCACCGCGGCGGGCTGCGGCCTGGCCATCGACGACTTCGGGACGGGCTACTCCTCCCTCACGCACCTCAAGCGCTTCCCGGTCACGGCCGTGAAGGTCGACCGGTCGTTCGTCGCCGGCCTGGGCACGCACCCCGACGACACCGCCATCGTCACCGCCGTGGCGTCCCTGGCGGGGAGCCTGCGCCTCGGGCTCGTGGCCGAGGGCATCGAGACCGAGGCGCAGCTCGCGGAGCTGGTGCGGCTGGGGTGCCGGCGCGGGCAGGGCTACCTCCTCGGCCGGCCCATGCCGCCGGAGGACCTCGAGGCGCTCGTCGCGGCCGGCCCCGTCCCGCGCTGACCCGCGGCGGCCCCTCGGCGGGACGGCCGGCCCGGCGCGGACGGACGACGCCCTCGTCGGGCGGTGGACCCGGCCGGGGGAGCCGGGCGCCGGCCGCGTGTGACGCCGCTCTCGCGCGTCGTCCCTGGTGCGGGGCGCCGGCGCGGCGCACGATGGCGCCGGCGGGCGGAGCGCCCGGCCGCACGGCGGGGACGGAGGGGCGCGTGGACCTGACGAGCGTCGACGAGGTGCGCCTCGCGCGGACCCGGGCGGACCTCGCCGGCCTGGGCGGGGACGTCGTCCCGCTGGCCGGCGGCACGGGCCTGTACGCCGGCGCGAGCCCCCGCGTGCTCGTCGACCTGCTGACGCTGGGCTGGCCGCCGGTCACGGCGCTGCCCGACGGCGGGCTGGAGATCGCCGCCACGTGCACGGTGGCCGAGCTCGTCGACCTGCCGCCCGTGCCCGGCTGGGCCTCGCAGCACCTCGTGCGGACGTGCGCGGAGGCGCTCGTCGCGTCGACGAAGGTCTGGCGCGCCGCGACGGTCGGCGGGAACGTGTGCGCAGCGCTGCCGGCGGGGGCGATGACGACGCTCCTCGTCGCGCTCGACGCGACCGCCGTGGTGTGGACCCCCGACGGGGGGACCCGCACCCTGCCGGTCCTCGACCTCGTCACGGGCCCGGAGGTCACCGCGCTCGCGCCCGGCGAGGTGCTGCGCGCCCTGCGCCTGCGGGCCGCCGCGCTGGCGTCCCGCGCGGTCCTGCGCCGGGCGGCGCTCACGGTCACGGGGCGCTCGGGGACGATCGTCGTGGGGCGCCGGGACGGCGACGGGACCGTCGTCGTCACCGTGACCGCGGGCGTGCCGCGGCCGTGGCGCGCCGCGTTCGCCGGCGTGCCCGGCCCGGCGGCCCTCGCGGCGGCCCTGGACGGCGTGCCGGAGTGGTTCGACGACGTGCACGGCGGCCCCGACTGGCGCCGCGCCATGACCGCGCGCCTGGCCGCCGAGGTCCGCGACGTCCTGGCGGGGGAGGCGGCATGAGGCTCACCGTCGACGGCACGGAGGTCGAGGTCCGCCCGGCCCCGGGCCAGGTGCTCCGGACGCTGCTGCGCGAGGCCGGCGTGTCGGCCGTGAAGAAGGGCTGCGACACGGGGGACTGCGGCGCCTGCACGGTGCTCCTCGACGGCGCGCCCACGCACTCCTGCCTCGTGCCCGCCCACCGCGCGGAGGGGCGCACGGTGACGACCGCGGCAGGCCTCGGCGACCCGGAGCACCTGCACCCCGTGCAGCAGGCCTTCGTCGACGCCGCCGCCTTCCAGTGCGGCTTCTGCACCGCCGGGTTCGTCACGACGGTCGCGGGCCTGGGCCTGGCGGAGGGCGACGGCGTCGGGGACGACCCGCTCGTCGGTCCCACGGACGTCACCCGCGCGCTCAAGGGCAACCTGTGCCGCTGCACGGGCTACCGGTCGATCCGCGACGCCCTGGCCGGGACGTGCCGGGTCCAGGAGGCGCCGGCGGGGGAGGCGGTCGGCCGCTCCGTGCGCGCCCCGGCCGCGCGGCGCGTCGTCACGGGCCGGGAGCCGTACACGCTGGACCTGGCGACGACGCCCCTGGCCCACGTGGCGGTGCTCGGCAGCCCGCACGCCCACGCGCGCGTGCTGCGGGTCGACGCGTCCGCGGCGCTCGCCGAGCCCGGCGTGCTCGCCGTGCTCACGCACGAGGACGCGCCGGACGTGCTCTTCTCGACCGCCCGCCACGAGAGCCGCCTCGACGACCCCGACGACACCCGCGTGCTCGACCCCGTGCTGCGGTTCCGGGGCCAGCGCGTGGCGGCCGTGGTCGCCGAGACCCTGCGCGCGGCGGAGCGGGCCCGGGCCCTGCTGCGCGTGGAGTACGAGGTCCTGCCGCACGTCGTCGACGCCGACGCCGCCCGCGCGCCCGGGGCGCCGCTGCTGCACGCCGACAAGCCGGCGACCTCCCGCATCGCCGAGCCGGGCCGCAACGTCGTCGCGCAGCTGCACGCCGAGATGGGGGACGTCGCCGCCGGACTGGCCGCCGCGGCGCACCGCGTGCGGGGCACCTGGCGCACCGCCCGGGTGCACCACGCCGCCCTCGAGACCCACGCCACCCGCGGGTGGCTCGACGAGGCCGGCCGGCTCGTCCTGCGCACGAGCACGCAGGTGCCGTTCCTCGTCCGCGACGAGGTCGCGCACGTGTTCGGGCTCGAGCGGGACCGGGTGCGGGTCGTCGCGGCCCGCGTCGGCGGCGGCTTCGGCGGCAAGCAGGAGATGCTCACGGAGGACCTCGTCGCGCTCGCGGTGCTGCGGACCGGACGCGCCGTGCAGTACGAGATGACGCGCGAGGACGAGCTCACCGTGGCGCCGACCCGGCACCCCATGCGGGTCGAGGTCGAGGTGGGCGCCGACGCGGACGGCGTGCTCACCGCCCTGCGGGTGGACGTCCTGTCCGACACCGGCGCCTACGGCAACCACGGGCCCGGCGTCATGTTCCACGGCGTCAACGAGTCCCTCACCGTCTACCGCTGCCCGAGCAAGCGGGTGGACGCCGAGGCCGTCTACACGAACACGCTGCCCGCGGGCGCCTTCCGCGGCTACGGCCTGGGGCAGGTCGTGCTCGCCGTGGAGGGCGCGCTCGACGAGCTCGCCCGCGTCGCGGGCCTGTCGCCGTGGGAGGTGCGGCGCCGCAACGTCGTCGTACCCGGCGACCGCCTGCTCCTCACCGACCCCGACGAGGCCGGGGACCTCGACATCCACGGCTACGGCCTGGACCAGTGCCTCGACCTGGCGGAGGCGGCGCTGGCGGACCGCACGGCCGACGCGCCGGCCCCGGCCGGGTGGGCGGTCGGCGAGGGCATGGCCCTGGCGATGATCGCCACGGTGGCCCCGCGGGGGCACCACGCCCAGGCGCACGTGCGTCTCCTGCCCGACGGCCGCTACGGCGTGCGGGTGGGGACGGCGGAGTTCGGCAACGGCACCACCACCGTGCACACGCAGCTCGTCGCGCAGGCGCTCGGCACGGTGCCGGAGCGGGTCGTCGTCGAGCAGTCCGACACGGACGTCGTCGGCTACGACACCGGCGCGTTCGGCTCCGCGGGGACGGTGGTCGCGGGGCTCGCGGTGCACCGGGCGGCGCTCGCGCTGCGCGACCGGCTGCTGAGCGCCGCGACGACGCTGACCGGCCACCCGCAGGACGACCCGACGGCGGCGGCGACCCCGGGGCACCTGACGCGGGACGCCGTCGTCGTGCCGGGCGGCGTGGTGCCGCTCGTCGACATCGCCGCCTCGGGCGCGCGCGTGGAGGCCGAGGCGAGCCACGACGGCACGCCGCGGTCCGTGGCCTTCAACGTGCACGCGGTCCGGGTGGCGGTGGACCGCGGCACGGGGGAGCTGCGGGTGCTGCGCAGCGTGCAGGCGGTGGACGCGGGCACGGTGCTCAACCCCGAGCAGCTGCGGGGCCAGGTCGAGGGCGGCGTCGCCCAGGCCCTGGGCAGCGCGCTGTGGGAGGAGGTCCGGCTCGACGACGAGGGGCGGGTGCTCACCCGGTCGTTCCGGCACTACCACGTGCCGCAGCTCGCGGACGTGCCGCCCACGCAGGTGCTGTTCGCCGACACCCACGACGAGCTCGGCCCGCTCGGCGCCAAGTCGATGTCGGAGGCGCCCTACAACCCCGTGGCGCCCGCCGTGGCCAACGCCGTGCGGGACGCGCTCGGCGTGCGCCCCCACGCCCTGCCGCTCACGGCCGACCGGCTGTGGCGGCTGGTCCAGGAGGGGGCACCGGCGCCGGCGAGCTGAGGGACCCGTCGGCCGGCCGCCGGTGGAGGGGGCCGTCGAGGTCGCGCAGGGGCAGGCCGGTCGCGCCCGTGCGCGCCGCGAGCAGGCCCGCGGCGACCGACAGCGCGGTCTCGGCGGGCGTCGCCGCGCCGAGGTCGAGGCCCAGGGGCGAGTGCAGCCGGGCGACCTCCTCGGCCGTCGCGCCCGCCGCGCGCAGGGCCGCCACCCGCCGCGCGTGGGTCCGGCGGGAGCCCACGGCGCCGACGAAGCCGGGCCCCGAGCGCAGGGCGCGCAGCAGCAGCTCCGTCTCGAACCGGTCGTCGTGCGCGAGGACGCACACGGCGTCCCGGGGGCCGAGCGCCTGCGCGGCGAGGTGGCGCGGCGGCCAGTCGACGACGACGGCGTCCGCCCCGGGCAGCCGCTCCGCCGTGGCCAGCACGGGCCGGGGGTCGCACACCGTCACGTGCCAGCCGAGCGGCCCGGCGAGCGCCGCGAGCGCCGCGGACAGCTCGAGCGCCCCGTAGAGCACGAGGCGCGGCCGCGGGGCGCGGACCTCCACGAACGCCTCGGCCGTGCGGCCGTCGCAGGTCACCCGGACGGTCCCCGGGACGCCCGTGGCGGCGCGGGCGGCCACGGCGGCGTCGAGGGCGGCGCGGTCGGCGGGGTCGACCGGTCCGAGCCGCGACACCGTCCACGCCGGGTCCCCGGCGGCCGCGGCCCGCAGCGCGGGGAGGTCCGCCCCGACGAGGGGCCGGGCGTGCACGAGCAGGGTGCCGCCGCAGGGCAGCCCGGCGGCGAGGGCGTCCTCGTCGGCCACGCCGAACGCCTCGGGCCCCTCGGGGGCGCCGCCCGCCAGCACCGCCTCGCACAGCGCCAGCGCGGCGCCCTCGACGCAGCCGCCCGCGATGCTGCCCACGACCTGGCCCGCGTCGTCGAGCGCGAGGGAGGTGCCGAGCGCGCCCGGGCTGCTGCCCTCGACGGCGACCACGGTCGCCACCGCCAGGCGCCGGCCGGCCGCACGACGGGCGAGCAGCCGGTCGGCGAGCTCGAGCACGGTCCTCCTCCGGCGTGTGACGCACGCGTCAGCACGCGTCGACGACGACGGGTCCCGTCCGGGCGGACCCGGCGGTTACGGTGACGCCCATCGTGGCACGCGGGGTGCCGGGCAGCGGGGAGGGGCGCGTGTGACGGGGTCGCCAGCGGGGTCCGACGAGGCCTTCCTCGCCCACGCGGTGCGCCTGGCCACGGAGAACGTCGCGGACGGCGGCGGCCCGTTCGGCGCCGTGGTGGTCCTCGACGGGGCCGTGGTCGGGACGGGGCAGAACCGGGTCACCCGGGACCACGACCCGACGGCCCACGCGGAGGTCGTCGCCATCCGGGACGCCTGCCGGGCCCTGGGCTCCTTCTCGCTCGTCGGCGCCACCGTCTTCGCCTCGTGCGAGCCGTGCCCGCTGTGCCTGGCGGCGACCCTGTGGAGCCGCGTCGACCGGGTCGTGTACGCGGCGGACCGCCACGACGCCGCGGCCGTCGGCTTCGACGACAGCGCCTTCTACGAGCTCTTCGCCCGGGAGCGGGACACGTGGCCCATGCCGGTCGTCGCGCACCGGCTGGCCGACGCGGACGCCCCCATGCGCGCGTGGGCCGAGCACGCGGCCCGGGTGCACTACTGACGCCACCGACGCCACCGACGCCACAGATGCCACCGACGTCCTCGGCGACGCCGGCCCCCGGGCCGGACCCGCGCGTCGTCGGGGTGGTGCTGGCCGCGGGCGCCGGCGCGCGGGCCGGCGGTCCCAAGGCCCTGCGGGTCGACGCGCGGGGGTCGTGGCTGCGCCGGGCGGTGACGACCTTGCGGGACGGCGGGTGCGACGCCGTCCTCGTCGTGCTCGGCGCCGCCCCGGGGGCGGCGGACCTCGTCGCCGACCTGGCCGGGGTCCGGGCCCTCGTCGTGCCGGGATGGTCCGAGGGGGTCGCCGCGTCGCTGCGCGGCGGGCTGAGGGCGGTGCCGTCCGGGGCCCTGGCCGCGGTGGTCGTGCCCGTCGACGTGCCGGACCTGCCGGTGGCCGTGGTGCGGCGGCTCCTCGACCCGCGGCCGGGGCCGGCGACCCTGCGCCGGGCGGTGTTCGGGGGGCGACCGGGGCACCCCGTGGTCGTCGGCCGCGACCACCGTGCGGCGCTGGCGGCCGCCGTGCGGGGCGACGCCGGCGGGCGCGCCTGGCTGGGGTCGCACGGCGTCGCCGACGTCGAGTGCGGGGACCTGCACGACGGCCGCGACGAGGACGGCCCGCCGCGACCGTGACCCCGCCGGTGCCCCGCCCGGACGCGACGGCCCCGGCCGGTCCTCGCACGCGGGGTGCGGGACCGGCCGGGGCCGGTGGTGCGGGTGGTGCTGGTCCGGCGTCGGGGCGGGGGCGGGGCCCCCGGTCTCAGGCCAGGGCGGGGACGGCGCCCGCCGCGGGGGCGGCGGCCGGCGTCACGCGCCCGTCGCGACGGTCGAGCACGAGGAGCGCCGCACCGACGAGGCCGAACAGGACGCCCAGGCCCATGACGAGGGCGGCGACGCCGAAGGCGACGACCGAGGTGAAGAGCGACGCCCGCAGGAACGAGCCGTTCATGGCGACCTCGCGCAGCGGGTCCTCGCGGTCGAGCTCGGCGTAGGTGAGGCCGCCGGTGGCCTCGAGGGCGTGGTGGCTGATGATGTCCGCCTCGGCGAAGGCGGTCCAGGGCGTGGTGACGGCCTGGCCCGCGAACATCCCGGCGTCCTCGGAGACGGTGATGTTCTCCGCGGCGAGCTTCGTCGAGACCATGCCCCAGGTGACGGCCCCGCCGACGACGAGGACGAGGCCGGCGACCATCGCCAGGACGGCGACGACGCGCACGAGGGGACGGCGGGCTGTGGGGGTGGCGTTCACGGTGGTGCCTCCTGTGGGGGATCGGGGCCGCGGCTCCCGCCCGACCCGGGCACCGGTCCCGGTGCCACCACCAGGATCGGCCCGCCGGCCGCCCCGCCCCCGGGACCTAGGTCGCGTCCGTCCGCCGCAGCCGCTCCAGGCCCGGTGCGGCCGTGCCCGCCGCCGCGATGCGCACGGCGAGGTCGCGCAGCTTCACGTTGCTCTCGTTGGACATACGGCGCAGGAGCGCGAAGGCGGCGCCCTCGTCGAGGCCGAGCTCGGCCATGACGACCCCCTTCGCGTGCTCGATGTCCGTGCGGTGCAGCGCCGCCGCGCGCACGGCCTCCTCGACCTCGCGCGCGACGAGCCCCTGGTACGCCCCCGTGAGGTCGACGAGCCAGGACCGGCCCGGCAGGTCGACGAGGAGGTGGACGCCGTCCGCGCCCGTGCCGCCCGAGCCGGCCGTGGCGTCCGGGCCGCCCGCGCCCGCCGACCGCACGACGTGCGCGACCGCGTCGTCGTCCCGGGTGCTGCGGCGCAGCGACCGCCGCAGCGCCTCCCGCTCGTCGGGGTCGGCGAGCGCCACGGCCGCGGCGTGGACCGTCGCGGGGTCGCCGCCGGCACCGTCGAGGGGCTGCAGCCAGTGGTCGCCCGGGGCGGGTGGCGGGGAGGCCGGCGCGGGGACGGGCGAGGGGGCCGGCGCCGGCACACCGGCGGCCGGCGGGGCAGGGACGGGCGTCGGCGTGGGGGCCGGGACCTCGGACGGCGCGGGGTGCGGCACGGGGGCCGACGTCGGCGACGACGGGAGGGGCTGCGCGGTCAATGGGGGCCTTTCACGATCCCTCGAGCCGCTGCTTGACCCGCGACCACCGTAGGGGATCGGGCGCGGGCCCGCCCGGCCGCGCCCGACCCGCGCCCGACCCGCGCCCGACCGCGCGCAGGACCGCGGGGGCGCGGCGCGAGCGTCCCGTGCCTGGTCGCGACGGCGCGTCGCCGGTGCGGTAACCTCCCCGGTCGAGTCAGGACGCGGCTCCGCCCGTCCGCCTACCCGGGAGCCGCGCGTGCTCGACCACCCTGCGACGACGTCCGTCCCCACCCTCCGGGCGGGCACCTTCCGGCTGCAGCGCCGCGACGACCGGTGGACCTGGTCCGACGGGATGTTCGCCGTGCACGGCTTCGCCCCCGGCGAGGTGGTCCCGACCACGGAGCTGCTGCTGCACCACACGGCGCCGGCCGTCCGCTCGCGCCTGGCCACGCTGCTCGCGTTCGACGCACCGCTGGAGACCTTCGTGTCGGTGCACACCCTGCGGGACGCGCGGGCCCGCGACCGCGTGGTCGCGCTGCTCGTCGACCGCGAGGGGGAGGACGACGAGGTGCTCGTCGGCGTCCTGGTGGACCTCACCGACCACGCCCGGCGGGTGGCGTCGGTCGCGGCAGGACGGGCGATCGAGCACGAGGTCGCGGGGACGGCGGCGGTCGACCAGGCCGTGGGGGTCGTGGCCGCCGCGACCGGCCTGCCCGTGGACGCGGCGGAGGCGGCGCTGCGGGCGTGGGCGCAGTCCGAGGGGCAGGACCTGGCGCTCGCGGCGGGCGTGCTCCGCTCCCTCGTCGTCGCCGGCGGGCCGGACGCCGTCCGCGAGGCCCTGGCGGCGGCGGACGCCGCCGGCGACGCGACGGCCGGCGACGGGCTGGACCGGCGCGCGACGGGCTGACGGCACCCCGGCCGGGCGGCGTGTCCCCGCCAGCGGTCGCGGGGTCGACGGCCCCGGGTGCGCGCCCGGCCCACCCGCGGCTGCGGTCGCCGGGGTGGTGCCGGGCTGCGATCCTGCACGGGGCCGGGCGTCGAGCCGAGTGGCGCCGGCGCGACCCCAGGGGGACCACCGTGCGCTCCGTCTACGCCAGCTCGACCGCCCGCCGCCTCACCGAAGGCCTTGAGCACCTGCCTGCCCTCGACCCGGCGGTCGCGGTGCTCGAGCGCGTGGCTCAGCCGTTCGTCGGAGGGCGCCGACGGTGGCGCACGCTGCGCGGCGCCGCCCTGGGACACCCGTTGCACCCGGTGCTCTCCGACGCGCCCGTCGGCCTGTGGTCCTCGAGCCTCGTCCTCGACCTCGCCGGGGGGCCGGGGTCCGAGGCGGCGGCCGACCGCCTCCTCGGCCTCGGGGTGCCGGCGGCCGTGCCGACGATGATCACGGGCCTGGCCGACTGGTCGGCGGGGGACCTGGCCCTCCGCCGGGTCGGCACCGTCCACGCGACTCTCAACGGCGTCGGGCTCGTCGCCCTCACCGCCTCCTGGTGGGCGCGCCGGCGCGGCCACCGGCGGACGGGCAAGGCGCTCAGCCTCGCGGGCATGGGGCTGGCGGGCGGCGGGGCGTACCTCGGCGGCCACATGGCGTACGCCACGGGGGCGCGGCCGCAGCAGTCGCGGTAGGCGCCCGCGCGGCGCGCGGCGGGCCCGGGTGGGAGCGCGCTCCCCGGGCCGGCGTCCCGGTGGCGGGGCCGGTGAGGGCGACCTAACGTCGAGACGTCAGCCCGGCCGGGCGTCGAGCGAGCGGGGACCGGCGGGCCCGAACCGGGCGCGAGCCGCCCGACGCACCGCACCCCCGTCGCTCGGGACGGGCGGCCGTGCCTCCGGCCCTGCGGCCGGACGCGACCCGCCCGCCGGACGGCGCCGGGGTGCCCCCGACCCGGACGGGCCCGTCCCGCCGCGGTCGACCGCCGGCACCCGCCGCGCACGGGCCGGTCGTCGTCCCCTGCGCACCGCTGACCGACGCGCCCGACGGACGCGCCGGAGAGGAGAGCCATGTTCTTCCACCGCCAGGAGCTCCAGCACCAGGCCAAGCCCGACAAGCCCGACGCGGTCTACGCGCGCAAGCTCCAGGAGGTCCTGGGCGGGCAGTACGGCGAGATCTCCGTCGCCATGCAGTACGGGTTCCAGGCCTGGAACATCCACATCCCGGGCAAGTACCGCGACCTGCTCTACGGCATCGGTGCCGAGGAGTTCGGGCACGTGGAGATCCTCGCGACGATGATCGCCCAGCTGCTCGAGAAGGCGCCCGTCGGGCTCACGGAGGACGCGATCCAGAAGGACCCGACCGTCGCGGCGGTCATCGGCGGCACCGACGTGCAGCACGCGATCGTCGCGGGCGCCGGCGCGCGCCCCGTGGACAGCAACGGCAACCCCTGGCAGGGCAGCTACATCACCGCCAGCGGCAACCTCCTGGCCGACTTCACGGCCAACGCCAACGCGGAGATGCAGGGCCGCCTCCAGGTCGCCCGGCTCTACCACATGACCGACGACCACGGCGTGAAGGACCTGCTGGGGTTCCTCCTCGCGCGCGACACCATGCACCAGAACCAGTGGATGGCCGCGGCGCGCGAGCTGCAGGAGGAGGGCCACGAGCTGCTGCCCGTGCCGAGCAACTTCCCCCTGGCGCAGGAGGACCGCGACGTGTCCTACCAGTACATCAACTTCTCCGACGGCGCCCAGGCGGGCGAGGGCTCGTGGGCGTCCGGCCCCACCCCGGACGGCAAGGGCGAGTTCACGTACGTCGCCGAGCCGCCGGCCGGTGTGCCCATGCCGCCGCCCACCGTCCCCGACCCGCGCCTGTACGGCACCTCGCCGGTGCCGAACGCCGTGGAGAAGGTGACGAGCACGATCAAGGACGTGCTGCACAAGGGCTGACGCCACGGCACGCCCCCCGGGACCGCCGGTGCCGGGGGGCGTCGCCGTGCCCGGACCCCGCCCCGCCCCTCGGGCGGCCTGTGCCAGGCTGGGGGCCGGTCCCCTCGTCCGGAGGGGCCACGCCGAGAAGAGGCACCGTGACCACGACCCCGGACCGTCGCCGGACGCCACGACCCGGGCCGGGCGCGGGCCGCCCCTGGGCACCGGGCGGGCCCACCGCCCTGGACGAGGTCCTCACGGGTCTGACGACCGCCGACGCCGACCCCGTCGCGCTGCTCGAGAAGCTGGAGAGCGCGCACGCGGCGCTGCGGGTCGCCGACGAGGAGGCGCGGGTCCAGCGGGACCAGATCGCAGCGCTGCTCGCCGAGCGTCGCGCGTCCGGGCTCCAGCGTCAGTGGCTGGCCGGGCTCCTGCCCGTGCCCATGCTGGTCACCGACCGCGCCGGGGTCGTCACCTCCGCGAACAGCGCCGCCGCCCGCCTGCTGCGCATCGCCCTGCTGCACCTCCTGCGCAAGCCGCTGGTGGGCTTCGTCCACGAGGACGACCGGGGTGCGGTCCTCGGCCTGCTGCCGGGCGCAGGGGAGGGCACGGCCCGCGGGCGTGTCCGCCTCCTGCCCCGGCGGTCCGACGCGGTCGAGGTCGACCTGGTCGTGACCGGGGACGGCTGGGCCGGCGGCGAGGACGAGCTCGCATGGACGCTGCTCGCCGGCCCGGAGGCGGGGTCGCCCGTCGACGGCGCCGGTGGAGCGGGGTCCGAGCCGCTGCTCCTGGCGGCGGGCTTCGTCGAGATGTGCGCGCTGCCGGCGCAGGACCTGGACCCGCGTGCCCTGCTGCAGCGGGTCGCGACCGTGGTCGAGCGAGCCCTCCCGGGCACGGACGCGGTGAGCGTCGAGCTCGGCTCCGCCGCGGCTCCGACGGCGCTGGCGTCGACGTCCCCCGTCGCGGACGAGCTCGACGGGCTCCAGGTCCAGACGGGACAGGGTCCGTGCGTGACGGCCCCCGAGTCGCACGAGACGGTGCTCACGGGGGATGTCAGCGCCGACCCCCGGTGGCCGCGGCTGGCGGCTCGCGCGCGGGCCGCCGCCGCCCGCTCCGTCGTCGCCGTGCCCCTGGTGGTCGACGGCGAGCCGGCCGGGGCGATCAACTGCTACGCCACGCGCACGGCCGCGTACGGCGAGGCCGAGGTGCAGACCGCCGAGCTGCTCGCCGCGGCGGCGGGCGCCGTGCTGGCCGAGGTGCGGCAGAAGCAGCGCCTGCGGGACCTGGCGGGGCAGCTCGACGAGGCGCTGCGGTCCCGCGCGGTCATCGACGAGGCCAAGGGCATCGTCATGGCCCGGCGTGGCGGCACCCCGGACGAGGCCTTCGCGTTCCTGGCCCGGCTCAGCCAGCAGCGCAACGTGAAGGTCCGCGACCTCGCCGCGTCCATCGTCGAGCAGACGGCCGCCCACCGTCCCGCCGGCCCGGCCGCCTGAGGCCCGGGTCGCGGCCGGGCGGACCGGCTCGTCACGGCCGACGTCCTCGGCCGACGCGCCCGTGTACACGACCGCGTCGATGTGGGAGCCTGGTCGCCCGCCCGGGTGAAGCACCCGCCCGGCTGGCCCCGCCCGGAGAGCCCCATGACCGAGCTCGTGCTCGTCACCGACGACCGTCTCCGTGTGCTGTTCGCCCAGGCGGTCACCGTCCGGACCGAGTCGGCGTGCGACGACGAGCGTGCGGCGGCCGCCGTCCGGCTGCTCCAGGTCGCGGAGGAGCTCGACCGCCGTCGGGCGCGCCGCCGGAGGGTGGCCGCGGTGCCCACCGCGCGGGGACCCGGCTCGCTGCTGCGGACGCCGGGCGGGGGTGTCCCCGTCGTCGCGCCGCCCTCCGGCCTCAGCGAGCCGTGAGCTCGACGAGCACGCGCGGCAGCTCGTCGAGCAGCTCGCGGGCGAGGTAGCCCAGCGGGCCGACGCGCGCCGCGAGGCGGTCACCGGCCGTCGCGTGCAGGGACACGCCCCAGGCGGTGGCCTGCGGCAACGTGGCGCCGCCCGCGACGAGCCCGGCGACCGCCCCGGCGAGCACGTCTCCGCTGCCCGAGGTCCCCAGCCCGGAGTACCCGCTGGCGCAGGCCCAGGCGCCCGACGCCGACGGGCCGTCGCCGTCCTCGTGCGTGCCGTCGTCGTCCGGGGGCGCGGCGACCTGGCCGCGCAGCGTGACGACCGCCCCGAAGCGCTCGGCCACGCGGGCGGCCGCCGTGGCGTCGTCCTCCTCGCCCCGGCTGCCCAGCAGGCGTGCGGCCTCCGCGCCGTTCGGCGTCAGCGCGAGGCGCCCGGCGAGCGCGGCGCGCACGTCGGGGGTGCTGGGCAGGACGCCGAGGGCGAAGGCGTCGAGGACCACGGGCGTCGTGGGCGGCAGCGCGGCGACCACCGCACGCAGCAGTGCCCGGGTGCCGTCGGGCTCGTCGAGGCCCGGCCCCAGCAGGACCACGTCCGCACGCTCGAGCTCGGCGTCCAGGAGCCCGCCGTGCGTGCCGACGAGGGAGCCCGCCGCCGTCTCGGGCAGCCCGACGACGCCCGCCTCGGGGACGGCGACGGCGAGGGACGGCGCTGCCGAGCGCGCGACCGCGAGCGTGAGCCGCCCGGCGCCCACCCGCAGCGACGCGGTGCCGGCCAGCAGGACTGCGCCGACGGTGGCGCGGGCGCCGCCGATCACGAGCACCCCGCCGCGGTCGTCCTTCGAGCCCCGCCGGTCGGGCAGGGGCCAGGCCCGCAGGGCGGACGGCGTCAGGGGGAGCGGGGCCGGAGCGTGCTCGCTCACGCGTCCCCCCGCCCCTCGTGCTCCGTCACGGGCACGTCGTCGAGGTGGCCGACGTCGTCGAGCAGCACCGTGCGCCAGGGGCCCGTCCCGTCCGCCGGCGGGTCGAGGCGGGTGAGGGAGGCGTTGCGGACGCTGCGCTCGCGCACCGCGGCCAGGAGCTGGTCCTCCGAGAGCTCCTCGAGCACGTAGCGGACGAGGTGCACGACGGCGTCGTGGGTGACGACGAGCACCCGCCGGCCCGCGGCGAGGCGTTCGACGTCGGCGAGGACCGACCGCAGCCGCAGGGCGACGTCCGCCCATGACTCCCCGCCCGGCGGCCGGTAGTACATCTTGCCGAGGAGCCTGCGCCGCGCCGCCTCGTCGGGCAGCCGGGCCGCGATGCCGCGGGCCGTCAGCCGGTCCGTGATGCCGAGCTCGCGGTCGCGCAGGCGCTCGTCGACGCGGACGGGGACCGCCAGCCCGGCGGCAGCGAGCGCCTCGAGGGTCGTGCGGTGCGCCCGGACGTAGGGCGAGCACCAGACGGCGTCCGGCCGGTCCCCGGGGTCGAGGGCCGCGAGCCGGCGGCCGAGGGCGCGCGCCTGCTCCACGCCGCGGTCGGACAGAGGCGTGTCGGCGTCCCGGGTGACGACGTCGACGACCTCGGCCGCGGACGCCTCGGCCGCGGTCGCGGCGACGTTGCCCACGCTCTCGCCGTGCCGGACGAGCAGCAGGTGGGCGGGCCGGTCGGGCGACGCGGGGGCGGTGGGCAGGCCCGACGGCGGGGGGGCGGCGGTGGGGGGCATGGCCCCACCGTCGCACCGGGCCGCCCCGCCCGCACGCCGCCCGCACGCCGCCCGCACGCCGCCCGTCGGCCGGGCGGCGATCACCTGAGGCCCGGCCCGGCGCCCTGCGGTGGCCGGGAGGCGGGCGGGGCCCCAGGCTGGGGGCATGGCGAAGCACACCCTGACCCTCGAGCTCCAGGTCGACGTGACGGACGAGGCGGCGCTCGTCGACGCCGTCCGCGACTCCACTCCGGAGGACTCCCTCCAGCCCGACGACATCCGCGAGGAGGACCGCACGGCCTCCAGCCTCGTCGCCGCGTTCTCCAAGGCCGCCAAGGGGCTGTCCGTGCCCGGCGTCGACGTCCACGAGGCCAAGGTGCTGGAGCGGGACGCCTGAGCCGGGCCCTCCTCGGGCCCGCCAGGGGGGCGGCCGTGCGGCCCCGTCGGCGCGCCGGGGGCCGCCGTGTCGGACCCCCGGTGCACCCTGGTGGCATGACGACGCTCTCCTGCTCCTGCGGCCTGGTGGCGACGACCCGGCGGAACCCGTTCGCGGGCCTGGGTCTCGCCGAGCGGCTCGCGCTCGTCGAGGCCGCCTGGTCCGTCGAGGACGGCTTCCTCGTGCTCGAGCTCGACGGCGCCTGGCACCCCGCGCACGGCGAGCCCGACGAGGCCTGCGTGCTGCTGGCGGACCTCGACGAGGTCGACGCGACGGCGGGCCTGGGCACCGAGGAGGCCGCACGGCTGCGGGCCGCCCTCGCGGGGGCCCGCCTCGGCGGGCTCGACCTGCCGCTGCCCCACGAGGCGGAGGGCCTGCGGGTCCGGGTGCGCCCGGCGCGCGAGTTCGCCCCGGCACTGCTCGTCACGGCGGAGGACGCGGACGGACCGGCGCTGGACGCGGTCGTCGCGGCACCGGCCGACGTCCCGTCCGCGGCGGGCGAGGTGCTCGCGGCCGTGGTCGCGCTGCACGCGCGCCACGGCCGGGCCGGGCTCGTGGCCCTCGACCGGCTCGCGGGTCGGCACCCCCTGCTCGACGCCGTCGCCGCGGTGGAGCGCGCCCTCGCGGCGCACGCGGCCTGAGGCGCCCGTGCCCGACCCCTCCTCGCCCCGCGACGCCGACCGCGGCGCCCCCGGGACCCGAGCCGCCGCCCCGGCCGGCGGTCCGGCGTCGGGTGCGCGACCCGTCGGCACGCGCCCACGTCACCGCAGCCCGCTCCTGCGCCTCGGCCTGCCGCGCGACCCCGCGGCGCCGTCCTCGGTGGCCGCCTTCCTGGTGGTCACCGTGGCGACGGTCATGGTCACCCGCCTCGTGCTGGCCGCCCTGGGCTGGCCGCGCCTGGGCGGTGACGGGCTCCACGTCGCCCACGTGCTGTGGGGCGGGCTCCTGCTCGCGGTCGCCTTCCTCGCGCTGCTGTCGTTCGCGGGCCCGACGGCCCGCCCCCTGGGCGCGGTGATCGGCGGCATCGGCTTCGGGCTGTTCGTCGACGAGATCGGCAAGTTCGTCACGTCCGACAACGACTACTTCTACCGGCCGGCCGCCGCCCTCATCTACGGCACGGTCGTCCTGCTCGTGCTGCTCGCCGACGCGCTGCACGGGCGGCGGCCGCACGACCCCGCCGAGCACCTGGCCGCCGCCGCGGACCGGGCGGTCGCCGGGCTCGTCGGGGGGTTCACGCCGCACGCGCGCCGCGAGGCCTACGGGCTGCTCGACCACGCGGGCGACGTGCGGGGGAGCCGCGAGGTCCGGGCGCTGCTGGACGCGGTGGCCGACGACGACGCCGAGGTGCCGAACCCCGTCGACGCGGTGCAGCGCGCCGTCAGCCGCGCGACGCACCGCGCCGTCGCGGAGCGGTGGGTCCCGGTGCTCACGGTCCTCGTCCTCGTCCTCGTCTCGCTCACGACCGCCGTCGGCGGGGTGCTCGCGGGCCGGGCGGGCGCGCCGGCACCCGCGTGGGTCGTCGTCGGCCTCGTCGCCGGCGCCGTGGTGTCGACCGCCTTCGCGGGGGCCGGCCTGGCGGTGGTCGGACGCGACCGGGAACGGGCCTACCGCCGCTTCCGTCGTGCCGTCCTGGTGAGCCTGCTCGTCACCGACGTGTTCCTCTTCGGCCTGCTCGAGTGGGCAGCGGTCGCGGGCCTGGTGGCCGACCTGCTGGTCCTCGGCATCGTCACCGCGGAGCTGGGCGAGATCGAGCGCCGCGCGGATCACGACCACGACCACGGGCAGGGGCACGGGGCCGGGGACGGGACAAGGCACGGGACAGGGCGCGACCCGTCGGCAGCGTCCCGGGGCGGCGCGGCGTGAGGCCGCCCGGCGAGGTCCGCGACCGGCCCGAGGTCCTGGCCCTGCGCGCGCTCAAGCTCGGCGACCTGCTCGTCGCGGTGCCGGCGCTCCACGCGCTGCGGCGCGGCTTCCCCGACCACGACCTCGTCGTGGCGGTCCCCGGCTGGCTGGCGCCGCTGGTCGACCTCGTCGGCGGCGTGGACGCCCACCTGCCCACGCCGGGCCTCGACGCGCCGCTGCCGCTCGCCCCGGGCCGCGTCGACGTCGCGGTGAACCTCCACGGGGACGGGCCGGACAGCCGGGACGTCATCGCGGCCCTGGGGGCCCGACGGGTGCTGCAGCACCGATCGCCGAGCGACCCCGACGGGCCGCCGTGGCAGGACGGCATCCACGAGCGCGTCCGCTGGGCACGGCTGGTGACGGCGCACGGCGTCCCCGCCGACCCGGACGACCTCGCCCTGCGGCGGCCTGACGGGGACGCCGTGGTGACCGCCGCGGCGGTGGTGCACGTCGGTGCGTTCCACGGGGCGCGGCGCTGGCCCGTCGAGCGCTTCGCGGCCGTGGCCGCCGCGCTGGCCGAGGACGGCCTGCCCGTCGTGGTGACCGGGAGCGCGGCGGAGGCGGAGCGGGCGCGCGCCGTCGCCCGGGGCGCCGGCCTGCCGCCGGCCGCCGTGCTGGCCGGCGACCTCGATCTCACCGCCCTCGCCCTGCTCGTCCACGACGCCGCCCTCGTCGTCAGCGCGGACACCGGCGTCGCGCACCTGGCGTCGGCCTACGGCGTGCCGTCCGTGGTCCTCTTCGGGCCCGCGCCGCCGGAGGAGTGGGGACCGCCCGCCGACGGCCCGCACGTGGTCCTCACGGACGCCTCCGTGCGCCGGGGGGAGACCTTCGCCGAGACGCCGGACCCCGCCCTGCTGGCCGTGTCCGCGGCCGACGTCCTCGCCGCCGCACGGGACCTGCGCGGCGTCGCCCCCCGCCGCCGGCCCGTCCCCGGCTGACCGTCGCACCGCGCCGGGGCGGGCGGCACGGACCACGATCCGCCCGGGACGCGGCGCGCGGTCCCGCGGGGACGCGGGGCGCACCGGGATCCGACAGGATGGGGCCGCCGCCCGGCCGGGCGGGCGAGGACGGGCGACGGGACGCGCATGGGGACCGAGGGCACCGGGGAGCACCCGGCCGCGGCGCCGCGCGCGGACGTGGACCTCGTCCTGGGCCGGCTCGCCATCGAGGCGGCCGGCATCGGCACCTACGAGTGGGACCTGGCCACGGGCGAGCTGCGCTGGTCGGACCGGATGCTCGAGCTCGCGGGGTTCGACCGCAGCCGCTGGGGCGGGCGGATCGAGGACTTCGACGCCATCGTGCACCCGGACGACCGGGCCGGGGTGCACGCCGCGATCGGCGCCGCGATGCCGACGGGCGGCGACTTCGCCATCGAGTACCGCATCACCACCCCCGCCGGCCGCACGCGCTGGTTCGCGGCCCGCGGGCGGGTGCTGCTGGACCTCGACGGCACGCCGGTCCGCGTCGTCGGGTCGGCGTTCGACACCACCGACGTCTCCGACGCCGCCCTGCGCGTCGCACGGCTGCTCGAGGCGATGCCCACGGCGTTCATCGCCCTCGACCACGACTGGCGGTTCACGTTCGTCAACGGCGAGGCGGAGCGCCTGCTCGGCCGCGGCCGGGAGGAGCTCCTCGGGGGGGACGTCTGGTCCCTCTTCCCGGCCGCGCCCGGCACGGACTTCGAGCGCCACTACCGGCACGCCCTCGCGACGGGGGAGCCCGTCGCGTTCGACGCCTACTACCCCGCGCCGCTCGACCGCTGGTACGAGGTGCGCGCCTGGCCGGGGCCGGAGGGGCTGTCGGTCTACTTCCTCGACGTCAGCGCGCGCCACCGTGCGCAGGAGGCCGCGGAGCGCGCCCGCCGCCGCCTCGAGCTGCTGGCGGAGGTCTCCGGACGCCTGGGGGAGACCCTCGACGCGGAGCGGGCGGTGGGCCTCCTGGCCCGCACGATCGTGCCGGCGCTCGCCGACTGGTGCGTGGTCACCCTCGTCGACGAGCACGGGCCGGCGGGCCGGCGGGTCCGCGACATCGCCTCCTGGCACGTGGACCCCGCCTACCGGCCCCTCGTCGAGCGGTACACGGCCTCGCGCCTGACCGCGCTCGACGACGCGTCCTTCCTGCGGGCCGCGCTCGAGGGCGGCCTCCCGGTCCGCGTGCCGGAGCCGGCGCACGAGCGGATCGCGACCGTGCTGCGCTCGGGCGAGGCCCGGGAGCTGCTCGCGGTGCTCGCTCCCCGGTCCGCGGCGGTGCTGCCCATGCGCGCCCGCGGCCGCACGGTCGGGGCGCTGAGCCTCTTCACCGGCCCGGCGCGCGAGGGGTTCGACGAGGAGGACCTGCGCACGGCGACGGAGGTCGCCGCCCGGGCCGGCCTCGCGCTGGACAACGCCCGCCTGTACGGCGAGCAGGTCCACGTGGCGGAGGCCCTGCAGCGGGCGATGCTGTCCGACCCGCCGGAGCCCGACCACGTGGAGATCGCGGTGCGGTACGAGCCGGCCGCGGAGGCCGCGCGTGTCGGCGGCGACTGGTACGACGCGTTCCTCCAGGGCGACGGCCGCACGGTGCTCGTCGTCGGGGACGTGGTCGGGCACGACATGGAGGCCGCCGCGCAGATGGGCCAGCTGCGCGCCCTCCTGCGGGGCGTCGCCGTGGCGACGGGTGCCGGTCCGGCCGAGCTGCTCCGCCGGGTCGACGGGACGCTGCGGACGCTGGGCTCGCCGACGATCGCGACGGCGGTCGTCGCCCGCGTGGAGCAGACCCCCGACGAGCGGGCGCGCGGGGTGTCCCGCGTGGTGTGGTCCAGCGCCGGCCACCCCGCGCCGGTCGTCGCGCACCCCGACGGGACCGTCGACGCCGTCGCGCCGGGCGCGACCGACGCCCTGCTCGGCGTCGTGCCCGACAGCCCGCGCGAGGAGCACACCCTGCTGCTGGAGCGGGGCAGCACCGTCCTGCTGTACACGGACGGCCTCGTCGAGCGCCGCGGCGAGCCCCTCGCGGAGGGCACGCGGCGCCTGCGGGACGTCCTCGCCGAGCCCGCGGCGCGCGACCAGCCGCTGAAGGCGCTGCTCGACACGCTCGTGGCGCGGCTGCTCCCCGCCCGGCCCACGGACGACGTGGCGCTCGTCGGCGTCCGGCTGCACCGGCAGGACGAGCCCCGGCCCGCCCAGGCGGGCCCGAACCAGGTGCCGTCGGACGTCCCGCCCGACGCCCCGGACCGTCCGGGGGCCACCGGCCCCACCGGACCGACGACGCGCATCCCCCCGACCGACGACAGCAGGGAGCAGAGATGACGACGCCACCGACCGGCACCGTGGAGCCGCTGACGGGGCCGGTCGCCTTCCACGCGGAGGGGCCGGTGTGGTCGCCGGCGTGGGGCGGCCTGCGGTTCGTCGACATGCTGGCCGGCGACCTGCTCACCGTGGGGGCCGACGGCGCGGTCGACCGGCTCCACGTCGGCGA
Source organism: Cellulomonas endophytica (assembly GCF_004123805.1). Classification (GTDB taxonomy): domain Bacteria; phylum Actinomycetota; class Actinomycetes; order Actinomycetales; family Cellulomonadaceae; genus Cellulomonas; species Cellulomonas endophytica. Next base: position 50,851 of record NZ_RWJX01000001.1, on the reverse strand, counting down.
CGTGGCGGCGTTCGTCCGGCCCCGGGCGCGCGGCGGGTACGTCGTCGGGCTGGAACGCGGCCTCGGGCTCGCCGAGCGCGTCGACGAGCCGCCGCGGGCGCTGCCGCCCCTGTGGGAGGACCCGGCGGTGCGTCTCAACGAGGGCGGCTGCGACACCGCGGGCAACCTCTACGCGGGGTCGATGGCGTACGAGGGGACGCCCGGGGCGGCGCGGCTGTACCGGGTGACGCCGTCCCTCGAGGTGTCGGTGGTCGTCCCCGACGCGACGGTGTCGAACGGCATCGACCTCTCGCCGGACGGCACGCTCGCGTACTACGACGACACGCACACGCACCGCACGGACGTCTTCACCGTGCAGGACGGCCGGCTGAGGGACCGGCGGCCGTGGCGCGACTGGGGCGAGGGGCGGCCGGACGGCCTCACCGTCGACGCGGCGGGCAACGTGTGGGTGGCGTTCTACGGCGACGGCGTCGTCCGCCTGTCGTCGCCCGAGGGGCGGACGCTGGCGGAGGTCGGGCTCCCCGGGGCGAACACGACCGCCTGCGCGCTCGGCGGTCCCGACGGGCGCGACCTGTTCGTCACGACCTCGCGCGAGGGGCTCGAGGCGCCGGGCGAGGCCGACGGGGCGGTGTTCCGCGTCCGCGTCGAGGTGCCGGGAAAGCCGGTCCTGCCGTTCGGCGGGTGAGCGCGGGGCGGCCGAGACGCGGGTGAGGTGCGGGTGAGGTGCGGGTGAGGTGCGGTCAGCGCACGACGCGCTGGCGCAACCAGAGCGCGGCCCCCGCGAGGTGCCAGCTGACCGTCGTGGAGCCGGCGAGCACGAGGACGAAGCCGAGCAGGTGCAGTTCGGTCACGGGAGGCCTCTCGTCGAGGGGGCTGTCGCGGCGTCACGGTAGACGGGCGGGATGGCCCCGGGGCTACCCCCGTCTCATCGGCTCCTCAGCGCGGACGGTTGAGGTGCCTGCCGCCGCCGGTACCCCGGGCGGCCGGGAGAAGAGTGCGTGAACAGCCGCCGTCGGCGTCACCCGTCCGGCGTACCCGCCGGTACGGTGTGCGCGCATCCGGGTGACACCGGACCGACCGACCCGGGAGACCCATGCCCTCGCGCCGCCGCCTGCTCGTCCTGCCCGCCGCCCTCGGCGCCCTGGCCCTCGGGGCCCCGGCCCACGCGGCGCCCGGCGACGAGGGGATCGACCTCACGCTGCTCGCCACCACCGACGTCCACGGGCACGTCCTGGACTGGGACTACTTCGCCGACGGGCCCTACGAGGGCGAGGACGCCCTCGGGCTGGCCCGGGTCGGCACCGTCGTCGACGAGGTGCGCGCGGAGAAGGGTGCGGAGTCCGTGCTCGTCGTGGACAACGGCGACGCGATCCAGGGCACGCCCCTGACGTACCTGTACGGGCTGGGCGAGGAGGCCCCCGGGGTCCTCGCGGGCACCACGACGCACCCCACGGCGCGCGCCTTCAACAGCATCGGCTACGACGCGCAGGTCGTCGGGAACCACGAGTTCAACTACGACCTGCCGCTGCTGCAGGCGTACGCGGCGCAGCTGGACGCGCCCCTCCTCGCCGGCAACGCCGTCGACGTGCAGACGGGCGACCCGTTCGACCTGCTGCCCGACGACGGGGAGGCGCAGCGTCCCTACACGCTCGTCGAGCGGACGGTCGACGGGCGCACGGTCACCGTGGGGGTCCTCGGGCTCGTGACCCCCGGCGTCCGGGTCTGGGACAAGGCGTTCGTCGAGGACGAGATCGTGTTCGAGGACATGGTCGCCTCCGCGCAACGCTGGGTGCCGGAGGTCGCGGCGCAGGCGGACGTCGTCGTCGTCCTGGCGCACACCGGCGACGGCACGGTGCCGGACGCCGGCTACGACCCGAGCGCGCTGCACGAGGACGTCGCGGGCAACATCGCCCGTCTCGTCCCGGGCGTCGACGTGGTCGTCGCCGGCCACAGCCACCAGGACCGCCCCGCGACGGTCTACGACGCCGCCGACGGCGGCAAGGTGCTCGTCACGCAGCCGGACTACTGGGCCCGCGGCGTCACGGAGACCACCCTGCACCTCGTCGAGGGGGCGGACGGCGGCCTCGAGGTGGACTGGACGGGGCAGGCACCGACCGTGGAGCCGCACTACGCGCGCGACGTGGCCGCCGAGGACCCGGACGTCGTCGCCGCGGTCGCGGACCAGCACGCCGCGACCGTCGACTACGTGAACACGGAGATCGCCACCTCGGCGACCGCGCTGCCGGCCGCCACCTCGCGCTACGAGGACACGCCGATCATCGACTTCATCAACGACACCCAGGCGCGCACCGTCGAGGCCGCGCTGGAGGGGACCGCCTGGGCCGACGTGCCGGTGGTCTCCCAGGCGTCGCCGTTCTCGCGCACCGCGGTCTTCCCGCAGGGCGCGGTGACGATCCGCGACATGGCGGGCCTGTACATCTACGAGAACACCCTGCGCGGCGTCGAGCTCACGGGCGCGCAGCTGCGGGACTACCTCGAGTGGTCGGCGCGGTACTTCGTGCAGACGGCCGAGGGCGCGACCTTCGACCCCGCGACGGGCACGAACGCCGTGACGCCCGACCGCCCCACGGGCATCCCCGACTACAACTTCGACGCCCTGTCCGGCGTGGACTACACGATCGACGTCTCCGAGCCCGCCGGGTCGCGGGTGCTCGGGCTCGCCCACCCCGACGGGACCCCGGTCGCCCCGGAGGACCGCTTCGTGCTCGCGGTCAACAACTACCGCGCCAGCGGCGGCGGTGGCTTCCCGCACGTCGCGTCGGCGCCGGTCGTCTACGACGAGCTGCTCGAGATCCGCCAGCTCCTCATCGACCGCGCCACGGCCGACGGCGTCATCGACCCGACCGCGTTCAGCGACACGAACTGGACGCTGACGACGACGACCCCGGCGGCTCCCGCGCCGACGCCCACCCCGACGCCCACCCCGACGCCCACCCCGACGCCGACCCCGATCGCGGACCCGAGCCCGACATCCGTGCCCACCCCGGCGCCCGTCGGCGACCCGACCGCGCACCCCACGGCCGCGCCGACGACGACGAGCGCCCCGGGGGTCACGGCGGGGGGCCCGCGCCGCACCGGGACGGCGGCCCTGGCCGCCACGGGCACGGACGCCGCCGACCTGGGGCTCCTCGCCCTCGTCGTCCTCGCGGCCGGTGGCGCCCTCGTCGGGCTCGCCCGCCGGCGCGCCACCCGATGAGGGGACACCCCCACGGGTAGCAGCGGTGGCGGCGCCGGCGGCGTCCAGGTGAGGATGTGCCCGTGACGGTCGAGCAGCGCGCGCGAGCCGGCGCGCTGACCTCCTCGCTCGAGCTCGCCCTCGTGACCGGGGACGCCCCGGCCGCCGTGCTGCTCGTCGACCTGCGCAGCCGCCGCGTCGTCTACACGAACCCGGTGGCGGACCAGCTCGCCCCCGGCGCCCGCCTGCCGGTCGCCCTCGACGCGTGGTCGGACCTGGCGGACCTGCGCGACCTCGACGGCGCCGAGCTGTCGGAGACGGACCACCCGCTGTCGAAGGTGGCGCGGTCCGTGCCGGTCGTGGGCGAGGCGGTCTCGGCGGCGCGGGGGAGCGCCATGGGCCGTCAGCGGCTGCCGCTGTGGGTCGTCGCGCTGCCGATGGCCGACGCCCCGATGCTCGAGGGGCACGCGCTCGTCGTCTTCCTGCCGCTCAGCCGGCGCGAGGCCGCCCAGGCCGCGCTCGACGCCGCGCAGGCGAGCGCCCAGCTGCGCGACCGCGCGGTCGTCGCCACGGGGCTGTCCTTCACCGTGGCGGACGCGCAGGACGAGGACGTCCCGCTCGTCTGGGTCAACCCGGCGTTCGAGGCGACCACGGGGTACGCCGCGGAGGAGGTGCTGGGCCGCAACTGCCGCTTCCTCCAGGGCCCGGCCACGGACCCGCAGGCGCGGGCGGCGCTGCGGCGGGCGATCGAGGCGGAGGAGGACGCCACCGTGACGATCCTCAACTACCGCAAGGACGGGACGGCCTTCTGGAACCAGGTGTCCATGAGCCCGATCCACGGGCCGGACGGGGAGCTGACCCACTTCGTCGGCATCCAGGCGGACGTGACGGCCCGCGTGGCCGCGGACGCGGAGCGCGACCGCGCGCTGGAGGCGGAGCGCCGGGCACGCGTGGCCGCCGAGCGCGCCCAGCAGCGGCTGGACCTCCTCGTCGAGGCGACGAGCGAGCTCACGGGCAGCCTCGACGTCGACGAGTGCCGGCGGCGCCTCACCCGGCTGCTCGTCCCGCGCCTCGCCGACTGGGCGGTGCTCGTGACGACGGACGACCGCGGCGGGGTCGCGGAGACCGCCGCCCTGCACCGCGACCCGGGCCGCACCCCCGACCTCGAGCGCTGGGTCGAGGGGGTTCGCGAGACGCTCGTCCCGGGACCCGTCGTGCCGCTGCTCCTCGGGGAGGCGCACGCGCGCCGGATCAGCGACTTCGACGACCCGCGCCACCTGGACGAGCGCCGCACGTGGGTCCGGGACCCCGACGTGCTGCCCACCGGCGACGGCCTGGGCCGGTCCTCCGTCCTGCTCGTCGCCGTGCCGGGGCGCGAGCGCATCACGGACCTGCTCGTGCTCGTGCGCGGCCCGGAGAGCCCCCGGCACACCGACGAGGACCTCGAGGTCGCGGTCGACCTCGCCCGGCGGGCGGGGATCATCCTCGACAACGCCCGGCTCTTCCGGGCGCAGCACCGGATCGCGGAGACGCTGCAGCACAGCCTCCTGCCGGAGCTGCCCGTGCTCGACCGCGTCGCCGCCGCCGCGCGCTACCGCGCCAGCGAGACCGGCGCGCAGGTCGGCGGCGACTTCTACGAGCTCATCGACCTGCCCGACGGCTCGCTCGGCGTCGCCATCGGGGACGTCGTGGGGCACGACGTGCTGGCCGCCGCGCGGATGGGCCACCTGCGCGGGCTGCTGCGCGCCGCCGCCTGGGGGGCGGGCACGGGCTCCACCGGCGACGTCCTCGAGCGGGTCGACCAGCTCATGAGCGGCCTCGGCCTGACGACGATGGCCACGCTCGCGTACGGCCGGCTCGACCCCGCGGACGACGGCGGCTGGACGCTCACCTACTCCAGCGCGGGCCACCCCCCGTTCCTCCTGCGCGACCCGTCGGGGCGGGTCGAGGCGCTCGACGACGCGCAGGACCTGCTGCTCGGGGTCCAGCCCCGGTCGCGCCGCACCGCCCGCCACCACCTCGCCCCCGGGTCCCTGCTCCTGGCCTACACGGACGGGCTCGTGGAGCGGCGCGGGGAGCACCTCGAGCGCGGCCTGGAGCGGCTCGCCGCGGCCCTGGCGGAGGGTCCCGACGACCCCGACGGCCTGTGCGACCACGTGCTGGGCGCGCTCGGCGGCGACGGGGACGACATCGCGGTCCTCGCCGTCCGGGTCTGACCGGCACGGGCGCGCCGGGGCCGGGCGTGCCGGCACCCGCCCGGACGGGACGGCCGGGTCAGGCGCTCTCGACGAGGAGCACCGCGTCGTCGAGGTCCTCCGGCGGCTCGAGATCCAGGGTGCCCTCGGCGTCCACGGTGTCGACCACGTCCGCGGCCCCGTCGTCCGGGTCGATCCACGTGAGCGTGACGCGCCGGCCCCCGACGGCGTCGAGGGCGACCTCCACGGGGCGGGCCTCGGGGAGGTAGAGCCAGGCGCGGCGGCCGTCGCCGGAGCGGGCCGCGACGACGCGCCCGTCGCCCTCCCCGGGGTCGGAGACGAGCACGTCGTCGGCGGGGCGCAGCGGCAGGGAGCCCGCGACCGCGTCGGCCAGGACGGTCAGGTCGGCCGCCGAGGGGGCGGCGAGCGCGTCCTGCCAGCGGCCCGACGCGTCCGAGTCCGCCCCGTGCCCGGGGTCGAGGTCCCAGACGTCCTCGTGGCCGTACGCATACCCCGCGCCGCCGAGCACCGCCCACCACGCCTGAGCCCGCAGCCGGCGCTCGCCGAGCTCGGGGGCCCGCTCGCGGCCGTCGTAGTAGGCCTCCGTGAGCACGACGGGCACGCCCTGGCCGCTGCTGCCGGCCACGGCCTCCCAGGTGAGCGCGTCCCCGTACGCCGACGCGAACGTGTGCCAGTCGCGGCCGGCGAAGAACTCCAGGCTGCTCACCGTGCGACGGGCGTGGTAGCTCATGAGGTGCGGGACGGCCTCGGCCTCCGCGATCGCCTCCGCCATGGCGTCCGTCGCGTCGCGCACGTCGCGCACCCGGTCGGCCCGGTCCCCGTCGACCTTGTCCACGTCGTCGACCGGGTCGTTGTCGCCGCCGAGCAGCCAGAGGAGGTTGCGGTGGCCGCCGAGGCGCTCGCCGAGGAACGTGCCGTAGGCCGCGGCGGCCCCCTCGTCGAGCTCGCCGCGCCAGTTCTCGCCCTCGTAGCCGTACCAGGCGGGCACGAGGGCCACCTGCAGGCCGCGCTCGTCGGCCAGGCGCAGCAGGGCGTCGACGTGGTCCCAGTAGTCGTAGTCGGGGCTGCCCGGGTCGTCCGTCCGCCCGCCGACCTCGAGCGGGGCCCCGAGGTCCGTGCCCTCCAGCGGCTCGGCGCCGCCGAAGTTCGCCAGGTCGTCGGACAGGTTCCTGAACGGCAGCAGCGACACCTGGACCGTGGTGAAGCCCTGCTCCGCGCGCACGTCCAGGAGGGACGCCCACCCCTCCTGGTCCAGCCGGCTGGGCGCGAGCCACACGGTGTCGGCGAGGTAGAGGAAGGGGTCCCCGTCGGCCGTGACGAGCGAGGTCCCGTCGTCCGACGCCCGCACCGGGTAGGTGCCGGCGGCGGGGGCGGGGGCGCCGTCCCGGCTCGCGACGACGGCCGCCGTGACACCCCCGGCGAGGAGGACGGCACCGGCGGCGGCACCCAGGAGCACCCGCCGGCGCGGGCGGCGCGGGGCCGCCCCGCCGTCGACGCGGGCGCCGACGCCCTCGGCGTCCGCCCTCACGCCGTCGTCCTGGCGGTCGTCCGTGCGCCCCTGGTCCACGCGACCAGCCTGCCCCACGCCCCGGCCCGGACGCGCCGGGGCGGGGGATGATCCGGGCGTGACGCCGCGCACCCCCGGACGGGCGGCGTCCGGGGGTGCGCGGGGCGGAGGGGGCGGGTCAGCGCGCCGTCATGAGCAGCACGGCGTCGGACCAGCCCGGCCAGGACAGCGTCTTCGTGCCCTGGGCGGGCACCGTGCCGACCGTCCGCGTCGTGCCCGTCGCCGGGTCGACCCAGACGAGCTGGACCTGGCTGCCGCCGAGCGCGTCGAGGTCGACGGTCACGGAGCGGCTCGTCGGGACGTACGTGACCGCGGTGCTGCCGGCGCGGCCGGTGACGGCGGCGTCGAGGCCGTTCGTCGTGCCCGCGCCCGAGGTCAGCACCGTGCGCGAGGCCTTCACGGGCCCGAAGGGGGCCAGGATCGTGCGGATGCGGCCGATGTCGGACGCCGAGCCGTCGCGGATGCCGGTCGACCAGGCGCCGTCGACGTCCCAGACGTTCTCGTGCCCGTACGCGAAGCCCGCGCCGGACAGGACGGACCACCAGGCCTCCGCGCGGAGCTTGCGGTGGTCGAGGACGGGGGCCTTGGGCCGGTTGTCGTAGTAGGCCTCGGTCACGACGACGGGGATGCCCTTGCCGCTGCTCGCGACCGCCCACTTGTGCGTGTACTCGTTCGCGTAGGCGGAGGCGAGGGTGTGCCAGGAGCGGCCGGCGAAGTGCACGTGCGAGCTCACGGTGCGGGCGGCGTGGTAGGTCATGAGGTGCCGGACGGGCTCCGCGGCGCGGATGGCGTAGGCCATGGCGTCGGTCGCCGCCACCTTGTCGCTGCGGTCCGCGGTCGTCGAGACCTTCTCGACGTCGCCGACGGGGTTGTTGTCCCCGCCCAGCATCCAGACGATGTTGCCGTAGTGCCCGAGGCGCTGGCCGAGGAAGGTGCCGTAGACCTTCGCGTTGGTCGTGTTCACGCGCGGGCGCCAGTCCTGCCCGTCGTAGCCGTACCAGGACGGCACGAGCGTGATCGCCAGGCCGCGCGCCTGCGCCTGCTCCACGACCCACGCGATGTGGTCCCAGTAGTCGTAGTCCGGGCTGGCCGGGTTGCTCGTCCGGGCCCCGACCTCGAGGGGCCGTGCCAGGTCGTACCCGCCGACGAAGGGCAGGTCGCCGTAGGCGTTCTTCGTCGACTGCGACTGCTGCCCGAAGAAGTGCAGGACGGACATCTGCACGGCGGTGAAGCCCTGCGCCCGGCGCGTGTCGAGCAGCGTGCGCATGCCGGCCTGGTCCAGCTTCGTCGGCGCGAGCCACGGGGTGTCGGCGAGGTACGTGAACGGCGCGCCCTGGGCGTCGACGAGGGCCGTGCCGTCGGCGCTCGCGCGGACCGGGAAGGCCACGGGGCCCGTCGGCGCGGGGGTCGTCGGCGAGGGGAGCGGCGTGGGCGAGGGGCTCGGGCCCACCGTGCCGGTCGTGGGCGAGGACAGGACCGCCTCGATGGCGGAGACCGTGCTGAGGTTCGTGCGCGCCGAGAAGGCCAGGTCGAGGGTGCCGTCGGTGACGGCGACGTCCTTCGACACCGCGTAGGCGGTGCGGGGTCCCGCCGTGCGGACCAGGTCCAGGTCGGTGAAGACGGTCGTGCCCTCGGCCCGGGCGGAGAAGACCCGGGCGCCGACGGCCGTGTGGTAGTTCTCCTGCATGTGCAGGGTCACGCGGTACGTGCCGGCTGCGGGCACCTTCAGGGCGTACCCCGTCATCCCCACGCGCAGCTGGCGGTAGAGGGCGTCCTCCGTGGTCCCGGCGACGTCCCCGTCCGTCTGCGTCGATGCCCGGCCGCCGACGGCGCCGGCGTCAGCCGCCCAGGTGCGGCCCGCGGCGTCGACGAGCGCGCCGCCGCCGGCGTTGACGCGCACGGCCGACGTCGCGGCGGTGGTGGCGCTCGTGGTGACGTCCGTCGCGACGGCGTCGGTGCCCGCGGCGTCGGTGCCGGTCGCGGGGAGGGCGGCCACGGCGGCCGGGGCGGCCACCGCGCCGGTCGCGGTGAGCGCGATCCCGGTCAGCAGGGCGAGGAGCGGTCGGGTCAGCATGGGGAGTGGTTCGGCGGGTGAAATCGCCGACCTGAGCCCCGTGACGCGGGTGTGACGACGTTCACCCGGTCGGAGCAGCGCCACGCCGGTGCGGAGCAGGACGGAACGGGACAGCACGGGCGACGCTCGTCCCGCACGTGTCGTGGAGCCGTCGCGACCGCCGTCACCCGAACGGATCAGGAGCGGGTGAAATCCGGCGAATTCACCCACTTCGGACATTCCGGGTGGTTAGCGTGACGCCGAGCCGGGGCCCAGGTCCCGGCGGCCGACAGGCACCACAGGGGGAGGTGAGCGGAGCCGTGACCACCACGACACCGCGGCGGAGCATGCTGCCGGACGACCGCGAGCACGCGGCGCGGGAGCTGCTGCCGCCGGAGGTGTACTCGTACTACGCCGCCGGCTCGGGCAGCGAGACGACCGTGCACGAGGCGGCCCGCGCCTGGGCGTCCTACCGGCTGCGCCCGCGGTCGCTGCGGGACGTCGCGCACGTGTCCACGACGACGGAGCTGCTGGGCACGCCGCTGGCGTCGCCGGTCGGCGTGGCGCCCATGGCGTTCCACGGGCTCGCGCACCCCGACGCCGAGCTCGCCACCGCGGCCGGAACGGCGCGGGCCGGGTCCCTCTTCGTGCTGTCCACCCGCTGCTCGCGGCGGATCGAGGACGTCGCGGCGGTCGCCGGGCCCTGGTGGTTCCAGGTCTACGTCATGAAGGACCGCTCGCTCACGCGGGCCCTCGTCGAGCGGGCCGCCGCGGCCGGCGCGCGGGCCCTCGTCCTCACGGTCGACACGCCCTACGTCGGTGCCAAGCGGTCCGTCGGCGGCGTGCGCATCGCGGTGCCGCCGGAGCAGTTCCTCGTCAACCTCGCGGAGCACCTGCCCGAGGGCGCCGACGTGCCCGCGCTGACGGAGCAGGACCCCTCCGTCGACGCGGACGTCATCGGCTGGCTGCACGAGGTCAGCGGGCTGCCGGTGCTGGTCAAGGGCGTCCTGCGGGGCGACGAGGCCGTCCGCCTGCTCGACGCCGGTGCCGCCGGCGTCGTCGTCTCCAACCACGGGGGCCGCCAGCTCGACCGGGCGCTCCCCGCGGCGCTCGCTCTGCCCGAGGTGGTGGCCGCCGTCGGCGGCCGCGCCCCGGTCCTCGTCGACGGCGGGCTGCGGTCCGGCCTCGACGTCCTCGTCGCGCTGGCCCTCGGGGCCCGCGGCGTGCTGCTCGGCCGTCCCGCGCTCTGGGCCCTCGCGGCCGAGGGCGCCGACGGGGTCGAGGGCCTGCTCGAGCAGGTGCGCGCGGAGCTCGTGCACACCATGGCGCTCGCCGGCTCCGCCGACCTCACGTCCCTCGACCCCAGCCTGGTCGTCCCCGGCACCACCCTCCCGGAGGTCCGAGCATGAGCGCACCACTCGTCACCGTCGCCCTGCCCGTCTACAACGCCCAGGAGTTCCTCACGCCGGCGGTCGAGTCGCTGCTCGGGCAGACGATGGGGGACCTCGAGCTCGTCATCACCGACAACGCCTCGACCGACGCCACGGAGGACATGGTCCGCGCGTGGATGCGCGAGGACGACCGGATCCGCTACGACCGCGCGCCGGTCAACCGCGGGCTCGCCTGGAACTGGAACCGCGCCGTCCCGATGGCGCGGGGCCGCTACTTCAAGTGGGCCGCCGCGGACGACATGCACCTGCCCGGGTACCTCGAGGCCACGGTCGGTCTCCTCGAGGAGGACCCGACGGCCGTGCTGGCGCACTGCCGCACGATGGACGTCGACGAGAACGGCCAGTTCCTCGGCCTCGTCCCCAACGGCCTGGCGATGGACGCGGCCACGCCGCACGAGCGCTTCCACGCCCTGACGCACAAGGGCTGGCCCTGCGTGCAGATCTTCGGCCTCATGCGGCTCGACGTGCTCCGCATGACGGGGCTGCACGGCGCCTACCCGCGCTCGGACCGGGCGCTGCTCGCGGAGATGGGCCTGCACGGGCGCCTCGTCGAGGTGCCGGAGGTCCTCTTCCACCGCCGCGAGTACTCGGGCCGGACCACGCGTGCCACCGACCTGCGCACCCGCTACCCCGTCTTCACCGGCGGCCCCGTGCCCCCGGCGCCCATGCCGCACTGGGACCTGCTCGAGGGGTTCCTGGCGGGCCTGCGGCGCGCGCCGCTGCCGGCCGCCGAGCGGGCGCGCTGCCTCGCGGCGCTGTCCGACTACACGCAGGTGAGCACCCGCGGGCTGCTGCGCGAGCTGCAGCGGCGCACGTTCCACGTCGCCGGCCTCTCCGGCCGCTCGACGCCGAAGGCCCCGGCCGTCGCCTTGGCCGCGGCCCCGGCCCCGGCCGTCGTCGCGGCCCCGGTCGCGGCGGCCCCGGTCGCCGTCGTGCCGGCGCCGGCGCCGGCCTCGCCCGTCAGCGCCCCGGTGGCAGCGGTCCCGCAGGCCACGGCCCCCGCGATCAAGGTCCCGGGCCACGCGCCCGCCGGCCTCGGCGGCCCCGCCACGGCGGGTGCCGGCGTCCTGACCCCGAGCCGCTCGGAGACCGCCGGCGCCGCCTGACCGGACGGCCGCCCCTCGGGGCGGCCACCCACCGCACACGAGCAGGGCCCCCGTGCACCGCGCGGGGGCCCTGCTGTCGTGTCGGTCCCGCCCCGGCTCGGGACATCGTCACGGCTCCGGCCTCCTCCCGCCGGCGCACCGTCGCCCACGCCGGCCGGGGCTGGTCCCCTCGGACGCGGGCCGGCGGCGGGCCTCCCGACGCCACGACCCCCGCCCCGACCGGTGAGGGTCGGGACGGGGGTCGCGGTCGTGCGGGGCCGGTCAGCCGAAGAGGTCGACCTGCTCCTGCCGCAGCCGGTCGACGAGCCGGCCCGCGGGCAGCTCGACGTCGGCGTAGGTGAGCACCTCGTCCTTGCGGACGGCGCGCGTGAGCCGGCAGTCCACCGCGACGCCCTGCGGGAGCAGGTCCTCGCGGCGCGAGACGGCGTACGCCTCCGCCTGGCCGTAGGTGTCGTAGCCGCCGAGGCCGTCGAGCACGTGCCCGGCGGGCAGGTCGCGCTTGGCGGTCGTGACGACGTCGACCTGCGGGCCACCGGTCGGCGCGAGCGCGGCGTCGGCGAAGTCGACCGCCCGCACGACGCTGTTCGGCACCTCGAAGTGGCACAGGTGGTACGGCGTGTAGAAGCTGTACAGGGGCCCGGTGCCGAGCTTGTACAGGTTCAGGTAGTGCTGCTGCTTGGGGTCGCTGTGCGCCGCCAGCACGTAGACGCCGGGGCCGGGCTTGGACCCGACCACGTAGTCGACGACGCCGCCGAGCGCCCGCAGCTCCTCCACGTCGTACCGGGACGTCAGCTCGTCGACGTGACCGGCGTGGTCCCAGCCGTTCATGCCGCGCTTCGGCACGGTGAAGCCCGCCGCGTTGGCGACGATCGCCTGCTCGAAGGAGATCTTCGTGCCGTCGGCGAAGCTCGTCACCATGTAGGGGTCCTGCCCCCACTTCTCGGCGAAGCCCTGCTGGGTCGTCGGGTTCCGGTAGGGGTCCTGCAGACCCTTGATGTTGCCCGCGACGAGCGGCTCCGCACCGAGCGAGCGCACGAAGCGCAGCAGGTTCTGCTGCACGCCGGGCTGGTCGCCGTCGGCGCCCGTCAGGACGACCCCGGCCTTGCGGGCGCGGTCCGCCAGGAGCGGGCCGACGGTGCCGTCCAGCTCGGCGTTCATCGTGACGAGCGGCTTGCCGCCCTCGATGGCCGCCATCGTCAGGTGCGCGCCGAACTCCACGGCACCCGTGACGTCGACGAGGCAGTCGACGAGCCCGGAGCCGACCAGCAGCGACCAGTCCTCGGTCACCGCGGGGCGGCCGTGGGTGATCGCCGCGTCGAGGGCGGCGGGGGAGTCGACGAGGTCGACGTCGGTGACGCCGGCGTAGGCGTAGGCGTCCACGCCGCGCTGGCCCGTGCGGTTGGCGATGGCGACGAGCTCCATGCCGGGCACGCTGTTGACGATCTGGTTGGCCAGACCCTTGCCCTGGAAGCCGGCGCCGATCATGCCGACGCGCAGCGGCCGACCCTCGACCCGGCGGCGCTCGAGGGCGCTGTCGACGAGGATCACCGGGCGCCCTCCGTCGCCGGCAGCGGCACGGCCGCCTCGGGCGTGCCGAGCAGCGGCCACGAGGCGTCCTTCGGGGACGTCGAGTCCACCGGGAGGGGCCACCGCAGGCCGAGGACCGGGTCGTCGTGCCGCAGGCCGCGCTCGGCGGCCGGCGTGTAGGTGCCGCTGACCTGGTACACGACCTCCGTGTCGTCCACGAGCGTCTGGTAGCCGTGGGCGAAGAAGGGCGGCACGTACAGCGCGCGACGGTTCTCGGCCGTCAGCTCCACCGCGACGTGCTGGAGGTAGGTCGGCGACCCCTCCCGCACGTCCACGATGATGTCGACGATCGCGCCGCGGGTGCAGCGCACGAGCTTGGCCTCCGGCGCCGGGGCGACCTGGAAGTGCATGCCGCGCAGCGTGCCGGCCTTGTAGTTGAACGAGACGTTGCCCTGCTCGACGAGCGGCTCGAGGCCGGCCTCCTCGAAGGCCTTGCGGTCGAACGTGCGCGCGAAGAAGCCGCGCTCGTCCGACAGGAGGTCGAGCTCGATGACCGTGGCGCCCGCGATCGCGGTGGGGACGAGACGCATCAGGACACCCACTGCAGCTCGGCGTCGATCTGCTTCGTCGCGAGCAGGTGCTGGAGCTGCTTCAGACGCGTGTGGCCACGACCGGTGAAGGTGGCCTCGTCGAGGTCGATCGACCCGAAGACCTGCGCGAGCTGGCGGGCGCCGCTCTGGGCGTCCCAGTCGCAGGAGAAGCCCGGCAGGACCGAGTGGATCTTGTCGAAGTTCACCTTGTAGCTGCGGTTGTCCGCGCTGGGCTCGCCGAAGGAGAGCTTGCAGCCGGGGAACGCGTCGGCGACGGTCTCGGCGATCTCGCGCACCTGGTAGTTCTGCGCCTCGGAGCCGACGTTGAAGACCTGCGCGTGGACGTCCTCGCGCGGGGCGGCCAGGACGTGGCGGATCGCCTTCGCGATGTCCAGGCCGTGGACGAGCGGGCGCCACGGGGTGCCGTCCGACGTCATGGCGATCTCGCCGGTCGTGTACGCCAGGCCCGACAGGTTGTTCAGCACGATGTCGAACCGCATGCGCGGCGAGGCCCCGAAGGCCGTCGCGTTGCGCATGAAGGTCGGCGTGAAGCTGTCGTCGGCCAGCGCGGTGACGTCCCGCTCGACGAGCGCCTTGCAGACGGCGTAGGCCGTCTGGGGGTTCGTCGGCGAGGTCTCGTCGACCGTGCCGTCGGCCACGCCGTACACGGAGCACGAGGACATGTAGACGAAGCGCTCCACGCCGGCGCGCTTGGCGGTCTCGGCCACGTGCAGCGAGCCCTTGTGGTTCACCTCGTAGGTGACCTCGCCCAGGAGGTCGCCCAGCGGGTCGTTCGACAGCTCGGCCATGTGGACGACCGCGTCGAAGCCCTCGAAGTCGGCCTCCGTGGTGTCGCGGATGTCCTTCTGGACGGTCTGCACCGTCAGCGGGACGCCGTTGTAGAGCCAGCCGGCCCGGTAGTAGCCCGTGTCCAGCCCGACGACCTCGTGGCCCTCCTGGACCAGCGTCGGGGCCAGGAGGCAGCCGAGGTAACCCTCGGTGCCGGTGACCAGAATGCGCACGTCTCCCCCTCGGAGCGGTCAGCGGTGATGGCGGTATCGCCTCGGCGAGACAGTAGAGGCCGGGGAGGGGGCCCGAGGGTGGTTGACCGGGTGAGAAAACCCACGATCCGGCACAAACCGGACAGCACCTGTCCTAGCGTGCTCCCTGGCGGGCAGCGGCCCCGGACCACCGAGCGGTACGCCGGCGGGTCGGGGCAGGGGCGGCGCGCCCTGACGACGTCCACACCACGAGAGGCATCAGCCATGGCAGAACCGACGCGAGACCTCGACCCGGCCGACGTGCCGGTCGTCATCCTCTGCGGGGGCATGGGCACCCGCCTCCGCGAGGCGAGCGAGAAGCTCCCCAAGCCCCTGGTCGACATCGGCGGCAAGCCGATCCTGTGGCACATCATGAAGACGTACGAGGCCCACGGCTTCCGCAAGTTCGTCCTCTGCCTGGGCTACAAGGGCGACCTCATCAAGCGCTACTTCCTCGACATGCGCGAGCACTCCGAGGACTTCACGCTGCACGTCGGCGGCGACCACACGCCCGTGTTCCACGGCGACGCGAGCGACGTGGACTGGGAGGTCACCTTCGCGGAGACCGGCCTGCTCAGCGGCACGGGCGCCCGCGTCCGCCGCGTGGCCGACTACATCGGCGACGGCCCCTTCGCGCTCACGTACGGCGACGGCGTCGGCGACGTCGACCTCACCGCCCAGCTCAAGCAGCACAACGAGAGCGGCCTGC
Source organism: Cellulomonas endophytica (assembly GCF_004123805.1). GTDB lineage: Bacteria > Actinomycetota > Actinomycetes > Actinomycetales > Cellulomonadaceae > Cellulomonas > Cellulomonas endophytica. Next base: position 35,396 of record NZ_RWJX01000001.1, on the reverse strand, counting down.
TCGCGACGGTCACGGGCGTGCGCCCGACCAGCCGTTTCGGCGAGATGACCGCGGACGCGACGAACACGAAGGTCACCGCCTTCCTCGAGAAGCCGCAGAGCACCACCGGCTTCGTCAGCGGCGGCTACTTCCTCTTCGAGCGCGCCTTCGTCGACAAGTACCTCGACGACGACCCCGAGCTGCTCCTGGAGCGGGCGCCCCTGCAGCAGGTGGCGCGCGACGGCCAGCTCGGCGTCTTCGCGCACGAGGGCTTCTGGGCCGGCATGGACACGTTCCGCGACTGGACCGACCTCAACGCCCTCTGGGACGCCGACAAGGCGCCCTGGAAGGTCTGGCAGGACTGACACGTCCGGCCCCGGCCGGCACCGCGCCCCCGTCGGGCGGCTCCCTGCGAGCCGCTCGGCGGGGGCGTCGTCGTCCTCGGGCCGGCCCGGCGGCACTGCCGGGCGCGGAGCAGGATCACCCGTCCGGGTGCGGGCCGTGCGGGTGACGTCGTCACCCGGACGAGCAACCCTCGGGTGGCCCGAAACTCACCCGGGCAAAACCGCCCAAATCGGACGGGCGTCGTCCTAGCATCGCCGTGTCACGAGCCGGAGGGGGGCGGGGCCATGACGACGCAGGCGGGGACGGCGGGCACGGGCGCGGCAGGACGGGTGCCGGCCGTCACGGGCGAGCAGCCCGTGCCGCGGTCGGTGGGCGAGCTCGTCGAGCTGCTCCGGGAGGACCGCCGGACGAACAGCACGGGGCCGCTGACGCCGGGGTTCCACGCGGTGGCGCTGCACCGGGTGGGGGTCTGGCTGGACGCGGGGGGCGGTGCGGCCGTCCTGCGGGGGCCGGCGCTGCGGGCGCACAAGCTGGCGTGGCTGCTCGTGCGGAACGTGTACGGCATCCAGATCCCGCGCACCGTCCGCCTCGGGCGCCGCGTGCGGGTCGCGCACCAGCACGGCATCGTCGTCCACCCCTTCGCCGCGATCGGCGACGACTGCGTGCTGCGCCAGGGCGTCTCGCTCGGCGCGGGCAGCGGGGACCGGGCGACGTTCGCCCAGCAGGCGCCGCAGGTCGGGCGGGGGGTGTCCCTGGGCGCGGGCTGCGTCGTCGTGGGGGCCGTGCGCATCGGCGACGGCGCCACGATCGGACCGAACGCGGTCGTCATGACGCACGTGCCGGCGGGGGCCACGGTGCTGGCCCAGCCGCCGCGCGTGGTCCGCGCCCGCACGACGCCGGAGGAGACCGCGTGAGCACCGACCACGGCACCACCACGACGGGCGTCGCGGCCGAGCCGCTGGCCACCGCCCTCGAGCACCAGCGCGCGGGCCGGGGCGCCGCCGCGCTCGACGTGCTGGCGCGGCTCGCGCAGGGCCGGCCCGACCTGCGGCAGACCTCCGGCGCCGACCGCCTCCTGGCCCGGCTGCGGGCGGACGGGGCGGTGGCGGGCTGGGCCCGCCGCGAGGCGACGGTGGCGGTCGTGTCGAGCCACACGAGCGGGCAGCTCGCCGCCGCCGTCCGCGTCGCGGCGCTCGCGCACGGGCTGGCGGCCACGACCGTCGAGACCGGCTACCGCACGTACGAGGCCGCGGTCGTCGACCCGGCCTCCGAGCTCTACGCGGCGGCCCCGGACGTGGTGCTGCTCGTCGTGGACGCCCGCGAGCTGCACCTGCCGGAGCTGTCGGAGGACCCCGAGGCCGACCTGGCGGCCGAGGTGGCGCGGTGGACGGGGCTGTGGCGGCCGCTCCGGGAGCGGTCGGGCGCCACGGTGGTCCAGGCGACCTTCGTGCCGGCCCCCGACGACGCGCTGGGCGACCTCGGCGCGGTCCTGCCGGGGGCCCGTCGCCGCCTCGTGCGCGAGCTCAACCTCCGCCTGGCCGACGCCGCACCCGCGGGCGTGCACCTCGTCGACGCCGAGGCGGTGGCGGCCGAGGTCGGCGCGCGGGTGTGGGCCGACAGCCGCTACTGGTTCGCCGCGAAGCACGCCGTCGGCCTCGGGGCGGTCGGCGCGCTGGCCGCTCGGCTCACGGACGTCGCCGCCGCCGCGCTGGGGCTCTCGCGCAAGGTCGTCGTGCTCGACCTCGACAACACGCTGTGGGGCGGTGTCGTCGGTGAGGACGGCCTCGGCGGCATCGCCCTCGGCGGGACGCCGGCGGGGGAGGCGTTCGTCGCCTTCCAGCACTACGTCCGCTCGTTGCGGCGCCGCGGGCTCGTGCTCGCGGTCTCGACGAAGAACAACCCCGACGAGGCGCGCCGGCCGTTCAGCGCGCACCCGGAGATGGTGCTCGGGCTCGACGACCTCGTGGCCTTCGAGGCGGGCTGGGGCACGAAGCCCGACGCCGTCCGCTCCATGGCGGCGACGCTGGGCCTGGGCCTCGAGGCGTTCGTCCTCGTCGACGACAACCCGGCCGAGCGGGAGCGGATGCGGCACGAGCTGCCGCAGGTCGGCGTCGTGGACCTGCCGCCGGACCCCAGCGGGTACGTGGCGGCCCTCGCGCGCTTCCCGGGGCTGCAGACCGTCGCCCTCACGGCCGAGGACGCCCGCCGCACGGAGCAGTACCGCGCCCGGCACGAGGCGCAGCGGCTGAGCACGTCCGCGGCCTCGCCGGAGGAGTTCCTCGCCGCGCTCGGGATGACGGCGACGGTGGAGGACCTGTCCGAGACGAACCTCGCGCGCGTGGTGCAGCTCATCGGCAAGACGAACCAGCTCAACCTCACGGGCCGGCGCCACGGCACGGCCGCCGTCGAGGCCTTCGGGGTGACGCCGGGGGCCGTCGTCTGGGCGATGCGGGTGCGGGACCGGTTCGACGACCACGGCCTCGTCGCCGCCGTCGTCGCGGTGCCCGACGGCACGACGCTCAGGCTCGACACCTTCGTGATGTCGTGCCGGGTGCTGGGCCGCACGGCGGAGCGCGCGCTCCTGGCGGCCCTCGTCGAGCACGCGGGCGAGAAGGGCTTCGCGCGGGTGCTGGCGCACTTCGTGCCCTCGGGGCGCAACGCGCCGGCGCAGCGCATCCTCCCCGAGGCCGGCTTCGTCCGGGTCGAGGGCGGGCCCGACGTCGACGCCGCGCCGCCGGCCGGCGAGCACGGGCCCGTGGAGACGTGGGAGCTCGTCGTCGGGCGGGACGCGGCCCGCGGGTCGGAGCACCTGCCCGTCCGCCGGGCGACGCAGGTCGCCGCGGTGGCGTGAGGCGGGGTGCTCCGGCACCCCGGAGAGCACGGGCGCGCCCCGCACCGGGCGCGGGTGACGAGTCAGCAGCCGGGCGGACAGGCAGCAGGACCGGGGAGAGGGAGAGCCGATGAGCACGGTGCGCGACGACGTCCACGAGGTGATCCGGGACGTGCTGCTCCAGCCGGACCTCGAGCTGGAGGACACGAGCACGGCGGGCGACGTGGAGGGCTGGGACTCCCTGGCCCACCTGTCGGTGCTGTTCTCGCTGGAGAGCCGGTTCGGCATCACCTTCAGCGACGCGGAGATGGGGTCCATCCAGGACGTGGGCGAGCTCGTGCGGATCGTCGAGCGGAAGGCGTCCTGAGGCGGGACGCGCGGTGACGCGCCTGCTGCTCCTCGCCGACACCCACGTGCCGCGACGGGCCCGTGACCTGCCGCCGCAGGTCTGGGAGGCGGTCGACGCCGCGGACCTCGTCGTCCACGCCGGCGACTGGGTGGACGTCGCGCTGCTCGACGCCCTCGCCGGGCGGGCGCCGCAGCTCCTCGCCTGCTGGGGCAACAACGACGGGCCGGACCTGCGGGCCCGGCTCCCGGAGGTGGGGCGTCGGGAGGTCGACGGCCTGCGCCTCGGGGTCGTCCACGAGACGGGCCCGGCCACGGGTCGCGAGGCCCGGTGCGCGGCGGGGTACCCCGACCTGGACGTGCTCGTCTTCGGGCACAGCCACATCCCGTGGGACACGGTCGCGCCCGGCGGGCTCCGGCTGCTCAACCCCGGCTCGCCGACCGACCGGCGGCGCCAGCCGACCTGCACCTACGTGACGGCCGTCGCGAGGGACGGCGCCCTGCACGACGTGACCCTGCACCGGCTCCCCCTCCGCGCGGCGGCACGGGCGCGCTGACGCGGCGGGGTTGACGGCAGCCGTCCCGGGGGCCCGGGGTCGCGGACGTGCCCCTCAGCCCGCAGGGGCGGAGGACTCCCGCACGACGAGGCGGAAGCCGCTGGTGACGTCCCGCGCCGGCGCCGGCACGCCGGTCTCCGCGATCCGGGCGACGAGGAGCTCGACCGCCGTCTCGGCGATCTCCTCGTGGTCCGGCGCGACGGTGCTGAGCCGGGGCACGGAGTAGGACGCCTCGAGGACGTCGTCGAAGCCGACCACCGCGACGTCCTGCGGCACGCGACGGCCGGCGTCGGCGAGGCCGCGCAGGACCCCGAGCGCGAGGGTGTCGGTCACGGCGAGCACGCCGTCGACGTCCGGTGCCGCCGCCAGGAGGGCCCGCGCGGCGGCGGCCCCGCCGGCGAGCGTCCAGTCCGGTGCCGGCACCACGAGCGCGGGGTCCACCGGGAGGCCGGCCGCGGCCAGCGCCTGCCGGTAGCCCTCGCCACGGGGGTGCCCGGCGTCGGCGTCGGCGGGCAGCGGGGTCCCGCTCGCGGCCGCGTCGTGCGGGTCGCCCGCACGGCCGGCGCCCGCCACGGCCTCCGGCGGCGCGCCCACGACGGCCACCCGCCGCCGGCCCGTGGCGAGCAGGTGCTCCACGGCCGCCCGGGCCCCGGCGACGTTCGGCATGCCGACGTGGTCCACGCGGGCGTCGAGCACGCGCTCGCCGAGCAGCACCACGGGCCCGGACAGCGGCAGGAGCCGGAGGTCCTCCGGCCGAAGCCCGACGGCGCTGACGATGACCCCGTCGTGCAGGCGCACGCGCGAGAGGGCGATGGCGTCCAGCTCGTCCTCCCGCCGGGCCCCGGTGACCTCCACGACCACGCGCAGCCCCCGCCGCCGGCCCGCGTGCACGACGCGGTCCGCCAGCTGGCCGGAGTACGGGCGGTCGAGGTCGGGCACCGCGAGGGCGATGGTGCCGGTCCGTCCGGCGCGCAGGTTCCGCGCGGCGCCGTTGACGCGGTAGCCGAGCGTCTCGACGGCGGCGAGGACGCGCTCGCGGGTCTCGGGGCGGACGGGGACCCGGGCGTTCACGACGTTCGACACCGTCATCGGCGAGACGCCGGCGGCGCGCGCGACGTCCTGGAGGGTCACCATCCGCCCGTCCTCAGCCCGCCGCGGCGGCGCGCACGTCGGCGACGGTGGCGCTGCCGGGCCCCTCGCCGCGGGCGGCGGCCCGCCCGAGGACGCGCTGCAGCGCCGCGTTGAGCGGGGCCGGCACGCCGTGGAGGCGGGCCAGCAGCACGACCTCGCCGTTGAGGTGGTCGGTCTCGACGCTGGCCGCGCCGCGCGCGAAGCTCTGGAAGGTCGACGAGCGGCCCGGCTCCCAGCCCTCGGTCCGGCGCACGCGCACGGCGCCGACGGCCCGCTCGCGCTCGGCGCCGTCCGCGACCGCCAGGCCCGCCGCGTCGAGCACCGCGCGCGCCTCCTCGACGACCTCCCGGCCGAGGGCGGCGCGCGCGTCCTCGTCACCGGCGAGGACCTCGACGCCGTTGAGCACGTTGCCGAGCAGCTTGAGCGCCTTCCACGGCGCCGCGTCCTCGACGACGTGCGCCGCGCACCCGGTGGCCACGAGCGCCGCCGCCACGTCGGCCAGGGCCGCGTGCGTCGCGGGCGGGTGCGGGCCGGCCCCGGCCGGGCCGAGCGTGAGGACCGCCGCGGGCCCGGCGGCGGCCGTGGCGACCTCGCCCGGCGCGAAGGACTGCGCGGGGACGAGGATCGAGGCCGAGAGCACGGTGGTGAACCGGCGCAGGGCGGCCCGCTCGGTGTCGAGGCCGTTCTGCAGGGTCACGACCGGCAGGTCGGCCCCGAGGCCGCCGCCTGCCACCTCTCGGTAGGCCCACGCGGTGAGCGCGTCCTCGGCCTGCTGCGCCTTCACGGTGAGGACCAGGACGTCGGAGGGCTCGAGGGCGACCTCGTCCTCGGCGGCGACGGGCACCCGTACCTCGCGCACCCCGTCGGGGTCGGCGTAGCGGACGGGCGCGGTGCGCAGGCGCTCGAGCGCCGCGCCCCGCGCGACGAGGAGCACGGGCACCCCGGCCTCGGTGGCGCGGGCCGCCAGCGTGAGCCCGACCGCGCCGGCACCGAGGACGACGAGACGCCGGGGGGTCGGTGCGGGCCCGGGCACGGGTCCCGTGCCGGTGACGGGCGCGCTCGCCGCGCCGGGGTCGGGGGTGCGGGGCATGGCGGGAGTCTGGCAGGCCCGCGCGGCGGGCGCTGGACCGTCCGGGCGGCGTGCCCGCCGTCAGTGGCGGGAGGGTCGCGTCTCGAAGGGCTCGCCGCGCTCGGCGACGACCTCGTCGTACACCGGCGTCTCACCGAGCCGGGACGGCCGCGGGCGCTGGGTCTCGGGGGCGGTGCTCATGGTGACCTCTCCTCGTGCGGTGGGGCGCGCCCCGGCGGGCGGCGCCGCGGGGCCCGTCCATCATGACCCGCGCCGCCGACCCGTGCGGCCGTGCCCGGAGGACGGACGGACGGGCCCCCTGGCTGCAGGCGCGTCAGGCCCGAGGGTGCTCGTCCTCGCCGTCACCGCCCGCGGGCAGCGCCTGCTCGAGGGCGTCCGCCTCCGCGGCGCCGTCCGGGAGCGCGTCGGGCAGGTCGTCGGCCCCCGCCTCGGGCAGCGCCGGCCGGTCCTCGGCGTCCGGCAGGTCCCCGGGACCGCCGGCGGGGGAGCCGTCCTGCTCCCGGCCCTGGTCGAGGCGGTCGGCCTCGTCGGCCTCCGGCGACCCGCCCGTGCCCATGGTCTCGCTCACGGTGGCACCTCCCCGGCGCCCGCGGCCCCTCCGCCGGCGCTGGCTCCAGCGTGGCCGGTGCGGCCCGCGGGCGCCAGGTGACGAGGCCCGGGCGGCGGCGCCGTGAGGCCGGGCGGGCGCTGCGGGGCCTGTTGTTACCGTCCGACCATGACGCAGCACGGGGTGGCGGCCGCGGGGACGGACGGCCGAGGGGGCGCGCGTCGCGCCCGCGACGTGGCGGACCGCTGGGTCGAGACGCTCGCGCGGCTGGACCCCACCGTCGCCACGGCGCTGGGGACGCGGCCCGACGAGGACGGGCTCCCGGACCTGTCGTGGCACGGCTTCGCGGCCCGGGCGGCGGCGGCCCGGGCGGCGCTGGCCGAGCTCGACGGCCTCCCCGGCGGCGGGGCCTCGTCGGAGGGGTCCACGACCGGACCCGACGACGACGACCGCCGATGCGGGACCCTCCTGCGCGAGCGGCTCGGGACGGCGCTGGCCCTGCACGAGGCCGGCGAGGACCTCGCGCACCTGCGACCCATCGGCTCGCCCGTCGGCACCCTCCAGGGCGTCTTCCTGCTCATGCCGCGCAGCACCCCCGACGAGTGGGCGGTCGTCGCCCGGCGGCTGGCGCGCGTGCCCGAGGCGGCCGCCTCCGTGCGCGCCGGCCTCGAGCACGGCCTCGCGACGGGCCACGTGAGCGCGTCGCGGCAGGCGGACGCGGTCGTCGCGCAGCTGTCGGCCTGGCTGCCGGGCGCCGGTCGGGGCGGGGCGGACGGGTCCGGCGCCGGCTGGTACGCCGACCTCGTGGCCGGGGCCGCCGGGAGCGTGCCGGAGGCCCTGCGCCGCGACCTCGAGCGCGGCGCGGCCGCCGCGACGGGTGCGGTCGCCGGCCTGCGGGACTGGCTCGCCGCGGCGTACCGCCCCGCCGTCGCGGACGTCCCGGACGGCGTCGGCGCGGAGCGGTGGGCGCTGGCGGCGCGGCAGCACCTCGGGGCGCAGGTGGACCCCCACGAGGCGCACGCCTGGGGGTGGGAGGAGCTGGCCCGCATCGAGGCGGAGATGGACGAGGAGGCGGGCCGGGTGCTGCGCCCGGGCGCCACGCCGGCGGAGGCGGCCGCGCACCTCGCGGAGCACGGCCCGGCCGTCGACGGCGAGGACGCGGTGCGCGCCTGGCTGCAGGACCTGATGGACCGCACGATCGCCGAGCTCGACGGGACGGTCGTCGACGTCCCGGCCCCCGTCCGCCGCGTGGAGGCGATGATCGCGCCCCCGGGGTCGGCGGCCGCGCCGTACTACACCCGGCCCTCGCTGGACTTCGCCCGTCCTGGCCGCACGTGGCTGCCGACGCTCGGCCGCACCCGGTTCCCGACGTGGGACCTGGTGAGCACCTGGTACCACGAGGGCGTCCCCGGCCACCACCTCCAGCTCGGGCGCTGGGCGCACCGCGCCGGGGAGCTCTCCCGCTTCCAGGTGAGCGTCGGCTCCGTGCCCGCCACCACGGAGGGCTGGGCCCTGTACGCCGAGCGCCTCATGGACGAGCTCGGCCGCCTGCGGGACGCCGGCGAGCGGCTGGGGTACCTCGACGGGCAGCGGCTGCGGGCCGTGCGGGTCGTGGTCGACACCGGCATGCACCTCGGCCTGCCGGTGCGCGGCGAGGACGGCGCACGGTGGACGGCGGGCCGCGGCCTGGCCTTCCTGGGCGAGCGGTCCGGCTCCTCGTCGGCGTTCGTGGCCAGCGAGGTCACGCGCTACCTGGGCTGGCCGGGGCAGGCGGTGGCCTACAAGCTCGGCGAGCGGGCCTGGCTCGCCGGCCGTGCGGCGGCCCGGGCGCGGCGGAGGGCGGCGGGGGAGGCCTTCGACCTGCGGGCGTGGCACTCGGCGGCGCTCGGGCTCGGCTCGCTCGGGCTGGCGGACCTCGAGCGGGAGCTGGCTGCCCTGTAGGCACCGCGCGGGGTGCGGCGGGCGGGGCACGCCGGGCGCGGTGCGGCGCGCGCGGGGCGGGGGGCGCGCGCAGGATGGCGGCATGAGCACCGACGCCGCCCCCACCTCACCGACGCTGCCCCTGCCGGGCGGCGCCATCCCCGTGCTGGGCCTGGGCACCTGGCAGGCCTCCGGCGACGGGGCCCGCTCCGCGGTCGAGACCGCGCTCGGGCTGGGCTACCGCCACGTCGACACCGCCACGGGCTACGGCAACGAGGCCGAGGTCGGGCGCGCGCTCGCCGCGGCCGGCCTGCCGCGCGAGGAGGTCTTCGTCACCACGAAGCTGCCGCCGGACCACGCCGGGCGCGAGCGGCAGACGCTCGAGGCGTCGCTGGAGGCCCTCGGCCTGGACCACCTCGACCTCTGGCTCATCCACTGGCCGCCCGGGGGCGAGGCCCGGCCCGACGTCTGGGAGAAGCTGCTCGCCGCGCGCGACGAGGGCCTCGTCCGCTCCGTCGGCGTGTCGAACTACTCGCTGGAGCAGGTCGACGCCCTCGTCGCGGCGACGGGCGAGGCGCCGGCGGTCAACCAGGTGCCCTGGAGCCCGGTCGACCACGACCCGGCGCTGCTCGACGCGCACCGCGGGCGCGGCGTCGTCCTCGAGGGGTACAGCCCGCTGAAGCGGACGGACCTCGACGCGCCGGCCCTCGTCGAGGTCGCGCGCGCGCACGACGTCACGCCCGCCCAGGTGGTGCTGCGCTGGCACGTCGAGCACGACGTCGTCGTCATCCCGAAGTCGACGGACCCGGGCCGCCTCGCGGCCAACCTCGCGGTCCTCGGGTTCTCCCTCACGCCCGATGAGGTCGCGGCGGTCGACGCGCTGGCCACGCGCTGACGGCGGCGGGGGCGGCGGAGCCGGCGAGGGGCGGCGAGGGCACGGGTGCCGCGCCTCCGGCTGCACGACGACGAGGTGCCCGTCGACGCGGGCCTCGTCGTCCGACTCCTGGCGGGGCAGGTGCCCGACCTGCTCGTCGGTGCGGGCGGGGCGGACGCGGTCGTCGAGATCGTGCCGGCCGGCACCGTGAACGCCGTGTTCGCCCTCGGGGACGCGCTCGTCGTCCGGCTGCCCCTGCGGGCGGCGGGCGCCGACGACCTCGCCCGGGAGCGGGCCCTGCTCCCGCGTCTGGCCGGCCGCCTGCCGGTCGCGGTCCCGCGGGTCGTGGCCGTCGGCGCGCCGGGCGAGGGCTACCCCTTCGCGTGGTCCGTCCAGGAGCGGGTGCCCGGCCGGCCGCCGGAGCCCGCGGAGGGCGACGACGAGGCGCTCGCGCAGGACCTCGTCGCCGTCGTCCGCGCGCTGCGCGACCTGGGGCTGCCCGACGGGCCCACCGCCTTCCGCGGCCGGCGGCTCGACGCCTACGACGCGGCCGTCCGCACCGCGCTCGGGCAGCTCGGCGCCGTCGTCGACGTCCCGGCGCTGACCTCGCGGTGGGACGCGGCCCTGGTGGTGCCGCCGGCGCGCGCGCCGGGCACCTGGGTGCACGCCGACCTGCTGCCGGGCAACCTCCTCGTCGCGGACGGCCGCCTCACGGGCGTCCTGGACTGGGCGGCCGCGGGCCTGGGGGACCCGGCCGTCGACCTCCTGCCGGCGTGGTCCCTGCTGGGCCCGGGCGGCCGGGCCGTGCTGCGGCGCGACCTCAGGGTCGACGAACCCACCTGGGAGCGCGGGCGCGGGTGGGCGCTCCTCGTCGGTGCGGTCGCGCTGCCGTACTACGCGACGACGCACCCGTCGTTCGCGGCCGTGGCGCGGCGGATGCTCGCGACGGTGCTCGAGGACGGCGCGTGAGCCGGCGCGGGCCGACGCCGGCCGTCCCTCCGCGGGTCCCCGGTCCCCGCCGACACCTACGCTGACCCCCGTGGCAGCCACGATGCGCGACGTCGCCGCGCTCGCGGGGGTCTCGGTCAAGACGGTCTCGCGCGTGGTCAACCGCGAGCCGCACACGCGCCCGGAGGTCGTCGCCCGGGTGCGGGCGGCCATCGACGAGCTCGCCTGGACGCCGAGCGCCGCGGCCCGGAGCCTGCGGACCGGGCGGACCGGCATGCTCGGCGTCGGGGTCGCGGCGCTGCGGCGCCCCTACCTGGCCACCCTCGTCGAGGCGCTGGTCGTCGAGGCGGACCGGCGGCGGCTGCCCGTCGCGGTGGAGCCGCTGCACGACGACCCCGAGCGGCTGCGCGCGCTGCTCGCCTCGCGCGGCCGCTCGGTCGACGCGGTGGTGCACGTCGGGCCCCTGCCCGAGGGCGTCCCGCTCGACGAGGGCGTGCCGGACCGGCCCCTCGTCGTGGTGCAGGGCGGGCCGGTGCCGGTGGCGGGCGCCCTCGACGCCCTCTCCCCCGGGGGCGCCGGCGGCGACGGCCTCGGGCCGGCGCGGGCGGTCGTGGACCGGGTCGACGAGGACGTGGTGCAGGCCGTGGTGCTCGTGGCCCGGCACCTGGCGGTGATGGGGCGCCGCCACCCGGTGCTGCTCGGACCCGACCGCGCCCACGGCTCCGGGGAGGACCGCCGCCGGCCGTCGGCGGCGCTGCGGGCCGCCGTCGCCGCCGCGGTGCCGGGCGCGGAGGCGCCCCCGGAGCCGCCGCTGGTGCCGCTCGGCACGGTCGCCGACCGGGCCGCCGGCGCACGGGCGGCCGCCCTCGCCCTGTCGGAGCACCCGTCGGTCGACGCGTTCGTCTGCACGAACGACGAGGTCGCGCTCGGGGCGCTCGCCGCGCTCGCCGCCGCCGGGGTGCCCGTGCCGCACCGCGTCGCGGTGGTCGGCTACGACGCGCTCGACGACGGCCGCTTCTCGGCACCGACCCTGACGACCCTCGACCCTGGTCCGCGCGCGCTCGCGCGGGCGGCGGTGGACCTCGTCGTCGACCGCCTCGACGGGGCCGGGCCGGCCGGGCCACGGACGCTCGTGCTCCCCGTGGAGCTCCTGCGGCGGGCCTCGACGCTGGGGGAGCAGGCCCCGTGACGCGCCCCACCCTCGCCGACGTCGGCGCCGTCGCCGGCGTCTCGGCCAAGAGCGTGTCGAACGTGCTGCTCGGGCGCCCCGGGGTGTCGGCCGCGACGCGGGCCGCGGTGCTCGCGGCGGTCGAGCAGGTCGGCTACACGGTCAACCTCGCCGGCCGGGGGCTCGCCTCGGGCCGGACGGGGCGCGTGGCCGTCGTGGTGCCGAACCTCTACCAGCCCTACTTCGCCGAGATCGCCGAGCGGCTCATCCACGCCCTCGAGGCGCACGGCCTCGTCGCGACCCTGCGCGTGGCCCACGGGGAGGCCGCCGAGCGCGAGGCGCTGCTCGGGCCGGCCACGCGGGACGTCGACGCCGTGGTCGTCTGCCCCCACCACGCCGTCGGCGACATGATCCGCGGGACGGTGCCGCCGCGGCCCATCGTCCAGCTCGGCGGGGGGCCCACCCCTGGCCTGGACTGCGTCGTCATGGCGGAGCGGGAGGGCGCCCGCGCCATGACGCGCCACCTGCTCGACGGCGGCCGGCGCCGGATCGCCCTCGTGTGGAACCAGGCGCCCGGCGCGCAGCCCTCGGGCGACCGGTTCGAGGGGTACCTCGAGGCGCTCGCCGAGCGGGGGCTGGAGCGCGACGACCGGCTCGTCGTCGCCGGCTCGGACTGGGACCGCCGCGCCTCCGGCTACGAGGCGATGGTCGGGCTGCTGCGGTCGGGCCTGGCGTTCGACGCGGCGCTGTGCGTCAACGACGCCATCGCCGTCGGGGCCCTCGGCGCCCTGCGTGCGCACGGCGTCCGCGTCCCCGAGGACGTCGCGGTGTCCGGGTTCGACGACACCGAGGAGGCGGCCTTCACCGTCCCGCCGCTGTCGTCGGTGAGCCCCGAGCAGGCGTCCATGGTCGATGCGGCCGTCCGGATGCTCGTCGCGCGGCTCGCCGGCGACGAGGGGCCCGCGGAGCACGTCCGCACGGGCGCGCACCTCGTCGTCCGCGAGTCCACCGCCCCCCGCTGACGGTCGCGTCCCCGCTCCCCGGGGCGCAGTCAGGGAGCAGGCGGCGTGTCAGTGGTGGGTGGTGGGATGGTCCCGTGGCGACGGGTGCGGGGCTGCTGGGGGCCAGGGGCGCGGAGGAGTGCGCCCCTGTTGCTTCGCGTCCTGCTGCGACGGCGATGTCGTCGGGGGTGTGGGAGGTGGCGGGGGAGCGGGAGTCGCGGCCGGGCGGCTCGACCCGCGAGCGTGGGGGCGGTGACCGGCTCGACTCCGAGACGGTCCGGCGGATCATGACCGAGGGCGTGGGCGCCTGGTCGGTGCCCGAGCTGGCGGCCGTGGAGGACCTGGTCGGTGGTGAGCTGCCGGTGGGGGTGCTGGCCGGTGTGCCGGGTCTGCGGGAGCGGGTGGAGGCCAGTGCGCGGGTGCTGCTGGAGGAGGTCGTGCAGGTCGAGCAGTCGATCCGGGCCTGGCAGGCGTGGCGGGCGGAGAGGTTGGCGCAGGCGGCGTCCTTCGGGCGGTTGGCGGTGGCGCTGGGCGTGGGGGTGCCGCTGGGTGATGACCTGCCGGCGCGCAGCGTGGTGGCCGAGGTCGCGGCGGCGCTGGGCCTGCCGGAGCAGACGGCCGGGGGTCTGGTGGGGGCCTCGACGGCGCTGGTGCGGGAGCGGCCGGTGGTGCTGGGGGCGTTGGCGACGGGGCGGTTGGGGTGGCGACACGTGGAGGTGCTGCTGCAGGCCACGGCGCACCTGTCGGTGGAGGTGGCGCAGGAGGCGGACCGGGCGTTGCTGACGGACGAGGGTGAGGAGGGGTGGGCCGCGCCGGTGGACCTGACCCCGCGTGCGCTGGGGAGGCGGGCGCAGCGGTGGTGCGAGCGGCACCACCCGCGGCCGGTGGCGCAGCGGCGGCGGGCGGCGCGGGAGGAGCGGTGCGTGCGGCTGCTGCCCGAGCGGGACGGGATGGCCTCGTTGCACGCGTACCTGCCGGCGGTCGACGCCCACGGCATCCACGACACGTTGACGGCGTGGGCGGCGGAGGTCGCGCGTCCGCAGGAGGCCCGCGACGGGCGGACCCTGGACCAGTTGCGAGCGGACGCGCTGGTGGAGGCGGTGCTGCACGTGAGCGCGACCCTGCCGGAGCTGCCACCCCTGTCCCTGCCGGGCGAGGTGAGCGCAGGGTCGGCCGACGCGCTGGCCCCGGTGCCTCCGGACGAGGACCTGCTCCTCGAGATGAGCGAGGAGCGGGCCTCCGAAGCGGACCAGGGTCGACCGCGCCCGGCGGTACGCGCCCCTTCAGCGCCGGACGTGGGGACGGGCCCGGGGTCGGTGGTCGCGGGGGGTGGACCGGGAGGGAAGCCGTCGAGGGACGACGACGAGGCGGAGGCCGGGCCGCCGGGTCGTCGGGCAGGGCCGGTGGTGCCGACGGGTGGTCGGGTGACGCACCTGTTCGTGACGGTGCCGGTGGGGACGTTGCTGGGCGGGGACGAGCCGGCGGAGGTCGCCGGTGTGGGTCCGGTCGACGCGGCCACGGCACGCCAGCTGGCGTCCACCGCGCGGACGTTGACGCGGATCCTCACCGACCCGGTCACGGGGGCGGTGCGGGCGGTGGACCGGCGCACGTACCGGATCACCGGGGCGTTGCGTCGGTTCCTGCAGGCCCGTGACGGCACGTGCCGGTTCCCGGGGTGCCCGCGGCCGGTGCACCGCTGCGACGTGGACCACGTGCAGGACTGGGCGATCACCGGGGCCTCGGACCCGCACGAGCTGGTCCACCTGTGCCGGCACCACCACCGGCTGCGGCACCTGACGGGCTGGTCGATGACCCTGGACCGGGACGGCACGGCCTGCTGGACCACGCCCACCGGACGCCACCACACCACCCTGCCCGACCTGCACCTGCACCCCCACGCCCACCTCGACGCCACCGACGAGAACGCCGCCGGCACCCCCGACGGTCGGTGGCGCGTCGTCGAGGGCCACGACGGGCCGGCAGGGGAGGACGCCGGTGCCGGTGCCGGTGCCGGTGGACCGGTCGGGATCGGTCCCGCGGACCACGAGCCGCTGAGGCGGCCTGCGGCGGTGGCCGTGCCTGCCGGGGCTCGCCGGGACCGCCGGGGACGGATCGTGCACGACCCGGACGCGGCGGCCGCGGAGGAGAGCGCCAGCGGGCACCGCCGCGCCCGCAGCGCCCCGCCGGCACCGGACGACACGCCGCCCTTCTGACCGTCCGGCACGGTCCGGCACGGTCCGGCACGGTCCGGCACGGTCTGGCGCGGTGAGCCCTGGGCTCCTCGTGACGCCGGAACCTCCGGCGGCGCTCCTGCTCCTGCACCAGGAGCGTGTGCGACGGCGGGAAGAGCTCGACCAGGTCGCCGACCATCCCGCCGGCGGCGACGGCGCGCCGCGGCCGGTGGAGCCTCGGAAGACCCGCCCGGCAGATGCTGCTCGGGCTCGAGGTCGTCCCCGCCCTGGCAGCGACTCGGACGTGGGCGGGCGTGGGCGCCTCGTCTCCCTCCCCGGTCCCGGGGCGACGACGTGGCCCGCAGGACGTCCGTCCAGGTCGGCGCAGGGAGGGAGCGCGACCACGCCTCCGCCGTCGGCCACCGACCCCGTCGGCCGACGTCCGCCGGTGAGCCGACAGACCGCGGGACAGGCTGCTGTCCGATGGTTGACAACGCTGAACAACCTCGCCACGATCGTCCGCGTCGCCCCTGGACAGGAGTCAACGTTGACCGAGACCTTGGCGGCCCCCGTGGCCGCAGCACCCGCCGTCCCGCTCGCGGACGTGGCGCGGCACCGTCCGCTGGACCTGCGGTCGGTGCGCCTCGACCCGCGCAGCCCGCTCGGCGTCTGGCAGCGGCGCAACGCCGAGGCGACCATCCCGCACTGCATCGAGCGGCTCGAGGCGTCGGGCGTGCTCGACAACCTGCGGCGCGTCGTGGGGGAGTCGGGCGCCGCCTACCGCGGCTTCGTCTTCGCCGACTCCGACCTCTACAAGACGATCGAGGCGGTCGCCTGGGAGATCGCCCGGTCCGGCACCGGCGCGTTCGACGGCTGGCTCGACGACGTCATCGCCCTCGTCGCCCGCGTGCAGGACCCGAGCGGCTACGTCATGTCCTGGATCCAGGGCGTGCACCCCGAGAAGCGGTTCGCCGAGCTCGAGTGGACGCACGAGATGTACGTGCTCGGGCACATGGTCCAGGCCGCGGTGGCCCTCGACCGGGCGGCCGGCCGGCGCGACCTGCTCGAGATCGCGCTGCGCTTCGTCGACCTCGTCGACCGGCGCTTCGGGCCCGGGCGCGAGAAGGGCGTCTGCGGCCACCCCGAGATCGAGACGGCCCTCGTCGAGCTCTACCGCCACACCGGGGACCGCCGGCACCTGGAGCTCGCGGCCCACATGGTCGACCTGCGCGGCACCGGGCTGCTGCCCGTCGGCGGGCTCGGTGCGCGCTACTTCCAGGACCACGCCCCGGTGCGCGAGTCCCTCTCGCCGGTGGGCCACGCGGTGCGCCAGCTGTACCTCAACGCCGGCGTCACCGACGTCCACCTCGAGACGGGCGACCCGACGCTCCTCGCCGCGATGCGGGCGCAGTGGGCCGCCGCGCACGAGCGGAAGATGTACCTGTCGGGCGCCTTCGGCTCCCGCCACCGCGACGAGGCCTTCGGCGACGACCACGAGCTGCCCTCCGACCGCGCCTACGCCGAGACGTGCGCGACCATCGCGGACCTGCACTGGACGTGGCGGATGCAGCTCGTCGACCTCGACGCCCGCTACGGCGACGTCGTCGAGCGCGAGATCCACAACGCCCTGGCCGCGGCCGTGGACGCCACCGGCTGCCGGTTCTTCTACTCCAACCCGCTCCAGCTGCGCCCCGACCGCTACTCGGAGGAGAACGCGCCCCGGGAGCGCACCCCCTGGTACGCCTGCGCCTGCTGCCCCCCGAACATCGCCCGGACGGTCGCGCAGCTGTCCTCCTACGTCGCGACGAGCACACCGGACGCCCTCGTCGTCCACCAGTACGCCGCCGGCGAGATCGACGTGCCCGCCCACCTGGGGTCCGGCGTGGTCGAGGTGCGCACGGGCTACCCCGTCGACGGGCGCGTCGAGCTGACGGTCCGCGGCGAACTGCGGCCCGGTGCCACGGTGGCGCTGCGGCTGCCGGCGTGGTCGGCCGGCACGACGGCCGTCACCGCGGACGGCACCGTGACGGGCGCCGACGCCGACGGCTACGTGCGCGTCCCCCTCGTCGGCGGCGCGACGGTGCGCCTCGACCTCGACGTCTCCGCGCGCTGGACCCGGGCGAACGCCCGCGTCGACGCCGTCCGGGGCTGCCTCGCCCTCGAGCGCGGGCCGCTCGTCTACTGCGTCGAGGAGGCCGACCTGCCCGCGGGCGCGGCGGTGGACGACCTCGTCGTCGACCCGGCGCGCACGCCCGACGAGGTGCCGGCGCCGGCCGGCCTCCCCGGACCCGCGGCACCGGCGCTGCGGCTGGCCGCGACCGTACGGCCGCCGGAGACCGATCTCTACGCCCGCGCCGACGGGCCGGCGGCCGCCGCGGGCCCGGCCGTGGACGTCCTGGCCGTGCCGTTCGCCGCCTGGGGGAACCGCCGGGCCGGGGCCATGCGCGTCTGGCTGCCCGTCACGACCGGCTGACGCGGGCGCCCTCCGCCCGGACGCACCTCCGGTCGTGCCTCGCGCACGGCCCGACCGCTCACCCGCACCGCCCCGCACCGCACCGCACCGTCCCGCACCGCCCACCGCCGCCCGACCGGGCAGCGATCTCGAGGAGGAGATCCATGGCACGCACCCCCCGCACCCCGTCCGCCGCGCCCGGCGGTGAGGCCCGGCCCCGCCGGTCCCGCCGCGCGCTGCGCACCGGGGCGGCCGCGCTCGTCGCCCCCGCACTCCTGGTCGCCGGGTGCACCGGCGGCGGGGACGACGAGGGCGGCGAGGCCGGCGGCAGCAGCACGCTCGACGTGCTCGTCGTGAAGCACCCGCTGACCAAGGGCATGGACGAGATGGCCTGGGTGAAGACCCTCGAGGAGGAGGCCGGCGTCACCCTCAACTGGGAGGAGGTGTCGGCGGACTGGGACCAGAAGAAGTCGACGATGCTCGCCGCCGGGGACGTGCCCGACCTCGTCATCGGCACGAACGTCATCACGGACTCGGACCTGGCCACCTACGGCTCGCTCTTCGTCGACCTGTCCGAGCACATGGACGCGCTGCCCAACGTGCAGGCGATGTTCGAGGAGGTCGACGGCGCCGAGCAGACGGCCACGCAGACCGACGGATCGGTGTACGCCCTCCCGCGCTGGAAGCAGGCCTGGCCCCAGGCCATCACGCGCCAGTACATCAACCAGCAGTGGCTCGACGCCCTCGGCCTGGAGATGCCCACGACCTTCGACGAGCTCTACGACGTGCTGCTCGCCTTCAAGACGGAGGACGCGAACGGCAACGGCGACCCCGACGACGAGATCCCCCTGGACTGGGCGCCCGTGGCGACGACGGGCTGGGGCTACTTCCAGCCCTCCGCCCTGCTCGGCGGCACCGGCCTGCCGATCTCGGGCGGCGGCGGCACGGGGTACTTCGTCGAGGACGGGACGGTCGGGAACTGGCTGGCCGACGAGCGGTGGAAGGAGGTCCTGCTCTTCCTCGAGAGGGCGAACGCGGCGGGCCTCGTCTCGACGAACGTCATGACGCAGGACTACTCCGCCTACCAGTCCGTGGGGCGCGGCTCCGGCGACGACGCCACGGTCGGCATGAGCTGGGGCTGGACCTCCTCCGACCGCTTCGGGGCGCAGCTCGCCCCGCAGTACGCCTCCATGGCGCCGGTGCTGTCCGAGCCGGGTGTGGAGCCCACGTGGAGCTGGGACTTCGAGAACCTCACGCCCAACCACATCCTCCTGTCGGCGCAGTCCGACGCGATCGACGCCGGCCTGCGGGTCATCGACGCGTTCTACGACGAGGACCTGTCGGTGCAGACGCTCTTCGGCGACGAGGGCGAGTACGTGACGAAGACCGGCGAGGGCGCGTACGAGGTGCTCCCGCCCGCGGACGGCACGAGCGACCCCTCGACCTGGAAGTGGACGAACTCCCTCGCCGACGCCTCGCCCGGCTGGATCCGCGAGGAGACCCAGCTCGTGCTGCCCACCGACCTCGCCGAGGCCGTGGAGCAGAGCGCGCCGCTGGAGCCCGCGCTGGCGAACGTCGACCCCGACGAGGACGTCTGGCCGCCCTACATCAAGATGTCGGCCGCCGACCTGTCGACCCTCTCGCTGAACAACACCACGCTGCTCAACCTCACGCAGAACGCCTTCGCGCAGTTCGTCACCAACGGCGGCGTCGAGGCCGGCTGGGACGACTACGTCGCCTCGCTCGAGGCCGCCGGGCTGCAGCAGAACATCGACCTCTACCAGCAGTACTACGACGCGTCGGAGGGCTGACGCCCCCGGGGGCGGTGCGTCGCACGGCGCGCCGCCCCCGCCCGCCGGCCGCGCACCCGCGCGGCCGGTCCGGCGGCCCGGGACGGGCCGGACGTGGGGCGGTGGCCCCGGAGGAGGTGCAGGGTGGCGTTGACGCTGGGAGAGACGGCGGAGAAGGTGCCGGTCCCGCCGGTCGCGGGAGGCCGACGACGACGGCCCCCGGGCGCGGTGGTCTCGGACCACCTGCGCTCGCGGTGGCAGCTGTGGCTCATGCTCGCGCCGGCGATCGCGCTGACGGTCGTCTTCGCGTACGTGCCGATGTACGGGCTGCAGCTGGCCTTCCGCGAGTTCGACTTCGCGCAGGGGCTCACGGGCGGCGACTGGGTGGGGCTGGCGTACTTCCGGCAGTTCTTCGCCAGCCCGCTCTTCTGGGACCTGCTCCGCAACACGGTCGCCATCAGCCTGACGACGCTCGTCGTCGGGTTCGTCGCGCCGATCGCGCTCGCGCTGGTGGTCAACCAGGTCGTCGGGCGCCGCCGCAAGCGGTTCCTGCAGACGGCGACCTACCTGCCGCACTTCATCTCGATCGTCGTCGTGGTCGGCATGCTGCAGGTCTTCCTCAACCCCGCGACCGGCGTGCTGCCGCGCTCTCTGGGCCTGCTCGGGGTCGAGGGCGGCAACCTCCTCGGCTCGACGTCGGCGTTCGTCCCCGTGTACGTCATCTCCGAGGTCTGGCAGCACTGCGGCTGGAACTCGATCATCTACCTCGCCGCGCTGGCCAGCGTCGACCCGCAGCTGTACGAGGCGGCCCGCGTCGACGGCGCCAGCCGGGCCCAGACCGTGCGCCACATCGACCTGCCGGCGCTCGTCCCCACGATGATCGTGCTGCTCATCCTCAACATGGGCGGCGTGCTCAACGCGGGCTTCGAGAAGGTGTTCCTCCTGCAGAACCCGCTGAACCTGCCGGTGAGCGAGGTCATCTCCACCTACGCGTACAAGATCGGCATCCTCTCCAGCCAGTTCTCCTACGCCACCGCCATCGGCCTGTTCAACACCCTCATCAACTTCGTCTTCCTGGTCGTCACGAACCAGGTCGCCAAGCGCGTCTCCAACACCAGCCTTTGGTGACCGGGACAGCGAGGAGCACCCCCATGACGACCACGTCCCCGCCCCGCCCGCCGCGCCGGCTCCGGCCGGCCGCGACCACGACGCGCCGTCCGCGCGTCCGCCACCCGCGCACGCCGGGGGAGCTCGCGTTCTCCGTGCTGCTCGGCCTCGTCTGCGCGCTCGTGCTGTTCGCGACGCTGTACCCGATCTGGTTCGTGCTCATCGCCTCCGTGAGCAGCCCGGCCGCCGTGAACACCGGCCAGGTCTGGGTGCTGCCGGCCGAGCTGAGCCTCTTCGGGTACGAGCAGATCCTGTCCGACGGGCGCATCTGGACCGGGTACCGCAACACGATCCTCTACACGGTGGTGGGCACCGCGCTGAACCTCGTCGTGACGCTGCCGGCCGCCTACGCGCTCTCGCGCCGGGAGTTCGCGCCGCGCCGGCCGCTGATGTTCTTCTTCGCCTTCACGATGTTCTTCAGCGGCGGGCTCATCCCGCAGTACCTGCTCTACAAGGACCTCGGGCTGCTCGACAACTGGCTCGTGTTCGTCATCCCGTCGGCGCTGAACGTCTACAACCTCATCATCGCGCGGGCGTTCTTCGAGCACTCCCTGCCCGAGGAGCTGTTCGAGGCCGCGACCCTCGACGGCGTCAGCTACCTGCAGTTCTTCCTGCGCATCGCGCTGCCGCTGTCGAAGGCGATCGTGTCCGTCATCGGGCTGTACTACCTCGTGCAGCACTGGAACGACTTCTTCACGGGCCTCATCTTCGTCCGCGACTACGACAAGCAGCCCCTGCAGATCGTCCTGCGCGACATCCTGCTGTCCAACCAGGCGTTCGCCGGCGGCGCGGGCGGGGCGGGCGGCACCGGCGGCGCGTACGGCCAGCAGTACGCCGACCAGATCAAGTACGGGGTCATCATCGTCTCGACGCTGCCGGTGCTGCTCGTCTACCCGTTCATCCAGAAGTACTTCGAGAAGGGCGTGATGATCGGGTCGGTGAAGGGCTGATGGGTCGCCTCCTGGGGCTCCACACGCGCGTCGGCGAGGTCGGCCTGCGGCTCCTCGCCCTGCACCTCCTGTGGGTCGCGGGGACGTTGGCCGGCGGGGTCGTGCTCGGGGCGTTCCCGGCGGGCGCGGCGGTCCTAGCCGTGGTCCGGCGCGACGTGCTCGACGCGGCGGCCGCCGAGCGGCCCGGTGCGGCGGACCCGGCGGCGCGCACGTCCCTCGTCGCCGAGTTCCGCGCGGCGTGGCGCGCCTCGTTCGGCCCCGCCAACCGGCTCGGCTGGACCGTGACGGCGCTGTGGGCGGTGCTGCTGCTCGACCGGCGCCTCGTCGCGACCGTGGACCTGGGCGGGCTCGGGCCCGCGCTCGCCGGCCTGCTGTGGGTCCTCACGCTCGTCGCCGCCGTCGCGACCCTCGCCGTCCCGGCCCTGGCCGCGCACTTCGACGAGGGGGTGCGCGCCACCCTGCGGCGCGCGGTGCTCCTCGTGCTCGGGCGGCCGCTCGTCGCGCTCGGGCACGCGGCCGTCGTCGGCGTCGTGCTCGCCGCGTACGGGCTCGTGCCGGGGCTCGTGGCCGTCGTCGGCCTGGCCCTGCCGGCCCTGCTGTCCTTCACCACCCTCTGGCGGTCCGGCGTGCTGCCGGCCGCGACCGCGCCGCCCGGACCCGCTCCGGCCCTCGACCGCCCCCTGCTCCCCACGGTCGCCCTGCGGCCAGGACGGACCGCCCCGTGACATCCACCGCGACGACATCCACCGCGACGACATCCACCGCGACGACATCCACCGCGACGACCACCGACCACCTCGGGCCCTTCGACGTCCTCGGCACCGCCGTGCGCTGGCGCGGCGGCGGCGAGACGCTCCTCGTCGAGCCGTGGGGCGCGGACTCCGTCCGCGTGCGCGCCGCGCTCGGGCCGGTCGTCGACGCCGACTGGGCGCTCCTGCCCCCCGACCCGGTGACGGCGGCGGGCGCGACGGTGAGGCTGACGGCGCTCGTCGACGAGGGGCCCGAGCGGTACCGGGCGGAGCTGCGCCACGGGCGGGCCGTCGTCGTGCTCACCGCCCGCACGGTGGAGCACATGCAGACGGGCGGCCTGCGCCACGACTGCCGCATCGAGGTCCGCGACGCCGACGGTCGCGTCCTGCTCCGCGAGGTCGGCGAGAGCGGCGCCCTCGCCCTGCGCGCGCGCCAGCTGCGGCCGCTGGAGGGCGAGTCGGTGAGCGCCGTGCTCGCGCTGGAGACGCCCGCCGACGAGCACCTCGCGGGCATGGGGCAGTACCAGGACGACCTGCTCGACCTCAAGGGGGCCACCCTCGAGCTGGCGCACCGCAACTCCCAGGCGAGCGTGCCGTTCGTCGTCTCCAGCGCGGGCTACGGCTTCCTCTGGCACAACCCGGCGGTCGGGCGCGCGACGTTCGCGCGCAACCGCACGGAGTGGGCGGCGGAGAGCTGCCGCCAGATCGACTGGTGGGTGACGGTGGGCCGGACCCCGGCGGAGATCACGCGCCGCTACGCCGAGGCGACGGGTCACGCGCCGATGATGCCCGAGCACGGCCTGGGCTTCTGGCAGTGCAAGCTGCGCTACACGCACCAGGAGGAGCTGCTCGCCGTCGTGCGCGAGCACCGGCGCCGCGGGCTGCCGCTGGACGTCGTGGTCGCCGACTTCTTCCACTGGCCCCACCTGGGCGACTACCGCTTCGACGAGGAGTTCTGGCCCGACCCGGCGGCGATGGTCGCCGAGCTGCGGGAGGCGGGCGTCGAGCTCATGGTGTCCGTCTGGCCGCAGGTCGGGCTCGACTCGGAGAACTACGCCGAGATGGACCGGCACGACCTGCTCGTGCGCACGCGGCGCGGCATCGACGTGCAGATGTGGTTCGGCGGCCCGAGCCGTTTCGTCGACACGACGAACCCCGAGGCGCGCGCCTTCCTCTGGGACCGCTGCGTGCAGGGGTACGCCCGCCACGGCATCCGCCTCTTCTGGCTCGACGAGGCCGAGCCCGAGTTCGGCCTGTACCAGTGGGACGCCTACGCCTTCCACGCCGGTGCGGGGGCGCAGGTCGCGAACCTCTACCCCCAGACCTTCGCCCGCGCCTTCCACGAGGGCCTCACGGCGGCGGGGGAGACGCAGGTCGTCAGCCTCGTGCGGTGCGCCTGGGCCGGGTCCCAGCGCTACGGGGCGCTCGTGTGGTCCGGGGACATCCACTCCGACTTCCCGACGCTGCGCCGCCAGCTCGTCGCGGGCCTGCACATGGGCCTGGCGGGCATCCCGTGGTTCACCACGGACATCGGGGGGTTCGCCGGCGGCCGCACCGACGACCCCGCGTTCCACGAGCTGCTCGTGCGCTGGTTCCAGATGGGCACGTTCCTGCCCGTCATGCGCCTGCACGGCGACCGGCAGCCCGCGCGCGAGGTGCGCGCCGCCGACGGCACCCTGCGCAACCCCTCCGGCGCCGGCAACGAGCTCTGGTCGTTCGGGGAGAGGGTGTACGGGGTGCTGGAGCGGTTCGTGCACCTGCGGGAGGCGCTGCGCGACCACACCCGGGAGGCGATGCGGCAGGCGCACGAGGACGGGCAGCCGGTCATGCGCGCGCTCTTCCACGAGTTCCCCGACGACCCGCAGGCGTGGGGGGTCGCCGACCAGTTCCTCCACGGGGCGTCGCTGCTCGTCGCCCCCGTGCTGGAGGCCGGCGCGCGCTCGCGGCGGGTCTACCTGCCGGCGGGGGCGTCGTGGACGAGCCTGCGGACGGGGGAGGTGCTGCCCGGCGGGACGTGGGTCGAGGCGGACGCGCCCCTGGAGACGCTGCCGGTCTACGCGCGGGACGGCGCGCACGCCGAGCTCGTCGGCCGCCTCTGAGCCGCGCTGCCGACCGGGCCGCCCACGCCCTAGGGTGCCAGCGTGGACGTGCTGCGCCGCAACAACGTGACCCGCGCGGGGCGCCGGGACGGGCCCCCGCTCGTCCTCGTGCACGGGTTCGGGTGCGACCAGGCCATGTGGCGGTTCGTGACGCCGGCGTTCACGGGCACGCACGACGTCGTCCTCCTCGACCTCGTGGGCGCCGGCGGCAGCGACGCGGGCGCGTACGACCCCGTCCGGCACGCCGCGCTGGAGGGGTACGCGCAGGACCTCGTCGAGGTGCTGGAGGCGCTCGGGACCGGGCCGGCCGTGCTCGTCGGGCACTCCGTGAGCGCCATGGTGGTGTGCCTCGTCGCGGCGGCCCGGCCCGACCTCGTCGAGCGGCTCGTCCTCGTCTGCCCCAGCCCCCGGTACGTCGACGACGAGGGCTACCGGGGCGGCTTCACGCGCGCCGAGATCGACGACCTGCTGACGACGATGGACGACAACTACCTCGGGTGGTCCCGCTTCATCGCCCCCGTCATCGTCGGCCGGCCGGACCGGCCCGAGCTCGGGGAGGAGCTGACGGCCTCGTTCTGCCGCGCCGACCCCGCCATCGCCCGGCGCTTCGCGCGCGTGACCTTCCTCTCGGACAGCCGCGCCGACCTCGCGCGGGTGCGGACGCCGGCGCTCGTCGTCCAGTCCCGCGAGGACGCCATCGCGCCGCCGGAGGTGGGGCGCTACGTGCACGAGCACCTCGCGGGCAGCCGGCTCGTCGTGCTCGACACGGTCGGCCACACGCCGAACCTCAGCGCCCCCGCGCAGCTCGTGGAGGCGATGCGGGCCTGGGTGGGCGCGGCGTGACGGGCGGGTGGGACGGGGGCGCCGTCGCCCTGCTGCGGCTCGACCGCGACGGCACGGTGGTCGACGCCAACCGCACGGTCCTGCGCTGGACGTCCCGCACCCGGTCGGCGACGGTCGGCCGGGTCCGCCTGGAGCAGCTCCTCACGCCCGGCGGGCGCATCTACTGGGAGACGCACCTCGCGCCGATCCTCCACGCGCAGGGCCGGGTCGAGGAGGTCGCCCTCGCGCTCGCCACGCCCGGGGGTCGGCTCCCGGTGCTCCTCACGGCCGTCGTCGGACCGGGTCCCGACGACACCCCGGGCGTCGAGGTCGCGCTCGTCGTCGGGGCCGAGCGTTCCCGGTACGAGCGCGAGATCGACGCCGCCCGCCGCGCCGCCGAGGCCTCCGCGCAGCGGCTGCGGGCGCTGCACCGGACCTCGACCGCCCTGGCCGGCGCGTTCCGGGTCTCCGGCGTCGCGGACGCGCTGCTCCTGGCGGCCTCGCGCGAGCTCGGGGCGGGGGCGGCGGTCGTGCGGGTGCTCGACGAGGCGGGCACGCCCCTCGAGCGGAGCACGGGCGACGCCGCGTCCGTCGCGGCACTCACCGCCCTGCTGACCACGCCGGCCGCCGCCGGCCCCGCGCAGCCGCACGGGCCGGGCGGTCCGGTCGTCGTCGCCCTGCCGGGGCGCGAGCGCACCGAGGGCGTCCTCGCGGTCGCGCCGTCGGCCGCGGCCGGCGCCGACCCCCTCGACGTCGACGTGCTCGAGGCCGTCGGCCGGGCGGCGGGCACCGCGCTGGAGCGCGCCCGGCTGCTCGACGAGAACGTCTCGGTCGCCCACCGGCTGCAGCTCGCCATGCTCGCGACCCGTGAGCCGGTGGACCCGCGGATGCGGCTGGCGACCCTCTACCGGCCGGGCGTGGCGTCGCTGGAGGTGGGCGGCGACTGGTACGACGCCTTCCGGGTCGACGAGGACCGGCTCGCGCTCGCCGTGGGGGACGTCGTCGGGCGCGGGCTCGAGGCGGCCACCGCGATGGGCCGCCTGCGCAGCGCGGTGCGGGCCGTCGCCGGGCCGGGGGCGCGGCCGGCGGAGGTGCTCGACCGCGCCGACCGGTTCGTCACCGCCACGGGGGCGGGCATGCTCTCGACGATGGCCTACGCCGAGGTGGACCTCGTCACCGGCCGGCTGCGGTACGCCGTCGCCGCGCACCCGCCACCGCTGCTCCTCGACGCCGCGGGCGACGTGCACCACCTGTGGGACGGGCGCTCGACGCCGCTGGGGCTGCGGCCCGCCGACGGCGTGCGCGGCGAGGCCGAGGCCCGCCTCGCGCCGGGCTCGACGCTCCTGCTCTACACGGACGGTCTCGTCGAGCGGCGGGACCGGCCCCTGTCCGACGGGCTCGACGCGCTCGCCGCCCTGGCGCCGCGGCTGCGCACCGCGCTCGAGGGCGGCCGGGCGGGCGGCCTCGGTGGCGGGCTGGCCGCGCTCGTCTCCGCCGCGCTGCCCGACCCGGGGGCCGAGCGGGACGACGTGTGCGTCGTCGCGCTGGCCCGGCCCGGGAGGGGCGCGCCGGGTGCCTGACGGCGCGCCGGACCCGGCGGCCCTGCCCGCGCGGGCGGCGGGGGCCGGGGACCTCGCGGCGCTCGACGCGCTGCTCACGGGCTGCCGCGCCTGCCCGCGCCTCGTCGCCTGGCGCGAGACCGTGGGACGGGAGCGGCGGGCGGCCTTCCGCGAGGAGACCTACTGGGCACGGCCCGTGCCGGGCTTCGGGGACCCGGCCGCGCGCGTGCTCGTGGTGGGGCTGGCCCCCGCCGCGCACGGCGCGAACCGCACGGGCCGGATGTTCACCGGCGACCGGTCCGGGGACGTCCTCGTCGCCGCGCTGCACCGCGCGGGCCTGGCGGACCGGCCGACCTCCGTGCACGCCGGGGACGGGCTCACGCTCCTCGGGGCACGCATGACGGCGCCGGTCCGGTGCGCACCGCCGGCCAACGTGCCGACGCCCGAGGAGCGCCGCACGTGCGCGCCGTTCCTCGCGCGGGAGGTGGAGCTCGTCGACCCGGTCGTCGCCGTCGTGCTCGGGGGCTTCGGCTGGGTCGCGCTGCTGGCGACCCTGCGCGACCTCGGCTGGGCCGTGCCGCGGCCGCGGCCGGCGTTCGGGCACGGTGCCGAGGTGGTCCTGGACGGCCCCGACGGGCGGCGGCTCACCCTGCTGGGCTGCTACCACGTCAGCCAGCAGAACACCTTCACCGGCCGCCTCACGCCCGCGATGCTCGACGCCGTCCTCGCCCGGGCACGGGCCCTCGCCACCGCCTGAGCGGGCTCCGGGGTTGCCCGTGCTGGTCGACGCGCCGGGCACCGTGTCCGGTTGCCGGCCCGCCGGAGACCTGGTGGCCTGGGAGCACGGAGCACGGCACGGATCACGCGCCGCCCGCCGCGAGGCGCGGGGGCGGCGCCGTTCCTCGACCAGGGAGATGGCAGGCGGGAGCGCGGCGCGCCGGTGCCCTCACCGGAGCCGGGCGTCGCGCCCGTGCAGCCGGCGCACGCCGTGAGGCCGGGGCAGGCCGGGCGGACGAGGCGGTCGGGGACCGGCGGGACGGCGGACCGGGGGGGAGGGGGGCACCACGGAGCGCAGGGGTAGGCGGGCGCAGGGGCAGCGGGCGCAGGGGCAGCGGGCGCCGGCGCCGCGAGCCCCGGAGGTCCTCGTGGCCGCGGCGCGGGCCGGTGGCGCGGTCGCCGCGGTCCTCGCCCGGGCGGTGCGCGCGGCCGGGCGCGAGCGGCCCCTGCACCCGGTGGGCACGCGGCTGGTCGGCACGGTGACGTGGACGGCGGACGGCGCCGCCCTCGGGCTCGGCCGCGCCGGGGCGACGGAGCCGGTGGAGGCCCGACGCTCCCGCGCCGCCGGCCTGCCCGCGCCGCTGCCCGACGTCGTCGGCCTGGCGCTGCGCTGGGGACCGCCGGGCGCGCCCCGCGACGTGCTCCTCGCCTCCGCCGGCACGGGGCCCGTCGCCCGGTTCCTCCTCGCGCCGCGCCGGCCGGGCGGCGAGGGGACGCTGAGCACGCTCATGCCGTTCCGCTCGCGCCTCGGGCCGCTCGTCCTGCTCGTCGTGCCGGGGCGCGGGTACGCGCCCGCGCAGCGCGAGCGGCTGCTGCTCGGCGCCATCGGCGCCGGGCCGCCCGGTGTCCTGGCCCGCCTCGTCCTGGAGGACACCGGGGAGGAGACGGACCGGCGGTTCGACCCCGTCCGTCACCGACCGCCGTCGCTGCCCACCTACGCGTGGGCGGCGGCGCTGCGCCGCGCCCCCTACGCCGCGGCCCGGGGCGAGGGCCGGGACGAGGGCCGGGACGGGCACGGGGCCTGACGCCGGCCGCCCGCCCGCCCCTGCACGCCGCTCGGCGGGAGCCCCCTCGCCGCCTCGGGCAGGATGGCGCCATGGCCCACCTGCTCGTGCGCACCACGCCCCACCACACCGTGCTCGTCGCCGCTCACCCCGAGGAGGCGGCGGCCGCGCGGGAGGCGCTGACCGCCACGGGCCACCGGTGGGAGTCCTTCCCGGGCGACGCGGCGGGCGTGGCCGTCGCGCTGGGCGTCACCTACGACACCGTCCTGGCGTGCCGGGACCTCGAGCGGGCCGGCCACACCTTCGGCTGGCACGCGGAGCAGCCCGAGCGGGACCGGCTGAGCCGGGGCGTCGGCGTCCGCATCCCCGGCTCGGTCGACGACGAGCTCTGGGCCTGACGGCTGCCGTCCCCGTCGGCGCCCGCGGCCGGCCGGCCCCGGTCGCGTGCCTCAGCCGCCGTCGCGGGCGAGACGGTCGAGCTCGCGCTCGTGCCGCGTCAGCCGCGGCGGGGCGGCGACGGGGCCGGGGCGGCCGTCGGGCGTCGTCGGCGTGCCGGTGAGCGTCTGCACGGCCACGCGCGCGGCCCGGGCCGCCACCTGCTGCACCGTCCCGAGCAGGAGCCCGGTGCCCTGGGTGCGGTCCTCGTTCATCGAGGTGACCGCGACGACCGGGGTGTCCGGGTCGAGGACGTCGCCGGGGACGAGCGCGTCGGCCGTGGCGTGCTCCGCGCGCTCGCGGACGGCGGCGGAGGGGGCGGCGACGACGTCCGGCAGGTGCAGGACCTCCATGGGGAAGTCGTCCTCGCGGACGAGGGACGGCCCGTGCAGCAGCGCGCCGTCGACCGCGGGCCACACCAGCCCCCGGCGGCGGACCATCTCGACGAGGTCTCCCGTGGTCGGGTGCCGCAGGAGCGCGCCGGCGGGGAGCACGAGCAGCTCGCCCAGGTCCGCCACCCGGCTCGGCGCCGGCCGCGGCTCGGCGAGCGCGAGGATCTGGCGCACCACGGCCCGGCGCACGAGGTGGCCGTCCGGCAGGCCCGCCCCCACGCCGTGCACGGCCAGGAGCGCGGCGCCGGCGTGCAGCACCGTCTCGTCGGACCCGTCGTGCTCGTCGGGCCCGTCCGGACCTCCAGCCCGGCCCTCGGGGCCGTCGGGGGGCGTCTCGGGGGCGCGGTGCTCGTCCATGGGGTCGCTCCGGCGGCGGTGGGGGACCGGGGGTGCTCCCGGCGGCTCCGCCTGATCGTCACTTCTGCTCCTGGCGTCTGTCGCGCCGAAACGCGGAGGTCGGGCCGACCCGGCCTCCGTCGACCGGGTGAGATCGTCCCCGCACCCTGCCGGGCGGCGGCAGTCCAGGACCGTCCGCAGGACCCTGACGAAACGGGCAGATCGGGCACGACGTGGTCCCCGGTCCCGCCGTCCGGCTCGTCCGACCACGCCAGGAGGAGCCATGCCCGCCCTTCGTCGTACCCTCACCGCCGCCGTCCTCGGCGTCGCGCTGGCCGGCGCCGCCGCCGCCCCCGCGAGCGCCGCCGTCGTCCCGACCCAGAACACGGAGGCCTACTGGGAGGCGCTCTACGACGCCTCCTGCACGAAGACCGAGCTCGTCGACGGCATCGGCTCCTTCACGGTGCCGCAGCCGCCCGCGGGCAGCGTCTGGACCGTCCTCGTGCTCAAGGCCGGCTCCGGCAGCGGTGCCCGCACGGTCGTCGAGGACCCGGTCCCCGGTGCGGTGTACACGCACTACTCCGGCAAGGACCTGAGCCACGTCATCCTCTGCTCGGTGGAGGACGACTACCCGGACTACCCGGACTACCCGGACGACCCGGACGAGCCGGACCCCTACGACCCCGTGAGCTGACCGCGCAGCACCGGGGCCGCGGCGTGGGCGCGGGCGGGCCCGTCAGCGGGCCCCGTCGAGCACGGGCCCGTCGGTCAGGCCACGGGACGCGCCGTCCTCGGCGGGGTCGGCAGGCGCGCCGGACGTCCTCTCCGGACCGCCCGTCCCGCCGGTGCCGCCGCCGACCAGGCGGCCGAGGTCGATCCCCGTCTGGGCCTTGAGCAGGGCCGTCAGCTCCTGGACCCCCGTGGCGACCTGGCCGGTCACCCGCGACGCGCCGTCCTTGTCGATGATCGTGATGCCGTCGATGCTCGCGAGCGCGTCGGCGTACGGCTGCGCGACCTTGGGCAGGGCGTCCAGCACCATCTGCAGTCGCGCCGACTCGGGGAACACCTGGTAGGCGTCCGCCTCGGCCTTGATGGCGGCGGCCCGGGCCTCGCCCTTGGCGCGCTCCGACGCGGCCTCGGCCTCGCCGCGGGCCCGGACGCCGTCCGCCTCGGCCTTCGCGAGCGCGAGGGCGCCCTCGGCGCGGCGCTGCTGCTCGACGAGCGCCGCCTCGGCACGGGCGCGAGCCGCGGCCGCCTCGGCGTCCGCCTGGGCGGTCGTGCGCAGGGCCTCGGCCTCGTACTTGCGGATCGCGGCCGTCTTGGCGGACTCCGCCTCCTGCTCGGCGGCGTACTTGCGCGCGTCGGCCTGCTGGGCGGCCTCGTAGGTGCGGGCCTCCGCCGGCTTGCGGACCTCCGTCTGGAGCTCCTGCTCGCGCAGCGCCGCGCGCCGCACGGCGACCTGCTCCTGCTGGACGAGCACGGACTGGGCGGCCTCGGCCTCGGCGCGCTCCTTCGCCGCCTCCGCCTCGGCGCGCGCGGTGGCCGTCTCCTGCTCGATGTGGGCGTTGCGCAGGGCCAGGGCCTTGTTGGACTCGGCGATCTGCACGGCGGCCTCGTTCGAGCGCTCCGTGCTCTCCTGCCGGGCCTGCGCCTCGGCGATCTCCGCGTCGCGCGCCACGGCGGCGGCGCGCGGCCGGCCGAGGTTGCGGATGTAGTTGCCCGAGTCCTCCACGGTCTGGATCTCGAAGTTCTCCAGGACGAGGCCGCGCTCGGCGAGCATGGGCACGGCGATGTCCTTGACCTCCTTCGAGAAGTCCTGGCGCTCGTAGAGGATCGACTCGACGGTCAGGGTGCCCGCGATGGTGCGCAGCACGCCGACGAGCACCTCGCTCGTCTGCTGCTCGATGACCTGCTCCTGGCCGCGGCCGGCGAACCGCTGCGCGGCGGCCCGGACCATCCGCTCGGTGCCGCCCACCTTCACGACCGCGATGCTGCGCAGCGTGACGCCGACGCCGCTCTTCGTCGTCGCGTCCTCCGCGGCCACCGGGAAGCTCTGGGACGCCAGCGACAGGCGCACGACCTGCTCGAAGACGGGCTTGACGAACGTGCCGCCCCCGATGACGACGCGCTGGCCGGACAGGTCGGTGGTCTCGTCGCCGGTCTCGGGGTTGATGACCGGGGTGCCGCTCTTGCGCCCGGTGATGATGAGCGCCTCGTCCGGCGTGGCGATCTTGAACCGCACCTTGGCGTAGACGAGCGCGACGACGACGAGCACGACCAGGACGACCACCGCGACGGCGACGACCGCCAGGGTGCCTGCGACCTCCATGGGACTCCTCCGGGGGACGGGCCCCGGACGAGGGGCGGTGCAGCGCCCCGGCCGGCCCCCTGCCACGCCGCGACGCGGACCCGTCGGGCGTCGACGGGTGCGTGACCTGCACCCTAGGCGCCGCGGGCACGGGGTGGGAGCGGTTCTCCCCAGCTCGTCGCCCGGCCGCGCGGGGGCGTCACGCGGCCGGGTGGCCCGTCCGTCGGTGGTCAGCCGACGAGCTCGGCCTCCGCCAGGAACTGCTCCGCGAGCTCCGCGGGCGTCAGCTGCCCGTAGTTGACCTCCTCGGACAGCTCGCGCCAGGTGGCCGCGAGCGAGCCGAAGCCCTGCGGGTAGACCGGCACGGGGTCGGTGCCCTCGGCGGTGACCTCCTCCATGAAGGACAGCAGCCGCGCGTCGACGGAGCCCTCCGGCGCCTCGACCTGGTCCCGCTGCTCGGGGTCGGCCGGGACGCCGCGCGCGGTGCCGAAGATGGCGCCGACCCGCTCGTCGTTGAGGAGGAAGTCGACGAGCTCGGCCGCCTCCTGCGGGTGCTCGGTGGCGGCCGAGGCCGAGAACATCATGGCCGGCCGCAGGAACGTGTGGCGCTCGCCGTCCTCGGCGAGGGGGACCGGCACGAGCTGCAGGTCGTCGCGCCCCGTGGCCGCGGAGAACTCGACCATGTAGCTGCTCCAGGTGAGGTCCACCGCGAGCTCGCCGGTGGTGAAGGGCAGGGCGGGGGACACGGCGGTGGCGCGCGCGGCCGGGTAGATCGCGCCGTCGGCCCGCTGCGACCCCGTGAGCTCGA
The DNA here is from genome assembly GCF_004123805.1 of Cellulomonas endophytica. Lineage (GTDB taxonomy): Bacteria > Actinomycetota > Actinomycetes > Actinomycetales > Cellulomonadaceae > Cellulomonas > Cellulomonas endophytica. Next base: position 2,842 of record NZ_RWJX01000001.1, on the reverse strand, counting down.
GCCACTCGACGATGTCGTCCGCGTCGAACTGCCGGGTGCCGTCGGCGTCGAACGGCGGGGTGCCCTGCTGCAGCCGCCAGAGCATGAAGTGCTCGAGGTTGCGGGTCACGTCGACCGAGCCGTAGACGGGCTGCCCCTCGGCCGTCGTGAGCCCGGCGGCGGACACGGCGGCGGTGAGGTCGAGGTAGTCCTGCCACGTCGACGTGGCGTCGAGCGGCTCCACGCCCGCCTCGGCGAGGACGACCGGGTCCTGGAAGACGCCGAGCGTGTTGGTGGCGATCGGCACGGCGACCTGCGTGCCGTCCACCTCGCCGGCCCCCACGAGCGTCTCGTCCCAGCCCTCGAGGTCGATCGTGCCGTCCTCGACGTACGGGCCGAGGTCGAGGAGGCTGCCCTGGCCGCCGTACTCCTGCAGGTACTGCAGGTCCGAGTGCACGACGTCGGGCAGGGCCCGGGCGGCCGCCTCCGTCGCGCGGGCCGGCCAGTAGTCCACCCAGGAGGAGAAGGACGACTGCACGGTGACCCCGGGGTTCTCCTCGGAGAAGAGGTCGGTCGCCTGCCGGTAGCGGTCGGCGAGGTCGGCGTCGCCCCAGAACGCCATCGTGAGCTCCACCGGCTCGCCGGAGGACGCCCCGCCCGCCGCGTCGGCCCCTGCGGACCCGCCGTCGGCGGAGCAGGCGACGAGGCCCAGGACCAGGGCGGCCGCACCGGGGACGGCGGCGCGGCGGGCGACGGATCGGGAGCGCGTCATGGGGTGGCCTCTCTGGTCGCCGACACCACGGCGGGGCGCACCCCGGCGGGTCCGCGTCGACCACGGTGACGGGGACCGTGACCCGACGCGACCGCGCCACCTCACCCGCCTCTCAGCACGGGCGACGGTGCTGCGGGGGTGCTGCGACGGTGCTGCGGCGGTGCGGCGACGGTCGGTGGCGTCGTGCGCGTCACATGCCCGGTCTGTCCCGTTCACCCCGGATTGTTGACGGGGTGGGCGGTGCGCCGGGCAGAGTGTCCCCGACCCGTGCACCGACGACCCGTCGGTCCCCGGGGGCCACCGGAGGACGAGGCGATGACGACCGGTCTGCACGAACCCGACGCCGCACCGCCCCTCGTCGTCCCCGCCGGGCCGGCCCCGGCCACGGCCCGGCAGGTGGAGCCCGGTCCTGGCGCGGGGTCGGGGCTGCGGCCGGGCACGGGGGTGCGGCCCGTCGACCCGGCGCTGCCCGCGCCCCCCTCCGACGCGGAGATGGTGTCCTACCTCGGGCGCCAGCACCGGTGGGTGCTGGTGCTCCAGGCGCTGTCGTTCGTGCTCGTCGCCGTGTCCGCGACGAGCTTCGCCGTCGCCGACCTGCGCCTGCTGCTCTTCCTCGTCCCGCTGTCGCTCTTCGCGGTGACGATGGTGGTCTCCCTCCTGTCGTCCTCGCGCCGTCGGCGCGTCGACCTCGCCTCCCACCGCGCGCTCCTGGCGGCGTGGCGGCCGGACGCGGTCCCCTCGGTCGACGTGCTGCTGCCCAGCGCGGGGGAGGACCTGGCCGTGCTGGCGAACACGTACCACCACGTCGCCGCCCTCGAGTGGGACGGGACCCTGCGGGTGCTCGTCCTCGACGACTCCGCGCGCCCCGAGGTCGCGGCGCTCGCGGCGGCCCACGGCTTCGAGTACCTGACCCGCCCGGACCGGGGCCGGCTGAAGAAGGCCGGGAACCTGCGGTACGGGTACGAGCACAGCTCCGGCGACGTGCTGGCGGTCCTCGACGCCGACTTCGTGCCCCGGCCGGACTACCTGCGCGCGCTCGTGCCGTACCTCGACGACCCGCGCGTCGGCATCGTCCAGTCGCCGCAGTACTTCGACGCGGTCGCCGGCATGGGGTGGCTGCAGCGCTGCGCCGGCGCCACCCAGGAGATGTTCTACCGCTGGATCCAGCCGGCGCGGGACCGCAGCGACGCCGCCATCTGCGTGGGCACGTGCGCGCTGTACCGGCGCTCGGCGCTGGAGGCCTCGGGCGGCTTCGCGCAGATCGGGCACAGCGAGGACGTGCACACCGGTGTCGGGATGCTCCGGCGCGGGCTCGTCGTGCGCTACGTGCCCGTGGTGCTGTCGAAGGGCCTGTGCCCCGACGACGTGCGGGCGTTCGTCACCCAGCAGTACCGGTGGTGCACGGGCAGCATGTCGCTGCTCGCGGACCCCTCGTTCCACGACGACGGCTTCCTCACGCTGCGGCAGCGCCTGTGCTTCTGGAGCGGCTTCCTCTACTACATCTCCACCGGCGTCAACGCCGTCGTGGCGCCCCTGCCGGCCGTCGTCATGCTCTGGGCGTTCCCGGCCTGGGTGGAGCCGATGAACAGCGTCTGGCTGCTCGGCGCGGTGCTGCTGTGGCTCGTCGTGTACCCCGTGGTGATGCGTGGCCACTGGCGCGTGGACGTCCTGCGCGTGCAGTACCTGTACTCCTTCGCGCACGCCGTCGCGATCGTCGACCTCGTGCGCGGGCGGACGCAGGAGTGGGTCGCCACCGGCACGACCGCCGCCGCCACGGGCGGGCGGCGCGCCTCCGTCGCGACGACCGTCGTGCGGACGACCACGCTGTACGCGGCCGTGGCCCAGGCGCTGCTGTGGACGGGCCTCGGCCACGTCACGCTCACCCGCGGCCTCGAGGTGACGTGGGCGATGGTGCTGCTCGCCGCCCTGTCGGCCTACGTGCAGTGGCCGCTCGTCGCCACCGGGCTGCGCGCCGGTGCCGTCGGCGTGGACCGCCGGACGGCGGCGCCGCCCGTCGCCGGGGCCGCCGGGGCTGCCGGGGCCGGCGCGGCGGTCGTCGGGTCGCTCGTCGCGGCGGGGGCCGTCGCGCAC